>CAWIYZ010000008.1:0-51617 GCA_963840425.1 uncultured Alphaproteobacteria bacterium | reverse complement strand
TCATCCTGATCGGCGCGAGCTGCGATCCCTATTCGCCCGAGGCCACGCGCGCGACCATGGGCTCCATCTTCAGCGTGCCGCTGGTGCGCATGCAGCCGCAACAATTTCGCGACTGGATCAAGCGCTGGCCGGGTGATGTAGTCGGCACGCATCTTTCCGCCACGGCCGATTTTCGGTCGGTCACTTGCCGGGGGCCGGCCATGCTGGTGATGGGCAGCGAAGGCTCAGGCCTGTCGGACGAGATGAAGGCCGCCTGCACGCAGCTCGTGAAAATTCCGATGGCGGGCCAGCTGGACTCGCTCAATCTCGCAGTGGCGACGGCGCTGGCGCTGTACCAGATCCGCGGTCCGCACTTGCGGCTGTAGTTATGCCTTCTTTGTCCGGCGCTTCTTCTTGCGCTCGGGAGGCTCGAACACCATGCCTTCCAATTTCAGGCCGTCGGGGTCGAGGAAGAACACGGCGTAGTAGCCCTCGCCGTAGTCGGGATAGTCGGCAGGTGGATCGACAACCTTGACCTTGTGCTTCTGCAGCACGGCATATAGGTCGTCCACGTCTTTGCGCTTGCTCAACTCGAACGCGTAATGGTGGAAGCCGATATTGCCGATGCGGTGGGGATGCTTCTTGCCTTCCGCGTCTGCCTCGCCGATCCAGAACAGCGTCTTGCTGTTGCTCCAGCCGGCGGTCTTGTGGAAGTCGTATTTGCGCTTGAAGCCGAGGCATCCCAGCACGGTGTCGTAGAAATCTCGCGACTTCTCGAAATCCTTCACGCGGATGACGAGGTGGTCGATGCCGATACAGCGCGGCATGGCAGGTGCTCCATCTGCGATCTACCAGTCAACCGGTTTGATGCTCGGACGTTCCGTCAGGTCTGTTTCAGCCGCGCCAGCGCATCGGGCGTGTCGACATCGACGAAGATGGCGCTGGTGCCGAGGTCAACTTCGGCGACCTCCTCGGCATGGCGGCCGATCAGGTGCCTGGCGCCGGTGTCGCCCTCCGCTGCGAGCATCTCCGCGAACAGGCTGCGCCCGAACAGGACCGGATTGCCGCGCTTGCCGTTGTGCACGGGCACGGCGATGGAGCGGCCTTCCTTGGGCGCGAACGCGGAAATCAGCCGGTCCAGATGGCTAGCCGTGATCTGCGGCATATCGCCGAGGCATACAAGCACGCCGTCGATGTCGGGAGGCAAAGCGCCGAGTCCGGCCTTGAGCGAGGTGCTGAGACCCTGAGCATAGTCAGGATTGGCGACGAGGCGCACATCGAGACCGGCAAGGGCGCCCGAGACACGCTCGGCCTCGTGTCCGGTAACGACGACCACGGGTCGGGCGCGGCTTTGTAGTGCGGCGCGAACCACGTGCCGGGCGATCGGCACGCCATTCAGATCCTCGAGCAGCTTGTTGGCGGTGCCATAGCGGGTCGAGCGGCCTGCGGCGAGAATGAGCGCGGCGATGCGAGGGGCACGGCGCTGGCCCGCATCCTCGTCCCCTTCGCGCGGCTGCGGGCGGGTGGCGATTTCCTTGAGCAAGCCGCCAAGGCCCATGGCGGCAACGTCGGCTGAGGTCACATCGAGGCCGGCGAGGCGGCGCTCGAGCACCCAATCGAAGCCGTTGATCTTGGGCGACGCGGCGCAGCTCGGCGCGCCGATGACGTCGGTGCCGCCGAGCCGCCCGAGCAGCATGAGGTTGCCCGGATCGACCGGCATGCCCAAGCGCAGGATGTCGCCGCCGGCAGCAACCAGGCCCGCAGGTATCACATCGCCACGGTCGACGATCGCCGAAGCGGCGAAGACGATGATGGGATCGGCGCCGGCAGCGTGCATGCGGCCGATGGCGGCAGCCACAGCCGCCGCGTCGTGATCCACGGTCTCGACGGGGCCGAGGCGACTGCCGAGGGCTTCGAGACGGCCGGCAATAGCCTGCCGGCGCTTGTTCAGCACATTGTTCTTTGTGGCCGGCAGCCGCGTCATGATGAGGCCGGCCGTTTTCTGCGCGAGGGGCGCGATCCGGACCAGGCCGCCGGCTTCACGGCCCATTGCCTCGGCACGCGCCACCACCGCCTCGGGCAGGGCGAAGGTGATGATCTTGATGGTGGCCACCATCTGGTTGGCGGCGACGCGCTCGAAACGCGGAACGGTGGCGATGGTCAAACCCTCGTCGATGAGGTTGAGGGCATGCACGCGCGCTGCATCGATCTCGGCCAGCCCCGCCACATCGGCGAACAGGTTGGCGCGCCCGGTGAAGGGAGCGGCCCCATGCGTGTTCGGTCCCGCGACTGCGCGCGCGATACGGGCGGCCGCCTCGTCCTCGCCGACATCGCCTGGCTCGAGGCGGGCGGCGATGATGTCCTCGATGCCGGCCGCGGTCAGCCGCGCAAGCTCGTCCGCGGTCAGGACGCGCCCCTTCTTGATCACGCCGCCGGGCGTCGTCACCGAGTGGGCGAGGACGGCCCCTGCCGCGGAGCGCACGGGAATACGATCAAATTTCATGATGCCTGCTAGAACGTCGATCTCAACTTCAAGTGCGCGCGACGGCTGACGGAGGTCACATCGAGGCGCCGTGCCGTTCCGTCCTGTGTGATGTCGAGGGGAATGACAGTGCCAGCCTGCCCGCGCGCCCACAGCTTGCGGTAGAGGTCGGCGAGGCCGCGGGCTGCCTCGCCCCCGATACCCTGAATGACATCTCCGTTGCGCAGACCCGCGCGCTCGGCCGGGCCACCGGGCGTTACACGCCTGACGACCAATCGGCCGCCGATCTCATCGGTGGTGATGCCGATCCACGGCCGTGCGGCCCCCGCGACGCGTCCGTCGGAGAGCAGATCGCCGAGGACGGGCTGCAGGCCGTCGATGGGTACGAACATGTTGCCGGGAACGCCGTCACCACTGCCGGTGGCGTCACCGACGATGAGTGAGCCGATGCCCAGCAGCCTACCCTCGCGGTTGATCAGGGCCGCGCCGCTCCAGCGGGGATGCGGTGGCGTGGTGAAGAGCGCCTCGTCCAGCAGGTATTCCCAGTAGCCGGCGAACTCCCGCTTGGAGACGATGTGCACCGGCAGCACCATATCGGTGCCGCCGAATCCGGCCACCAGGGCGCGCTCGCCGCGCGCGGTCTCGCCGGATTTGCCGAGCGGCATGGGCCGCACTTTCAGCGGCACGCTCGCCCGCAGCAAGCCGAAGCCGGTGTCGTGATCGTATCCGACCACGTCGGCAGGGACCGATGTGCCATCGTTGGTGACGATCTCGGCCGAATGCGCCTCCACCATCAGGTAGCCGATGGTCAAGACAAGGCCATTGGTGTCGATGACGATCCCGGTACCTTCGCGATTGCGGCCCAGGTTCTCGACCGTGCGCCCTTCCGGGTCGATGAAGGTTTTTATCTGGACGACCGCCGCGACGAGGTCGTCGATGGATACACTTGGCGCTTGGGCATACGCTCTGGCTGCCGGCAGTGCGGCCAGCACGACGGACGCCAATGCCATCCAAAGAACCGCAGTAACGTGCAGTACGCTGTGGCGAAGAGGTGCTCGCATGGCTGCTCCGGACAAGAAGAGCTGCAAACCCAAGTGACTGACCTCTCTCGAGATTAGCATTTCCAATGCCCGCGTTTACAAACGTGGCGAGAGGGTGTTGCTCGATGCTAGAGCAGGATCGCTTCATATGGAATCGCCTTCGCGATCCATCTGGTGCGCTCTAGCTGGCGGCGGAACCAGTACCAATGACGCTTTTGTGAGTATCCGGCGGTTCTCCGCCGGCAGTGGACTTGTCGGACGCCCCGTTCAACCATGTGTTTGCCACGGAACCGAGCTAGTCGATCGCCGGTTCTGGAGCTTCGGAGAGGCTTGTCATGCTGACCATATGGGGCATCGTGTTGCTGGCTGCCGGTATTTTCGTCGCCGGGCTAGGGCCGCGTTTTCTTCCGAAGCTTGGAAGCGGCCCAGCCTCGATCTATCTCGGCACTGCTCTGGTTCTCGTTGGCGCAGGATTGCAGGTCTACGAGGCGTGGTGGCGGCTGCCGCCGCACTGCCGCTCGGTGCTGTCGCTGAGCTGCGAGCCGGCCCCGCCGGCCAAGTCGAAGCGCCGCTAGTGTCCCGACCGCGAAGCCCGACGAATTTCTCGATCATCACCCAAGGCAACGCGATCCGGCACGTTGCAGGCGACATGGGAACTCTCCTCACCTCCACGCGTTCATAGCGATGCCATTCTGTCTGCAGCGGCGCGCCCCGCGCGGCTGACCAATATGGAGTTTCGGCTATGCAGCAGATCTTCAATCAGCTTTTGCAATTTGTGCAGCAAGGTGTATCGGCGATCTTCAAATTCATCCAGCTCATCTGGGCATGGTCGGTCGGCCAGATAACCACTCTCATGAGCGTGCCTTGGCAGGACTGGCCGTTGTGGAAGCAGGTTCTGCTCGTGCTCATTGCCGGTGGAGTGATCTACGCCCTCTACAGCGTCGCCATGCAGCTCTTCGAGGCCAGCACACGCATCCTGACCGCCTTTGCGACGCTGCTCATCGCGCTGGTCAATACGCTGCCGAGCGTGATCGTCGCCGGCGCCATTGCGCTGGGTGGAGTGTGGGTTCTCAACAATCTGGATGGGTCGACTGTCCGGCTTCCGGCCTCGCTGAGCTGGTTGCAGACGGGCGGGTGACCCCAGCTGACACCTAACCGGGCACGGCCTCCTTTGTCCGGGGCGTGCCCGCTCCTGCGTCGAACCCGTCAAGCCGCTCCACCTCGCACCAGGATGACCGCAGCGGAATGGAGCCGCTCACCGGATCTCTGGCCGCTGTGCTCATGATGCGATTAATGTTGGCCATGAGCGGCTGGCTCGAGTCGTAGGGCGTGCCGTCCGGCCCCTCGATCCACCAGCCGTGCTGACCAAACACGGTGCCGGGCGCGATGCCGGGAACGAGATGGGCGCGCGCGACGGCCGTGCCGGAAGGGGTGCTGATGCGCACCCAGTCGCCCTGTTTGATGTTGCGCGCAGCGGCAATCTCGGGCGGCATTTCCAGGCTCGGATGCGGCGCGAGGCGGCGCAGCGACGCGATGTTGCGGTGCTGGCTGTGGCAGTAGGCGACCGTCTTGGCGCAACTGAAACGTAAGGGAAAAGCCTGTGGTGGTGCAGGCATGTCAGCGGGAGCGAGCGATGGGACGGGCGGATATCCGTGCTCCCTGAGGCGCTCGGAATAGATCTCGATCCGCTTTGTAGGCGTGGGAAAGCCGCGTGGATTGCCATCGGCGCCGAGCTGCGCATGAGCGGAGAGCGATACGGAGGTCGTGACCTCGATACCTTCGGGCACGGCTCTGAGCCGGGCGACTGACAAGCCGCTTGGCGCAAGCAGCGCATCGTGTCCCCGATCTGCATCGCAGCCGAAGAACTGCTGCTCTAGCCCCAAGCGCTTGGCCAGCGCCAGCACGATGTCCGTGTCCGACCGCGCCTCGGCGAGGGGAGCAATGACAGGCGGGCGCAATTGTACGCGCCGCAGCCCGTCGAGCGTCACGTCGAAGCCAGCGCGCAGGCCCTCCCGCTCCCATGATGTAGCGACGGGCAGGACGATGTCGGCGTAGCGAGCCGTCGCGTTGACAAAGAAGTCGGCGTGCACGTGAAATTCGAGCTGCTCGAACGCGCGCGTCGCCAATGGCAGGTCGGGCTGGGAGACGAGCAGGTTGGTGCCGAATGAGACGAGCGCCCGCACGGGATAGGGGTCGCCATTCAGGACGGCGCGATAGACGTCGCGCGCCGTGACCCAGCCCGAGACGCTCGGACCGAGCGGGCGCTCGCTGAGGCCGAGCGCCTTGGCCCGCTGCTCGGGCGAAAGCAAATCCTGGCCGGAGATGTCACCGAAGTTGACTGCCGCGCCCGGCACGTTACCGCCGCGTTTGCCGTAGCTTCCGGTCAGCGCATAGAGGAGCGATATGGCACGGTCGGTCTGGGTCGCCGTCACGCTCTGGCCGACGCCGTTCCACGCGTAGTAAGCGACGGTCGGCGAGGTCGACAGGATCTCGGCCGCATTGGCGAGATCGGCCTCCCCCACACCGGTGATCTCCTGCACGCGGGCGGGCGGATACTCTGCTGCTGCCGTGGCATAGAGGTCGAAGGCGCTGCGGCAGGGGATCGTCCCGCTGGCCGTAGTGAACTCGGCGCGGGCGCGCAGCTCCGCGTCGGTATTGCCCGTAAGCCAGACGCCGCGCGACGTGTCGTAGGGCAGGAGGCGGCCGGTGACGGTCTCGCGCGCAAAGCACACATGCGTGCGCCCGCCGGACTCGAGATCGCTTTCGCGCAGGAAGCGGCCGGTATCGTCGCGTACCAGCAGCGGGCCATTGGTCCAATGTGTGACGAACGCGCGATCGAAGGCGCCGCGTTCTATCAGCAGATGCGCGAGGCCGAGCGCGAGAGCCTGGTCCGTGCCGGGATTGACGCGCAGCCATTGATCGGCGCGCTTGGCAAAGGCCGTGGGGCGCGGATCGACCACGATCATGCGCGCGCCACGCTTCACGGCGCTCTGCACCTCTGTGGCGCGGGCGAGCCAGGTGGCGGCGGGATTGTTGCCCCATAGCAGCACACAGTCCGTCGTGGCGAAATCCGGCGTGCCGATATCGGTGCCGTAGGTGAAGCGCGCGGCGTGGTCCTTGTGCCAGTTGCAGATCTCGGTGGCGTAGATGGTGTTCGGGCTGCCGTAGCAGCGCACCAGGCGCTCGATCCAGGCAATGGAATCCTGGATGTGCGAGCCGCTCGGCGTTGTGGCCGAGAAGGCGACCTGCTCGGGCCCATGCGTCCGGGCGATGGTGCCGAGACGCGTTGCGATTTCGTCGAGCGCCGTGTTCCAGTCGATCGGCTGCCATCCGGGATCAGCGGCGCCTTTGGGATTGGTCCGGCGCAGCGGCGTCGTCAGCCGGTCCTTGTGGTAGACGAGCTCGGGTGCGGCACGGCCCTTCGGGCACAGCTTGTCGCCGGTCGGATGGTCGGGGAGGGGCTCGATGCCGCTGAGCCGGCCGTCCTCGACCACCGCCGTGCAGCCGCAGCGCGAGCGGCACTGGGTGCAGAATGCGGCAATGCGCTCTACCTGCGCCACGGCGACCTCCGGTGTTTCTTACCAGCAGAGAGTAGCCTCCTTCCGCCGGCCGAGGAACTGCCCGATGGCGGACGCTCGATCAAGCCAGGAACGCGTGTATTGAAGACCGAAGGCCAGAAGGGCACAATTGGCCGCCAACCCTGGAGCCCATGTCCATGCGCATCATCGATCATCCGGGCCAGCCGCGGGAGGAATGGCGCGCCGGCGTCCTGACGCGCATGCGGGTCTCGGCCGTCACCCAAGCAGCCCAGATCTGCATCTTCGAGCAATGGTGCGATCCCGGTTGTGGGGCGCCCTCGCATCTGCACGCGGTGGAAGAGGTGCTGACGGTGCTGGAGGGCGAGGCGGAATTCTGGCTGGGCGAGGAGCGTGTCCAGTTGGCGGCGGGCCAGTCAGTCGTCGTTCCGGCCGGCCGTTCGCACGGTTTCCGCAACAGCGCCAGCGGGACGCTGCACGTGCAGGCGGTGCTGGCCGCGCCGATCTTCGAGGCCGCCTACGAGGATCAGCGCGAGACGCCGCGGCGCTGGCTGCCGAGCTAGACGTTGGCGCGTGAGACCGAAGGAGCGGGCGAAGGGAATCGACCCTCGACGCTCCGCTTGGTGAGCTTCTCATGGACCGCAAAACTGGCGATGTGACTTCACTGCTTCGCCGCCGTGTGCCCGAAGCATCGAAGGGGCAGCTACAAATCTGTTCTGTCGCGGTAGCCGTGCGTTGATATCAGCACGTATTGCTCACAACCTGCACACCGCGTGACCGTGGGGCCTTTGCTATTGAAGTAGAGCTTCTGCAAGCTTCTCAGCGATATGCCGTAAAGCATCATCGCGTAACAACCCTCACAATGTAGATCGACGCCTTCATCCGCATTTTGGCTTTGCACGCCGTCCCGAATGCTTTGCAGCGGCGCTACCTGATTGATTGGATCCTTTCTCACAACCGGGCACAGATCTTTTAGCCGGCTCGCCATGGCGCGTCTCAATTGGTTCGCTGCGATGGCACCACGCAAAGCGCGGCGCTTGATCCTTGGGTCGCCACCGCCGCATCCTCGATTGGACCGTTGACTACGAACTGTCCGCCGAAGGCATGCGTGAGCCTGATGGGGATGCGCTTGCCGCACTGCAGCTTGAGGTAGACCTGTTCTTTGCACTCGTAGGCTGCCAGCAGCAAGTCGATGTCGTCCGTTGCCATGCGACCGTCACCGATTTGCCAGCCAGCACTGTCATTCGTCCAAATGCGAAGCCGATATCCGACCTCACCCAGATCGGCGGTGGCCGTCATCAGCGAGCCGCCCCCACTGAGCGTTTTCGTGTCCGGCATGGTTGTTCCCCGCTTTCCCACCTTGCAGGGAATGCTACCTTAGGTAGAGATTCGCAACCATAGAAAATTGTGCGGTGGATCGTAGCAACGGTGAGTTGCAATGCGCCTTCGGCCCGGGGAGGCAGTGACGGCGGTCACAGGCGGGTTGCACGGCCTTGTGGTACGGCTAGCACCTCGCAAACAAAGGATGCCAGCCGATGCGCGTCGAAATCCAATACTGCGGTCAGTGAAACTATGAACCGCGCGCCCGTGAGGCGGCGAACCTCATCCGCAAGGTCCGACCAGAGGCGAAGGTGACACTGCGGCGGTCAGGTGGAGGCGTCTTTGAAATCCGCATCGACGATCGAATAGCGTGCTCCAAGCAGACGCTTGGCCGGTTCCCAACCGATGACGAGATCGTCGGCGTCGTGACCTGAATCCGTCGAAGCCGACATTCTGACCGCTGCGTGCTTTAGGCAAATAGTCCACTTCGAAGTCAATTCGACAGCGCGTTATGGGTTCGTGCCTGGTTCGAGTGCGACCATGACAAACGTCCCGTGTCCGCAGGAACGACGTTCTCCGGACTGGAGGTTCTCGGCCCACAGTCCGACTTCGATTGTCATCGATCTGCGACCGAATCTTAAAAGGCGTGGCGTCAGCTCGACAACCTCGCCCTTCTGGATCTGGCTAACGAAATCCACCCTTTGCGAAGACGCCAGAACGACCTCTTTTCGGCAGTGGCGCGTCGCCACTACGAATGCCGACTTTGCCATGGCGGCAAGCGCGTTGCCGCCGTAGAGGCTACCGTAGTGGCTCGTCTCTCCGGGAAGGACCAGCTCGACCATGCGTAGATCATCGACTCGCGTGACCGATGACGCCGACAACGGTGGCAGCCGCCCGTCGTGCTTTTGCAATCCCTTTCCAACCGCCACCATGTTGAATACGCCGCGCCCACAAAGGCGCCGCTCGCCGGATAGCGGCGCCTCCGCGATCATTTCGACCTCCGCCGAAAGCGACCGCTTACCTACGCGGACAACTCGACCCTCAAGCTCGACGATATCGCCGAGAATGGCGGGCGCCTTAAAATCGATGCGCTCACACGACGCCGTGACGAAGTCCACATGGGCATGACGCGCCGCCGCGATGAAGGCGACCTTGTCCATGTAGGCAAGGCCGATACCGCCGAAGAGCGTCCCGTGATGATTTGTATCGCCGGGGAATACGATATCGATCAGACAGGTCGCAGAGGATGGAATGGCGGCCACGTTCATTCAGCAGCCTGCGCGGTGCCAGACCGCAATTGGCGAGCCGCCTCGACCATGTTGGCCAACGCCGGCCTGACTTCGTCCCATCCGCGGGTTTTCAGCCCGCAATCCGGGTTCACCCATATCTGATCGAAAGCAAGGTGCTGCTTTGCCTTCATTAGCAATGTCGTCATGTCGGTTGCGGTCGGGCAACGCGGAGAATGGATGTCGTAGACACCAGGCCCGATATCGTTCGGGTACTTGAAGTCCGAGAAGCTCTCCAGCAGCTCCATGTCGGATCGCGACGTTTCGATCGAGATGACATCCGCATCGAGGGCGGCGATGGACGGCATGATGTCGTTGAACTCGCAGTAGCACATGTGCGTGTGGATCTGCGTCTCATCGGCGACGCCGCCGGCCGACAGGCGGAAGCAGTCGACGGCCCATTTCAGATATTTCTCGCGGTCCGCATTGCGCAGCGGCAAGCCTTCGCGCAACGCCGGCTCGTCGATCTGGATCAGGCGGATGCCCGCCTTTTCGAGATCGAGCACTTCGTCGCGGATGGCGAGGGCAATCTGCTTGCAGGTCGCCGACCGAGGCTGATCGTTGCGCACGAACGACCATTGCAGGATTGTCACCGGACCCGTGAGCATGCCCTTCATGGGCCGCTTGGTGAGCGATTGCGCATAGGCTGACCACTCGACCGTCATCGGCTTTGGCCGTGACACGTCGCCGAAGATGACCGGCGGCTTTACGTAGCGCGAGCCGTAGGACTGCACCCAGCCGTTCTGAGTGAAGGCGAAGCCGGCCAGCTGCTCGCCGAAATACTCCACCATGTCGTTGCGCTCGAACTCTCCGTGCACGAGCACGTCGATGTCCAATTCCTCCTGGATGCGCACCGCATTCTCCGTCTCCTTCTTCAGAAACGCGTTGTAGGCCGCATCGTCGAGTTCGCCCTTGCGATGCGCGGCGCGGGCCTTCCGCACCTCCGTCGTCTGCGGGAACGACCCGATCGTCGTGGTGGGGAAGGCCGGCAACGGAATCAACCCGCGCTGCTTCTTTCTGCGTGCATCGAACGGACTTTTCCGCGCGAGGTCTTTCTCCGTAACCGCGACGATGCGCTCGGCCACCTGCGGATTGTGGATCCGAGCCGAAGTATCGCGTCTCTTGGCGGCCTCATCGCTCGCAAGGAAGGCGGCCTCCGCGGCTTTCTTGCCCTCAGTCGCTGCCATCGCGAGCGTCGCCACTTCGCCAAGCTTCTGCGTCGCAAACGCCATCCAGCTCTTTAGTTCGCCGTCGAGCTTGCCCTCGCCGTAGAGATCAACCGGGCTGTGAATGAGCGAGCAGGACGGAGCAATCTGGAGAAGGTCCCCACTTCGAACAGTCAGCGCCTTCTCGATGAGATCGAAGGCGTCGTGCAGATTGGCGCGCCAGATGTTGCGGCCATCGACGACGCCCAGCGAGAGAACTCGGTCTGCGGGGAGTGTGCTTAGAAGCTTGTCGAGGTCTGGGCGTCCGCGCACCAGATCGGCATGGTGGCCAGAAACGGAAAGGTCGGCCGCGACGACCAGGTTGTCGCCATACTCGCCGAAATAGCTGGCCAGCATGATCTTCGGTGCCGACAGGGCGAGCTGACGGTAGGCCAGCCGCAGCGCGCGCTTCTGCGCTTGCGACAGATCGAGGGCAAGCACGGGCTCGTCGATCTGCACCCATTCCGCGCCAGCGGATTTGAGGGCGCCGAGGAGCTCGGCATAGACAGGGAGCAGTCTATCCAAGAGGGAAATGGGCTCGAATTCCTCGCCCTTCACTTTGCCAAGCATGAGATAGGTCACCGGCCCGATGAGCACCGGCCGTGTGGTGATGCCAAGCGCCTTCGCTTCCTTGAATTCGTCCACGGCCTTGCGCGACGACAGCTTGAACGTCTGGCCCTTGTGAAACTCCGGCACGATGTAGTGGTAGTTCGTGTCGAACCATTTCGTCATTTCCATCGCCGGCGCGTCTTTGGTGCCACGCGCCATGGCGAAGGTGCAATCCAGCTCTACGTGGCCAGCACCCCGGGCAGCTTCCTCCATGGCACCGCGTGCGCTGCCATTGGGATGGGTCGGATGGCCGCTCGCTTCGGTCGCAAAGCGCGGCGGGATGGCGCCGAGCGCCGCCGTCATGTCGAGCATCTGGTCGTAGAAGGAGAAGTCGTTCGACGGGATGATGGAGATTCCCTTGTCACGCTGCAGCTTCCAATGCCGCGCGCGCAGTTCCGCACCGGCCGCGAGCAGCGCGGGCGCATCGATGCTGCCTTTCCAATAGGCTTCGGTGGCCTGCTTGAGCTCGCGCCTTGAGCCGATGCGGGGAAATCCGAGATTGGCGGCTTGGGTCATGACAGTCCTTTCCTTGCGGCAGATGGGATGGAACGAAGAGCGCCACCGGCCGAGGACCGGCGGCGATGCTTGGCGACAAAGGTGAGGAGTTCGATCAAGCGGCGCTGCCATGGCGAGCGCACGCCAAGTTGGAGGCGCGACAGATGCTCAGCCAGAGCGGCTGCGGCGCATGGCACATCGGCTAGAGGCGCGCACGAGGGATAGCCATGCGATCACGTAGGTTTCGGGGTCGTCCGCCGACGAGCGGTCCCGAAACGCGTTCTCGATCAGGCGGCCTGGATCAATCCGGGTGCCATCGTCGGAGGGCCTTGCAGTGCCGCGCCGTAAGCATGCAGATGGAGTACATCCGTGCAGACGCGCCCTACGATGGCTGTCCTTGGCAGGACGATCCGGCCGCGACAAACGTCGCGGCTGTGCCATCTTCAGGCTGCTGCGCGGCGATGTGTGTGATTGGCGATTGGAAGCGCCAGGGTTTGGCGCGGGAACAGCGTCATGCTCAGACCTCCGCCGATGCACCCCGACCGGCACGAATGGGGTTCAATCCGGCGGTAGGTCTCCTGGCTCGCGGCGCTGTGGGTGGCTCGCCTTCCCGGAACCGTCGATGGCTCCAGTGGCTTATCGAGCAACCCTTCGCCGCTTACAGTTGCGGGGGCAGCTTCGGACTTGCAGGCTGTGCCTGCGCACCGAATTCCCTGTTATTCCCTTGCGGGAACCGTCGGCGATTTTCAGATATCAGACCTCCGGCAGACTGTCGAGAGCATCATCCAGTGAGCGTGCTCAGCGCAGCAGAGTTGGGCGGCCGCATGCGTTTGCGCTTTGCCGTCGCGCCGAAGTCAATCCAAACGATCGAGATAGCTGCGAAAGACGCCGACATGCACCAGCGCGGGATCTGCCGCGTTCGGCCACAGATTCTCGGTGCGAAAGGCCACGTCGTAGGTCGGCTCGTCGACCGCTTCCACGCCATGCGCGTGCGCGTCGGGAAAGGGATAGGCGGGAGACTCACGGACCACGATACCGGGTTTGCCGCGGATATAGCCGGGCATGCGGACATGTCCGGCAAAAAAGTCATTCTTGACCCGCACGCGGTCCCCCGGCAGCAGGCGTTCTGGCCCCGCCAGGTTGGTGCGCCCGGGCGCAGCCGGTTCGGAGAGGGGGAACGCGCCCTGGGCGAGCCGTTCCAACTCCTCGCGCGTCATCACACCCTTTTCGACACACAGCGTCGCCAAGCTCGTGAGCGAGCGCTCGTAATAGCTGGCGGAAAGGTAGTGGCGCGGGTTCATGCGCTCGATGGCGTGCCGGTATTCGTCCATATTGAAAATGCCGCGGCGGACCGCCATCGAATAGAGCGCGTTGACGCGTTTCTCCCAGGCCGCGTGAAAAGCCGGCGCGCCGACCTTGTAGCGAATGGGGCCGAAGCCCTGGCGACCGCCGAGATCGTGCATACCATCCATGGAGCTGCCTTCAAACTATTGGGCCCAAGCGCGGCTCACAGACGCGCAACCCCGATCATTGATTCTTTTGTAACAATGTCGATCAGCTTTTCTTCGGGCCAACCGACGGTCTCGGGCGGCTGTACAGGCAGCACCATGTAGCGCGTGTCGGCCGTGGTGTCCCAAACTCGAATCTCGACATCGAGCGGCAGGTCGAGGCCCATCTCGCGCAGCACGGTACGTGACTGACGAACGGCCCGGGCACGGTAGTCGAGATCCTTGTACCAGTCCGGCGGCAAGCCGATGATCGTGAAAGCGGTGCACGAGCATAGGGTGCAGACGATGACATTCTGAAGCTTTGGCGTGTTCTCCAGCACCACGAGATGGCGATGATGCGGCGGCATCGTCAGCCCTAGCTCAGCCGGCGCGAAGGGTGGGGTGCTTCCAATGTGCGAGCCATGGCTGAAGGCGCAACTGCCGGTCACTCCCAGCTCAGCGCGCCGCCGTTCTGGTACTCGATGACGCGGGTCTCGAAGAAGTTCTTCTCCTTCTTGAGGTCCATCGCCTCCGACATCCACGGGAACGGATTGTCGGTCTCCGTGAACACCGGGGCGAGGCCGAGCTGCGCGCAGCGCCGGTTGGCGATGAAATGCATGTAGCTCTCGCACAGAGCGGCGTTGAGACCGAGGAAGCCCTTGGGCATCGTGTCGCGGCCGTAGGCGGCCTCCAGCGCCGCTGCCGTCGCGCAGCATGCCGCGCACCTCGTCCTGGAACGCCTTGGTCCACAGGTGCGGGTTCTCGGCCTTGATCTGGTTGATGACGTCGATGCCGAAGTTCAGGTGGATGCTCTCGTCGCGCAGGATGTACTGGTACTGCTCGGCGATGCCGACCATCTTGTTGCGCCGGCCGAGCGACAGGATCTGCGCGAAGCCGGTGTAGAACCACATGCCCTCGAACACGACGTAGAAGGCGACGAGATCGCGCAGGAACGCCTGGTCCGTCTCGGGCGTGCCGGTCTTGAAGTCGGGATCGTCGAGGTTCTGCGTGTGCTTCAGCGCCCAGGCCGCCTTGTCGGTGATCGACGGCACCTCGCGGTACATGTTGAACAGCTCGCCCTCGTCGAGGCCGAGGCTTTCGACGATGTACTGGAAGGTGTGCGTGTGCACGGCCTCCTCGAAGGCCTGGCGCAGCAGGTACTGCCGGCATTCGGGATTGGTCAGGTGCCGGTAGATCGCCAGCACGATGTTGTTGGCGACGAGCGACTCCGAGGCAGCGAAGAAGCCGAGATTGCGCTTGATGGCGCGGCGCTCGTCCTCGGTCAGGCCGTCGCGCGACTTCCACAGCGCGATGTCGGCCTGCATCGACACTTCCGTCGGCATCCAGTGGTTGTTGCAGCCGGCGAGGTACTTCTCCCACGCCCACTTGTACTTCAGCGGCAGCAGCTGGTTCACGTCGGCGCGGCAGTTGATCATCGCCTTGTCGTCGACCGACACGCGGGCGCCGCCGCGGTCGATCTGGCCGAGGCCCGTTGCGTCGCGGGAAGCGGCGGTGCGGTGCTTTTGCGCGCAACGGGCGGCGCAGGCTTCAATTCCGGTGCGGCTGGTTCGGACCAGTCGAGCATTGTCGGTATCTCCGCGTTTCTTGTTGCTTACTGGCAGGCTTCGCAGGTCGGATCGTCGATGGAGCACGCAAGCATCGGCAGCGGCTCCGCGCTCCTCCGGCGCGGACATCATCCCGGTCGCCGACACGGCGTTGAGCTTGCCGTCGGTGCCCTTGAGCGTCGATTTCTCGACGTGCGTCGCCGACTGCGTGCGCAGGTAGTAGGTGGTCTTGAGGCCCCGCTCCCAGGCCAGCCGATAGAGCGCGTCGAGCTTCCGGCCGTTCGGCGCGGCCAGATAGAGGTTCAGCGACTGCGCCTGGTCGATCCACTTCTGCCGGCGGGCGGCCGCTTCGACCAGCCAATGCGCATCGATCTCGAAGGCGGTCGCGTAGAGCGCCTTCAGATCCTCCGGCACGCGGTCGATGGGGCCGAGCGCAGCCGTCGAAGTACTTGAGGTCCGAGATCATCACCTCGTCCCACAGGCCGCGCGCCTTGAGGTCGCGCACGAGGAACGGGTTCACGACCGTGAAGTCGCCCGACATGTTGGCCTTGACGTAGAGATTGCGGAACGCCGGCTCGATCGACTGCGCCACGCCGACGATGTTGGAGATCGTCGCGGTCGGCGCGATGGCCATGACGTTGGAATTGCGCATGCCGACGGTCACGACGCGCTCGCGCAAGGCACTGCCAGTCGAGCGTCGCCGACGTGTCGAGCCGCAGGTACTCGCCGCGCGCATCAGCAAGCAGCTTGAGGGAGTCGATCGGCAGGATGCCGCGGCTCCACAGCGAGCCGTCGAACGAGGCATAGCGGCCGCGCTCCGCGGCGAGATCGACCGAGGCCGAGATCGCGCAGTAGCTGATCGCCTCCATGCTGGTGTCGGCGAAGGCGACCGCCTCCTCGCGAGCCGAGTGGCGATGCGCAGAGCGTGCAGCGCGTCCTGGTAGCCCATCAGGCCGAGTCCGACCGGGCGGTGGCGCAGGTTGGAGCGGCGCGCCTCCGGGATCGTGTAGAAATTGATGTCGATGACGTTGTCGAGCATGCGCATGGCGGTGTTGACCGTCCGCGCCAAGCGGGCCTGATCGAGGCCCTTCTCCGTCACGTGCGCGGCAAGATTGATCGAGCCGAGGTTGCAGACCGCCACCTCGCCGTCCGAGGTGTTGAGCGTGATCTCGGTGCACAGGTTCGAGGAATGGATGACGCCGCAATGCTGCTGCGGCGAGCGGATGTTGCACGGGTCCTTGAACGTGACCCAGGGATGCCCGGTCTCGAACAGCATGGTCAGCATGCGCCGCCACAGGTCGACGGCGCGCACCCGCTTGGCGACGCGCATCTCCATGCGCTCGGCCTTCTGCTCGTAGTAGCGGTAGCGCTCGGCGAAGGCCGGGCCGTAGAGATCGTGCAGCTCGGGCACCTCGTCGGGCGAGAACAGCGTCCATTGGCCGTCCTCGGCGACGCGCTGCATGAACAGGTCCGGCACCCAGTTGGCCGTGTTCATGTCGTGCGTGCGGCGCCGGTCGTCGCCGGTGTTCTTGCGCAGATCGAGGAACTCCTCGATGTCGATGTGCCAGGTCTCGAGATAGGCGCACACCGCGCCCTTGCGCTTGCCGCCCTGGTTGACGGCAATCGCCGTGTCGTTGGCGACCTTCAGGAACGGCACCACGCCCTGGCTCTCGCCGTTGGTGCCCTTGATGTGCGCGCCGAGGCCGCGCACGCGGCTCCAGTCGTTGCCGAGACCGCCGGAGTATTTGGCCAGCAGCGCGTTGTCCTTGATCGACTTGAAGATGCCGTCGAGATCGTCGGACACCGTCGTCAGGAAGCAGGACGAGAGCTGCGGCCGCGAGCGTGCCGGCATTGAACAGCGTCGGCGTCGAGCACATGAAGTCGAACGACGAGATCAGATCGTAGAACTCGATCGCGCGCGCCTCGCGGTCGATCTCGCGCATCGCGAGTCCCATGGCGACGCGCATGAAGAAGGCCTGCGGCAGCTCGAAGCGGATGCCGCGCGTCTGCAGGAAATAGCGGTCGTAGAGCGTCTGCAGGCCGAGGAACTGGAACTGCAGATCGCGCTCCGGCTTCAGCGCGGCGGCAAGCCGTGGCAAGATCGAAGCGCGCAAGCTCCGGATCGAGCAGCTCGGCTTTGATGCCGGTCGCGACATAGGCCGGGAAGTACTCGCGCGTAGCGCGCTGCCATCTCGGCCTGTGTCGCCTGCTCGGGCCGACCGTGAACGAAGGACAAGGCCTCAGTCGCGCAGCTTGTCGAGCAGCAGCCGCGCGCTGACATAGGCATAGTTCGGCTCCTGCTCGATCAGCGTACGCGCGGCCATGATCGGCGCCAGCGCCAGCTCGTCGGGCGTGATGCCGTCGTAGAGATTGCGCCGCGTCTCGGCGAGGATCGGCTCGGCCGACACGTCGCTCAGTCCCGCGCAGGCCTCCTCGACGATGCGCAAGAGGCGGGCGTCGTCGAGCGGTGCAAGGCTGCCGTCCGCACGCTTGACGTTGAGTGCAGGGTCGCAGCGTTGCGCGCGGCAATTGGGCTTCCGGTGGCGGCCCGCTCTTTGGCCCGCTCCTCGCGATAGAGCACGTAGGCGCGCGCGACCTTGTGATGCTCGCCGCGCATCAACGCGAGCTCGACCTGGTCCTGGATCTCCTCGATGTGGAAGGTGCGGCCGGCATCGCCGCGCCGCGTCAGAGCGGCCACGACCTGCTGCGTCAGCTCCTCGACCACCTCATGCACGCGCCGCGAGGCGGCGGCGCGGCCGCCCTCGACGGCAAGGAACGCCTTGGTCACGGCGACGGTGATCTTGCGCGGCATCGAACGGCGTGACCGAGCCGTTGCGCCGGATGACCTGGTAGGCGGGGGTCGTGCGACAGCAATCGGCTCGGCAGCGACCCGTTCTGGCGCCGCCGTTGCGACCTGGCGTGCCGGCCCGCGCTTCGAGAGTAAGAGACATCGGCATGACCCCTTTGTGTTGGGGGCATGGGCCGAGCGGACGCGTGCTGGAGATGGCGCAGGAGATGCGCCGGCGAGCCTGGCAAGCGACCACCGGGACACCCCGCCCGAGGACGTTCTTCGATGTCGCGGCAGGTCTCCTGGCTCGCGGGTCGCTGCTCTCGTCCGGTCTTCCCGAAACCGACACGGTTTCAGTGACGCGGAATGGACGAGAGCTCGCCGCTTACAGTTGCGGGGGCAGCCCCGGATTGGCCCGAGAACGGGCGCACCGGGTTCCCTCTTAGCTCAGGGCCGAACAGGCCCCGAGAACCACGACAGCTATATTTAGTTGGTGATTCTGCCCTCCCCCGCAATGGGTCGTGTCAGTTTTCAGGCGGATGCATCACCTCACGATATCGGGGCCTTCGAGCAGGCGGCATTTCAGCCAATCAGCAACGGGAGCGAGGATCGTCGGCTGGCAGGAGCGGGACCAGTGACGTTGAACAGCTCATGCGCGCCTGATGTCGGCCAAGTCGAAGCGGAAAACACCAATCGCAATCACGGCCGGCCACTACATACGAGCCGACCCCTAAAGACGTGCGGGCGGTAGACAGTCCGTTTTCCAGTTCGCTTGCCGGGTGCCACCTTCCTACCGTGCCTGTTCGATGGTGTCGGTTGACGTAGCTGGCGTTCCCCTCGGCAAAATCCCTTTCGCGATCCCACCATCGATGCGTATTCTCGCAACTGAAGTCATTCGGTCACGAGGAGGAAACCATGAGCGAAGTCGACGGCGCGACCCTGATAGCAAGAAGCCTCAAGCAGCAGGGCATCGATCACATGTTCGGTGTCGTCGGATTCCCGGTGGGCCCGATCGCCGCAGCAGCACAGAAAGAGGGCATCAACTACATCGGCATGCGCAACGAGCAGGCCGCCTCCTACGCGGCCCGCGCCTACGGCTATCTGACCGGCCGGCCCGGCGTGTGCATCACGGTGACCGGCCCAGGCGTCGTGCACGGCCTCGCCGGTCTCGCTGACGCACAGCAGAACTGCTGGCCGATGATCCTGATCGGCGGCGCCTCGGAGACCTACCGCGGCGGCATGGGCGCCTTCCAGGAGGAGCGCCAGGTGCTGATCGCCTCGCCGTTCTGCAAGTTCGCGCACGGCATCGAGAGCGTGCAGCGCATTCCCTACTACGTGGAGATGGCAACGCGGCATGCGCTCTATGGCCGTCCCGGTGCCTGCTACCTCGACATGCCGGATGACATCATCCAGGGCAAGTGCGACCTCGACAAGATCACCGAGGTCGAGCGTGTGCCCGAGCCGCCGCGCATGATAGCTCCGCAGGAGAGCATCGAGGCGGCATTGAATCTGCTCGAGAAGGCCAAGAACCCGCTCGTGCTCGTCGGCAAGGGCATGGCTTGGTCGCGAGCCGAGAGTGAGGTGCGCGCCTTCATCGATCGCGCGCAAATTCCATTCGTGCGCTCGCCGCAAGGCAAGGGCGTCGTCCCTGACGACCATCCGCTGTCGGTTGCGGCAGCTCGCACGCTGGCGCTGCAGCAGGCCGACGTCGTCTTCCTGATGGGCGCCCGCTTCAACTGGATCTTCCACTTCGGCCAGTCACCGCGCTTCTCGAAGGACATGAAGGTCATCCAGCTCGACATCTCGCCAGAGGAGATCCATCACAACAAGCAGACCGAGGTGGCCCTCGTCGGCGACGGCAAGGCCATCATGACGCAGATGAACCAGGCGCTCGCCAAGCGCCAGTGGTTCTATCCGAAAGATACACCTTGGCGCACGGCGCTGGCCAAGAAGGCGGCCGATAACGCGGCAACGATCAAGCCGCAGCTCGACGACGACAAAGGGCCATCCAACTATTATCGCGCCCTCAAGGACGTCGCCGCCTGGATGCCGAAGAACGCAGTGCTCTCCGCCGAGGGCGCGGGCACGATGGACATCGGCCTCACGATGCTCAACGTCAACGACGCCCGCTCGTGCCTCAACGCCGGCACCTACGGCACCATGGGCCTCGGCCTTGGCAACGCCATCGCGGCAGCCGTCGTGCATCCCGACCGGCCGATCATCCACCTCTCGGGTGACTCGGCGATCGGCTTCTCCGGCATGGAGATGGAGACGCTGGCCCGCTACAATCTGCCAGTGAAGATCGTCGTGCTGAACAACGGCGGCATCGGGCCCGGCATGCCGGAAATTCCGTCGAACCCGATGATGAACCTGAAGCCTAACGCGCTGATCTACGGTGCGCGCTACGACAAGATGATGGAGGCCTTCGGCGGCTTCGGGGCCTTCGTCAAGGAGCCGAAAGACATCAAGAAGGCGCTCGACGAGGCGATGAAATTCAAGGGCCCCGCCCTCGTCAACATCGTCCTGTCACAGAGCTCTGCCCGCAAGGAGCAGCAGTTCAAGTGGCACGCCTGATCGGGTAACAGATCAGGGGCCGCGCCACTCCCGGTGCGGCCCCTGCCCGGCTCTGAGCAGGCACCACGGCTCGTCGCATTGGGCGACGACGAGAGCTACTGCCTGGCATCGGGTCCTACGGGCATCGCCCCAACTTCACGCTACGGCCTACCATGAACGGCCAAGGACACCGCGGAAGGCAAGCGATGCAGTACACGACGCTCGGAAGCACAGGACTAAAGGTTTCCGTAGCCGGCCTCGGCTGCGGCGGCAACAGCCGCATCGGGCTCGGCACGGGAAAAAGCGAGGCGGAATCGATTGAGCTGGTGCGCGCCGCGCTCGACCTCGGTGTCACTTATTTCGACACGGCGGCGCTCTACGGTACCGAGCCGATTCTCGGCCGCGCATTCCGGCCGGACGAGCGGTCCAAGGTCGTTATCTCGACCAAGGCGCACATCCACAGCGGCGACCGGCAAGGAACAGGCGTTCAGCCCGCGGCCAAGGTCGTGGCGAGCCTCGAGCAATCGCTGCGCAACTTGAGGACCGACTACGTCGACGTGTTCATGCTGCACGGGGTGGCGCCTGCAGCCCTCGATCCTGCGCGGTCGGAGATCGTTCCGACTCTGCTCGCCGAGAAGGCCAAGGGCAAGCTGCGCCACCTCGGCATCACCGAGACGGCCGCCCGCGATGCCGACCATTCCATGCTCGATCGAGCGCTCGAGGATCCGTGTTGGGAGGTGATCATGCTCGCCTTCCACCTGATGCACCAGAACGCCCGGCGCGTTGTTTTCCCACGCACGCGGGCCAGGGGCGTCGGGACGCTTCTGATGTTCGTCGTACGCAATATTTTCTCCAAGCCCGACCTGCTGGCGGAGACTGTGCGCAAGCTGGCGGCGGAGGGTCAAGTTCCAGCTGCGCTTGGTGCAGAACGCGATCCGCTCGGCTTCCTGGTGCACTCAGGCGGCGCGACGAGCTTGATCGACGCCGCCTATCGCTATGTGCGCCACGAGCCGGGCGTGGACGTGGTGCTGTTCGGCACGAGCAGCATTGCGCACATGCAGTCGAATGTCGCCTCGATCTTGAGCCCGCCGCTGCCCGAAACCGACCGCGCGTATCTCGCAGAATGCTTCGGCCACCTTGTCGGAGTGGGGCTCGATCTGCCGGACTACATCAAGCCAAGCCGGTAAGACTGCGTCTCTATCGGGTTCTCGGACGATCTTCGTCGCCGGGTAGAAGTATCTCGACATACAGTGATCGCCGCAGGCGGCCCGCCGTTGTCACCTCAGCTCCTTGTGGGTGACGAGGAAAGCCTTGGCTGCCCCAAGGTTGGGCTCGACCCCCAACCCCGGAGCACTCGTCAAGGTGAAACGGCCATCGACAAGAGGCGGAAAGGGTTCGGCTAGTACCGCCTGCAGCGGGTTCTCCATCGCATCGTGCTCGAGCATGCCAGTGCCCCCGACAGCGGAGAGCAGGTGAGCTGCGGCATGTAACCCGATGCCACTGTTGAGCCAGTGAGGACAATAGCGAAGCCCTGCGGCCACGACCTTGTTTGCCACCATGCGGCACCCGGACAGCCCACCCCACTTGCAGATGTCGGGCTGGATGACGCTCAGGTGCCTTGACCGGATCAGTGCATCGAACTCGGCAAGACCCATCACATTCTCGCCGCCCGCCAGCGGCACACGCGAGATCATCGCCAGCTCAGCCCAATGCTCGGCCGGTTCATCGGCGCAGATCGCCTCCTCGATCCAATCCAGCGGATATTGACTGAATGCCTCGACCGCAGTACGCGCCGATCCCAAGTCCCAGGCCTGGTTGGCATCGATCATGAAGTGCTCACCCGCCTTCAGGTTCGACACGATGCGCCGCACGTTCTCGAGGTCGCTCGCAAGATCGAACCCGACCTTCATCTTGAAGGCGCGATAGCCGCGCTCTCGGCATTGCTGAACGGTTTCCGGCGCGCCCTTCGGATTGAGGTTGCTGGCGTAAGCGAGTAGCGGCGTAGGTGCGTCGACGCGCCCGAGCGCCTGCCACAGCGGCATACGGGCCTTGCGGGCCGCCAGATCCCACAAGGCCACGTCAAGGCCGGCGACACAGGCCGCGAAGTTGCCTGGCTCGCCGCTTTGGATCGCGTTCCGGCGCAGGCGTGCCGTCAAATCAAGCCAGGCCGACTCCGGCGTCGTCCAGTTGCGGCCGAGCATCATGGGAGCAATGATCGTTTCGATAAGGCGGAGTTTGTGCTCGACGCCGGTCGGCGGAAAATTCCCCCACACTTCGCCCCATCCATGTGCGCCATCGCTATCCTCGATGCGCACCAACAGCGCCACCCGTGCCGGGATCGAGCCGAAGGACGTAACGATCGGCTCCTTGATGGCGGCGCGATACACAAACAACTCGATACGGGACAGCTTGAGCGGTGGGAGAGCGGGCGTCATCGGCGTGTCCTTTCATGGCGGAGCGACACTTGCGGCAGCTTAGCGAGTGGCCCCGCGGCGGTCATCCGAGCCTGGGTCAGGCAGCACGACGCAGGTTGGAATGAGCAGGAGGGCTCAGGGGACAGAGTAGCGGCGCGCACCCGGGGGGATTGCGCATGCGAGCCACAACGATTGACGCATCCGTAGTTACTGCTATTTCTTGCAGTCTGGATGCGCGGTTGCACCGCTCCCGAGGTTCGGGGCTCACGTTGTGCAGGATATGCGAGACTGGCTGGCCGCATTGGCCTGCTGGTCCTTCTGCTTCCCGCATTCTTTTCCTGGCTTGGCAGCATAGCGTACGCGAACTCTCCCTCTGAGAGCCCGGAACCACGCCAGCTGCTGGTCGTGCCGAGCACCGTGAAGCCCTTCTTCACGCTTCCCGATCTTGCTGGATCGCCACTGAGCTTACAGGGTCAAGCTGGGCGGGTCGTCCTCGTCCACTTCTTCGCGACCTGGTGTGAGCCTTGCCGCGAAGAGCTTGGCTCCCTCAACCAGCTCGTCGATCAGCAGCGCGGCTTCATGCTGTCGGTGATGGCTGTCAACGTCGCTGAGGTGCCCGCTCGTGTGAAGCGCTTCCTTGAGACAGCGCCAGTCCAATTTCCGGTGCTGCTCGATGCCGATCGCGCCGTCACCAAGGCCTGGGGCGTGAACTCGCTGCCGACGACTTTTATCCTCGACCGGTCGCTCGTGCCTCGCCTGTGGGTGGAAGGCGATCTCGACTGGACCAGCGCCGATGTCATGGCCGCACTCGCCGAGGTGCACACAGAAAAACCAAAATGATTGATTGAGCCAACCAGGGAGGAAACACGATGTCGATGAACAGGCGCGACGTGTTGAAGACCGGCAGCGCGTTCGCCGCCGCCACGATGGTGCCAGCGACCGCACCTGCCCAGACGACAGCATTCGCGCCCAAGCCGGGGGCATGGCGCAGCTTCGAGACCGTAACGCGGCTCGACATCGGCAATCCTGGCGGTGTGGCGCAGGCGTGGATCCCGCTGCCGGCATTCAGCGAGCCGGAGTGGTTCAAACCAGCAGGCAGCACCTGGACCACCAACAGCAAGACCGCCGAGATCAAACGAGACCCGAAGTACGGCGCTGAATTCCTGCACGTCGTGTGGGCCGAAGGCGAGAAGGCGCCAGTCGTCGAGGTGACGAGCAAATTCTCGACACGCGATCGCGCTCTCGATCTGTCCAAGCCGGGCAACGCCGCAGCGCTGAGCGATACCGAGCGCAAGCTCTACACGGGGCCGACCGCGCTCATTCCCGTCGGCGGCATCGTCAAGCAGACCTCCGACAAGATCACCGCCGGTGCAGCCAGCGAGATCGACAAGGCACGGCGCATCTACGAATGGATCGTCGACAATACCTCCCGCAATGCAAAGACGCGCGGTTGTGGCGTGGGTGATGTTGCCTCGATGTTGAAGAGCGGCAACCTCACGGGCAAGTGCGCTGACCTCAATGCGCTGTACGTCGGATTGGCGCGCGCCGCCGGTTTACCCGCCCGCGATGTGTATGGTTTGCGTGTCGCACCGTCGAAGTTCGGCTACAGGAGCCTCGGCGCTGGTTCGGAGATCGTGACCAAGGCGCAGCATTGCCGTGCCGAAGTGTATCTCTCGGGCTTCGGCTGGGTGCCGGTCGACCCGGCCGACGTACGCAAGGTGATCCTCGAGGAGCCGCCGACCAATCTGCCTCTGACCGACGCCAAGGTGGTGGACGCACGCAAGGCGCTCTTCGGTGCGTGGGAGATGAACTGGCTCGCCTACAATGTTGCGCACGACATTGTCCTTCCGGGCGCCAAAGGTCCAACGCTGGAGTTCCTGATGTATCCGCAGGCCGAAACGGCTGCGGGCCGGCTCGACGGCCTCGATCCCGATACCTTCGTCTACAAGATCACGGCGAAGGAGCTGACGGCCTGACCCGTACGAAAGGTGGCAATCGGTGCGGGTGCTTCCTGCCGAGCGCCTGCACGAACTGATTGAAGGGCGCCGCGACCCCGATCTACCGCGATCATGGCGCGACAACTCCGCTCGATCCGAAGGTGCTCGCTCGATCCGGGAAGCAGGGCATCCCGCCGCGCGCATCATCGGGTATGCCGAGGCCGCTTCGCCAAGCATCCGCGTTGCGGAGTGAAGGCGCTGCCGCTCCCGGACGGGCGAGGGTCGTACGCGCCTGAATGGCTCGCGCCAGCCGTCAGAGCCACCTGATTGGATGTGAGGCGCCTGGCGGGAGCTGCTGAAGGGCCGCATGGGAATAGCGGGGCACCCCCTCGAGGCATCTATGGTTGCCGTCGTGGTCCTAAGTTAAATGCCGCGATGACGATGCTGACCGCTAAGCCGCCGCCAGCCCCGCTTGCCGTCCCCCACAGCAGGGCCATGCCCGCCACGTCCAGAGCTTCAAACCATGTGGAGGAACCCGCATTCAGGAATTGCGCAACGAGAGTGAGCAGCGGCCCAATCAGCGTGGCGCTCATCAGGCCAGCGCCCGCACCCACATACGTGCCGGCGAAAATCGCCGTGAGCGGGTTCTCGGCTTCCACCGCAAACACGCGCCCGGCAGTTGCTCCGAACGCAGCCGCGACGACCGCGACCACCGTATAGACGAACACCTCGGTCATTTGCTTCTTCTGCCTATTATCCGTTTTACAGCGCCAATCGGAAGCATCTCATGCGTCATCCTTGCTGCACTCCCAAAGCAGAAGTCGGGCGCCTCCACTTGTAGCCAAGTGTTATTCTTAGTCGGCAAGCGTTCGCCAACCAATTATTAGCCGTCCGGCTGCCGATAGCGCGCACATCCCGGCGAATGCGATTGCAAGCCAGCTGAATGCCTCCGGCCAGAGGCAGAATGCGCAGAACACGAGCACCGTCTCTGCACCCTCGGCCATACCCGCCATGTAGTAGATGGATTTCGATCCCTGCGCCGTTGTTGTGATGCCGCGTTTGGCTGCTGCCGCCGCGTACGCAAGGAACGCGCCCCCATTGGCCAGAAACGCGGCAATGAGCGCAGCTGCGGCGACCGCATTGTGAGCCGGATCATGAAATGCGAATGCCAAGGGAACGGAAGCGTAGAAGACGAAATCGAGCACGATATCGAGAAAGCCGCCTCTATCGGTCGGGCGTGTTGCGCGTGCGATGGCCCCATCCAATCCGTCGCAGACACGGTTGAGGGCGATGAGCGTCAGGCTCAGTTTGAATTGGCCCGCAGCGATGGCGAAGGCGGACCCGAGACCCAAAGCGAACCCCGCGATGGTCACTTGATCCGCTGTTGCGCCCTGTTGCGCCAGCCTCCGTCCGAGCGGATTGAACGTCAGATCGATCCAGGGGCGTATCGTGGCATCGAACATCGCAAGGGGCTCCGTCGCTCGATCACCCTCTAATGAAACTATCCTGCGCCGTTGGAGCCAGAGTTTTCTCGCACCCGCAGTCTTTGCGAGACACCTTGCCGGACGTCGTCATGGATAGGTCAGCGACAACTCGCATCAATCGGGGTTCGGCAGATGCGGAGCGAAGCTGACCCGTCCGTCGGGCCTGCAACGGCACCACCTTGCGCCGATCGCGGCAGCCGTCGGATTACAGCATCCTGACAACGCGCATTCCTTGCACGCCGCTGCGGTTGTGCGGCAGGTTCCAGTAGCGGAAAGCGGCTCTCAGGTAGTTCGGACTGTAGTTCCAAGCTCCGCCGCGCGCGACACGCCAGACGCAATCGCCACTTGTCCTTGCGCTGCCGTCTGCAGGATTGCCAGCGTTGCTCTCATTCCAGCAATCATCCGTCCAGTCCCAGACGTTGCCATGCACGTTATAGAGACCCCAGGCATTGGGACGGAAGCTGTCGACCCGCACCGTCCTCTGCCGCCACTCGCCTTTCGAGCCTTGCGCGTGAGCAAGGGTGCCGTTGTAGTTGGCTAAGTCCGACGAGATCGAGGAGCCCCACCAGAATGGCGTGGTGGTGCCGCCGCGCGTCGCGTACTCGCGCTCCGTCTCGGAAGGCAGGCGGTAGCTCTTGCCGGTCTTGATCGATAGCCAGGCCGCATAGACTTTGGCAGCGTTCAAATCGATGCATGTCACCGGATGGTGGTCATCCTGGGCGAAGCCAGGAGACTGCCACGACCGGTCCGTTCGCTCCTCCCATGTGGTCCCGGTCCAGAAGTAGCAACCCTCGTCCAGTTTGTGGCCGGTTGCCGCGACGAAGGCGGCAAATTCGCCGCGTGTGACAGCAAACGCTCCAATCGCAAATGGTCTAGCAATCGTCACCTGCACCTGATTTTCGCGTTCGCCTGCGCGTTCCGGTTCGTTCGGCGGCGAGCCCATCGTGAAAGTCCCGGCTGGGACAATGACCATCTCAGGACAATCCACACAGTCCTTGAACCGTTCACCAGCGCCAGGCCGCAAGCAGCGGCGCTCGCTTGCCTCCACCACGAGCTCAATGCCGTCGCATTGCTGCGCCACTGCGGGGTCGATCGCGAGCAATCCCATCAGGCAGGCCATGGTCAATCGTCTTGAGGCAGATGCACTTGTCATTGACCTCTCCCGGCTAAATTCATGCCCCAATCATGACGGACCAATGCGCTGAAAGCATTTCTTAACGGCGATCGTGCTATCCGCGATTTATGCTCTCGACCCGCAGGCGTCTGCCATGAGCAACGCGAGTCAGCTCATCGAACAGCCGAGCTTATTTGCGGCCTATTGCCTTGCGGTCATCCACAAGACATTCATCGCCTTGGATGGCGCATATGCGGCGGCCTCGCTTCTGTCTGCGCTGCTTCTCGCGCTGGCATTCCTGCTGCGCCATCGCCTGTCGAGTCGACGCATCCCGAGCCTGAGGGTCTTGCGTCGCGCCCTGTTACCGCGTCGGCTCGTCGCGAGCCCGTCCGGGCGGGCCGATGTTGGGCTCTTCCTCTTCAATGTCTTCCTATTCGGCCTGATCTTCGGCTGGATGCTCATCACCGCGCACTTCGTCGCCGCGGCGGTCGGCAAGGGCTTGGTCACGATGCTCGGCCCGCCGCAGCCGCCAGCGTTGCCGGAAATCGTCGCCATGGCGCTCGTCGTGGCCGCGCTCTTACTGGCCTACGAATTTGCCTACTGGCTCGACCACTACCTTGCCCATACCATTCCGTTCCTGTGGGAATTCCACAAGGTACACCATTCCGCCGAGATCCTCTCGCCGCTGACCAATGCGCGGATGCACCCCGTTGATACCGTGGTGTACTACAACATCAACGCACTGGTCATGGGGGCCACCGGCGGTCTTGCCCAATATGCGCTTGGCATGCCATTGCCCGACCACAGGTTCTGGTACGGCAGTGCGCTGGTTCTGGTGTTCTCATACACCGTCGGCCACCTGCACCACTCCCACATCTGGATCGCGTTTACTGGCTTTTGGGGCAAGCTTTTCCTCAGCCCTGCCCATCACCAGATCCATCACTCCACCAATCCCATTCACTTCAACAAGAACCTCGGCCACGCGGTCGGCATCTTCGACTGGCTGTTCGGCACTCTGCATATCCCGCAGCGCAAACGCGAGAAGCTGACCTTCGGCGTCGAGCCACGGCCCGCAAATCCGCATACGATCTCCGCATGCCTGCTGCAGCCGGTGCGTGATGCGCTGGGGCATGTGCTGGCGCACAAGAGGCCGAGCGATCGATCGCATACGGGAGAGGCGTGCCGGGAGGCGCCCGAATCCGCGGCCTCTCAGGTCCGTCCTTTGGCGTCTTCAGGTTTCTGACACCATCGACGCCATTCAAACCTTTGGCTTGGCAAACCGCTTCCCGGCAATGCCGTGTTCGCGACCACGGTCTGAAAGCCGCCGGGCGCGCACGTCCGCGGAGGTGTGACCAGTGGCTGTGGTGTGGCAAGACCGATGCGTCGGACGTGCGCAAATGTCCGAGCCGTGCTTCACTCGCCGGAAAAGATCAGGGAGAGGCATCATGCGCATCGTTGCGTTGGAAGAACATTACACCGTTCCTGGGATCGTCAGCCGTATCGATCCGGCTGCCATCCGCCGCCGCGGCTTTCCTGGGCCCGAGGTCGTGTGGGGGCAGGTGATCAAGCGGAGCGAGTTGGCCGAAATCGGTGCCCCACGATTGGCAGACATGGATGCAAGCGGGATCACCGTGCAGGTGCTCTCGGTCGCCGGTCCGGGCGCCGACATCGTGCCTGGCGCCGAAGGCATTGCGCTCGCACGCGACTACAACAACGCTTTGGCAGAAGCCGCCTCCCGTCATCCGGACCGGTTTCGCGGCTTCGCCCATTTGCCGATGCATTCGCCGGAAGCGGCGGCAGACGAGCTCGAACGGACGATCAAGGATCTCGGCTTCTGCGGGCTCCTGGCCAATGGGCCGACCGACGGACGCTTCCTCGATGATCCGAGGTTCGAGCCAATCCTCGCACGAGCGGAGACCCTCGGCGTACCGATCTACATCCACCCCGGAATTCCCTCGGAAAAGGTGCGGGAGGCACACTTCGACGGGCTGCCCGGCAATTTCAGCTTCTCGCTCGCCGTATCGACGTGGGGCTGGCATATGGAGACCGCAGTCCACGTCCTTCGGCTGGCTTTGAGCGGGGCCCTCGATCGCCACCCGCGTCTGCAGATCGTCATCGGCCACATGGGCGAGACGATACCGTTCATGTTGGACCGGATTGATGAGACCACTGCCGGTGAGGCGAAATCACGGCTCCGGCGTTCGGTGCGGCAAACAATCCTCGATCAGGTTTGGATCACGACCAGCGGGTTCTTCACGATGGTGCCGTTCATGGCTGCGCTCATGACGTTCGGGGCGGACCGCATCATGTTCTCGGTCGACTATCCGTTTGCATCCAATGCCCGGGCGCGGGCGTTCCTGGATGCACTGCCAGTCTCGACCGCCGACCGGGCCAAAATCGCCCATGGCAACGCCGACCGGCTGATGCGGCTTGCAGCCTGAGTGGGGGCTGCGGCCTGCCAGCCGGCCGCGGAGCGATGAAGGGCAGCGCGCCCCGGATCAAAGCCGCTTGAATGAGTTGTAAACGTTCCTCGTATGACCGATGGCGTGGTCCGGGCTGTTAGCCCATGTCGCGTCGAGATCGGCCAGCGGTTTCAGAGCGACCACCTCTTCTTCAGTCTTGCCTTCGTCGAACAACTTTTGAATGCGGTCGCGCGACGCCACAAGCATGTCGCGGAACGTGGCAAGATCCGCCTTGGTTGCCAGGGGTCCATGACCTGGCACAATCTTCGTATTGTCGTTAGCCACCTGGAGATAGACGTCCAGCGCCCGGATCATGCCGCGCACATCGCCGCCGTTGGCAAAGTCAATGTTTTGGTAGCGCTTGAGATTGTTGAACGTATCCCCGGTGGCGAGCACGTTGGCGTCGGAAAGATAGATCCAGGTGTCGCCGTCCGTATGAGCGTTGGCAATATGGGTGAGCTGCGCCTTGCGACCACCCACCGTCAACGTGATCGAGCCGCCGAAATAGGTCTGTTTTGGAAGTGCCTCCGCGGGTCGCGGCGCTGTCCGGGCGCCTGTGAGGCCCACGATCGTGCCGGCTGCGAGGCGGACCCGGATGTTGTCATGCGCCACGATGACAATGTCATCCTTGGCGAAGTTCTCGTTCCCGCCGGTGTGATCGCCGTGATAGTGGGTATTGACCAGGTATTTGATCGGCAGCGGCGCAATCGTCTTGATCGCCGATTTGATCTTCTCGGAGAGCGGCGCGAACTGGCCGTCCACCATGATGATGCCGTCGGTGCCGACCACGACCGTGATGTTGCCGCCCTGTCCCTGCAGCATGTAAGTGTTGGCCCCAAGGTCAGTGGTCTTGATCTGGACCCTCTCCCAGTCAATGAGCGGCGGCGGCGCTGGTGCGGCCGTTGGCTGCTGCGCCTTGGCGCTTTCCATAGAAATCAGGGTTGCTGCCGCGAGAACCGTCAATCCGATCCTGATCATGGGTGTCCTTCCCTCACATCTGCATACGAACGCTATGGTAGACGCTCGTGCGCCACAGGCTTTCTGCCTCACACAGATTTGATCCTGTAGGAACTCGCTGAGCGCTGCGCTACTCCTGCAGGGGTCAGGAGTTGGCACCAAGCCGAAGAACATTGGTAGCTGCCGATAGGTCAGCTCCCAAAACCAAGCGCTCTCATTCCTCGAGCAAGGCGCACTGGCTTGCCAGCGCGCTCAGATAGGCTGTCTGACCGGGCTCCGCGAGAGGCGGGCCGATCTGGCGCACGACGAGGTCCTGGTCACCCAAGCGCACATGCACCTGTGTAATGTCACCGAGAAACACGGAGCGCACGGCCGTAACCGGCCAGGCGTTGATTTCTCCAGGCGGGCGCTCCCGGCTGAGCGACAGATGCACCGTGCGCACCGACAACGTGCCTTTGGCGCCGACGGGCCTTCCCCGCGTCACCCCATGGATGACGGTGCCATCGGAAGCACGCACAGTAACGGTGCCGGCGCCCGCATCGCTGCCGATAACATCACCGCCGATGAGATTGGCCGAGCCGACGAAGTCGGCGACGAACGCGGTGCGCGGGAAGTTGTAGATCTCGGCCGGCGTGCCGCTCTGCTCGACCGTGCCCGCCCGCATGACGACGATCCGGTCGGACATCGCCAGCGCTTCCTCGAGATCGTGCGTGACGTAGAGCGACGTCACGCCGAGCCGGCGCTGCAGTTCGCGCAGCTCGATCCGCATTTCGGATCGCAGCTTGGCATCGAGATTCGACAGCGGCTCGTCGAACAGCAGCACCGACGGCGAGAACGCGAACGCGCGCGCCAGCGCCACGCGCTGCTGCTGGCCGCCCGACAACGCCGAAGCATTGCGGTCGGCGTACTGGCCCATCTTCACCAGATCGAGCGCGTGGTGCACCTTCTCCTTCAGAGCCGCGCCGCTCTCCTTGCGCACGCGCAGCCCGTAGGCGACGTTGTCGAACACCGTCATGTGCGGCCAGATGGCGTAGGACTGGAATACCATCGACATGCCGCGCTGCTCGGTCCGGCACATTGATGCCCGGCGCACTGTCGTAGACCGGCTTGGCCGCCGATGCGAATGGCGCCCGACGTCGGCGTCTCGAGTCCCGCGACCGCGCGCAATGTCGAGGTCTTGCCGCAGCCGGAAGGGCCGAGCAGCGTCAGCTGCTCGCCGCCGGCAGCGGCGAAGCTCACGTTCTCGACCGCGCGTGACGTTGCCGTAGCGGATCGACAGGTTCTCGACCTCGATGGCTGGCGCGGCGTTGGACATCGTTGTCGTCATTGCGCCGACGCCCCGTGCATGCGCCAAGCGGCGCGTGAACAGGCCGAACACGAGCATCGTCGCGGTGATGACCACGGTCTGGATCAGCGCCATGGCCGCGGTCAGCTCCGAGCTCGACGAGAACCAGGCCTCGACGATCGCCGGCGTCATGACCTTGCTGTCGGGTCCCATCAGCAGGATCGACGCGCCGAGTTCGCGCACGCTCGCGACGAAGATCAACAGCCACGCCGCCAGCAGGCCGGGCCGCAGCAACGGCATCGTGATGGTGCGCATCCGATAGCCCCACGACGCGCCGCAGACCTGCCCGCACTCGTCGAGGCTCTTGTCGAGCTGCAGGACGACGCCCGAGATCGTGCGCACGCCGAGCGGCATGAACACGGTCAGGTAGGCGATCAGCAGCACCCAGAACGTGCCATAGATCGGCAGCGGGAAAACCAGCCAGGCCCACATCATGCCGAACGCGAACACGAGACGCGGCACCGCCTGCGGGAACATGACGAGATATTCGAGCACGCCGCGGCCCGGGCAGCCGGCTGCGCAGAATGATCCACGTCAGCAAGCCGGTCATGACACCCCGAGCGTCGCGGTGACCAGCGCCGAGGATGATGCTGTTGAGCATGGCCGTGCGCACGGCGTTGATGGAGAACGCCTGCCGGAAGTTGATCGAGCGTGAAATTGGATGCGGCCGGAAACGCGACCGCCAGCTTCTGCACGGAGGCGAAGAGCAGCGTCGCCACCGGCAGGACGGCGGACAGGCAACACGTAGAGCGCGCAGACGCCGAACAGCACCCAGCGAAGCCGTCCCATGTCCATGACGCGCGGCCGGAACGCCTTGCCGCTGACCGTCACGAAGCTGTTGCGCGAGGTGAGCCAGCGGTAGAGCCAGAGCATCACGAACATCACGGCGAACAGCGACACGCCCATGGCGGCGGCAAGCGGAATGCGCGGCGGATACTGCGAGACGAAATGGTAGATCGCGGTCGTGATCACGTAGAAGCGCGCCGGCGTGCCGAGCACGAGCGCGACCGAGAACGAGCCCAGCATCTCCGCGAACACGAAGATGGCGGCGCCGAGCACGCCCGGCGCCACCAGCGGCAGCGTGATCCGCCACATCGTTCGCCAGCGGCTCGCGCCCATGACCTGCGAGGCCTCCTCCAGCGCCGGGTCCATCGACTGCATGACCGCGCTGATCATGACGTAGGCGACCGAGCCCTCGAACAGCGCCATCACCCAGGCGATGCCCATCGGCGAGGTGATGTCGATCAGTGGCCTCGGTGCCGCCGAGCTTGCGCCAGACCTGATTGACGAAGCCGCTCTCCGGCGCGCCGAGGAAGCTCCAGGCGAGCGCGCCGAGCAGCGGCGTGACGTAGTACGGCACGGTCATCAGCTGATCGAGCGTGCGCTTGAAGGGCACGTTGGTGCGCGTCAGGATCCAGGCGCGTGACGAAGCCGAACAGCAGCGCCATCAGCGGTGGCCGCGAAGGTGACCACCAGCGTGTTGCAGCAGCACCGTCGGATAGTCGAGCAGCTTGGCGAAGTTGTCGAGGCCGTAGGCCGTCGGCGGTCGCGTATCGGGCAGGCCGACGTCGAGCGACGGCCTGCAGCAGGTAGTAGATCGGATAGAGCACGAACAGCGCGACCATGGCGACGATCGTCGCCATGGTCACCGTCTCGATCATCCGGATGCGCGCGCGGATCCGGCAAGCTCCGGTGCGCATCCGCTGCCGACGACCGCCGACGCCATGGCGTCAGAGGCCGAGCATCGCGTTCCATTCCTTGTTGAACGCGTCGCGCGAGGCGACGAAGTCATCCATCTCCTTGGTCGGCGACAGCAGCTTGTAGTCCGCCAGGCGCTTGCCGCCCGGCATCGGCGGCGCGTCCTTGCGCACCGAACCGTAGTAGAGATACGGATTGGTCTGCTGATGGTTCTGCCCGCGCAGCGACATCTGCCAGTCGATGAACAGCCGCGACGCCTCCGGACTCGGGCCACGGTCGGCGATGCCGCACAGCAGCGGGCTCGCCGGCAGGCCATCGGCCGGTGCCACGAACTCGACCGGCGCGCCTTTCTCCTTGACCAGCAGGTAGCCGGCGTACTCGGCCAGCACGCAGAGCTTGTCGTCGCCCTTGGCCAGGCGCTCGAACTGCTGCGCGCGCGAGTCGAAGCCGCGCGGCTTGCAGCTTGGCGAACTCGCTCCAGAACTTGTCGCCATAGAGCTTGCGCAGCTCGTACCATTGCACGAACTGCATGCCCGAGTTCGACATCTTGACGTTGGCGCCGTTGACCCAGACCGGCTTGAGGATATCCTTCCAGCCCTTCGGCGCGTCCTCGGGCTTCACCTTCTCGGTGTTGTAGGCGAGGCCAGCGAACGTCACGCCGACCCAGAAATAGTCGCCGACCGGGTCGCTCAGGTGCTCGGGCGCGTAGAACTCGGCTCTGCGGCGAGACATAGCGCGAATAGCCGCCGCGCTTCTGGAAATCGAGCGCGGTCGCCGGCTCGGAGAACTGGATCACGTCGGCACCGAACTTGTTGGCCGAGCGTTCGGCGATGGTGCGGCTGAACAGCGTGCCGTTCTGCGCGCGGACGTACTTGCCCTTGATCTTCGGGAAGTCCTTGTTGAAGGCCTCGAGGATGCCGGCGATCGCCGGCTCGCTGTCGTGGCTGTAGAACGTGAACTCGCCTTCCGCCTCGGCCTTGGCGACATCGGCGGCGGTGGTGAAGTCGAGCACCTTGGTCACCGGCCGACCCTGCGCCGCAAGCCGGTCGATCAGAATCGCGGCCGGCAAGAGGCATGGCGGCGACGGAAAGACCGCCTTTGAGCACACTGCGACGCGTGGTCGAGCGCTTGGTCATGGCGTTTCTCTCCCATCATGTTGGATTGATTGTCGATGAGACTACGCTTCACTCGGCAAGCGCATCAAGCTGCAATCGCACGTAGGAAATACTCCTCCTCCCCCAGCACGAAGGTCCAGCTCCTGGTGCATACCGGAGACACTTTGCGCAACTCGGTGCCCGTCTCCTGGGCGACATCAGGTTGTGCGATGTCGAGCGCGCGGCGCTCGAACAGGTCCTGGAAGTCAAATCGGGTGAACTCGCGTTCGCCCGATGCGATGGGAATGGTCGTCGAATGTCGCACCTCCGCTTGGCCAGCGTGATCGTCATACCGGCAACGACAGCCGCTTTCGATGGCCACGTTACGCAGCATGCGATGCAACCTTTCGGCCCGCGAACGCTCCCACCACAGAATTTTTGACAACGGCGTCACCTCCATGTCACCTTGCGCGCGTTGGGGCAGTCAAAATCCGTCAGCCGTTCATCGTACGGCAAGAAGCACCAACGCAACGCCCCAACCATCTGTGCTGGCGCCATGCCGCTGCCGAGCTTGCAAGCCTCGCAGCACCGATTGCGCGTATGGCGACGCCCAAAAGGGAGGACTTTTCTGATGCTGAAGAACCTACCTAAGCTCGGATTGCTAAGCGCGACGGCCCTGTGCGGAGTGATGGCGCCTGATGCCAACGCCCAGGACAAGATCCGTTGGAAGATGCAGAGCGCGTTCGCCAGCACGCTCACGCACCTTGGTCCGTCCGCGCTGCGCTTCTCCAAGAACATTGACCGCATGTCCGGCGGTAAGTTCGAGGTGAAGTTCTTCGAGCCCGGCGCACTCGTGCCGCCGCTCGAGTGCTTCGAGGCTGTTTCCAAGGGATCGATCGAGTCGTGCTGGACGACGCCCGGCTACCACACCGGCAAATATCCGGCACTGGCCTTCTTCACGACCGTGCCGTTCGGCCCCTCGTTGGGTGAGTTCCTGGCCTGGAAGTGGCACGGCGGCGGCAACAAGCTGCGTGACGAAGTCTATGCCAAGCATGATCTCATTGCAGTTGATGCCAGCTGCATCGGCCCGGAGACCTCCGGCTGGTTCCGCAAGGAGGTCAAGTCGGTCGATGAGCTGAAGGGCATCAAGATGCGCTTCTTCGGCCTCGGTGCCCAGGTCATGCAGAAGCTCGGAGTGTCGACCCAGCTTCTGGCGGCGGCCGACATCTATCAGGCGTTGGAGCGCGGCGTCGTCGATGCCACCGAGTTCTCGATGCCGATGATGGACATCAAGCTCGGCTTCCACCAGATCGCCAAGTTCAACTACTTCCCCGGTTGGCATCAGCAGGTCTCGTGCGGCGAGCTGTTGATGAACAAGAAGGCCTGGGACGCATTGCCCGAGGCCTACAAGGCGATGATCGAGACCGCAGGTGAGGCTCAGATAAGCTTCACCTATACCGAGACCGAGGCTATGCAGTTCGAGGCCATGGCCGAGATGCGCGACAAGCACAAGGTGCAGATCAAGCGTTGGGACGACCAAACGCTTGCAGCCTTCGAGAAGGCCTGGCTCGAGGTGCTTCAGGAGGAGTTGGCCAAGGACCCGCTTTTCAAGAAGGTGGCCGATCACTACCTCGACTTCCGCAAGAAGTACGCCGTCTGGGGCAAGGCCCAGGCCATGAGGCCCACCTACCTCGATTGAGAGGAGGGGGGTACCCGGAGCAGCCTTGTGTTGCTCCGGCTCCTGCCGGAGCAACGCATCGCGCCGTCCCAAGCACCAGCCGACGCCCACGTCTGTAATTGCTGCAGCAGCAAATTGCGGCAGGTATTGCTTGGCATCGATCCGCGCAAGAAGATCTAGCCGCTTCACGCCTGACCAATCCGGGCACTTGCCGCGGTTGCAAGCTCGAGCCGGGCTTCCGCCACGGCACTGTTGATCGAAGCCCTATGGCAGCCGCATCTTATTGTCGCAAAATAGGCTCAAGAAAACGCTGGGGTTAGAACTCGAACTCCGGCCCATGGACATACCGGAACCGTTCCAGCGCGTCCGTGCGCAAGGTGAAGCCAAGACCTGGCCGATCCGGCGCCTGCACTGTGCCATCTGAGCGGATGTCGAACGGCTCGTTGAACAGTTCCCACATCATCGGCATATAGCCCTGCGTAACCTCGAGGATGTGGCAGTTGGGGGCCGCCATCGCCACGTGCATGCTCGCCGCAAACAACACACCGCTGCCCCAGGCATGCGGCGCGAGGCGCACGCCGTGCGCCGACGTCAGCGCGGCGATGCGTCGGATCTCGGTCATGCCGCCCGCGCGGGCAACATCGGGTTGTGCGATGTCGAGCGCGCGGCGCTCGAGCAGGTCCTGGAAGTCAAATCGGGTGAACTCGCGTTCGCCCGATGCGATGGGAATGGTCGTCGAACGTCGCACCTCCGCTTGGCCAGCGTGATCGTCCGGTGATACCGGCTCCTCGAACCAGGCAATGTCGTAAGGCTCGAGCTCCCTGGCGAGCTTGATGGCAGTCGCGACCTCCAGGGAACCGTGTGCATCGATCATGAGCTCGACATCGGGTCCAAGCCCGCGGCGAGCCGCCTTCACGCGGCGCACGCACTTGGCGATCGAGAACCCGTCCCGGCCGACCACGCGCATCTTGGCGGCGGTGAAGCCTTTGGCCGCATAGCCCGCAAGCTCCGCCTCCGCCTCGTCGCCGGGCGCCCAGCCGCCGCTGGCATAGCCGCGTACGGATCTCCGAACCGCACCGAGCGCCTGGTACAGCGGGATGCCAAGCGCCTGCGCCTTCACGTCCCACACCGCTATGTCGATGCCAGAGATGGCCTCCATGATCACGCCGCGGCGCCGGCTTTCATCGGCCTGTGTCACACCACGCTCGAGCGCCGGCATGCTGCGCGAGCCGTTGTACATCTTTTCGTAAATGCGCTCGGAGAACATTGGATCTTCGCCGATGACTTCCGGCCCGAGTTCGTGCTCGACGATGGCCGCGACAATCGGTGGTGAGCCAAGTGCCGCACCGATGCCGATGCGCCCGTCGTCGGTCTCGACGCGAATGAGTGTCGCGTCGCTTTTGACCTTTGTTCCCAGATCAGTGCGGTGCCGCTTCTCTGTGGGAACGGGTGCTGACATGGGGATGGCGGAAACTTTGGCAATCTTCATGAGCTCATTCCTTCTAGTGTGGAGGTATCACACTGGCCGTCCTCGAGTAGCAGCGCCCGAAGTAACTTGCTTCGAGAGACGTGCGGCAATCGTGCAACCCACCGAGGCTCCCCCGGTGACGATATAGTCGAAGATCTCGCGCTTTCCCGAAGTGTAGATCGCGGACTTGACGATCACCAGCTAGTCCATGGCTTTGGCGAGCTCGTCATCCGAAAGCTCGCGTTGCCGGCACGTCGGTACGAAATGTGACTCGAGCGGTGGTGCCAACTGGTAGCCCACTTGCGCTCGCACCCAGGCGGGAGAACAATGCGGACGAGGCAGTATAAGCACTGTAACACTGCCAAAAAAGTGGAGAGCGCCATGGATCTCGGACTGCAGGGCAAGCGTGCCATCGTGACTGGAGGAAGTCGAGGTATCGGCAAAGCCATCGCGCAAGAATTGGCCCGGGAAGGAGTCGACGTGGCGATCGTTGCGCGCAACAAGGCGGAGCTGGAGGCGACAGCGCGGCAGCTGGCTGGCGAAACCAACCGCCGCATCGTCGCGCTCGCTGCCGACGTCACCAGCAAAGAGCAGGTCGACAGCATGGTCGCCGAGGCGGTGCGGCACCTGGGCGGCGTGCACATCCTGGTCAACAGCGGGTCGGCGCCAGGGGGCTCGGCCGCCGCGATCGGTCCCATCGAGACAGTGGTCGACGAGGATTTGTTGCAAGACTTCAACGTCAAGTATGTCGGAGCCCTGCGATGTTCCCGAGCCGTCATTCCGTTCATGAAGAAAGAGGGCTGGGGCCGCATCATCAACATCAGTGGCGCCAATGCCCGCAATGCCGGCAATCTCAGTGGCGGGGCGCGCAACACCGCCATGGTGCACATGACCAAGACGCTGGCGGTGCAGTTGGGTCGGCACGGGATCACGGTCAACTGCATCCATCCCGGTACGACCCGCACCGAACGAACACCGAGCCTACTTGCTGCCCGCGCCAAGCAGCTTGGCGTATCTGCCGAGGAGGCGGAGCGGCAGGACTTTGCACCCGACTCGCCGCGCGGCAATGCCATCTGTCGAATGGTAGACGCCTCGGAGATCGCGTTCGTTACAGCATTCCTGGTTTCCGACAAGGCTTGGGCTGTCTCCGGCGAATTGATTGCGGCAACCGGAGGAGCAGGGCGGGCAGTCTATTACTGACAACCGTTCGCCTGGCGCGGGGTCGTTCCAATACCAACCGTAGGAGGGTCCGATGGCCCGCATTCCACTCGTAACGAGAGACGCCGTTCCCCCAACGGAGCAGGCTGCGTACGACGCCTTCTCGGCGAGCAGGGGAAGCGAACCGAAGATCGGACCCTATTCGATCATCGCGCACATGCCGGAGATGGCGCAACGGCTGGAAGCGCTCCGAACCTACATCCGCAAGGAGGCAAGTCTCCCCCAAAGGCTGCAGGAAATGGTGATGCTCACGGTGGCCCGCGAGATGAATTGCGGCTTCATCTGGTATGCACACGCGGCCGCCGCCCGGCAGGCTGGCGTGCGTGGCGAGATCGTGGATAGCATTAGAGAGAAGCGACCGCTGACCGGCCTTGCGCCAGAGGAGCAGATCGCCCTGAGCTTTGCGCGAGAGCTTTTGCAGAACCGCAAAGTCAGCAAGGCCACTTTCGATGCGGCGACAGAAACATTTGGCCAGCGCGGGACCATGACCCTGACCAACCTCGTCGCCTGCTATGCTGTGCTGGCCTACAATATGAACACGTATGAGCTGGAGGTCCCAGAGCATGCGACCGAGCCGTCCATGCTGGCATGATGGCCGAGCTAACTCTTGTTGGCTGATCGGTGATCTCGTCGCGCTGATCAACCGAGGACACAGTGCCGCTACCCAGGCTCCCCGATCGCGGCAGCGCTGCTATGCGCCGGAATTTGACGGTTTTGATGACACCGGCCGGATGGCGCGGATATGCTTCCCTCAATACCTGAGCTCGATGTGCATTTCGCGTCCAATGGGAGAGCCGCATGTCCGATCAAGTTAGCTACAAGGTGGTCGACAACTGGGAGCAGCTGCCCAAGGGCTTCGCGCATCGCGACGTTGCCGGCGTTGCGGTCGACCAGGAGGACCGGGTCTACCTGATCTGTCGCGGCGAGAACCCGGTTATCGTCTACGATCGGCAGGGCAATTTCCTGCGCACCTGGGGCAAGGGCGATTTCTCCATGCGCACACACGGCATATACGTCGCCCCGAACGGAACCGTCTTCGCCACCGATGATGGCAATCACACGGTGCGCCAGTTCACGCCCGAGGGCCGCTTGCTGATGACCATGGGTACGCTGAACGTGCCCTCGGATACCGGCTACGACGGCAAGACGACAGGATCTGTCACGCACGCCGGCCCTCCCTTCAATCGCCCGACCAACGTCGCCATCGGCCCCAAAGGCGACATTTACATCTCGGATGGCTACGGCAACGCGCGCGTGCACATGTTCTCGCCCACAGGGCAATTGAAGCGCTCGTGGGGCGAGCCCGGAAACGGCCCCGGTCAGTTCCGGCTGCCGCACGGAATCGCCTGTGCTCCCGACGGTCGCGTGTTCGTGTGCGACCGCGAGATCGATCGGATTCAGATCTTCAGCCCCGACGGCGAGTTCCTTGATCAATGGACCGATACGCAGCGCCCGACGCACTTGACCTTCGATGCCAAAGGCAATGTCTACGTCACCGAGCTAGCCTGGCACGTCGGCGACAACTCATACAGCTTCGGCCCCGTCACGAAGCTGCGCCATGCACGCTTCTCAATCTTCAATCCGGAAGGCAGGCTGCTCGCTCGCTGGGGAACGCCCGATGCTTCTGCGCCCGGCAGCTTCGCCGCGCCGCACGGCCTGGCACTCGACTCCAAGAACGATCTTTATGTGAGCGAGGTGACGTGGACATTTGCGGTGAGCCGTGGCCGCGCACCGGAGGACTGCCACACGTTCCAGAAGTTTGCGCTGGTAGTCTAGCAAATCGAATGACGTGCATAGCCTACCGTTTCCAGTTTCAAAAAAATCCTGGCTCAGCACCGCCCCGGAGAAGGAGAGCGTCATGAAGGTTGTCACGCTTCGCAACATCCCGAATGTCCCGGCAGAAGGTGCAGCCGAGCGCATCGAAGGCTGGACAGGGCCAGTCGCCCGCACCCGCCAGACCATCATCGAGCCGGGCGACTCGAAGAACTACAACTGCTCCGTCGTCAACTTCAGTCAGGGGTGCACGACGGGTTGGCACACGCACGACTGCGACCAGATCCTCATCGTGACCTCGGGATCCGGCATCGTGGCGACTGAGCACGAGCAGCGCGAGATCAATGTGGGCGATGTCGCGCATATCACGGCGGGCGAGCGCCATTGGCACGGCGCCAAGGCGAACACGACGATGGGCCACATCACGATCACGCTCGTCGGCAGTAAGGCAGTCTGGGGATAGAGGCAATCGGACCGCCGTTGGGCGCGCGCTCACATCATCCGATCCGAGGGTGATACGAGATGGCGTGGCTCACCGCCTTCGAGCGCGCATCTTGCGTTCTCCACGGCGCGGCGAAGCGCAACGTCACGCCAACCGACGACTGAGGCTGAGTTGTGTGGGGATGCGATCACATTGGGCAGGTTCGTGAAGGCATGATCCATGGCAAAGCGCCCGTGCCGCACCGGCTCAGTCCACCAGGCATCAATGCAGGCAGTGAACTCGGGTGTTGCCTGCAAATGCTGGAAGAGAGCCGTCTCGTCGATGATTTCTCCTCGCGCCAGATTGATGAGGATTGCGTCCCTCTTCATCAGCGCCAGTTCACACTTCGCCAGCAGCCCCTTGGTGGCAGGCGTCAGCGGCAGGCTGAGGATGAGGATATCCGAGCTGGACAGCAGCTGATCGAGATCGGAATTCCTTCCGATCCAATCGACGGGCTCGGTTGTCGCACCGCTTCGGTTGATCGCATGAACTCTGACCCCCAAGCCGCGCATCAGGCGTGCCGTTGCGACCCCGATGCCGCCAAACCCGAGAATGCCGCACACTGAGCCGGCCAGCATGCGGTTGCCTCGGAATTGGTCGAATGTGCCCGCTGCGAGTTTCGCGTGCTCGACAAACAGACGTTTCAGGGCCGCAAGCGCCATCGCCAAGGCATGCTCAGCCATGGGCTCCGCATAGGCCCCGCCATTGCTCGCGATCGGAACCTCTACCGGCAGGTCGGCGAGTGGAATGTAGTCGACACCAGCGGTGATGAACTGGATCAGGCGCACGCGGCCTAGCAGCGCCGCTTCGCCTGGCCGCAGGTCTTCGGCAGTATTGTAGGCGAGCAGGACGGACGCTTGCGCGAGCACCATGGCTCGCTCGTTCGGCAGGACGTCCGCCAGATAGATCACTCGGGCGGCAGAGCCGATCGTGCTTTCTATGACTGCTCGACGTGCGGCATCGGCTTTCAGCGTTACGACAAGCGTGGGGGTCATGTGTCCGCTACCTCTTGTCGAGAGCAGGCGCCACAATGGCCTGGATCAGCTCAGCAATTGCCATGTGGGTCGAGAGCGCAATTCCGTCGACATTGGCGTCGATAATCCCGTCGACCGAATTGATGAGCCCCACCTCGGTGCCCCGGCTGAGCAGTGCCCGCTCCATGGCGGCGCTATGCAGAAGGCGAGCGTTTCGATGCCGGGCGGCCAAGGCCGCGGCAATCGCATAGCACCCCCAGTTCGAGACAGCAGCCGTTACCAATACATCCGCTCCGGTGATGGCGCCGATGCCCGCGCCGCCTCCGGCCCGCTGATCGCCAAACTTGACATGACTCCGAACCGCCTCGCCCACGAGCCCCATGCCGATCTCGTTGCCACCATCTCCTACCGCAACAGTAGGTGTTCCACGACGTATCGCCTCGTCGAACACGTAGTCAATCCGAGCACGGCCCACGCCATTGTCGCGGCCACGCATGTTGCAGTAAATGCCATCCGCATTGCGACCGATCCGCTCCGTCGAGAACAGCAATGCCGGAGCCAGCTCGTCCAGCAGCGCCGCGGCGGCGGCTGGGGCTTCTGCGGCCTCGGTCGTAAACGGGTGCAGCGTTACGGCCGCAAGGCTTCCCTCGCCGCTTGCGATCCTCATCTGTTCGAGTGGCAACGCTGTCAAGCCCGCCACAGTCATGATTGAGGCGATTGGCTTCAGCAGCGTCTCTTCAGCCAGCACGACGAGATTGGCCCGCTTGGCGAGAGACAGAGTTCGGGCCATTGCCGCGAGCCCCGCTGGTCCGTCGTTTTCTGCGATCTGAGGCGATAGCCAGGAACGAGTGACCGAGCCACTCGTCATGATCACTGTGTCGCCTGGCGCAATGCGATCAAGCAAGTCCGCGGCGGCTCCCACGAGCGAGCCGCCTTGCTTGTTGCGAGCCGCCGCATACAGGTGCTCGACACCGCGTTGGCCCAGATCGATGTTGATAAGCCGATCGAGCCGGTCATCGAGGGTGGCGAGGTTCTGGGCGCTTTCTGTCATCTTTTCACTCCCGGCTCGGGTCGAGTGTCGACCCGTAGCTTGCTATTGGTCACCTTCACGTACTGGTCTCCGCGAACGCCTCAGAGTATCGTTTCCCACAAAAGAGAAGCGCAATTGGGAGGAGTAGCGATGGACGGTACAAGCCGAATAGTACTCGCGATCGTTGGCATCCTGGCACTTGCTACGCCAGCCTTGGCGCAAAGCTATCCGAGCAGACCAGTTAGGATCGTCGTGCCGTTTGCCGTTGGCGGACCGGCCGACGTCTACGCGCGCTTTCTCGGCCAAAAGCTGCTCGAAGATTTGAAACAACCCATTGTTGTCGATAACCGCCCGGGGGCCGGATCGATCGTTGGGACTGCGGAAGCGGCTAAGGCATCACCTGACGGCCATACGCTGCTCATGATGTCGAATACCCACACCACCAACGAGTCGCTTGTCCCTGCAAAGCCTTACAAGCTCATGAGCGACTTCGTGCCGGTTGCGCCGGTCAACTCGTCGGATCTGGTCATGGTCGTGCACCCTTCGGTGCCGGCCACGAGTTTGCAGGAGTTCATCGCGCTGGCGAAGGCCAAGCCCGGCATGCTGAACTACGCATCGTCGGGAACCGGTACGCCCTACCATATGGCCGGTGAGCTATTCAAAAGCATGAGCGGAACCGACATTTTGCACGTACCCTACAAAGGCAGTTCCGGCGCGCGCAACGATGTGCTTTCGGGCCAGGTCATGATGATGTTCGACGCCATCACCACCATGGCCGGGAACGTGGAGGCAAACCAGGTAAGGGCGCTCGGCACAACGGGGCAATCCCGTTCGGCGGTCCTGCCAAATGTGCCGACCATCTCTGAAGCCGGCGTGCCCGGCTACACAGCGACAATCTGGCTGGGCCTTATGGCGCCGGTCGGAACTCCAAAGGCCGTTGTCGACCAGCTCAACGGCGCGATCAGTCGGATTGTCGGCAGCGCCGATGTGCGAGAGGCCTGGCAGAAACAAGGGGCGCAGCCCATGGTGATGACGCCGGTCGACTTCGGCAAGTTTCTGGAGGGCGACATTGAAAAGTGGGCCAGGATCGTCGCCATATCAGGCGCCAAGCCGGAATAGAGTATGACCAGCCCCATACGATTGACCATCAACGGGACCGAGCAGATCGTCGACACAGACCCAGCGACATCCCTGCTGGATGTGCTGCGCGGTCCATTATCTTTGACCGGAACACACTTCGGGTGCGGGCGTAATCAGTGTGGGGCCTGCCACGTGATGGTCGATGGCATGGCAGTACCGGCTTGCGATACTCCGCTGTGGTCGGTGATGGGCAAGGACATTGTAACAATCGAAGGGCTTGGGACACCTGAACACCCACATGCGCTGCAGCGCGCTGTCATCGCCGAGCAGGCAGGGCAGTGCGGTTACTGCCTGCCCGGTATTCTGGTGACCGCCGCAGCACTGCTTAGGCGCAATCCCAACCCGAACGAGATGGAGGTGCGCTCGGCGTTGGATCGCAACTTGTGCAGGTGTGGGGCACACAACCGCATTGTACGTGCGGTCCTGAAGGCAGCGGCCGAGGGCCAGCCGTCATGAGTCCTTCCTCGGCGACCTCTTCTCTGTCCGCAAGCCTGAGAGCCAATCCCAGGTTGTCTCTGTGGTTGCGTTTCAAACCCGCAGGTTTCGTTGAGGTCACCCCCGGCAAGGTCGAAATCGGACAAGGGATACTCACGGCTCTAGCGCAGATCGTTGCCGACGAGCTCGATCTCGATCTCGCGCAGGTCCGCGTCCTCCCCGCAAGCACGGCCACTAGCCCGAACGAGGGCGTGACATCAGGCAGCCTGTCCGTACAGCACTGTGGTTCGGCGTTGCGTCAAGTTTCTGCAGAAGCCCGCGCCATCTATCTTGCCGCCGCCGCAGCGCGACTTGGCGTGCCCGCAGCGTCGCTCCGAATTGACGCAGGCAAAATCAGCAGTCGGCTTGACGCCGCCACGAGCTACTGGGAGCTTGCGGACGACAATCTTCTGGAATGCGATGTTTCGGGAAACGCTGCACCCAAGCCATCATCGCAGCGGCAAGTGGCGGGGCACAGGGCTGCCCGCCTCGATCTTTCCGATAAGGTGTTTGCTCAAAGGCGGTTCATTCACGATTTGCGCCTTCCCGGCATGCTTCATGGACGCATCTTGCGACCGAGCTCCCCTGGAGCACGTCTAAGGCATCTGAAAGCGGTCGAAGCAGAGCGGCTCCCCGGTGTCATTGCCGTGGTTCGCGATGGTGATTTCGTTGGCGTCGTCGCCGAGACGGAGGCGTGCGCCGAAAAGGCCCTTGAGCGTTTGTGCGCATCGGCCACGTGGCAGATCGGAGAGGCGCTACCCGACCAGGATCGCCTTAGCGCCTGGCTCAAGCAGCAGCCGGTTGAGACTACAGTGGTCGACATCCGCGGCCCCGAGACATCGCCGGCCGTGAAACGAACGCTGCGGCGCTCCTTTACCAAGCCATTCATTGCGCATGCATCACTTGGTCCCGCGTGCGCCATTGCCGAGTGGCGCGAAGACGTCGTTCACGTGCAAAGCCACACCCAAGGGGTGTTCAATCTCAGAGCCGACCTCGCAAAGGTGCTTTCCCTGCCGCCTGAGCAAATTGTCGTCAGTCATGTCGAGGGTGCCGGGTGCTATGGACACAACGCGGCTGATGACGTGGCGTTGGATGCCGCTTTGCTCGCCCGCGCCGTAAAGGGGCGACCGGTTCGCGTTCAGTGGTCGCGTGAGGATGAGCTTGCATGGGCGCCGTTTGGCCCAGCCATGGTTGTGGAAATCGAGGCCGATCTGGACGCAGGCGGTGAGGTCGTGGGTTGGCGCCACGATGGATGGAGCAACGGACACACCTCACGCCCGGGTCGCGGCGAGATACCAACGCTCCTGGCCGCCTCGCATATTGCAAGCGGCTTCCCTCGCCCAATCGCACAGAATGTCCCGTTGGCCAACGGTGGCGGAGCGGAACGAAACGCCGTTCCGCCCTACGCCTTTCAGGCTTGGCGTATAGCCAGCCATCGACTGACAACCATGCCGATTTGCACATCGGCGCTGCGCTCGCTCGGCGCTTTTGCCAATGTGTTCGCAATTGAGTCCTTCGTAGATGAGATCGCCGCAGAGCGCGATGAGGATGCGGTCGCATTCCGGCTCCGGCACATGCAGGATCCGCGCGCCCGAGCGGTGGTCGAGGCCGCCGCTGCAAGAGCAGCATGGTCTGGATGGCGCAAGCAAGACGGGATCGGCCATGGCATCGGCTATGCACGTTATAAGACCACCGGCGCTTACTGTGCTGTGGTCGCAGAGGTGGCGGTCGACCGCGAGGTACGTGTTCGCCGTTTGGTTATCGCCGTCGATGTCGGCGAGGTCATCAATCCTGACGGGGTCATCAATCAGATCGAAGGTGGAGCCATTCAAGCGACGAGTTGGACTTCTCAAGGAGGCCGTGCGGTTCGATCGAACGCTGATAACGAGCACGACCTGGGAGGATTACCCGATCCTGCGCTTTTCCGAAGTTCCGGCTGTCGAAATCGAGATCATCGCCAGGCCCGAAGAAAGGGCAGTCGGCGCCGGCGAAGCTGCACACGGGCCGACGGCAGCTGCGATCGGCAATGCGGTCTTCAGCGCCTTGGGAGTGCGGGTCACGGAATTGCCAATCACATCAGACCGCATTCTTGCCCAGATGGCGTGAGGGGGGCATGAGGGTTGTGGTCCTGAGCGGTGGCGCGGCGCACGGACTTGTCGACGCCCTGGCATCCGATTTCAAGGCTCGGACAGGTGCCGATATCGACGCCATGTTTGGCGCAGTCGGCGCCATGAAGGAACGATTGCTCACGGGTACACCGGCTGACCTTCTCATCCTCACACAGGCATTGATTGGGGAGCTGGCTGGCAGCGGCCATGTTGTGCGCGGCTCGGAGCGCAACATCGGCATGGTGCACACCGCCATTGCAGCCCGGACTGGCGACAAGCTTCCAGTCGTGCATGACGCAAAGCTGTTGAAGGACGCCCTGGTCGCGGCCGACGAAATCTACTTTCCTGATCCAAGCCTGGCGACTGCCGGCATTCATTTCGCCAAGACACTTATGGCTCTGGGCATCGATCGCACAGTGGACGCACGGCTCAGGCCACACCCTAATGGCGCCAGCGCCATGCGCGCGCTCGCTGCTTCCAAGGCAAACCGTCCGATCGGCTGCACGCAGGCCACTGAAATCCTTAATACCCAGGGCGTCACGCTAGTTCGCGCCCTTCCTGATCCATTCCAGCTCTCGACGGTCTACACGGCAGCGATTGCCGCACGCAGCCGCAATGTCGATCTTGCAGGCCGCCTAGTGGAAGCCTTGACGGAAGGTGCATCAGATTCAGTAAGGCAGCGCCTTGGCTTTGCGCCATAACAGGTGGCCGCTGTCTGAGGGCGGCATCCCATTCGCCGTAGCGATCAGGTCATTGGAAAGTCTGCGGCTCGACGGCTCGCGAGACCTCACCCCAGCAGCAACGGATTTGCGGCACCAAAGGCGTCGATCGCCGTGCCGGTTATAGCGCTCGCGGCGTCACTCGCGAGAAACAGCGCCACCTCGGCGATTTCTTCTGGCCGCATCGCCTGAGCTACAGGCGCCCAGCCGCGACTTGCCATCAGGTGGCGGTAACCCTCAGTGTCGACAACGCCAGGGCAAATACAGTTCACCTGGATGCCGTCCCGTGCCAGTTCGGCAGCCAGGCTTTCGGTCAAATTGATCAGCGCCGCTTTGCTTGCCCGGTAGGCGCTACGACCGCGTCCGCCTTTGCGCCCACCGATGGAAGACACGTTGATGATGTGACCGCGTCCCGCCGTCCGCATCGCTGGCACCGCGGCACGGACCAGCATAGCGGGTGCCACCAGATTGACTTCTATCACGCCCCGCCAGTCCTCCGGGGTAAAGTCGACGAGATCCCGAGCTGGGTGGATGGCGCCGGCGTTATTCACCAGCAGGTCGAGGCCGCCGAAGCGTGCCAGCGTCGCGGCGACCAGGGCGTCCGGTGCATTCGGCGCCGCCAAATCGCCCACCACGGCATGGGCAGCGTCGCCGAGCTCGGCCACCAGTGCGTTCAGGGCGTCAGCATCCCGGCCGGTCACGACAACTCGAGCGCCTTCGCCCACATATGCGCGCGCTATTGCGCGCCCGATGCCGCGGCTAGCCCCGGTGACGAGGGCGATCCGGCCGTCGAGCTTCATGGCATCCTCCATTGCGACGGCGCCGCGTATTCGGGCACGCGTGAGAAAGACCACCGTTGTCCAATCATGCACACGGATTATTCTGGAAACGATAGAATGTGCCCTGCACGAAGACCACGGCCGGGATGCCTCAATAGGCTCTTCCTAGCTCCTCGTTACACCGGCGTGTTCGCCTTGAGAAACGTGCGCAAATGGCGTACCGCCAATGGAACGCGGTCCTTGGACTCCTTCCATGGGAAAAAGGTCATCTGCGCGTTCGGAGCCAGCATTGCCGTTTCCTCCGCCACGGCGTAGGGATGCGGCTCGGTGTCGTCCGGCATGACAAGCACCGGCGTTGTGCACCCGCGCACGAAATCGCGCGTCACGCTGAAGACGAAGTCAGGGTTCTCGCCGTACATTTTCTTGAGGAAAGCAGCGCAGGTCTCCATCGTGACATCGGGCCGCTTCTCGCACAGCGCCGGCGCCCAATTCTTCATGTTGTTCCGGTAGAAAAGGTCTGGCACTTCCGGGCGAAAGCCGCTCGGCATTGCCGGCACGGCAGCGATGACACGCTCGGGCGCCCGCTTCAGCATTTTCCAGATGAACGGGCCGCCGATGCAAAAACCGAGCACCATGAACTTGTCGATCCCTAAGTGATCCATCAAGCCGAGTTGGTCGTCGGCATATGAGTCCCATGGCCGGTCGACCTCCACTGGACCGGAGGATCCACCGCCATTGGCGTTCCTCAGATCCATGGTGATGCAACGGTACTCGTCGCTGAGGACTTCCATCGGATTGAAAGGCACCCTTTCCGAAAGGTAGCCGATCGTCGCGTTCAACCCGCCGCCGGGAATGACCAGCAGCGGAAAGCCGGCTCCGGCCTCCTGGTAATGGATTTGAACCGAACCGTTCTCGTAGATGGGCATGACAGGTATCCTCAGTCGGGATGGGATCGTACGGTTGCCGCAGCAGGAGAAGTGACGTTGTCACCCTAACGCGCCTCCGGTCTTGCCCGCTAAGGGCAAAATCATTGAAGCGTTCGGTCGAGTACGCTAGGGTCTTGCGTCTCTCCAAGCATCTCCTCGCGAACGGACCATAAGGCGCATGCGGGTGTAGTTCAGTGGTAGAACATCAGCTTCCCAAGCTGAGTGTCGAGGGTTCGATTCCCTTCGCCCGCTCCAAATTTTCCAAGCACTTGCGTGTTCTCATCCGTTCCTTTTCCACTCTCTGACCCACCATCCATTTCCACTCTAGCGCTTGTTTCGTTCCGTTCCACCCACGCTCGGCGCTTTGCGGCTGCACGCTGGCGCTGCTGCTCCGTTCGTTTCACGTAGAGCCGTGCGGCCTGTGGCGTGCGATGACCTGAAAGCGCCATCACGCCCTGTTCGGCCAGCTCCGCATCGCCCAGCTCTGTCATGCCGCCGTGGCGGCAGGCATCCAAGGTCACGTGGTCCGGCAAGCCTGCGAGCTTGCGGGCCTTGCGCACCCTCGCGGCCGCAAAGGCCATCGAGTAGGGCCGCGCCGGCCCGCGATGGCCAGCTGTCAGCACAATCGGCGTTCCGAGACGCGGCAGCGTGGCCAGATACGCCTCTAGCTCTGGATAGAGCAGTCGCTGCTCATCCTCGAGCGGCTGCATCACCACTTCACCCGTCTTGTGGTGAAAGATGCGCACATGCGTCGGGTGGCTCTCGCCGCGATAGTCGCCCCAGGTGATCTTGCCCCCAATCACGTTTTCGGGGCGCTGCAGCCACTCAAAACAAATCAGCGCCGCCGCACCAAGATGCGGCTCCCCAATGTTCTTGAGCGCCTCCGCCAGCGCATACACCTCGGCACGCGTGGCTGCCGGCTTCGTCTTGGTCCCGCCCTCCTTCAAGACACCCCTGAACGGATTGTCCGCCGGCACCGTGTTTGGGTAGAATCGGCGCACCACGTCCCAGGCTCGGCGCGCCACGTTGATGGAGATATTGGCTTGGCGCACGCGTTTGCCGCGCGGTCCCTTTTGAACGGTAGTGTAGATCTTATCGGCAGCCCTCGGCGTGATTGACTGGACATTCAACGCGCCAACTTTGCGGCCGTCTTTGGTGGGAACGTCCTCAATGCGGTTGAGGGCGCGCACATATTCGGGGCGGGTCCTCTCGCTCACGCGCTCGTAGGCCGCCGACCGTCGATAGCGCTCAAACAACCATGAAACAGTGCCGTACCTTGCACTTAAGTCCAAATCCTTGGGCTGGTCTCGTCCATCCCTCCAAGAATCTAGGTGGGTGTTAAGTTCAGCAGCGCGTGCAATCGCGTCGGCATAGCTTCTGCCTAACGCTTCGCCCCGCAAGGTGAAGCCGGTCGCGATATCTCGTTCGTGCGGAATCCAATAATAACCAACAGAGCCGTCCGCGAGCCGCCGCTCCTTCATGTACCGTGGCCAGTCCAATGGCCGTCTCACAAGACCCCCGCGGCATCCATTGCCGCGCCTCCCCTCAGAGTAAGTCGGCCGCATCTCGCACGCTCCTCGACATGAGCCGGTCGATTGCAGAATTGAGATCCTCTTTCAGCCATCGCTCGCCCTTGCCCGGAACCCTTATGGGATGAGGCCAGAGTGTACCAACGGCCCTACGGAACGAGTATGGCGAGCACTCATCACAATAGGCGGCAGCCGTAAGCGCGGTCATCAACCGCGGCCATCTTTCGATCCGCATATTGCCGCCGTCGATCACGCGATTAGACTGTCATGTGCGCGTTACGGGTGTTGAGATGCCGAGCACTCGTAGGATGGGACTGCTAGCTCCTGGCATCAATGAGGAAAGGCGTGCAATCGCGTGTAGTTCCGTGAAGCCCAGCCGGAGCGCGCAGGAGGACGCGGCGATAGCGCCGCAGCTACGGGAACGATCGGTGGAGTTGACGCGATCACCAAATCACCGACCCTTAGACTGG
>CAWIYZ010000007.1:0-156280 GCA_963840425.1 uncultured Alphaproteobacteria bacterium | reverse complement strand
CACTGCGCGGCTGGAGCTAGAGTTCCACCCGGCGCTGGCCGACACACACACGCGGTGCGCAAGATCGTGCCGATGCTGTAGGTCTGCTTACCTCCGCAAGCCGCGACGCTCTTCTGGGTGCGCTTCGTAGATGAGGTTTTTGAGCTGTCTTTGCAGCACCGGTCCTACGACCTGCCGTGGATTAAGACCTTCGCGGTCGAGCTGGTGTCGGATGTCTTCGAGAGAAGGAAACTGGCCGGAGCGTGCGAGCTCAAAGGCGCGTTCGAGCGAAGTGGGCTGTGAACTCATGGTGCCAAACTCCTCATAAGGCACCAGAAACAACGCGTGGCTTGGCGCGACAGTTCCGAGAAGCCTACATTCTTTGGCGTGCGCAGAGTTGAGCTGCTCCTGCAGGTACGCAAGCCAGCGGGTGTCGTAAGTTCTGACGGGCTCGCCGTTCTGCCATCGGCGCAAGTGCTTGGCGAACCGGCGGTACCGCTTGGCCTCACTCGCGTTTTGTTGAGCAGAGGCTCGGTGCTTGGTGGCCATCTAGGGGCTCCCTTTGCTTCGGGAAGCAACCCAAGCTCAGTTGATTCGGTAAAGCGAACGTAAATTCCTGAGCGGTCATTTGCCGGCGTTGGAATCGAACCAACGTTGCGAGGACCAAAGCCTCGAGTTCGACCATTGTACGAACCGGCAGTATGAAAATGGTGGTGTTCCTTTTTTGAGCGGGGAACACCGAAGGCCGCTACTTAGGCACCTAATCGGGGTGGATAGATGAGTTTTCGTTCGACGACCATGAACTGCGTCATCGCGATCGGCATGAAGCCCATGGGCGTGTGAACGGCAATGATCGCGAGCTTTATGATAGTGAGCTGGTGCTCACTGACGGTGATATCCTTTACCTCTTCGAGTGTCTCGAAGACGACATGTCCGAAGACGCAGGCGTTGGGTTTCCCCGCAGCGGCGTTCACCGATTTCGAGTGCTTCGCGTGCAGGCGTTCCTGTGCCCGCAAGCGTAATGTACGTTTCCACTTCATGCAGGGTGTCGCAGAGTACACCGTGCGCTTGCGCGGGTCCGTCAGCTTTCGCCGGAGCTGCGAAAAGGCAGAGCGTGACGATTGCCAGAGTGAGCGGGACGATGAGAGAAGCGATGTCATCCTTCCATTCCCATTTCATGGCCGAACCTCAAAGAGCCTAGCTACGAGCGACCATTCGTTCGCAGCAGAGGCTCCGCGACGGTTCGCGGAGGACGGAGTTTTCAGCGCCGATAACGCCGCTGTCGCTAAGAGGTTCGAGACCCTCTCAACGGGACCTTCCATGGAGGAACTAACCGCAGTGGAACCGAGAAGACGGGCTCGCTGTTTTCCTTCTGCATCTGCAAGTCGAAGCAGGGGGGATGCGTATAGGCGCCCTTGACCTTGTACCAACGGGACTCCGGTAAGTTTTTGACCGTCCCTGCCGGGTTCGCCGTTTTAATCCAAGATTTGCTCGCACCACGCGTAGCGCGTCGGGTCGTTCGCCATTGAAAGCTCTCCTAGTTGTGAAAGAGCAACATCCAGCTCGCGAGCTGGAAGGCGGCGACAGCAGATCTGAGTTATCAAAAATGAGCGCTTCAGATTTGGGTCTGCCCGATCCTGACGCGATGGGGTCGATACCTACGCGGTGTGAGCCGTTGCAGCCGCTTTCCAGATCACGTGAAAGAGCTTCGAGCCGGTTGGCTGGAGTGAAGGCGCCAGGCAACCACGGATCGCCATCTGTGGTTTGCGACGCCCTCGCCACAGGCAAGTGCCGAGGGAGACCCACTATGGCAGCCTTCATTAGACCACGGTGAACTGGGGATAGTTAATGTGGGTGTGTGGGTAAGAGGCATAGGTCGGAGCTCTGACATGAAGATCACCGCGATGGTCAAAGTGGAGTTCGAAGGCGATCCGACCATGGACGAAATGGCGCTGGAAATGGCGCTGCAGCGAGCATTGAGCCATTTGTGCCTAACCATCGAGCATGGATCCCTATCTGGCAGACCTACCTCAATCAGGAAGGGGTCATGCAGGGCGGACCTAGTCGCCACGGAGTTCAACAACGTGAGCGTGCTACCCTGAAGGTACGGAAACCGTTGTCCGGGCCTTCCTGATGATCTCGGTCTCAGTGTCGTGCGTGGTTGGTGCGCGATGGCTCTTCCAGGCGACTGAACGAACGAAGCATACGCACCGACATACGTTGAAGTCCCAGTCCTCATCCCTGCATGGAAAGAAGCCGCGCCAATTGACGCGACATCTTCGACTTCGAGCGCGTCGCTCTAACTCATCGATGCAGACGACCAGCGTCCAAGCTTGCGCTTGCGCACGAGGCCGACGCCATCCGGCGCTCGCGCATCATCGGTAGTTTGGGTCGATAGGTCGCCATCCCGGCGGACAGTTCGCGTCCGGTGGGACGCGGTCCTCGAGCGAGAAACTTGTGGTCTCGCGATGCTAAATGTATTAAATCGCACACTTCTCATATGCGCCAGATAGTTTGTGGGCAGACGATAAAAGTGAACGGGATTGCAGGCTTTTTGAGTGCTGTCGACCTGTTGGCCGCAACCGTTTGCGGGATGTGGCAGAGGTCGTCAGGGTCTGATCATCATGCAGTCTAATCAAATCAACCATCGTTGCGTCTCGTCTGGTGACAGGGCAGCAAAACCTAACGGGGATCTGCATTGAGGAGCTTGCTTGCGGGCCTGTGTATGGCCAGCTTGGTTGCAATCGGCGGCGTTCATGCGCAGACGCACCTCGGGTTTCGCCTTCTCGATTTCGGCGGTCAGTACGTCCGGTGGGGCGCAAGCGGCTTGCAACCGGTCAAAGTCACCTACGCTTTCGTCGATAAGAATGTGGCATTCGACGACGCCCACAACTGCCGACGCATGGTTCCGGTGGATGGCCTTCTGGCGCAGTCCGGCGTTTCCAAGATCCTGTTTCTGGAGGAAGTGCGGGTTGCCTTCGACATGTGGGAGCGGGTTGCCAACATCCGCTTCGAGCCGGCGGCAGACGACATCAAACCCGATATCCTCATCGGCGCCCAGGCAGACCCTGTCGGCTACGCTTATGCCGATGTACAGTACGTCAAGGACGGCACCGGCACACTGCGCCAGATCGACCGCTCGTTGATCTGCCTCAATCCCATCAAGCGCTGGAAGGTGGGCTTCGACGGCAATCTCGCCGTGTATGACCTGCGCTACACCATCGCCCACGAGATCGGCCACGCCATCGGACTTAATCACCCCGAACCGCACGGACAGCTTATGTCGATGGACTATCTGGAAAGCTTCCGTGCCCTGCAGGCGGGCGATGTCAGCGGCGCCGTCCGCATCTATGGCGCCCGCACGGTTCAGTAGCCCCGACTGGCTCTATTGCCTCGCGCTTTCCCGCGGCAACCTCGCCAGGCTTAGTTGCGGTCACCAGCGGCAACCTCAACGCCCATGGATTGGACCGGTCTTGGTTCATGGAGGAGGTGGCGACGCCGGCTCTTCATGCGGCGGACACGTCGGTGAGTTGGCGCACGGCTGACAGCCATCACGTCTAATGGGTGAGGGCTCTGGAGCGTCAGCGCCCTTATCTCCAATACGGGCACGCTTGATCTGACCGAAGATCGCCCAGCTTTGCGGCTTTCAATGTTCTCGGAAATGCCCATCAGCATGAGGAGGATGGTGCCTGCAAATATCCAACCTGCGATACCGACGAGGTATTGGTCGGACGACGTCCAGCAAGGGTGGGCACCAACGTAGGGCAGGAGCGGACAGAGTTGGTCTGACATCCACAACGCCAAACTTTCCACGCGCTCTTGAGCCAACCCGCGTCCCCCTCATTGAAACCGCAGTACTTGGCGGGACCATTATGGTTAATGACAGTATATCTGCGCAATAGGGGCAACGTGATGGCTCGCCTCGAAACCGATTGCATGTCAGAGGGCATCCTGTCCCAGCCAGGTTAGGGCGGCCTCGGTATGCGCAGCGAGCCAGATACAAACGCCGCTAGCGCCGCAATCAAGAGGGGCACCACACACATTGACAGCAAACACCCCACGCCTGGCCAAGCGTGGGGTGCGCGATGCTCGGGGCCCTGGGTTCGATGGGGGAGAGGGGCACCCATCTAGTGAGAGGGGGATCTCACTAGACTGCTCCGATAGTGTCCTTTGTTTTAGGCGGCTCCAACATTTGGTTGTCAAATTGGTTGCCAAGGCCAATGTATGCTTTGTGCCTGCGTCCCTGCCCTTCAGCCCTGCCGACCCCGTCCTGTGAAGCGAAACTACTCGGCATATCGCTATTGCCCGCGCAGCGCCAGCCGCACGTATCCCCCTTTGTGCGAGGGCAGATATCTGAGCGCAGCAGCAAGAAGCTCGTCCCGACTGACGGTCTCGGGTGCCATCTCGTCGACCGATGCTCCATCGACCGTTCTTCTCACCATGCATTCAACCTGTGCTTCCGGCCTGATCGCTATTTTCCTGCGACGTAACTCGGCACGGTCGCGCAGTCGTGTTGCCTCATGTGCGTCCAAGTCGGTCTTCAGGGACTGCATGCTGTCCAAGACTCGCTGTTCCAGCGTGGCGGGATGCTTGCTGCTGGAAAGCGCAATGCTGATGATGCCGCTACACCCATCGGGTCGATACGCCACCTCCGGCGTGTAGGTATCGCCATGTTGTTCGCGCAGTTGCTTGAAGAGGAGTTCTTTCAAGTACTCGCAAAGTGCCACCAAGGTTTGCGCGTCAGGATCGGTCGCCGTTACTCCCGTATTCCACCCGATCACCAGCTCGGATAATGGACGCTTTAGCTCGTGCGACACACCCGCCAACGCGCGGTAGGCTCGGGTAACACCAATCGTGGGCAAGTCGAGGTAGGGTCCGCGCGCATAGGCATGCTTGCCAAAGTACTGGTCGATCCAGTTCGCGACCGTCTCGGTCTCGAATTGACCGACGAGGAAAAGATCCATGTTGGCCGGCAAGCGCAGCGACGCCGCATAACTGCGCAGCCGCGCCGCCAGCTCTGCCGCTGGCAGTCTGGCGGTTGCGATTTGCGCGTCAAGCGTTCGCCCGACGTGAGGATGGCTCTCGCCGTAAAGCGCCGCGTCGAATGCTCTCTCCTGGCGCATGTTGGCCTTGTACTTATCCAAGTAGAGCTCTTCGAGGACGATATTGGCCTCTCGTGCGACGGTTTCAGCGTCGAATTTCTGATCCAGCGTGATGTCGCTGAGGAGAGAAAGGACTTGCGACAGGTGACGCGGAAGAAAGCTTGCGTCCCAGCGCAATACGCCAAGCGCAGTCGAGGCATTACAGTCTTGGAGACAATCTCGCTGCGCCTCTGCCACCTCGTGCGCCGTCAGCAACCCAGCCGCGCCGGAGAACGAGGTATGCTCCATGAGGTGCGCCAGTCCGTGCTGATGCACAATCTCCTCGCTGCGCAGAATCAAGGATAGGCCGACATAACCACATGGGCTTGAGATCAGATGTGCCCGCAAACCGTTGCCGAGAACCAAGGTGTGCGGCGTCACGGCAGCGACGGGCGTTGGCGACAGGGTGTACGCAGCCGTGCTGGCAAGCGCGAGCAGCTTGAAACTATCCCGTCGACTGACGTTCATGGCCACATCCCCGGCACGAGCCACGCAACACCATCAATATGTCTGCGACGGCCTGGCGTGTCAGTCCCAACAAATGCTGAGATGACACAGGGAATAACTGGAGGTCGGAGAATTGCCGAGCGCCCAAGCGCTCTTGTCCCCGCCTAATTCGCCTCATTCATAACGAGGAAACCGATGCCCACGCTGACGTCGGCACCTGGTCTATTTGCTCCGGACTACCGCCCAGGAATCTGAGCGCCCGACGCGGTCCACAGCCGATAGGTCTGGAACTTCAGGCCGAGTTGGTCGTAATGGACCCTCAAGTACCCGTCCGAACCGCGCACAACTGCCTCAGGTCTGACTTTTTGAACTTCCTGCGCCAATACACCGACATAGGCCTGGTTGGAACCGTTGTAGGCAAACCGATAGAACCCAAGGCCGTTGTCGAGACGACCGAGAAGAACAATGTCATGCTTGAGCGCGACATCGGACCGGCGTCCACCACCACGCCCACCGCCGCCTCGGCCTCCACCTCCTCGAAATCCACCGCCTCGGAATCCGGACGCTCGGAATCCGCCTCCGCGTCCACCCATGCTCGGACGGAACGCGTGTCTCTGGGCGTGGCGTACCGGCGAGCGAGCTCGCGCCTGCGCCCTATGGGGTGTGGCTCTCGGTCTGCTCGCCTGCCTTGTCCTGCTAGCCTGCTTTGACCCAGCGGCACGGCTGGCATTCTTTGCGCTTTTGGCGCGATTGGTGTGGGCCGCAGACTTTGTCTTCGCAGCAGCCTTGGCCTTGCCAGCATGCTTGGTCGGCGTGGCAGCAGGCCTGGACTTGGCCGCAGCGCCAGCTCTGGCTTTAGCAGCCGCGCCGGCAGCGGCCGCACCAGCTGCACCAGCAGCCGCCGCCGCGCCAGCTTTCGTCGCCAAGTCACGGCGGCCCGTCTCTGCCTTGCCGCGGAATGCGTCGCGAGCAGCCGCGCGGTTGCCATCGCCGAAACGCTGAGCAACATGAGCATCGCGATATGGGACGTTGCCGCGATGTCGGGGATTGTGGTTCCATTCCTTGTTGACAATGTTCGTCCGGTTAAACCGATTGTAGCGATCGACATCAATATCGACACGACCACGCCACCAGTCGGCATTGCCCCAAATTGCTGCGCCAATGGCAATGCCTGCTGCCCAGCTCAATACACCGCTACCGACGTAACCCTCAGGATACCAGTAGAACGGCTCATAGTCCGAGTATGGCCAGTCCCCATAGCAAACCCTGGGATCATAGACGGGGACATACATGTAGTCGGGCGTTGAGGACTCGATGGTGATCGCCGGTCCCCTGCCGCCGGTCGCGGGGCCGCCGGTCGCGGGCGCTGGCGATTTGCTTACTTTCACATGCTCGGTGCTCTTGAGATTGCCGGAAGCCTCGGCGCGTTGGCGCAAGCCTTGGACCGCCGCCAGGAGATCCTCCTGCTGGGCAAGGAACGCATCGCCCAATCGCTGCGTCCAATCCAGCTTGTCATTCATCATTTGCAGTGTTTGCGGCACTGCGGCGAGCGCCTTGACACTCGGATCCCATGGCTGCTTTTGCATGGCATCCTCCAAGGCTTGCCCTGAGATGCCAGGATTTTCGCGCCTCCAGCGGGCGGCCTGGACGACCTCAGTCGGATAGGTCGAGGCCATCAGCATCTGGGACAGCAACGCATCGGGATGGAGTGCGATTGGAGCAACGAGTTGCTCGAGTTGCGCCTTGCTAAGGGCCGTCGCAGATGGCTGCTGGGCCTGGGTGGGCGACACAAACACGACAATGACCGCCACCAACCAGCAAAGACGCGCAAAGCCTCGAGCGGACATGAGACTTCTCCTGGCGGACAGTACTGGGCCCAGGCAATCACACGCCTAGTGATCTTCCCATCCGGTGAAACACCGATTGGTGAACAGGAAGTACCTGTATGCTCAGGCTGGGAGTGCGAAGTGCCGGCAAAGGTGCTTGGGATGACGAACGAACCTCGATAAATCGGTGACCAGGCATCGTTCAAAGCCTGGCAATCCGCGGTTAACACGGCCATTGCGGCCCTCAAGTTTCAACCTGATGCGAAGTAGGGATTGTGCTGATGGGCGCTGGCCCAGGCATGCCGGTACCCTAGCTCGATAGGCCTCGCATGGCGTACCTGCCCATGACCCGCATCCTGATTGCCGATGACCATGATGTGGTGCGCACGGGTGTCCGGCATATCATCGAAGATCACCCTGGGTGGAGCGTTGTCGCCGAAGCGGCAAACGGCAAAGACGCCATCGCTCAGGCCATTGCCACCAAACCTGACGTGGCCATCCTCGACTATATGCTGCCCTTGATCGACGGCATCGAAGCCACACGCCACATCCGTCGGCGCGTGCCAAGCGTCGAGGTCCTCATCTTTTCGATGCACGACGACGAGAACCTGTTGCGTGAGGCGCTGAGCGCTGGAGCACGCAGCTACGTGCAGAAGTCGGATACCGGGCAGCATTTGATTTCCGCTATTCAGTCGCTGGCGGAGCACAAGCCCTACTTCACTGACAGGGCGTCGCAGGTCCTGCTCAAAAACTTCCTGGCCGAGGCGGACAAGGTCCAGCAGATCCTGACTGACCGCGAGCAAGTTGTGGTTCAGCTGGTCGCCGAGGGCCACAGCAACAAAGAGGCGGCTACTGTCCTCAATGTCAGCATCAAAACTATCGAGTCGCACCGATCCTCGATCATGCGCAAGCTCGACCTCACCTCTTCGGCCGCATTGGTGCGCTACGCCGTTCGCAACAATTTGGTCCAGGCATGAGCACAGCCATGTATATCGTGCCCGAGCGTGGCTGCCTGTCAGGCAGAAGCAGCAACGCCCATCTCACTCAACCGCTCGGCCCGCTCTCACGGTGCTTTTATCCGCGAGGCTTGTCGTCCCTCACTAATATCGATGGCGATTGAGATGCCTGTGCGCCGGACAGCAGAACCGTTTACATGGCAAAGTGCAGCACCGCACGCTCGCTGGCGCCGTGGCACACGCGTGGCAGTGCTCTGCGCACTCTTCGCGGCCGGAGGTTACTCTCTCAGTCGTACGGTCGCTGCTCCCGACTGGAGACCCCTCGATCGAACGGCGACGGACCGCTCTGCTGCCACAGCAGTTTCTGCGCAAAAGGAGCGCGACAATCGCGGCGAAGGGCGGATAGCGAAACTTGCGCACAAAAAGAAGTCGGTGATTACAAAGAAACCCAATAGGCCAGTTGATGAGGACATAGGCTCCGCCAGAACCTATGCCAACCACCCTCGCCTTGCGGTTCCGCGTCCCTCGCTTGCAAACGACGATTTTCGTTACGAACCGCGCCGCTACCGCGACTACCGTGATCTCAGGGGTTCCATGCTGCGCGGAGGATAGCGATCACGCTCTCTTCAAACGCCACTTAAGCGTCATCGCCGCCTGACCACGTTTGATAAGCGCTATTAGCGATTAGTCCTTGCCGCGGTAGTCCGCGCGGTGCCGCCGAGCATCCCCCAGTTTTCTTGTCTCCGAAGCGAGTGTTTCAGTACGACCACATGGTCGAACCTGATGCGCCCTGGCATCTGATCGTGCGTCGAATGGCGTCAGCGAATCAGCCACCATTGGTCACGGAGTGCGGTTGGGCGTTGGCGACTCTCGGAGTCAGCAGATGTCTGCTCTTCTGACAATTCTGGTCTTCACACTCGATCCAATTCGAGTGTTCATCACACTGGTCTTCCTGCTCTTCGCCCGTAGCCGCTGGATGGTGTTTGTCGCTGCGGCTCTCTCAACCGTCGTCTGCGAGAACTCTCCTAATGGCGTTGCAGACCACGTGGGTTTGGGGAGAAGGCCTTGTTGTCGGCGGTATTGCTTCGCTGTTGCAGTCGGTCGTTCTGTTTTGGATGGGGAGTGCTGTGCGGAACCGGCTCACCAACAGATCGGCACCCTTCCACTTTCCATTCCGAACATAGCGCCAAGGGCCGTCGCGACTAAATGCTCCGTGGTCCCAGACTGGCTGTCCGACTCGCGGCGATGGGGTGATGAAGGTAGCCCTGATAACTACGCAGCGCTCTTGGCCGCGGGGTTAGGACTCGCGCATGCGTTTGCGGAAGTCCGCGACGGCGCGACCGGCAAGCCGCCCCAGCTTCGACGCCTTTGTCTCAGAATCGCGCTGCTCCGCCAGCCCGGCTTCGAACTCCGCCAACCAGAGACGTAATTTGGCGCGATCCTCGGGCGATAGATTCGCGATGGCCTGTCGGATGTCATCCAGGGTCATCCACAAAGAATAGCATTTCAAACGCGCGGTTGACACGGCGGCCGTCATGACCACGGCAGGCGCCGTTGTACTGACAGCTCAGACCACAACCTTGTGAAAGGCGTGTCCCCCAACGTTTGCATCGCATAATGAGCAAACACTTGGCGATGATGTTGCGAGCTTGCTCAACCGATGCCGGCGTCTAATTACCCGAATGAGTAGTCTAATGCGTTCACAGCGTCTCAGGCGGCGAAATGTTGGTCAGAAAATCGTACAAAGAAAACGTGGAACGAATGTCGCCCTTGTGGGTTGATAGGCCGCTACTCACTTGGTTTATCCCCGCTACGAACCTAGTGAGTAGTGATCTTCAGTGCTACCTGACGCCAGCCTTTCTGAGGTTGGCGTTTTCTTTGTTGGCTATCCCTTCAGTACAGCGGCTCGACTAAGCAATTGATGTTTCGACATATCACCGGGGATAGGGGGACATCATGGCTATCTCGGTAACGGCCCAAGCCAGGCAACTCGACAAAACATTGCACAACCTTCGAGCTAGGAATGTATCCGAAGCCGAGCGGGTGGAAGCGATAGAGGTTGCCCTACGCCAGCACGCCGACTTCCAGAAGAAGGCGATGGTGGACTTGTTGAACGAGATTAGGACGATGGTGACATCTCGTGACCCGATGTCCGAACGAGATAAAAAAGTCTTTAGTCTCGTCTCAAAGGCTCAGACCCTGCTTACGGACGTGTAAGCGGCACGGATGAAGGGGGTGTTCCGGTGTCCGTGGCGTGTACGGGATTTGCCGTCGCTGATCGTAACCCATTGGCATCCCCGGGCATTCAGTGTCCGCATTCGTACACTGGACTACACCCCGGATCATGGAAAAATTCACGGCGAAATGTTGTGTCATATCAACGGTAAGGGGGATGCGAACATGACCACTGACCAACGGATTGCAGCTCTCGTGCTCGTATGCGCGGTGATGACCGGCTTTGTCTGTGCCCCGGCATACGCTGCCGAACGCGAGCAGGTGCGGGCAGTCATCAACCTCATGGCCTCGATCAAGATGCCGTATCCGGAGCGGTTCGAGCGCAACGTGGCGCGCACCGAGCATGTGCAGCTCGACGCACGCGGCGCCACCGTTGCGTGCTTGCGCCTCGATGACAAAGTGAGATGGTGCTACGAGCACATCCCGACGCAGGGAGCGCGCGCGGAAATGTTGCGCATCCGCAATGAGCCGGTAGGAGGCATTCAGGTCGGCCACGTGTACCACTTCGTTGTCGACTATGACCTTGACGGCCTCGCCGACGTCGGCAGCACGACGCGGATGGATCCTCCAGCGCACGCTCCAGTAGCAGCCATCGCCCAATTCTTCCATCGAGGAACCGCGCGCGGAGACCAGCTGCGCGGCGAATATCAGAAGCTTTTCGATGACGGCATTCAGGTCGCGCTCAAGCACCTCGGTGAATAGGCTCTACCCACGCCGGCTTACTCGTTTTGTCCTTGTGATCGCAATCACTTTCGCGAACTTTGGGCGTCCAGCGTCACAACCGTCTCTTCACGTCGGCGCAGACAGTTGATGCGCGTCAGCTCCACCGCAGCAATGCGGACGCGCCACACTGGCTCGTCTCAATGCTCGATACCCTGAGTTGATCGTTGCGGCGATCCTCCCCAGCAATCAGATTTCCGTCTCTGGGCTTCCATGAAGAGGGGAGCCCGGCGTGACCCTATGACTGAGGCTCTTGTGGAAAGGCATTGCCAATGTTCCAGACATCAAGGTGCTTGGTGCTGACAAGCCTGCTGCTCACGGTTGGGGGTTCTCCGGTTGCGGCCGCCGAACGGGAGGACGTGCGCAAAGTCATCAACCTGGTGGCATCGGTGAAAATGCCTTATCCGGAGAGCCTCTCGCGCAACCGGGCAAAAACTGAGCGCGTGTGGCTCGATCGCGCCGGCGCGACAACCGGCTGCCTGCACATGGAGGAGCGGCGCTGGTGCTACGAGCACATTGCGCCTGAAGGCAACCGCGCCGAGATGCTGCGTATCCGCAATGAGCCATCTCGCGGCGTCTATATCGGCGCACTCTACTACTACATGGTGGACTATGATCTCGACGGCCTCGGCGACGTCGGATCGACGACGCGTATCGATGCGCTGGATCAGCGGCGCACCCCCATCGCCAATGTGGTGCAATTCTTTCACCGCAGCACCAAGCGGGGCGAAACGTCTCAACCCGAGTATCAGAAAATGTACGACGAGGGCATCCAGATTGCCTTGAAATACTTCGGCGAATAGATCGCTCGGCACGCACTAGGAGTGTCGCCCCATATGGCTGGGGCGATACCCCGAGCAACAAGGCCGTGCACCGATAGTTTGGGGCACCGCGTCTGAGACCGGCATCAGGTACGAAGGTTCGCGGCCGAGCCTTGGGCGCGGGCTCCGCGTGTCCACTCACCACAAGTTTTTGGTGCTCCCTAGCGGCAACCTTTCTGGCTCCGTTCGAGAGTTCGGGAAAAGGTAGCTGCGGGGGCCCGCAAGCACCGAGAGTTGACTCTCGTTTGTTCGGTTTCCGCGGGATCTAGCATGTGGAACGCGGGCGGAACTAACTCCACTACCCATTCGTCCGCAAGGAAACAAACCAGCACGCTTGAAGCGGCCGACGCGGCTAGGCGCGCGCCTGTCCAACTTTTCCCGCGCAGATCACCCTGCGTCCTGGCGCAAGTGGTCGCGTAAAGTCGCTCCGGCATACTCCTGGCGAAAGAGGCCGCGCCGTTGCAGCTCCGGCACCACGAGGTCGACGAAGTCGTCGAAAGCACCGGGGAAATAGGCCGGCTGAATCATGAAGCCGTCGGCCAGTCCGGCTTCGAACCACTCCTGCAGCGTATCGGCGATGCGCGTTGGCGTGCCCCAGATCACCCAATGGCCGCGCGCAGCGGCGGCGATATTGTAGAGGTCGCGCAACGTCATGTTCTGGCGCCGCGCCATGGCCAGCAGCGTGCGCGCGAACGACTGGCTGTTCTGGGTCAGCGGCAGATCCGGTACCGGGCCGTCGAGCGGATAGCCGGAGATGTCGTGGCCGAGGCGGACAGAAACGAGGCGCAGGGCGTTGGTCGGCGACACCCAGCTCTGCAGCAGATCGAGCTGGGCCTTGGCCTCGCTTTCGGTGCGGCCGATGATCGGCATGACACCCGGCAACAGCGCCAGCTCGTCAGGTTCCCGACCATATCTGGCCATGCGGCGCCTTGAGGCCGTCATACGCGGCCTTCGCCTCGTCCTTGTCGCCGTTGACGACCGAGAAGACGATGTCGGCCGTGCGTGCCGAGAGCTCCTGGCCGGCCTCCGAGCCGCCGGCCTGGATCAGCAACGGCTCGCCGTGGGGTGGCCGCTCCATGTTGAGCGGCCCGCGTACTTGAAAATACCTGCCTTTGTGGTCGAGCGTACGCACCTTGGTGCGGTCGATGAAGACACCCGTCTGCCGATCGCGCACGACTGCGCCCTCATCCCAGCCACGCCACAGCCCGCGCACCACGTCGACGAACTCGCCTGCAATCTCGTAGCGCTGGTCGTGCTCGACATGGGTCTCGCGGCTGAAGTTGAGGTGCGCATCTGGCGAGTTCGAGGTGACGATGTTCCAGGCAACCCGGCCTTTGGTGAGGTGGGCCAGCGACTGGAACACGCGCGCGACGTTGAACGGCTCGCTGAAGCTGGTCGAGACAGTGCAGCCGAACCCGATGTGATTCGCCACCAGGCTCAGGGCTGCGACCGTTGTCGTTGGTTCAAGTCGCGTCTGCATGGAAGGGTGGTCATTCGGCGCCGACACCAGGCTGTCAGCAATGAAGAAGAGGTCGAATTTGCCCCGCTCGGCTATGCGGACGCCGGCTTCAGCGATGGGCCAGCTGCAGTTGCTGTCGAACGCACCGTCCATGCGCCAGCCAGCGATGTGATTGCCGGTTCCGAGCCAGAATACAGCAAGATGCATTTGGCGCTTTCGGCGCGGCATGGTGCTCTCCTCGCGCTCGCGAGCCTCGATGGAACGCTCCGCCCTCGGGCCGCTCCCCCGAGCGATCGGGGGCGACCAGACCTCCACCCAGCCGACGTAAAGTTAAGCTGAAACTGTGCACTTCAGCAATGAAACCGAAGTCGTTGCAACCGGCCTGTCGAGCTTGGGTAAGAGCGACGTTGGAATTCGCTGGCCGGTTCGAGGTGATCTACCCATAGGGGTGAGGCGAAAGCTTGGCTTGGCCCGGGAACGACAGGACGTGCGCATGTTCTCCACGGCCCAAGGAAGCACGTTCCGTCATAGGCATTGAAATGGACGACACCGTCGTTGCATCGTTGGCCATGCGGTGACCGTGCATGTGCCTGCAGGAGAGGAAGAAGACCTTGGATTTCGCGCTCAGCGAAGAGCATAGACAGCTGCAGAAACGTTGCCGCGAGCTTGCAGCGGACTTCGCCACTCGGTCAAACGAGCACGACCGTGATGCTTCCCATCCCACTGAAAACTATGATCGCCTACGTCAGGAAGGCTTTCTGGAGTTGAGCGTGCCCAGGAACTTTGGCGGCGCAGGCGTCGGCTTTCTTGGGCATACGCTCGCCTATGAAACGCTGGGCTCCGGTTGCCCCTCGACCGCTTTGTCCTTCAACATGCATGCGTCGGTCGTGATGCCGTTGCTGGACAGCACCCTCGTTTCAAACGAGGCCAAACGGCACGTCGCCGACCTGGTCGTCAATCGCAAGCAGCTCGTCGCTGGCAATTACTCGGAGGCAACCTCCACCGCTCTTCTGGGCGAACGGTGGCTCGACACCATCGTTCGGCGCACGGCCGATGGATGGAGCATCACCGGGCGCAAGATGTTCGCCTCGATGCTCCAGGCGGCCGACTATTGTCTCGTTCTCGCGCGGCCTGACACCGCTGCGCACCCGACGGCAGGAGCATTTGTGCTGATCCCGCGTGACGCACCGGGACGAAGGGTGATCGCCAACTGGGATGTCATGGGAATGCGCGCCACGCGCAGTGACTCACTCGTGCTCGAGGAATGCCGGCTATCGGAAAGCGCCGTCGTGTATCAGTCGGATGACATCAGGGCGTTTCGAGCACAGACAAGTAGCTGGGCTTGGGGCTCCTATACTGCCGTCTACCTGGGCGTGGCGGGCGGCATCTACGAAGAGTTGCTGCGTGTAGTTCAGACCAGACAGGTGCCTGGATATTCCCAGCCACTGGCCTATCACCCGGACGTGCGACGACAGGTGGCTCAGTTGAGCGCAGAGCTCGAGTCGGCTCGTCTGATTACCTATCGCTCAGCTTGGCTCTACGACACGCAGGGACCCACTGCCGAGACCACGGCAGCTTTGTTCCGCGCGAAGTATGTTGTCGGCGAGGCGGTGTCGCGGATTGCTCGAGTGGCACTGACCCTGTCCGGCTCGCACGGTATCTTCAAAGGGGGACGCATCGAGCAGCTCTTTAGGGATGGCGCGTTGGCACCGCTGCACGCGCCCCCGTCGGATTTCTGCCTATGGAGCATGGGCATTCACGAGTTGGGTCTGGATCCCGCACAAGTGATGCCGCCACTGAAGCCCGCGAGCTAACCTGTCGACGTGGCCTGCCTGCTCAGCAGCGACTTACGTCTGTTGTTGGCACGTCTCTGTCGTAAGCCGTTTGGCAAAACCTGTACCTCGGCGCCGTCTGGCATCGACGACCCGACGAGTTGGCTCGTCGGCCCGTGTCTTCACGATCCGCGGCGACGTGGCGGTCGATTCGCGATAAGCTTCGACCTATGCATGACCGCCCGCAAGAGTATCGGCCCCACCCGTGGCACGGCATCGACCCGGGCAAGCGCTTTCCCGAGATCGTCCGCGCTTACATTGAGATCGTCCCGACCGACGGGGTGAAGTACGAGATCGACAAGCACTCCGGCTATCTCATGGTGGATCGTCCGCAGCGCTTCTCGAGCTTTTGTCCGACGCTGTACGGATTCGTCCCACGCACGTACTGCGGCGATCGGGTTGCGGCGTATGCACTCGCGGGCAGCCCACCCGTCTCTCAGGGAGATGGCGATCCGATCGACATCTGTGTGCTGACGGACCGGCCCATCTCGCGTGGTGAGATCCTTCTCGAGGCACGGCCGATCGGCGGTCTTCGGATGGTCGAACGGGGTGAGGCCGACGACAAGATCCTGGCCGTGTTGCTTGGCGATCCGACGTACGGCGAGATCGCCGACGTCTCACAGCTGCCGCGTCCGATCATCGATCGCATCCGGCACTACTTCCTCACGTATAAGGCGCTTCCTGGCGACGCACCGAACCCAATTACGGTCGATCCGGTGTACGACGCGATGGAAGCGCGCGGCATTCTCGTGGCGGCGCGGGCCGACTACGCCCACTACTTTCCTGGCTAACGTCTCTAGACGAACGATGCGCAACGCCCGCTCATGGCCGCCGTGACTGCTTTCTCGCGCAATGTTGCTTCTGTATAGGCTGACCTGCAGCAGATGCCCAACGAACTCAATGCAGACCTAGGTCGCAATCCAGAACACAGAGTTGCAAGCAGTGAGCTGAGTGGCGTATCGCCGTGATAGGGTCCGGCCTCACTTCCGCTTCTTGCCGCACCCCTTTGCTCAAGCTGGCTGCTGCCTCTCATGTCGACAACACCGATTAGCGTTCGACAGCGGCCCGGTGCGGCTATTGCGGCGGCCACCATTATTGGCCTGCCGCTCGGCTCGATCTATGCGTTCAGCGTTCTCTTGATGCCGCTGGAACTGCTTTTCCAGGCTAGTCGCTCCGAGCTTGCGTCCGTATTCGGACTATCGGCGGTGTTCTTCACGCTCGGCGCGAATTTGGCGCCGCGGCTGTTCGGGTGGGTTCGTGCACCGCTTCTGGTGGCCCTGACTGGTGCGCTTTCTGCTGTCGGAGTAGCTCTCGCGGCGCTTGCACCCTCGCTGAGCTGGCTAATCCTCGGCTATGGCTTCCTGTTCGCGACCGGCGGCGGCATGGCCTACATCGTTGTGCAGCAAAGCGTGAATGCGGTTGCCCTCGCCCGGCCTGGTCTAGTGAACGGTTATCTCGTCAGTCTGTTTCCTCTCGGTGCCATGCTGGCCGCGCCGGCCTTTGGTCTGGGGCTCGACTGGGTCGGCGTGCGTCAGACACTTGCGGTTCTAGCAGCTGTGGTTGGGGCGACGACAGTTGCCGCGGCGCTGCTGGTCGCGCGCGCCGGCGTCGTTCTGACCAACGCAGGTCACTCACCGGTTTCAAAGGCAGCAAGTGCCCGAAACAACTTGGGGGCCACCTTCTGGAAGCTCTTCGGAGTCTTCTTCCTGGCGGCGTCTGCAGGTCTCATGGTGCTCAGCCAAGTGGCCAGCATGGTTATGGCTTTCGGTGCCAGCAAGTCGGCGTCGCTGCTGGCCACTACCGGCATTACAGGTGGTATCGCCGCAGCGCGCCTGTTGGGCGGCTGGCTGACCGATCGGTTTCCGGTGCCCGTCGTCGCGGTTGCCGCACAAGGTATCGCATTGCTCAGTGCTATCGCGCTGACGGTAATGCCGTCGCCAGAAGTAGCGATTCTGACCTTGGGGCTAATCGGCGTCGGCTATGGGCTCATTTCCGGCGTGACTTTCGCCGCCGTGGCGTCCTACTGGCGCAAGGTGGAATTTGGTCGCATTGCGGGCCGCATCTACATCGCGTGGTGTCTTGCCGCGATTGCGCTGCCTGTCCTCGCTGGACGTCTTTACGACCTCACAGGCGGCTACAAGGTGGCAGTGATCGTGGCGGGCGGCGCCAACCTGCTCGCGGTGTTAGTGGCGCTGACCTTGCCACAGCAAAAGCGTGCTAGATGAGTACCGTGGCTCCAATCAAGGTGCGCTCGTATGAGCCTCCGCCTCTTGCAGCAGCTTGTTGCCAGTTTGGTGCTGCGGCCGCACCCACACATTAGCCGACACGGCCGATCCGAGATCGGCGCAGACTCTTAGCGAACCGCTTCGCGAGAGGCCGGGAGCGCCGAGCCAAGAGCCCTTGATTGCCACGACTTACTGGCGGCGCTCCTGGGAGTGGTATGGTGCCCGGTCATTTCGATCAACGGAGGCTGCATGCCAGCGGAAAGCATCAACCGTCGCCTGTCACGCTGGTTTGCGGGGCTCGCTTATGCGGATATCCCACCAGAGGTTCTCGACCGAGCTCGTGGCGTGACGCTCCAAGCGTTGTCCTCATGCCTGCTGGGTCACGAATTCCCTGAAACGAAGCAGGCCATTCGTCTTGTGGAAGATGAGGAGCACGGCGCCACCGGCACGGTCACGGCACTGGTCGAGGGGCGATGCTTCTCGCGTGCTGGAGCTGCCTTCATCAATGCCGAGATGACCTTCGCTGGTGGCAAATGGGACACCTTCCGCATGGTAGGACACCCCGGTTGCGCCATCCTGCCCGCGGCCCTCATGGCTGCCGAAGTCACACGCTGCTCCGGGCGCGAGTTTCTGACCGGAGTGGTGGCCGGGTACGAGGTCATGGAACGCCTTGCCGCGGATTTCGTCCCGACCATCCTGGCGCGGGGCTTTCATGCTGGTGCACTGTTCAGCATTTTCGGTGCCGCGACGTCCATCGCGAAGATTATGGGGCTCTCAACGGAACAGATCCACGGCGCGCTTGCGCAGTGTGTCAACCTGGCTGCGGCTAACCTCGAGGGGGCTCGCAGCGGCGGCCGCTCCGTGCGCGAAGGTGCAGCTGTGCGCAATGCGCTGCTGGCTGTAGGTCTGGCCCGCCAAGGGATTCCAGGTGGCGAGACCGTGTTTGAAGGCGAAGCCGGTTTCTATTTCGCCTACGCGGGGAACAGGGAAGGGCGCCTCACTCACAGCTTCACCGGGCAGCGTACCGCAGACTTCGCGGCCATCACCGAGGCACTCGGCGAACGTTGGGTGTTCCTCGAGACGATCTATCGCATCTATTCGACCCCGGGATACAATATCGCCCACGTCGATGTGACGGCGGCGCTCTGCAAGCGCGACAATATCCGGCCGGAGCAGGTCGAGCGGGTCGAGTGCGTCGTGAACTGGCTCGAGACCCAGTATCCGAGCCCCGCCTTTCCCTCGCTCCGGACCGATATCGAGCCAGGGCGCGAACAGCCCCATTATTACGCTGCATACGCCATCCTCACCGGATCGTTCCCGGTTACGAAGAACGTGCAGCAGAGGGTCGGTGAAGGCGATCCGGCAGGCATCGACGATATGATGCAGCGCGTTCGCGTCATCCCCTCACACACGCAAGCCCTTTTTGCACCTCGCGTGACGATCTACACCCGCGACGGCGTCGCTCACACTTTGGAGTCAAACAGGCGCGAGTTCATCCTGACTTTCGACCAGCTGGCGCAAAGGCTGTCCCCGATCAGTGAAGTCGTCCCCATCGGCAAGCAACAATACGCGGAGCTGGTTAGCGAGTGCAGGCAGATCGACCATGCAAAGGATGTCAGCCGATTGATCGCCCTCACCTGCCCGGCCCGTCGCGGATAGCGGCATGACGACGGCGCCGGCCCGTCGCCGTTCCTTCAAGATCCCTTCTTGCCATGCAGCCCGGCATGGAAATAGTCGGTCCATGCCGAAGGCTTGGTCTTGATCAAGCCGAGCTTCTGCATGGTCTCGGCGATCACGAGCGATCGGCTAGGCGTAGTGGAGAAGGTGATGTCTGCGGGATTGCCGATCATGCGCACGACATCCGGGATCGGCAGCGTCGAAGCCTCCCATTTCACGTAGGTGCGAGCCGCTTTCTCGCGATCCGCCGCGATCATTTCCACGGCCTCGTCGAACGCCGCCACCGTCGCCTCATAGGTCTTCGGGTTTACCTTGGCCCAGGTTTCGGATGCCCAGATCGCAGCTACCGTGTGCGGGCCTCCCAGCACATCGTAGGAGGTCATGAGCTGACGCGCATTGTTTCCCGCGAGCACCTCGTAATTGTAAGGGAGGGTCGCTGCGTAGTTTTTCACCTCGAGCTGGCCAGAGCGCAGTGCCGCGACCGCCGTCGGGTGCGGCATGTTGATGGCCAGGGGGTCGAGCTTGAAGCGCGCGTCCCATCCCCACTCACGGGCCGCAGCCAGGTTGAGGAGCAGCGCCTGCATGGTGACCTTGACGGCCGTGACGGCGATCCGGTCGTTCTCGCCGAAGTCCTTGAGGGACTTGATGCGCGGATCGACAGTCATGAGATAGATGGGGCTCTCGCACAGAGCGACGACGCCACGCACGTTCAGAGTACCCTGCGTCTTGTCCCACAGCGTCATGAGCACCGTGAAGCCACCCATGGCCATGTCGACGTTGCCCGAGAGCAGCGCGTCGGTGGCCGCCGGCCCCGAGCTCAACTTGTTCGTGGTCACCTTTGGCGCCGGGATGCCGAGGCGGGCAGCGTGTTTCTCGATCAGCTTCTCCTCGTAGACGACGTAGGCCGGCAGATAGGTGAGTCCATAGAGCTGGGCGAAACGCACCTCATTCGTCTCGGCCATGGCAGGGCGCGGGAAACCAGACTGCAGCAAAAAAGCGAGAGCCCACGCAGTGATGATCAGCGCACGAAATCTGCCCATTGCCATCCCTTGTTCTCTCGGAGTGAAAATGCGTGTTGTGGGTCTAGGCTAGAGCAAATTCTGATCTGACGCGATCAAAGAACAGATGCCATCTGATTGGGATCAAGACAGCCGGCGTGCCGGTAGATTCGCCGGCATTCTATTAGTCGTGCGGGCAGCACGCGTACCGCCTCCTCAACTGTGGCGTCGCATACCCGATCGGGTTTGGTGGACCCTTCTGGCGTTGACTTTGGGTGGAAGATGCCAAGGAAATAATAAAGTGTGGTGGTTGATCATACTCGCGCCGCATCTGACACCTTTGTCATGGACGCTGGGTCCAGTGGCGGAACGGGCCGTAGCTCGCTAACTAATTTGAGGTTCAGCCATGCGTGACGTTCTGGGATGGCGTCGCAAGTTCGGCGTGATGGCTCCGTCGACCAACACCATAGTGCAGCCCGACTTTGACGACATGCGACCTGCGGGCGTCACCAACCACTACAGTCGTATCTTTACGCCGAACACCAATGCGCTGAGCAATGACACGTTCCGCGCCGGCATCAATACGATTGGCAGCAACGTCATGGACGCCATCAAGAGCGTCGTAACTTGCGAACCCGACTATCTCATCATGGGTATCTCGGCGCTGTCCTTCTTTGGTGGGAAGAAGGGCGCAGACGTCTTCGCCAAGCGCATCACCGATGAGACTGGCCTAGGCGTCACCGTCGGCAGCCATGCTACCTCTGCCGCCATTGCGGCTCTTGGTGGCATCAAGCGAATTGCTGTGCTCACCCCCTACTGGCCCGTCATGAATACCGAAGTGAAGAGCTACTTCGGTGATGCGGGGCTCACGGTAGTGCGCGACACCGCGCTCCAATGCAGGTCGTGGACGGCGATTGCAGCGGTGACGCAAGCCGAGTGCCGCAATACTATTCGCGACCTTGACGGCGATGACGTCGACGCCATCGTCCAGGTCGGCACGAACCTCTCCATGGTGCGTCTGGCAGCGGCGGCCGAGCTATGGCTCGGCAAACCCGTCATTGCCATCAATACGGCTACCTACTGGCACGCACTGCGCGCCAACGGCATTCGCGATCAGATGCCTGGCTTTGGCCGGCTGCTCGAAGAACTATGAACGAGGCTTGGTCACTGGCGCTGGGTTCGGTCGGCTCTGGTGACTCAATGAGATCGTCGACCCACAAGGGTAGTTGACTACTTTCTTGGCGAAGATTGCCTGGATGCTGGGCAAGTCTTAGCGTGTCGCCATGACCAAGACGCACATCGTCCTTGAGATTGTGGTGTTGCTGCAGGGCACTCCTCTCGACGACTTTGCCCGGCAGAACTTCGTGATCGAGGGTGGCCGAGCGCGAGTGCGCTGTGCCGCGCGCGAAACACTAGCTACCCCCGAGGGCTATAGCTGCAAGCGCGCAGTCGCAACGGCGGTGCTGCGCTACTCGTACCGCTTCACTGCCGCGCAACTTGGTGTGCTGGCCGATCTCTACGTGGACGCACTCAATCGCCTTGAGCCCGAAGCACTAACTCGGGTGCGCGAGCGCATGTGCGATCCAACATCCGAAGAAAGCCGTCGGGATGCCAGCGCCGCGGCCGCCGTGTGTGAACGGCTGTCTCTTGATTTTTGAAGCGCCTATGTGCGGCTAAGTATTTCGCTTGGCGGCCGCGCACTTAGGCTCGGGGTCGCGCTAATCAATTGGTACCATCGCTACCCAATACCCCTCATGTCGATTGGGCGATGATAAGGTCGGTCACCCAATGCATCAACTCGCGCCCAGAAGTCCGGCCCTGCCGCAAGGCCGGTCGCATCTTTCTTCGCTGCCTGTCGCCAGATGCTCCAGGACTCTGGATGCAGCCGGCTGGCCTCCGCGAAATGAACCGCCGCCTCTTCGCTGAGACCCTTGCCCAGGAGGTATTGGGCCAGACGGAAATGAACATGGCCGAATGCCACCGCCGCATCCGGCAGATGCATCCGGGCGCGCGCTGCGGCTTGGTCGTAGGCGAACTCACTCGCCGAACCCTTGAGCACCCAGTCGCGCACGGCGCCAACGTAGACCGACTTGGTGCGCTCGCGCTCCGCCAACTGGGCGGGTGGCATCTGTTTGGTCACTCGGTCCATCTGCCGAAAGGCGTCCGAGGATCCCGCATTCTCGGGCGACCGCACGATCCGGCCGTCTTCGTCAATCCAGGCCGCCTGGGGCACATTGGTGACGTTGTAAAGGTCGGCAAGGTGGTGGTCGCTGTCGATCAAGCAAGGATAGGCCGGCTTGGCAGCCTCGATCCACGGTCGTGCGGCTTCTTTGCCGTCCATAGCCACGGCAAGGACGGTGAAGTTGCGATCTTTCAGTTCCGCGTAGAGGGACTGCCACACGGGCAAGTCTGCTCTGCAGCCTCACCAGGATGCCCAGGTTGCCAGCAGCACCTTCTTGCCGCGCTGCGCCGAGAGAGTGTGTGTCACTCCGGTCAGATCGGGGAGCGCGAAGTCCGGCGCCTCCAGCGACCGAAGTGACGCGCTGCGATTGGCGGCACTTGTGCCCAACACCCAAACGTCGGCTGCAGCATCGTGGACGATCGGATTGCCCATTCGGCGCCAGAAGGCGGCAATGTTGACCGTATCGCCCGCGACGTGGTCTGCGTCGCTGCCACGCGGCACCGGGACGCAGACATCGCCGCGGCAGAGCCCCTCCGGCTTCAACGACCATCCCGTCGCCGCCTCCAACTCCCGCGCGTTGATCCACAAGTCGTCGCCCTGTGCGCGCGCTGTTGGGCAGGAGGTCTCAGATTGCTCGTGCAGCAAGGTAATCATGGCCTAGCCTCCGCGATCAGGACGCCCCGACTCTGCAGCAATTGCGCGCTCGCCCGCAAGCGTGGACTTAGCACGGTGATTAGGGTGACGGAGACGTAGCAGTTCAAGCGAAATTTCCGCTGTGAGGCCGATGGCGAGCCTTGTGAAATCAAGGTCCGCGCGCGAAGCTCAAATCCTCGTCGATCTCCAGGAGGCCTTGCCATGGGCCCGAGGCCACGGCCGTTCACGCTGCATATCGCTGACGAAGACATCGCCGATCTCAAGGCACGTCTTGCGCGCACCCGTTTCCCGGACCAGACGCCCGGTGCCCCATGGGCCTACGGCACGGACCTCAACTATCTTCGCAAACTGATCGAGTACTGGCACACACGGTTCGACTGGCGGGCGCAGGAAGCGAGGCTCAACGCCTTACCCCAGTTCAAGGTCGCGCTCGAGGACGTCGATCTGCACTTCCTGCATATCCCAGGCAAGGGCCCCGATCCTACGCCCCTATTGGTTCTCCATGGTTGGCCGGGCTCGGTGTTCGAGCTCCTCGAACTGGTCCCACGTCTTACCGATCCAGCTCGCTTCGGCGGCGATCCGAAAGATGCCTTCACGCTCGTTGTTCCATCGCTGCCGGGCTATGGCCTCTCATTCAGGCCAGAGCAGAAGCGGTTCGGCATCCCCGACATCGCCGACTGCATGGCCGGCTTGATGTCAGACGTGCTCGGATACAAGAAATTTGCGGCCCATGGCGGCGACTGGGGCGCCTTTATCTGCTCGGCGCTCGGGGTTCGCCATTCCGACAAGCTTGCCGGGATCCACATCACCTTGCTTTCAGTCCGCTACGATCTCCCGCTGCCTCGAGACCCGTCGCCCGCAGAGCTGCGCTACGCCGAGGAAGTCAGGCACTGGGCGCGGGAGGATGCCGGTTACATCGCGATCCAGGGCACGAGGCCGCAGACGCTGGCTTATGCCCTTACGGATTCTCCGGCAGGGCTTGCCGCCTGGATCGCCGAGAAATTTCACACCTGGACCGACCACGAAGGTGACTTCGAGACGGTCATCGACCGCAACCATCTGCTGGCGAACATCTCACTCTATTGGTTTAGCGGGGCCATCGGTTCGTCCTTCTGGACCTACTACGAGCGCCTGCATGGCCCTTGGCCAATTCCTGACGGCAAGACGGTCGACGTGCCCACCGGCTACGCCGCATTTCCGCGCGAGATTCGCCGCCCACCGCGCTCGATCGCACAGCGCGCCTACACCGATCTGCGCCACTGGACACTGATGGAGAAGGGTGGGCACTTTTCCGCCATGGAGCAGCCCGCCGCACTCGCCGCGGATTTGCAGCAATTCTTTCGGCCGCTGCGCGAGAAGCTGTAGCGCAGCGGTACTCTGCGTGGCATGGCATGACTTTCCACCCAAGGCACGGGAGCACGTTCGATGCCTGACAATCGTTTCCGTCTTGATGATAGACCAGCCATCGTCGTGGGCGCGGCGCTCGGCATCGGGCGAGCGATCGCGCTGGCCTTTGCCGAAGTGGGGGCCAAGGTGGCCTGCCTCGACATTGACGAAGCGGCTGCCAGCGAGACAGCGGCTCGCATCAAGAACGCCACCGGCACGGCCATTGCGCATCGCTGCGACGTGACGAGCGAGGCGAGCATTGCCGATGCTGTTATGGCCGCAATCTCGGCGCATGGGCCCCCGCGTATCCTGGTGAACGGGGCAGCCATGCGGGAGCCGACCGGGACCATCGTCGAACTCGAGCCTGCTGATTGGAACCGAGCCATCGCCATTAATCTGTCCGGTGCCTACCTCATGAGCCGTGCCGTCATCCCGCATATGGCGAATGCCGGTGGCGGTAGCATCATCCACATCGCCTCGCAGATGGGGCGGGTCGGCGCGGCAGGTCGCGGCGTCTATTGCGCGACCAAGGGTGCGCTGATCCAGCTCGCCAAGGTGATGGCCATCGACCACGCCCGTGACAACATCCGCGTCAACACGCTGTCACCTGGCGCCATCGAAACCGAGCGCGTCGCGTTTCGGTACGGCAGCATGGCGGACGCCCGCGCCCACTCCGTCCCGAAGCATCCGATCGGTCGTCTCGGCCAGCCCGAGGAGATCGGCCGCGCCGCCCTCTATCTTGCGAGCGACGCCTCGAGCTTCATGACTGGCTCCGATCTGCTGATCGACGGCGGATATACAGCGGTCTGATGCGCCGGGGCAGGCAGCGGCGTTGGCTGGCAACTCTTCTTGATAGCCGTGGTCTCGAATTGGGGAGCCTGGACTCGTGTCAGAGCTGCTGGGAGTGCCAATCGATGCGCGCCTCGTCGTAGTCCTTATTGCGGTGACGATCGCTGGCTTGTTGCGTGGCTTCGTTGGTTTCGGCGCGGCGTTGATCTCGATACCTGTGTTCAGCCTGGTGCTTGGCCCACATGCCGCCATCGCTGTCAACAACGTGATGGGATTGCCTGCCGTATTCCAGCTGTTGCCAGAGGCCATCCGCCGAGCCGAGCGACACGTTGTCCTGCCGATGTGCATTGCGACATTCGTTGCTACGCCGATCGGAACCTGGGCTCTGGTCGCGGCCGATCCGGCCCTGATGACGGTTGCGATTTCCGTCCTGGTCCTCCTCATGGTTTCTATTCTTGCCAGCGGATGGCGGCTCAAGGGGCACATCGGCATGGGCAAGTTGATAGTGGCCGGGATAGCTGGCGGTCTTGTCCAGGGAGTCGCGGGAGTAGGGGGACCGCCGGTTGTCGCCGTGGCGCTTTCGCGGCCAGGAGAAGCCTCGCAACAGCGTGCCAACGTGTTGGCATTGATGACGGCTGTCTCGCTTTCGTCGATCCTGCCGCTGCTCTACTACGGGCTCTTTACGACGCAGACCGTGGTCATTGGCCTGGTGCTCATCCCATTTTACTCGGCAGCGACCGCGCTTGGTGCCCGCTATTTCGCGCTCGGTGGCCAGCGGCACTATCGCCGGGCGGCGCTCGCGACGTTGGCTGCAATCGGCATCGCGACGCTGATCGCCTCACTACGCAACTATCTGAAGGGCTGACCGCAAGTGCCACGAGTCCTGTAACAGGTCCGAGGGGGAAGCCACATCTGGCCGAGATCAGCAAGCAGAGATTGGCCCGGGCGACGCAACTGTCATCAACCGCTGTCATGTGTCTGCCGCTTGTGTAGAGCCTGCGAGACTCGGGACCACGGTGCTTATTCCACGACTGCGGCAACCTCGTAGGTGCTGGGTACCGGCGCACCCGTGAGATGCTTCATGAACTCAGCTCGGCCGTGGATCTGCTCGGAGCTCGTGGCGTTGCGCTTCTGCGCCTCTTCGCTCTCCCAGATCGTGATCGATAGGAACTGATTGGCGCCGCGATCGAAGAACAGGTAGCCGGCGACGAGCCCTTTTCCCTTGAACGCGCTGATGTGCTGCGGCCACTCCGCAATAGCAGTCTCTGCTGAACCGGGTTTGGGGCTGGAGGTCATCACGCGTGCAAACATTGGCCAACTCCTGTCAGGTTACTCGTCCACGTGAGGACCGACAGGTAGAGTATGGGTTCAGTTTTCGCTACTGCTTGTCTGCTACTCCACCAAAGCGGCACAAAGGCCAGACTGGCATTGCATCGTCGATGGCCCGTGTTTGTGCCAGCTGCTAGCTTGCTGAAGCGCGCGTGGCCAGCGCGTTGGATGGGCGCCTCCTCCCGAGGCCGTCCTGGAAGTCTTATGGCAATCGCTAGGACATTCGGGGCCCGCCGGTTGACAGTCACAACCCATCCGACATGCTCAGGATGTCGGCCGTATCACCAGCGAGCGATGGCAGAGCGATGAGCAGCAACAACAACTACACCCCGCCAAAGGTCTGGACATGGGAAAAGCCGCGTGCGCAAGAAGAATGGCGGTACTCAGGTGTGAACCGGCCTATTGCCGGGCCGACACATGACGCGAAGTTGCCTGTGGGTAAGCATCCCCTGCAGCTTTATTCGCGTGGAACGCCCAACGGCGTGAAAGTGACCGTGATGTTGGAAGAGCTGCTCGCACTCGGCCACAGCGGCGCGGAGTACGATGCCTGGCTGATCGACATCGGCAAAGGCGAGCAGTTTGGCAGTGGCTTTGTAGAGATAAACCCGAACTCCAAGATTCCGGCCTTGCTGGATCGGAGTGGTCCCAAACCTCGTCGCGTGTTCGAGTCCGGGGCGATCCTGCTCTATCTCGCAGAGAAGTTTGGCGCGTTCCTGCCATTGGATCCCGACAAGCGTACCGAGACGCTGAATTGGTTGTTCTGGCAGATGGGGAGCACGCCCTACATCGGCGGCGGCTTCGGTCATTTCTATCACTATGCGCCCATCAAGATTGAGTATGCGATCAACCGGTTTGCGATGGAGGCGAAGCGCCTCTTGGATGTGCTGGATCGGCACCTCGAGGACCACGAATACATCGCTGGCGATGAGTACTCGATCGCCGATATGGCGATTTGGCCTTGGTATGGCGGCTTGGCGCAGGGCACACAGTACGATGCGGGCGAATTCTTGCAGGGACGGGAATATGGTCACGTCATCCGCTGGACCAAGATGATTGCCGAGCGGCCCGCCGTTAAGCGCGGCCGGATGGTCAATCGCGCTGTAGGCGATCCTGCCCAGCAGCTGCATGAACGCCATGCTGCAAGCGACTTCGATACGAAGACGCAAGACAAACTGATGAAGTAAGAGTTGCGAAGTTTGGCGCATGAAACGGGCCTGGCACACCTTACGGCCCGGGGCGAACCCCCGTAGCTGCGCCGATGCGCTCAGTTTGGCCCTTCGAAAGCGCGCAGATACGTGACTACCTCGGAAACTGGCAAGACGTCGGCATACTTGATCGCCATATCGTAGAGATTTGCGAAATGCGGGCTCTCGTGCTTGTCGGCGACGCATTCCTCAGGGACCACGGTGCGATAGCTGTGCGAAAGGCTGTCGACGACGGTGGCGCGCACGCAGCCCGACGTGGAGCCGCCGGTAACGATCAGGGTGTCGCAGCGATGAAAGGTGAGCAGCGAGGCGAGGTTCGTCTCGTGGAAAGCGGAGGCCATGCGCTTGTTGATGATGATGTCTCGGCGCGGGTCGATGACGAGACGGTCATCGAACTCGGAGCGGCGCGAGCCGACCTTGATGTTCTGCAGCGAATCCGGCGTGTTCGAGCGCGTGCCCCAAACCCCGCAATCCTCCCCCGAGTCCATGTAGGCGACGTAGGTCCACACCACCGGCAGCCCCTTCGCCCGCGCCAAGCTCGGCAAGCTCGTTGACGTAGGCAAGCTGCTTGGGGTCGGTCTCGTAGGCCGTCGCGAACTCGCCGACGGCCGTGTAGGCCTTCTGCAGGTCGATGTTGACGAGTGCCGGCTTGCGCCCGAAGCCGAAGCGCGCCCGGGTGGGCTTCTCCTTGATCTCCGCGTACAGCTGCCGCGCACTCTTGTCGGAGAGCTCCATGGCGTGAACACCTTCATTGTCGAGCCGGCAGGCACACTACCTGAAGCTGCGCAATCGCGTCACGTGCGATATGACTATGGAGCGGTCGCGGCTGCGGACGGGAATTCGGATATGCGCGCAGAAGATCCAGGGCTCTACGACTACCTGCCCTACTACGACAGGCCCAAGATTGCATGGCCCAATGGAGCGCGGCTTGCATTCTGGTGTGCGCCCAACATTGAGCACTACGAGCTCGACCCGCCGCTCAACCCGTCGCGAACGGCGTGGCCGCGGCCCGTGCCCGATGTGCTGCACTATGGGTGGCGCGACTACGGCAATCGTGCCGGGATCTGGCGCATGATGGCCGCGATGGATCGCTACGGCGTGCGCGGCAGCATCTCGCTCAACGTCGCAGTCTGCGATCATTTTCCCGACATCGCTGCTGCCTGCAGGGAACGCGGCTGGGAGTTCTTTTCCCACGGCGTCTACAACACCCGCTACACCTACAACATGAGCGAAGAGCAGGAGCGCGCCTTCATCGAGGATGTGAAGACGTCGATCCGCAAATGGTCGGGACAGGAGCTTTCGGGGTGGCTCGCACCAGCTTTGACGCTGACCGAGCGCACCATGGACCTGCTGGCCGAGGCCGGCATCACCTACACGCTCGATCTCTTCCACGACGACCAGCCGCTGCCGGTGAACGTCCGCAAGGGGCGCCTGATCAGCGTGCCCTACTCGCTGGAGATCAACGACTTCACCACCCTGTTCCAGGGCAACTGCTCGCCGCGCGACTACACCGACGCAATCAAGGCCCAGTTCGACCGGCTCTACATGGAAGGCGCAGAGAGTGGGCGGGTGATGTGCCTGCCGCTGCATCCTTTCCTGATCGGGCAACCCCATCGCACAAAGCAGTTCGAGGAGGCGCTTGACTACATCACCTCCCACGATCGCGTCTGGCTCGCCACCGGCCGCGAGATCGCCAGCCACTATCTCACGCACTGCTACGATGCCTTCGCCACGGCAATCGAAGCCCGCAAGAAAGGGTAAGCCGTGACCACCCTTCCCTCGACCTACTTCGAGTATCCGTTCCGGCGCCCGGGCATGGACCATGCACGCTACGCGTACTCGAACCTCTTCAAGCGCAAGCCTGTGCAGTGGCCCGATGGTGCGCGCATCGCCCTTTGGATCGTCCCCACGCTCGAGTTCTTCCCCCTCGACATGGCGCCAAAGGGTGTCAAGCCGCCGGGCGGTCTCGAACGTCCATACCCCGACTATTGGAATTACACGCTGCGCGACTATGGCAATCGCGTCGGCTTCGCCCGCATCTTCCGTGCCCTGGAGGAACGCGGGCTCGAGGCCTCTGTCGCGATGTCGTCACGCCTCGCCGAGCGCTATCCTCACGTGCTGGAAGAGGTGAACCGACTTGGTTTCGAGATCGTCGGTCACGGCATCGACATGAACCATATCCACGCGACGGGCATTCCCCAGGAGACCGAGCGGGAATGGGTCCAGCGTTCAATCTCGACCCTGCGGCAGCTCTCGGGCCAGCCGGTCAAAGGGTGGTACTCGCCTGCGTATTCGGAAAGCCACGACACGCTCGATCTCGTCGCAGCCGAGGGCTGCGAGTACGTGTGCGACTGGGTCAACGACGACATGCCCTACCGGCTCGAGACCAAGGCCGGGCCCATCCATGCCATGCCCCATGCCTACGAGATCAGCGACCTGCAGATCTTCCAGTTCTACAAGTACAAGCCGGCGCAGTTCGTCGAGCAGGTGATGGATCACTTCGAGCTGCTGTATCGGGAGGCGGCAACGAGCGGCGGCCGCATCGTCGCCCTATCGCTCAGACCTTGGATCAGCGGTGTGCCGCACCGCATTGCGGCCGTCGAGCAGGTGCTGGACAGCATGTTGCGCCGCGGCGGCGTGTGGTCGGCGACCGGCAGCGACATCCTCGCGGCCTGGAAGGCCCAGCAGTAGCCGCACCCGTTCAGACGCCGAGATAGGAGCGCTTCAGGCGGGGATTGTCGGCAAGCTCGGCTGCAGCGCCCGCAAGCGCGATCACGCCATTCTCGAGCACGTAGCCGCGATGGGCAATGGCAAGCGACTGCACGACATTCTGCTCAACCAGCAGAACCGCCAACCCGTCGCTATTGATGCGCTGTATCAGGGTGAACATCGTCTCGACCAGGAGGGGCGACAACCCGAGCGAAGGCTCGTCGAGAATAAGCAGCTTGGGCTCCGACATCAGCCCGCGGCCGATGGCGAGCATCTGCTGCTCGCCACCTGAGAGCGAGCCCGCGAACTGCTGCCAGCGCTCCGCCAGACGTGGAAAAATGGCCGTCACGCGCTCGAGATTGTGAGTGCGCCGTGCGCGCCCGCGCCGAAAGCTGCCGAGCTCGAGGTTCTCCCGCACCGTCAGGTTGGGGAAGATGCGCCGGCCTTCGGGCACCTGGATGAGCCCGAACTCGACCACGCGTGGCGGGCTTGCAGCTCCGAGGTCCTCGCCATCGAAGCTTATGCTGCCGGACAGCAGCGGGATGATCCTCGACAGAGGCGTTGTTGAGGGTCGATTTGCCGGCGCCGTTGCTGCCGAGCAGGGCCACGATCTCACCTGGACCGACGTCGAGGCTCACGCCCCTGAGGACTCTGGACGACGCCGTATCCGGCGAACACGTCGCGAACCTCAAGCATGCGCACGCCCCTGCTTGAAGCGCGCAGCAGCGCCATGGCCCAGATAGGCCTCGATGACGCTCGGGTCGCCGGCGATCGCTGCGGGGAGCCGCTGGCGATGATGCGGCCATTGCTCAGCACATAGACACGCTCTGCAAGGCTGACCACTGCCTGCATGACGTGCTCGATCAGCAGGATGACCACGCCCGCGTCCTTGATCGCGCGCACGATGCCGACGATTTCCTCGACCTCGATCGGGTTGAGCCCGGCCATGACCTCGTCGAGCAGCAGCAGCTTGGGGCGGGTTGCCAGGGCGCGCGCAAGCTCGAGCCGCTTGCGTCCGGCCAGCGTGAGCGCGTCGGCACGCATGTCGAGCTGCCGGCCCAAGCCTACCCGGCGTCCCACATCCTCCGCCTGGGCCGTGGCTTCACGGCGGTGCGCGTGGTGTGGTAGGCGCCGACCATGATGTTCTCGAGCACGCTGAGGCGGGCAAAAGGCTGCGTGATCTGGAATGTGCGCGCGATGCCGCACGTGCAGATGCGATGCGGCGGCAGGCCCATCACGTCGCGTCCGAGAAATCGCACGCGTGCCGCCATCGGGCCTGGTGAAGCCGGCGATGCCGCAAACAGCGTGGTCTTGCCCGCGCCATTCGGGCCGATCAGGGCGACGATCTCTTGCGCTCCGACATCGCAGGAACCTGGTCGACGGCCGCCAGCCCGCCGAAGGCCTTCGAGAGCCCCTTGACCTCAAGCACCGCCGTCGCCCGTCCTTGCTGCGTCTCCGAAACAGCCCCATCAGGCCATCGGGCAGCCAGGCGACGATGGCGATCAGAACGGCGCCGTAGACGATAATGCTCAGTGGCTGTGCGTTTCTGACCCCCGGCAGCATGTTGCCGAGATCGCGCGTCAGCTCGCCGATGAAGTGTAGCACGCCTGAGCCGATCAGCGGCCCGAGTACCGTACCGGCACCGCCGATCATGGCTGACGAGCAGCATCTCGACCGACTTGTCGACGCCGAAGGCAATCGATGGGTCGACGTAGAGATACTTCTGCACGTAGACCGTACCGCCGGCGCCGCACAGGCCGCCGGAGAGCGTCAGGCATTTCACCTTCTCGCGGAACGCGTTGATCCCGAGCGCCTGGGCGGCGTCCTCGTTCTCGCGGATGGCCGCGAGGCGTGCGCCAAAGCGGGTGCGTGTCAAGCGCCAGGCGATGAGCATGGCGAGCAGCCAGAGAGCCAGCGCGATGTAGTAGAACCAGACCGTATCCCTGAACTGGAAGTTCGCCGCACGCGGGTCGGCCGCATCAGGATGCCGAGCCCGCCCTTGGTGATCGGCACCGAATTGGCGACGATGCGCCCGACCTCGGCGACGGCGAGCGTAATGAGCGCGAAGTAGGAGCCCTTGAGCCCAGCGCGGTAGCTCAGCACGCGATCAGCCATCCGGTGAACGCGCCGGCAAGCGCCGAGAACGGCCAGGCAATCCAGGCATTCACGCCATACGTCGCTCTGCAGGATGGTCGAGACGTAGGCGCCGACGCCGAAGAACACGACATGGCCGAAGGAGGTTTGGCCTGCAAAGCCGCCGGCGATGTTCCACGTCTGGCCGAGATACGCGGCAAACAGGACGAGAAAGCCGACGTTGATGGCGTAATTCGACCTGAAGACCCAGGGATAGGCGAGCGAGCGCAATCACCGCCGAGACCGACAAAGATCAGGTCCTGTCGGGTCACCGCGCGGCTCCGAACAAGCCGGTCGGGCGCAGCAGCAAGATCAGGATGAATACGAGCGGAATGCCGATCTGCCCGAGTTGCTCTCCGAGCCACAGACCGCAAATCGATTCGACGACGCCGATGATGAGGCCGCCGAACAGGGCACCCTTGAAGCTGCCCATGCCGCCCAGCGCGACAATCGTGAACGCGATCAGCACGAACGCGTTGCCCGAGGTCGGTGAAACGTAAAACGTCGGCATCAGCAGACAGGCGGCGGCGCCGAGGCAGGCGATGCCGATGCCGTACGAAATCGCCATCACGCCCTCGACATCGATGCCGACGAGGCGTGCGCCCTGCCGCTCCTTGGCGACGGCGCGGATGGCCTTGCCCGTGTCGCTGTGCGACATGAAGAGGCCGAGCAGGAAGCAAATCACAGCGCGGCACGAACGAGACGAGCTTTGGCAAGCGGCAGCAGCGCCGGCCCGAGCGAAATCATGCGCCCGGCATAGGCAACATCGATCGTCTGCGTGTCGCCGGTAAAGAAGAACAGCGCCGCGTTGTCGATGATGATCGACGAGGCCGAGCGTGATCAGCAGGATGTTCTCGTCCTTGCCGTGGCTGAAATGGCCGATGAGGGCGCGATAGAGAAGTATCCGAAGGCGAAAGCAGCCCGCGGTGACGAGCGGCAGGGCGACATAGGGGTCGAGCCCCAGCGGCTTTCGCCACAGAAAAAAGACCGCGTACATCGCCAGCATCAGCAGGCTGCCGTGCGCGAAATTGATGATGTGCAAGACCCCATAGATCAATGTCAGACCTACGGCGACGAGCACGTAGATGCCGCCGGCCATGAGGCCGTTGACCAAGCCGGCGAGAAGAATCTCAGGGGTCAGCATAAAATGGTGACGAGCGCTCCGGTCCGCCGGGCGGCGAGGGTTGGCCGGCATGGCCGCGAGGGGCGGCGATCACGGTGGCGGCCCTCCGCCACCGACTTGCTCAATTGTATTTTGGCTTCGGGAAGACGGCTGACGCCGAGGCGAATGCGGCCGGATGCACCACCTGGATATCGCCCTTCTGCGCCTGTAGTGCCGCAGCCTTGCCTCCCTGGTTCTGCCCATTGACGAACTTCGTCGGTCCATAGGGCACGATGTCGGTCGACCACGTCGACGTCGTCAGCGCCTCGATCAGCTTGTCCTTGTCGGTGGACTTGGCGCGCTCGAGCGCGTCGGCCAGCAGCATGACCGAATTGTAGGTCAGGTACACCTCGAAGGTGAACAGTCACGCCTGCGGCCTCGACGCGCTTCTTCAGTCCTGCGCCTTGCTGCTCTTGGGGTTGAACCAGTGATTGTAGTCCATCATGTTCTCGGCCACGTCGGGCAGATCCTTGACCAGCTTGTAGTTGAAGCCGCCGCCGAGCACCGAGAACATCGCCGACGAGGTTGACCTTCTGCTGGTGCAGCGTGCGTGCCAGCAGCGTGTACTCATTGACGTAGTTCGACATCATCAAGATGTCCGGCTGAAGCCCGCGAATGCGCAACGCAATGTTGTCCATGCTGCGCGTCGGATTGTCGTGGGGGATCAGCTCCTTTGCCTCGATGCCGATGCCGGGCAGCTTGCCGGCAAGAAGCTTCGCCGTGCCAGTCCCGAACTCGCCGCTCTCGTGCACGAGCGACTGCGCTCTTGGCCGGCGAACCGGCATGCCTTGTTGATCTCGCCGAGCGCAACGATGGCATCGTCGGCGCATCTGCCGAAGCCGGGCTTCAGCCGGAAGACGTTCTTCAGCCCGCGATTGACGATCAAGTCGGATGCGCCGACATCGATGATGAAGGGTGTGTTGTACTTGGCGGCTGCCTGGCTCGCTGCAATGCCGACCGGGCTTTGGAAGCAGCCGATGAAGGCCGCAACGCCCGCCTCGTTCATCTTCTCGACCTCGCTGACGCCCACCTCGACCTTGGACTGGCTGTCGCCCAGGACTGCCTCGAGCATCGCGCCGCCCATGCCCTTTGATGCCACCCGCCTTGTTCACATCCTCAATCGCCATTGCGGCGCCGACGCGCGACTGCTGGCCGTTGTAGGCCACGAAACCCGGTGACGGGATGGATGAGGCCGATCTTGACCGGCTTTGCCTGCGCACGCAGGACACCGGGAAAACCGAGGGCACTTGCCGCTGCGCTGCTGGTGATGAAGCAGCGTCGCGTCACCGCGAGTCGGCGAGCTTTCCTGTGCGGCATGTTGGTCTCTCCCTTACGGCCATGGCGGCGGAGCGAGCTGGCGCTCGTGGCGAAATCGACCAAGGGTGAAGGTACAGCCTGGCACGAGGCCTCACAATGGCACAGCCGGCGCATCGCAGCATTGCAATCTGGCGAGACCCGAACCCGCCATCCTCGCGCGCACAGACGCGTGGTCCCGTCGGTCTCAAATGAATGCTATTTGGGCCTGTTGACGCGACACGTAGGTCGTCACGTAATGCAACGAAGTCTGGGAAATATCGAGCCGCCCCAATCAACTCAGTCTTGAGTGTGAAAAAGCCGGGTCTGAACTCGTGTCGATCGGTGCCGTTACATCAACAAACGCTCGCTAGGCCCGTCGCGAACAAATGTGGTAGGTGCCAAGTCCGGTTGTCGCCCTTAGCAGTCATTGCTGGTGCGGCAGTGGTTCGTCTGCTTTCGGGGCCAAAACTGACGTCGAACGTTTCGCCGTCGAAGTCTGGCTAAGACCTGTTGCAGACTTGGCGATTGCTGCGGCGCGACTGGCGGCAGATGGACTGTTACGCCTGGCGCGTCTTGTCCTCCAGCAGCGCCCTCCCGCGCTCGTGGATGGCCGTCTCCAGCCCGCCGGCGATCTGCCGCAGAAGCCACGGCAGCACGAGCGCAATGCGCACGTCGTTCTCCCCAACCAGCAGGGATCCCGAGGCCGATTGTCCGAGCGTACTCACGCGGAAGGTCAGCTCCTCGCCGTTCCAGGTCTCCTGCTCGACCGTGAACATGGGTGCGTTGCCGGCCAGCGCGGTCAGCCCTGGTTGCAGCCGCCGCAAGGCCTCGGCTTTGCCGAGCGTGTGTGGGATCACAATGACAACCGGGTCGGACATGGGTGTGGCTACCTGCCTGGCGTTGTTGCCAGCGTCGGACATGGGAAGGGACGACGTTGCGATCGCCATCCCTGCCCGCCAAGGAATACTTGTTTCAACTCGACGGGCGGTAATGAACTTGGACTGGTAACGTCAGTTCTAGTGTGCCAGTTCCCGCGGCAAGGCGTGGCGAGCATCTCGTGGCGTGAGTTTGCGCTTCTCTGCCCCATCCGGCAAGGATCTCACGCACACGAGCTCGCAAGATCTTGGATTGGTCATGAGTGGCTTATTGGCGCTGTTGGACGACGTTGTGGCGCTGATGAAGCTTGCCGCTGTCACGATCGACGATGCCGCTGGCCAGGCTGCCCGTGCCAGTGCGAAAGCCGCCGGCATTGTTATTGATGACGCAGCCGTCACGCCGCGCTACGTCACGGGCTTGACCGCCCAGCGCGAGCTACCGATCGTTGGTCGCATTGCCCTCGGATCGCTCAAGAACAAGCTGTTCTTTCTGCTGCCGGCTGCCCTTTTGCTGAGTTCTTTCTGGCCTCAAGCCATTACGCCCCTGCTGATGCTCGGCTCCCTGTATCTGTGTTTTGAAGGCTTTGAGAAAGTGCTGCACGTGGTCGGTGGCGTGCCCCATATCGCGCCGGCAGTTGCGCATCGTTACGCCGACGCGACGGCGTTAGAAGAGCAAAAGGTGTCTGGCGCGATCCGCACAGATTTTGTCCTGTCCGCCGAGATCATGGCGATTGCGCTTGCCAGCATCACTGCTTCGGACCTGCTCACTCAAACCCTGGCTTTGGCAGCCGTTGCCGTGTTGATCACCGTCGGCGTTTATGGTGCGGTGGCGCTGATTGTCAAAGCCGATGATGTCGGGCTCCGCCTGGCCCAGCGCGCGGGGCCGCTATCAGGGCCGTTTGGCAGAGGGCTGGTCCGTGCCATGCCCGCACTCCTGGCGGCACTGAGCTTCGTGGGCATGCTCGCCATGCTCTGGGTCGGCGGTGGCATCCTGGTACATGGTCTTGCCGGGTATGGGATGAGCGGTCCAGAACATGCCATTCAAATAGCATCTGAAGCTGTTGGACGCAGTGTCGCGCTCGGCAGCACGGTTTTGGCTTGGCTCGTTTCCGTGAGCGCGTCGGGAATTGTTGGGTTGATCGCTGGTGCACTGACGTGGAGTGTCGTTCGCGTGGGATTAACGCGCATACGGCGCAAGGCATAGCGCTGCCGCCGCGCCTGCCGCCACATCGTGACGCCGCCTGCACCACGCGACGCGTCGATGGCGGGATGGTAGCAAGCCAACACCATGCGGGGGAGGCACGTTCCGGGGAACGGGGGATCGAGGAAACGAGCGAGGGAAGCTCGCGCGTTGGTCTTGCTGCGGGACCATCATCACGAATTGGCGTCATGACCAATCAGGGTATGCCCGGAAATTTCACGGGTAGACCACCGAATGCGACGATGACTTTGGTCGTGTTGACCAACGCCGAGCGCGAGCTAGACTGCGCGCGGAAAAAAACGGCAGGGAGACGCTGACCCATGGGCACGGTTATCCCCATCGCAATAGGGCGTGCACTTACGGATATCGAGATCGAATATTTAATCGATGCGGTGGCCACAAAGGGCTGTGCCGATCGTGAGCAGGCAACCGCACTGCGCCGTCAAGGGGTACACGCCGCGGCCGCTGTTTGGGAGCGACAGGCGGTTGTCGCGGACAAGCTGGGTGACCTGCTCATGGAGAGTACGTCGATCGAGGCTTATCGGTGGCCTGCGCGCGTCATAGCGCACCAAGCCCCCTAAATGTTGTCGATGATGAGCAGCATGTCGAGGGCTTTGCGCTTGATCTCGCGCACATCCATGCTGGCGTCTGATGTGACGCGGTGCACGCATTCGGCGAGCCGCAAGCGTTCGCTCTCAGCCGCAGCTTGATCACTGCCATAGCGGGCGGCGAGCAGGCTCCAAGCCTCCTCGAAAGCCTGATGCATGGCCTTGCCCATGACAGGCGAACGAGACGCACTCTTCAGCCGCAGAAAATCTGTCGCCCGCATGTGCCCCACACCCCTCGTTGCGAAGTTGCGCAGAGAGTAGAGCGCCCGCTCGTGGTGCACGGTACGTCGGGCGCTTCACGGAACGCCGTGCGAGGTTGACGGCAGCGGAAACGTTCCTCGGACGGCTATGTGTGATTTCGTACAAATTGTCCAATCACGGATTGTAGCGTTCCACGTTCAACGAAGGTGAGGGGCTGTCGAACGGCAAAACCAAGCCGTGGATCGTCACGCCGCATGACGATCAACCGATTGCCATTGCCGCGATCTGTGAGGAATGGACGCATGGCGCCGAGACGTATGAGGACGGCGGGACGTGGACGATGACAGACCAGGCGTCACAGAAGAGACCGTCTAGGCCTCCTAAGCCGCCGAGTGCGCAGCGGGACTTGTTCTAGCCGGGACAGCGCGCCACTCTGTTACGATGGGGATCGCTGCGTTGTGGCGCGCTGCCAGAACGCAGCAACGCCACGTTCCGACAACCAGAGTGGCACTGCTGCACGGTACAAGCTGTTACCCGCGAGACAGTGGTCTCGGTGGCGACGCGGCGGGACGAAACCACGCCAACCCAACTACGCGCCGGCCTTTGGGTTATTGCGCTTGCGTTTCGCCGCTTTAGCCGCTCGTTGCAAGGCATTTGTCGCCTTGCGTTGCTTGGCTTGTATGCGCTTGCGACGTGAGTCCGACATCTTGGGCATGAATTCATCCTCCGTTGACCAGGTCCTTGAACCAATAGCGCACAGCCGCTCGAAAAGGTCACCAACCTGTCGCCTTCCCCAGTTCGAGGCTAGGTTCGCACCCGGCGCTCGAGCCACACTACACAGACAGCGGCCGCGATATTTGGGCCACGCCCGTTGATCCGGCCTTATTTCGTGAGACGCCCGGTCTTGACCAGGAAGTCCCGCTCCAGGTTGGCCAGCTTCTCGACCTCCGCCGCAACCGCTTGCGCATTATTGAGCCGCTTGGTTTCCATAATGCCCCCGGTCTTGGCGTATTCGGGCTCGATGCCGGGATCGTTCAGGGCCGCGTTGAACGCAGCCTCCAGCCACGCCTTGCGCTCAGGCGCCACGCCGCGGCAGCACCACGTAGCGCCAGGCCACCCAGACGATGTCCTTGACGCCGAAGGTCTCGTTGAAGGTTGATGCATTGGGCAGTGCCGGCGACCTTTCGCTGTTGGTCACGCCGATGACCTGCACCTTGCCCGCATCGAGATGTCCCTTGTACTCGGCGAGGTAGCCGAAACTGACGTCGATATGGCCGCCGAGCAGCGCCGTGATCGAAGGTGCGCCGCCCTGAAACGGCACCTTGATCACTTTGGAGCCGGTCACCTCCTCGACTTGCTCCGGCACGAACTCCGACGAGCTGCCCGACGTCACGCCCACCTTCAGCTGGCCGGGGTTCGTTTTGGCGTAGGCCGCAACGTCCTTCAGAACTCTTGTCCTTGAAGGGGCCGTCGCTGCGCACGATCCAGGTCACGGGGTCGTAGTTGATGAAGGCGACCGGCTCGAGGCTCTTGTAATCGAACTTGCCGTCCGAGCGCCTGAAGCCGTCGCCCCAGTACAGGCTGGCGATGACGCCGATCGTGTGTCCGTCGTTGGGCGCCTGCAGGGACAGGAACGTGTGGCCGACCATACCGCCGCCGCCCGCCTTGTTCGTGACGATGACCTTGTGGTCGGTCCACTTCTCCAGATACTTCGCGAGAATGCGGGCCGTGATGTCCATGCCGCCGCCGGCCGGATAGACGACCACCAGCTCGAGCGGATCCTTGGGGAAGTCCTTCGGCTGCAGCGCTTTCAGCTTGGCCTTGATCTCGGCTTCGCCCTGCGCGATCGCGGGCGACACGCCGAGCGCCGCCACAGCCAGCAGCAGCGCACCCCATCGTGCCAGTCGATTCATTCGTTTCCTCCGTTGCTTTGCAATCGCTTTTCTTGTTTTCGGATCTCACCCCACGGGTGCGCCGATGGCTTGCAGGGCCGCCCTGGCAACCTCCATGTCGTCGCTGTAGTGCCCGCCGGAGACGCCGACCCCGCCGATCACCTTGCCGCCTTCCTTGATCGGATAGCCGCCGCCGAACACGATGATGCGCGGATAGTTGACGATGCCGTGCAGCAGCGGCGGATCGTTCTTCACGAAATCCCAGAACGAATGTGTCGGTGTGCCGAGGCTCGCTGACGTGTAGGCCTTGTCCTGCGAGATGCGGAGCGATGCGTCCGAGGCCCCGTCCATGCGGATGAACGCTTTCAGCACGCCGGATTCGTCGCACACGGCTACGCTCATCGCAAAGCCCATCTGCTTGGCCTTGGCGATGGCAGCGGACAGCGCGATTTGCGCCGCATCCGCGGTAATGCTGCGCTTCTCGAAACTCGACATTTTCAGTGTTCCTCCACCAGTCCCGGACCAACCCCGAGGGATGTCCTATTGCTTGTTTCTCACGTCGCCATCTCCGACCCCGCCGTCTTTGGGCGCAGGCCGAGCATCAAGCCCACAATCAGCAGGCAGGCCACCAGCAACAACACCGCCGCGATCGGTCGTTGCGCGAAGATTATCGGATTGCCGCCGGCCATGATCAACGATTGGCGGAACGCCTGCTCCAGTTGCGGCGTCAGGACCAGGGCAAAGGCAAACGGCGCCAGCTCGTAGCCGAGCTTGCGCAGTAGATAGCCGCCAACACCGAAGCCCAGCATGATCCACAAGTCGAAGATGTTCTTGTTGGCAGAGTACGAGCCGACCACGGCCAGCAGCAGCACCAGCGGAAACAGGATGCGGTAGGGCACCCGCAGCAGTTGGACCCACAGTCCGATCAGCGGCAGGTTGAGAACCAGCAGCATCACGTTGCCGAGATACATGCTGGCGATCACGCCCCAGAACACATCTGGACGCTGCGAGGCCAGCAGCGGACCCGGCGTGATGTTCTGAATGATCAGCGCACCGAGCAGCAGCGCCGTCACCGCGTTGCCGGGAAGGCCGAGCGACAACAGCGGGATCATGCCGCCCGCCACCGCCGCGTTGTTGGCGGACTCCGACCCCGCCACGCCCTCGATGGCGCCTTTGCCGAAACGCTCCGGTTGCCGGGCGACGCGGCGCTCCAGCGCATACGAGACGAACGAAGCCGTGACCGGGCTGCCGCCGGGGAGGATGCCGACACCGAAACCGAGAAAGCTGCCGCGGAGTATGGCCTTCCACGATGCGGCCCAGTCGCCGAGCGTCGGCAGCAGACCTTTGACCTTGTCGATGATGGCTTGGCGCTCCGCCCCGCGCTCCATGTTGAGCAGGATTTCGGAGACGCCGAACAGGCCGATGACGACCGGCACCAGGTCGAAGCCGTTGGTGAGGTTGATGAAGCCGAATGTGAATCGGTCTGCGCCACTCACCTGGTCGATGCCGATGCAGGCGGAGAACGCGCCGAGCGCCATGATGATGAACGCCTTCGCGGCCGAGCCTTGCACCATGAACACGGTGGCCACGAACCCGAGCAGGATGACCGCGAAGTTCTCGGGTGGACCAAAGCGCAAGGCGACCGAGGTGAGCAGCGGCGAGAACAGCGTCAGCCCGATGACGCTCAGCGTCCCGGCCAGGAATGAGCCGATGGCCGCAATGCCGAGCGCGGCACCCGCCCGCCCCTCGCGCGCCATCGCGTGCCCATCCAAACAGGTGACGACCGATGCCGCCTCGCCCGGAATATTGACGAGGATCGATGTGGTCGATCCGCCGTACATGGCGCCGTAGAAGATGCCGGCCAGCATGGCGACGGCGCCGACCGGTGGCAGCACGAACGTCACCGGCAGCAGCACCGACAGTGCGGCGAGCGGGCCGACGCCCGGCAGCACCCCGACGAGAGTGCCGACCAGGCAGCCGATGAAGCAATAGAGCAGGTTGCTGGGCTCGAGGACGACGGCGAAGCCGTGCAGCAGGCCCTGAAGAACATCCATCGCTCATGCCTCAGAAACCCAGCGGCCCGCGCGGCAACGCCGTTGCCAGCAGGCGCGTGAACAGGAGATAGACGCCAAGCGTCGCCACGCTCGAGACCAGTAGAGCCGACCACCAGCTCTTGCGATCCACGGCCTGCATCAGCACGGCCATGATCGGCAGGACCGTCAGGATGAACCCGAGGCGCGGCATCAGCAGCGTGATTGCGGCGAGCCCGCCCACGACCAGACCCATGCGCAGCCACGCTCGGCTCGCGGGCCAGAGGCCCTGCGGCTGCGGCGTTGAGCGCAGCAGCAGGATCAAGCCACAGCCGGCCACGACCGCGCCCGTCACCAGCGGAACGAAGCCGCCTCCGGGCCCAGCGGCGCCCATGATGGTGTAGCGGGGCGCCATCGCCGCGATCGCCACGCCGAGCACAATCCAGATCAGGTTGAGGACCGTTTCAGCCACCCGTTTTTGCTCTACATCAAGGCGGGTGAGCCGATCGCCCTGGCCGCGGCGTGCGCTTCCACCAGGGCCTGGGGCAGTCGTCGTGGCGAGAACGCATCGCCGACGGTACGGATCCTGATCTTCTCCACGCCGGCATCCCGCAGCTCGTCCGCCAGCGATCCGTTGGCGTGGGCCGAGCCCACCCACACGATCGCGGCGACATCCTCCACCACCTCTTCGCGTTGCGTGAGGTAGTGGGCCAGGATGACCCCGCCGTTCGAGGTGCGCGCCACATGCATGTTGGGCTTCAGCACCGCGCCGCGCTTGTCCAGCTCGCGCAGCATGGCGATGCGCGACACCATGGGGATCTCGCGAAACACCTCGAAGAAACGGGTCGTCACCGTTAGCTGCTTGCCCGACGCCGCCAGGCTCTCCGCCATGGCCGCGCCCCAGTAATAGCCGTCCTCGTCCATCAGGATCACGTTGCGGCCCTCGTGGCCGGTGAGGTCCACGCTTTCGTCCCCCGTGAGCACGGGAACCGAGCCATCGCCCGGAATGTCCGGGGCCGATGGCGTTGCGCCGGTAGCGATGATGATTTCGTCGGGCTGCTCGTCGAGAATGCTCTCCACCGTCCCGCGCACGCCGGTTTTGATGGCGACACCGGCCTTTCTCGCTTGCGGGACGAGGAAATCGAACAGATGCCGCATCTCCTCGTAGTGCGGAACGCTGTGCACGCGCTTCAGACGCCCACCGAGCTCGGCCTCGGCCTCGAGCAACGTCACCCGGTGACCGCGCAGAGCAGCCACGCGCCCGGCCTCGAGCCCGGCCGGCCCGCCGCCGACCACCACCACGTGCCGCGGGCTCTCGGCGCGCACCAGCTTCTTGAACTGGTATTCCCTCCCGGCGGTCGGATTGGTCGCGCAGGCGATCGGCTCGCCGCCCGAGATCCAGCCCCAGCACTGATTGCAGGCGATGCAGCGGCGAATGTCCTCCGCATGGCCCCGGCGCGCCTTGTTGGGCCAGTCGGGATCGACCAGCAGCGCACGGCACATGCCGATCATGTCCGCCTCGCCGGCCGCCAGTACGCGCTCGGCCTGCTCCGGTCCCTGGATACGGGTGCTGGCGATGATCGTGACATCGGGAAGCTTGGACTTGAACCGAGATTGGATGTCCTGAAAGGCCAGGATCGGCCAGTGCCGGTCCGGCAGGTGGGTTTCGATGCTGTTGAAGTTGCCCTGGCTGAGCGAGAGGTAGTCCAATTGCCCATCTGCCGTCAGCGATCGCGCTATCTCCAACGTCTGCTCGATGCCAAGCCCGCCCTCCGTGAACTCCTCCACGCCCAGCCGGTAGCCGACGATCGCGCGACGGCCGATCCGCTGGCGCACGCCGTCGATGATCTCGCGCGGAAAACGCAGCCGCTTCGCCTCGCTGCCCCCATAGTCGTCCGTGCGGCGGTTCGAGAACGGCGACACGAACTGCTGAATGAGATGACCCTGCGCACCGTGGATCTCCACGCCATCCATGCCGGCCTCGATGCAGTGCACGGCGCACATGATGTACATCTCGACCAGCTCCCGCACCTCGCGCGTGGAAAGAGCGTGGGGAACGCCGCCGCTGCGCGGGCACGCAACCGCCGACGGAGCCACCATGTGCGGGATCACACGTGAGGCGAGGTGCTGCCGGCCGCCATGGTTGAGCTGCCCGATCAGCAGCGCACCCTCCGCATGGCACACGTCCGCAAGCCGCCGCAGCCCCTCGACCGCGGGCCTGTCGTGCACAACGAGCGCCCCGGGGCCGTAGGCCTCCTGCGCCGAGATGCGCAGGGCCTCGGTCACGATGGTGCCGACCCCGCCCTTGGCGAGCGTCCGGTAGAATTCGAGAAGCCGCTCACCCACTCGGTTGCGATCGGCGAGATTGGCGGTGGTGGCGACCCGCATGATGCGGTTCTTGGCCTCGCGGCGCCCAAGCGAAATGGGCGCGAACAAGTGCGGGTAGGTCCCCGTCATAGTCCGTCGTCTCCTCGGACCGTCCCGGTGGCCAGCTGTTGGCTATCGCGCCTGTCGAGCGGTCTGCTCAATACTGGTCGTCAAACCGCGCGCGGGCAAGGGGTCGGACCCATTGGCCTCGAGCGCCATGTCACCGAGCGACAGGGATGCCGTCCAGGCGCTTTTCACTGGTCGTCACCAAAGGGCGGCGCATCCTACAGCCTCCTCGAAGCAGGGGTCCTTTCTTCGCGCATCACCTCGCGCATCAACGTCTCGGGCCATGCCCAGCCGACAAAAGATTGCCGCGACCCGAACGCGCTGACGATCCGAGGCTGCTCAGCATTTTCCCCGGTGCGGTCGAGGGCAACAGCCAATAGCCACAAAATCTCGGCCAGCTAAGATTCAAGAAGAATTGCTACCCACCACATGGGAGACGAACGACGATGAGATCAATCGTTCTTGCTTTCGCATTGTCCCTGGCTTCATCGGTGCAGGCCATGCCCCTTGCGTCCGTACATCAACCGGACGACATGGTTGTTGCCGTCCGCGAGGGATGCGGCGTGGGCTATCAAATGGTTGCTGGTCGCTGCGTCCGAAACACCGCTGTCCGCTCCTACCGGCGGTGCGCCGCTGGACTGCGTCTCGTCAACGGCCGTTGCATCCGGTGATGAGATAGTCGCGGACCCAGACCGGCCTGCTCTATTGGATCTCGACGACGTTCTTGGGGCGACTGCTTCGGTCGCTCCAAACGAGATCCATCAGTCCCTGCGGAGCCTCGCGGTCGTTTCGACAATACAATTTGGAGCCTCAGTAATTGCCCCAGTCGAATTCGGGAGAAAACCACAATATTCGCCCGCGCCTGTCGCGCGCACTATCGGGTGCGGCGACACGCAGGGCGATGGTCTCATGTCCACTCGAAGTTTTGTTCGTTTGTGCTGGTTGGCGGCGTTCATTGTAACGCTTGTTTCACCGGCTCACGCCCAGCAGCCGCCAGCGGCGGCCCTCAGCAAGGCGCAACTCGAGCAACTCGTTGCTCCAATCGCACTCCATCCCGATGCTTTGCTGTCCCAGATGCTGATGGCCTCGACCTATCCGACCGAGGTCGTCCAGGCCGCCCGCTGGACTCGCGAAAATCCTAGCATCTCAGGGCAAGCCTTGGAGGATGCCATGCAAAAGCAGCCATGGGATCCGAGTATCAAGGCGCTCGCCGCAGTGCCGCAATCACTGCAAATGATGAATGACAAGCTGGATTGGACGCAGCGATTGGGCGACGCGTTCCTTTCCCAGCAGGAGGATCTCCTGGCGGCGGTCCAAGGCTTGCGCCAGCGCGCCGAGGCTTCCGGCAATCTCAAAAGCACCGAGCAGGTGAAAGTAAGCAAATCGCCAGCGCCCGCAACCGGGGGCCCCGCGACCGGCGGCAAGGGACCGGCGATCGTCATCGAGTTCCTCAACGCCCGACTACATGTATGTGCCCGTCTATGATCCCAGGGTTTCCTATGGGGACTGGCCTTACTCGGACTATGAGCCGTTCTACTGGTATCCCCCGGATTATGCGGGGAGCGGCGTACTGCGCTGGGCAGCAGGCATTGCCATTGGTGCAGCAATTTGGGGCAATGTCGACTGGTGGCGTGGTCGTGTCGATATTGATGTCAATCGCTACAACAGTTTAACCGGACGAACATTGTCAACAAAGAATGGAACCACAATCCCCGCCATCGCGGGAACGTCCCGTATCGCGATGCTCATGTTGCTCAGCGTTTCGGCGATGCCAACCGCGCGGCTGCTCGCGACGCATTTCGCGGCAAGGCAGAGACCGGACGCCGCGACTTGGCGACGAAAGCTGGCGCGGCGGCGGCTGCTGGTGCGGCTGGTGCGGCGGCTGCCGGCGCGGCTGCTAAAGCCAAAGCTGGCGCTGCGGCCAAAGCCAGGCCTGCTGCCACGCCGACGAAGCATGCTGGCAAGGCCAAGTCTGCAGCGAAGACAAAGTCTGCGGCCCACACCAATCGCGCCAAAAGCGCAAAAAGTGCCAGCCATACCGCAAGGTCACAGCACGCTAGCAGGCCAAAAGCTGCAAGCCATCGACCCCAGGCAAGAGCCCACTCGCCGGCGCGCCAGGTCCAGAGACACGCATACCGTCCGAGCATGGGCGGACGCGGGGGCGGCGCCCGAGCGGCCGGATTCCGAGGTGGCGGAGGCGGGTTCCGGGGAGGCGGGCGTGGTGGCGGGCGCGGTGGTGGTGGACGCCGGTCCGATGTCGCGCTCAAGCACGACATTGTTCTTCTTGGTCATCTCGACAACGGCCTTGGATTCTATCGGTTTGCCTACAACGGTTCCAACCAAGCCTATGTCGGTGTATTGGCGCAGGAAGTTCAAAAAGTCAGGCCTGAGGCAGTTGTGCGCGGTTCGGACGGGTACTTAAGGGTCCACTACGACCAACTCGGCCTGAAATTCCAGACCTATCGGCAGTGGACCGCGTTGGGCGCACACGTCCCTGGGTTAGGAAATCTGAGTCGCGCTAGACCGCGCCAATAGACGCGCCAACAGGTGTCGCCAAGCTTAGATTCAATGATCGCCCACTCAGATTGATCTTCGAGCGGCAGTGGATCCATGCGGTTGGGCTGATCATCCTCCTGGGTGGGTGCTACTTGGCGGCACAATTGCAGGCGGCGCGCAGCCATCCCAGCACGCTTGGATTAGATTCTGAGACGAGACGTTCGCCACCGATGCTGTCGATCATTGCTGTTGCCGGAGCAAGGCCCCGCGCATCCAACATTAATGTCGTTGGCGCTGTGAGCTTGAATTATCGGACACCTCGGCCAAGGAATAGTAAGGCGTATCGCAGCCTGAGTTGAACACGATGGCCGAAGTGAAGGGCGATGGCCCTGGTCCCACGCTACTCGGCGTCACCCACGTAGACCTCATAATCCGGCTCGGCCTTCTCGGCTTGGTAGGCTACTGGTCACTGAAGGTGATCGCCCCGTTCCTGACCATTGTTCTATGGAGTGCGATATTGACGGTCGCACTTTACCCGGTGTTCGACTGGCTGGCACGGCTGACGCGCCGCCGCCGGTTGGCCGCAGCGCTCATCACGTCGCTATGCTTGCTGATCGTCGTCGGCCCCGTGACATGGCTCGGCTTCGGCCTGGCCGGCGGTGTTGGATCCCTGATGCAACAGCTCGACGCCGGATTGTTTTCAGTTCCTCAGCCTCCCGCAACCATCAAGGACTGGCCGTTGATCGGGGAGCACGTCCACCGGCTGTGGACTTCTGGCTGCTACGAATATTGGAGCAATGTTGGTCCAGATCGCGCCGCACCTGAAACCAATCGCTGCCAAATTGCTCAGCATCGCCGAGGATATTGGACTGGGCCTTCTCGAGTTCGTGGCCTCGATCATAGTCGCCGGTTTCTTGTTTTGCCCAGGGCCGCGCATTGTCGACGCGCTTCGCGCGCTGTCACGCCGGGTGCTGAGCGATCGCGGCGAAGACATGGTGCAATTGGCCGGGGCAACGGTGCGTAACGTCTCGCGCGGCGTTGTCGGCATCGCGCTATTGCAGTCGATTCTCGCCGGCGTGGGGTTCCTGGCCGCAGGCGTTCCCGCCGCAGGCGTCTTCGCTTTTCTGGCCCTACTGTTGGCCATCGCCCAGGTAGGACCAGGGATCCTGCTCATACCGATTGTGATCTGGAGCTGGACGACCATGGAGACGGTCCATGCCCTGATTTTCACTCTCTACATGGTTGTGGTCGGTGTGATGGATAATATTCTCAGACCTATTCTCATGGCGCGCGGGCTGACTACGCCGATGCTGGTGATCGTACTGGGCGTGGTGGGCGGCATCATTGCCTACGGAATAATCGGGCTATTTGTCGGGCCAATTGTTCTGTCTGTTGCGTGGGAATTGTTCAAGGCGTGGATGCAAGAGAGTGAAGCTGCCGGCGAGAAGAGCCACACGGAAGCTTAGCTGCCGGTGAGGGCTCTCGCGTTCGTGCGCAGTCGGCGTTGGCTACAATTCACTTTGCCGAAAGTCCGTGCAAGCGTTCGCAGCGCCCTGCGCAGGCAACTTAGAAGCGCACAGCCGACAGAGCAGCCACGTTTTCCCCGGATAAGGGGTTCAATCGCCCAACATCAGGCAGTCCCCTGATAGGCATCGGCACGATCTCAGCACAGGCTGGCTGTGGCTGGTCACCGTGCCTGCCGCGCCGGGCGTTGTTGCGGCGCTTCACCTCGCCATCGTGCCGCTGCAGGAGGCAACTTGATGCAGACCTATATGCTTGTTGGAACTCTGATCCTGGCTACCTCACTCTTCGTGCCGACCCCGGCCTCAGCCGTTGATGGCCGCGTGGAGATGGGCTGCGCCAACGACTATATGGCGCATTGCAGCCAGCACGACCCGGACGGACGCGGAGTCCGCCGTTGCATGCGCGCCAACCAACGCAAGCTGTCGCGAGCTTGTGTCAACGCCTTGGTTGCCGCCGGTGAGGTGTCAGCCAACGAAGTAGCCAAACGCGCGCGACGTTGAGGGCGCCATTGGACTGCTTGGACACTGCAATGTGACCAATCCTCGAAATTACATCGCAGCTGAAAACCTCAGGGACGGAACTCCGGTCTCAGTGCGCGCGATCCGCTGCGACGACGACGATGGCGTGCTCAAAGCGTACAACAAACTGAGCCGCGATGCGATTTATACGCGCTTCTTCCACCATAAGAAGGAGCTGACGACGGAGGAGCTCACGCAATTTACCGACGTCGATTTCGATCGCGTAGTGGCTTTGATCGTTACGACGAAGAACGGAAATGAGGATATCGTCATTGGCGGTGGACGCTACATTGTAAGCAACGCCCGCTGTCCGCGCCGTTCAGCAGAAGTGGCTTTCACAACCGCAGAGGACTATCAGGGACGCGGCCTTGCGCAAATTCTCTTGCGCCACCTCGTGCGCATCGCTGGCGACAATGGCGTATCGCTTTTGAATGCCGATGTGCTCGCTGAAAACCATCCTATGCTCAGAGTTTTTCGCCGCAGCGGCTTGCCCATGCGCCAGGATAGTGATGGGGGCGTGATGCATGTGACGTTGTGGCTGACTGCCCAAGATCCAGCAAATCCTCGCGGTTGGATGTAGGAACGCCCAGCCCACATTTACCGCACTGGTGAGGCGCCCCACGGGCGCGCCGGCTTCTGCGCCGGAGCGAGCCGGGCACCGGCCATCGAGTTCCATGCGTCTGTGCCGCGAGGTGCCAAAGTGCACCCAAAGTGCACTACCTCTGGATTGGGGCGTTACCCGTCGCAAGAACCGGTAAAAACGCTGATGGCCACCATTGGCTCTCGGGCGCACGGTAACCAACATGAGGTTGCAGCTGCGAGGGGACATTTCGTGAAGCTGGACATAGCCAATTCGCCTATCTCGACGGGTCTTGACCCAGTTCTTGCCCGATGGGGCGCTCATTGGATTCAAGACAGCTGGGCTTACTGGATTGACGCGAGCCAGCGGGGGTTCCTGCTTCTCGACGTGATGCAGCAGCGGAGCGAGCGATATCAGGAGCATGCAGCAAAATCCGCGCCGCACGTCCTGAAGTTCGGCTGTGAGCTCTTGATGGACGGCCGCAAGCTGCCGCGTCCGGTGAACTACGTTCTGGTGCGCGTCGTGCCGCCCGACAACATCCGGACCGATGCGACCAAGCGCCCGTTCGTCATTGTCGATCCTCGCGCCGGCCACGGACCTGGAATTGGCGGCTTCAAGCCGGACAGTGAAATCGGCGTTGCCTTCAAGGCAGGCCATCCCTGCTACTTCATCGGGTTCCTGCCCGATCCGGTATCCGGCCAGACCATCGAGGACATCGCGCGCGCGCAGGCCAAATTTTTCGAGCACGTAATCGCGCTCCATCCCGAAGCCGAGGGCAAGCCCGCGGTCATCGGCAATTGCCAGGCCGGTTGGGCGGTGATGCTGGTTGCAGCCATGCGGCCCGAGCTTTTCGGCCCCATCATCGTCGCCGGCTCGCCGCTATCCTACTGGGCCGGTGTGCATGGACAGAACCCCATGCGATACACCGGCGGGCTGCTCGGCGGCAGCTGGCTGACCGCCATGATGAGCGACCTCGGCAACGGCAAGTTCGACGGCGCATGGCTCGTCAGCAATTTCGAGAACCTCAATCCAGCCAACACATTCTGGACGAAGCATCACAACCTATACGCCAAGATCGACACCGAGGCGCCGCGCTATCTCGAATTCGAGCAGTGGTGGGGCGCCCATGTCCTGCTCAACGCCGCGGAAATACAATTCATCGTCGATGAGCTGTTCGTCGGCAACAAGCTAGCTACGGCGGAGATTTCCGCGGCGGATGGCTCGCGCCTCGACCTGCGCAACATACGCTCGCCCATCGTCGTCTTCTGCTCGAAAGCGGACAACATCACGCCTCCACAGCAAGCGTTGCATTGGATCCTCGATCTCTACGCGAGCGTCGACGACATACGGGCGCATGGTCAAACCATTGTTTATGCCGTTCACGAGTCGATTGGGCATCTCGGCATTTTCGTCTCGGGCTCGGTCGCCAAGAAAGAGCACGACGAGTTCGCAAGCAACATCGATCTCATCGACGTGCTCCCGCCGGGCCTCTATGAGGCAGTCATGATGCCAAAGGACCAGGAGGATGCGTCTGCCGATCTGATCGGCGGCAACTATCTCGTTCACTTCGAAGCCAGAACCCTTGACGATATCCGGGCGCTGGGTGGCAACAGCGAGGAGGATGACCGGAAATTCGCCACGGTTGCCCGTGTGTCGGAGATCAACCTTGGCCTCTATCGCACGTTTGTTCAGCCGTGGGTTCGAAGTTGGGCCAACGAAGGCTATGCCAAGTGGATGCGTCAATTTCATCCGCTGCGCCTGCAATACGAGATGTTCTCACACACCAATCCGTTGATGCGGCCGCTGCTGTCGTTTGTCGAGGACGTGCGCGAGAACCGCCAGCCGGTCTCGAAGGAGAACACGTTCTGGCAAGCGCAGGACCAAGTCGCGGACTGGATCGAGGCATCCTTGGATGGCTATCGCGACATGCGCGATCACGCGTCCGAGGTGTGGTTCGATGCGGTGTACGGATCGCCACTGGTGCAAGCGATGGTTGGCCTCAAGGCTTCGGATGCGAGCCCGCGCCGCAGACCCGGACGGGACCCTGCAAATCTGGCTTTGGTTGCCCGACGCATCGACGAGCTGAAAGGCAATATCCTCAGAGGAGGGCCGCGCGAGGCAGCGCTGCGCGCACTCTTCTACATTCGCATGCCGGAAAACCGGGTTGATGAGCGCGGTTTCAATTTCCTTCGGCGCTTGCGGGAGGAGGCGGGAAAGGACCTTACTCTTGCAGAATTCAAGAGGGTGGCGCGCGAGCAGTTCTTCATGTTGCTGCTCGATGAGCGCCGCGCGGTAGAGGCGATCCCCCTCATGCTCGCTCGAGACCCTGATCTCGCCTCTCGCATAGGGCGCAACCTGCGTCAGTTGCTCGACGTCGTCGGAACAACCACCAACGTGGCCAAAGCCCGCCTAGCCGAGATCGAGGCTCTGTTTGAGAGCAGTGTCGAACCCGACGCGCAAAAAGCACATTTTGGCGCTGCTCGCTCGGTGCGCTCCCATGCGGCCAAGACTTCAAAGCACGCGTGAGCCCACTGCGGCTCCGACCGAGTAGCGTGAAAACCGAAGGGCAAAGGCAAATGGCAGGTCTCTTACGCCCCAACGATCTCAATGAAATCGCCTCCGATGCCGAGATCGCAAAAATGGAGGAGGAGCGGCAAGCCAAGCGCCAAAAGGAACAACAGAAGCGGGAGCTGCGCGAAGCATTTATGTCGCGCGGGATTCATCCCGAAGCCATCGATCGCATCAACAGGGCCGTCCGCATCGCTGCCGAGCAAGGCCAACACCAGGTACAAGCGCTGACCTTCCCTTGCTCGTTTTGCACGGATAGCGGCCGACGGATCAACATTGCGGACCCAGAGTGGCCGAGCACGCTCGAAGGCTTCGCAAAGCAGGCCTACGAATTCTATCAGAAGGAGCTGCATCCGCTCGGATACAAACTACACGCCGAGATCATCAGCTTTCCCGACGGCATGCCGGGAGAGGTCGGACTTTTCCTCAAGTGGTGACGGGGACAATCGTTTTTTGCATCCGACTCAGGAGAGGACCATCAGCATGACGAGAAAAGCTGTCGTCTCCCAGCTCCACCCACACCAGAAATACGAGCGCCTTATCGCCGCGACAAAGGGCCTGCCGGCGCTTGCGACCGCTGTTGCGCATCCGTGTGACGAGACATCGCTTCGGGGAACACTGGAAGCGGCAGAGGCCGGGATCATTGCTCCGATACTCGTCGGACCGAAGGAGCGAATTCGTACCGTCGCGAAGTCCCTCGGGCTGAGCATTGAAGGCCTCGAAATCATCGATGTTCCGCATAGTCAGGGGGCAGCAGAGAAAGCGGTCGAGCTCGTCCGTGCAGGCAAAGCCGAGCTGTTGATGAAAGGAAGCCTCCATTCGGACGAGCTTTTGAGCGCGGTCACGAAACGGGAGACGGGACTTCGTACAGGGCGGCGCATCAGCCACGTCTTCGTCATGGACGTTCCAACCCATGGGCAGACGTTGTTCATCACGGATGCGGCTGTGAACATCGCGCCTGATCTTCTTGCCAAGCGCGACATCATCCAGAACGCCATCGATCTCTATGCCGGTTTGGGGCTCGGCGTGCCGAAGGTCGCCATACTGTCAGCCGTCGAAACGGTGACGCCCGAGAATTCCCTCGACAATCGAGGCAGCCGCGCTCTGCAAGATGGCGGATCGCGGCCAGATCACGGGCGGTGAATTGGATGGCCCGCTTGCTTTCGACAACGCGATCAGTCCGGAAGCGGCGCGTATCAAGGGCATCAAGTCGCCGGTCGCCGGCCAGGCACAGATCCTGGTCGTGCCGGACCTGGAAGCCGGCAACATGCTCGCCAAGAACTTGACATTTCTCTCCGGGGCCGATGCCGCCGGAATCGTGCTCGGCGCAAGAGTGCCCGTCATATTGACCTCGCGCGCCGACAATGTGCGCACGCGCATGGCGTCTTGCGCCGTGGCCGCGCTTCTCGCGCATAGCCGTAGGGCGAAAGAGCCAATCAGGGCCTGAGCCGTGACCGAAACCATCCTTGTGCTCAACGCCGGCAGCTCGAGCATCAAGTTCCAGCTGTTTGCTGTTGGCACTGCCGATCGGCTCGAGCGGCATTTGAAGGGACAGGTCGAAGGCATCGGCACGCGTCCCCGACTGGTGGCCAGGGACGCCAGGGGAGAGACCATCCTCGATGACACGCCGCCTGCCGCGCAAGTAAGCGACGTTCCGGCGGCGCTCAACGAGGTCATCGCATTCTTGCGCAACCAGCTCGGCGGAAAGCTGCCTGTGGCTATCGGCCATCGGGTGGTGCACGGCGGACCTGACTACAGCGAGCCGACCATCGTCAATGACGCGGTGCTGGATCGGCTCGAACGCTTCGTTCCGCTGGCGCCCCTCCACCAACCCAACAATCTCGGGCCAATTCGGGTGGTCCTGGAGCGGCAGCCGCATGTGTTGCAGGTCGCCTGCTTCGACACGTCTTTCCATAGAAGCCATCCGGCCGTCGCGGACCGCTTTGCTATTCCAGAGCAGCTCTATGTGGAGGGCGTACGCCGCTACGGATTTCACGGCCTCTCCTACGAGTACATCGCGAGACGTCTGGGCGAGATCGCGCCCGAGATTGCAGCGGGCCGGGTCGTCGTAGCTCATCTCGGCAGCGGGGCCTCGATGTGCGCCATCGTGGGCGGCAGGAGCGTGGAAAGCACGATGGGCTTCACCGCGCTTGATGGTCTGCCCATGGGCACACGCCCGGGCCAGCTCGATCCAGGCGTTGTGCTCTACCTGATGTCCGAGAAGGGAATGAGCGCAAAGGCCATCGAACGCTTTCTCTACAACGAATGCGGTCTCAAGGGCCTTTCGGGCATCAGCAACGACGTAAGAGAGCTGCTCGCCAGCTCGGATGCCCACGCGAGGTTGGCGCTGGACTATTTCGTGTACCGGATCTCACTCTTTGCGGGAATGCTCGCAGCCGCCATGGGCGGCATCGATGGCTTCGTGTTCACCGCAGGCATCGGGGAGAACGCGCCAGCCATTCGGGAGGCGGTGATACGGCGCTTGTCGTGGCTCGGCCTGGATCTCGACACGGCCGCCAATGCCCGAGGCGCGACGCGGATCTCGGCCAAGGGATCGCGTGTCGCCTGCTACGTCATTCCCACCGACGAGGAGCTAATGATTGCGAGCCATACGCTGCGCGCACTGCGAGCGCACGCCTCGCCCCAGCTCAAGGAGATACGAGCATGATGGATCTCTCCTCCCTGGCCCTGCTCAAGGAGAAGAAGGTGCTTGTCACCGGTATCGCCAACGATCAGTCGATCGCCTGGGGATGCGCAAAGGCCTTTCACGCTTTCGGGGCTGAGGTCGCTGTCACCTACCTCAACGACAAGTCGAAGCCCTATGTGGAGCCCCTGGCCAAGCAGATCAAAGCGCCGATCTTCATGCCATTGGATCTCCAGCGCGAAGGGCAGCTCGAGGCTGTATTCGAGAAGATACGGAAGGAGTGGGGCACGCTCGACCTTTGCCTGCACTCGATCGCTTTTGCACCGAAAGAGGACTTGCAGGGCCGTGTCGTCGACTGCTCGAAAAATGGATTCCTCCTTGCCATGGAGATCTCGTGTTGGTCGTTCATCAGGATGGCCAAGCTGGCCGAGCCTCTCATGAAGAACGGCGGCACCCTGTACACGATGACCTACTACGGCTCGCAGATGGTGGTTGAGCACTACAACATCATGGGGCCGGTGAAGGCCGCGCTGGAGTCGGCAACGCGCTATCTGGCAGCCGAGCTCGGGCCTAAGGGCATCAGGGTGCACGCAATATCCCCGGGTCCCCTGAAGACCCGCGCGGCATCAGGGATTACTGCCTTCGACGAGCTGCTGCAAAAGGCTCAGTCAAAGGCGCCCGCCCGCAGCCTTGTTTCGATTGACGACGTCGGCGTGGCCGTCGCTTTCCTCGGCATGAACGGGGCGAAGCTGATCACCGGGGAGACGCTGTACATCGACGGCGGCTATCACATCATCGACTGAGGCGCGGAGCCGGAACCATGAGCACACCCGGTCGCAACGAGAGCCGTGTCACGAAGCCCGGAGTTGGCGGCAAAATTCGCGGCTTTGGCTGAAAGGCAATGGAGCAGCCAGCTGATGAAACTGAACGGCAAAGTTGCGCTTATTACGGGTGCCGCGAGCGGCATCGGCTATGCAATCGCCAAGCGCTATCTCGAGGCAGATGGCCGCGTGATCATCGCCGACCTCAACCCCGAGGCGGCGCGCCATGCCGCCAATGCGTTGGCAGACACCAAGTCAGCGATCGGCGTCGGTATGAATGTGGCCAACGAGGATCAGGTCGATGCCGGCGTCGACCACGCAGTGGCAAAATTTGGCAGGATCGACGTTCTCGTATCGAACGCGGGCATTCAGATCGTGCACCCGATCGAGGATTTTCCGCTTTCGAAGAGTGGAAGCGCATGCTGGCCATCCACCTCGATGGCGCATTCCTCACGACCAAGGCATGCGTCAAGCACATGTACAGGCAGAACGTCTGGCTCCCTCATCTACATGGGCTCGGTGCACAGCTACGAAGCTTCACCGCTGAAGTCGGCGTATGTCGCAGCCAAGCACGGCCTCATCGGGCTCATGCGCACGGTCGCCAAGGAAGGCGCGAAGCACCATGTGCGCGCCAACGTGATCTGCCCCGGCTTCGTGCGCACGCCGCTCGTCGACAAGCAAATTCCCGAGCAGGCCAGAGAGCTCGGCATCTCCGAAGAGAGAGTGATCAAGGAAGTGATGCTGGGCGAGACCGTCGATAAGGAATTCACCACGGTCGAAGATGTTGCCGAGGTCGCACTCATGCTGGCCGGCTTCAGCACCAATGCGCTCACGGGCCAGTCCATCATCGTCAGCCACGGCTGGCACATGAACTGACCTCGCCCAATCTGACAGGCGAGCAAGGTATGGAGAAGCGGCTTCTCGAACCATGAAAACCATCACGGTCGAAGATGCCGTCGCCATGATCCCGGATGGCGCAAGCCTCATGATCGGCGGCTTCATGGGGGTAGGAACGCCAGAACGCCTCATCGACGAGCTCGTGCGCCAGGGCAAGCGCAATCTGGTCGTCATAGCCAACGACACGGCAGTGCCCGGAAAGGGCATCGGCAAGCTCGTCGGCGCGGGTCTGGTCGGCAAGACGATTGCGAGCCACATCGGCCTCAACCCCGAGACCCAACAGCAGATGATCGCCGGGAAGATGGCGGTCGATCTGGTACCGCAGGGCACGCTGATCGAGCGTATCCGGGCCGGCGGCGTCGGGCTCGGCGGTGTCCTCACGCCGACCGGCGTCGGCACCGTCGTCGAGGAGGGGAAGCGCACGATCGAGATGGACGGAAAGAGCTACCTCCTCGAGACCGCGCTGCGGTCCGACTTCGCGCTCGTGCACGCGTTCCTTGCCGACTACACCGGCAACCTGTCCTACGCGCTCACTGCACGCAATTTCAATCCGGTGATCGCGATGGCGGCAGACACCGTCATCGCAACAGCCGACCACATCGTGCCGGTCGGCGTGATTGCGCCCGACCACGTGGTGACGCCCGCCGCGCTCGTCGACTATCTCGTCGCCAACAGGTGAAGCAATGGACGCCACAGACCGTCATCGCCAGACGCATCGCGCGCGAGCTGCGCTCCGGGAATGCTCGTCAATCTCGGCATCGGCATCCCGACGCTGGTGGCAAACTACGTTCCGAAGGATGTCAGTGTATTCTTCCAGTCGGAGAATGGCCTGATCGGCACCGGACCGATTCCCGAGGAAGGCATGGCGCACCCGACGCTCACCGACGCAGGCGGACAGCCGGTCAGCGCACTGCCTGGTGCCTGCACGTTCGACAGCGCCATGTCCTTTGGCCTGATCCGCGGCGGTCATCTCGACATGACCGTGCTCGGCGGCCTCCAGGTCGATGCGCAGGGTCGCCTCGCCAACTGGATGATCCCGGGCAAGATGGTGCCGGGCATGGGCGGAGCGATGGACCTGGTCACCGGTGCCAAGCGTGTGATCGTGGCGATGCAGCACACCGCCAAGGGCAAGCCGAAGATCGTCAAGACATGCTCGCTCCCCCTGACGTCGGTCCGGCCTGTCGACCTTGTCGTGACGGAGATGGCGGTGATTGGATTTGCCGAATGGGCGCGCAACCCTCCTCGAGACGCGCCACGGCGTATCCGTTGCGGAGGTTGTCCGTGCTACCGAGGCCGATCTTGCAATGCCCGACAAAGTCCCGGAAATGATGTGTTGAGAGCTGCAGACGAGACGCACGGCGTTGAGCTTCACGCCGGAGATGCTGCCTCGGCGCCGGGAGCTGCGAGGGAACCTGGCGGAGGAATTGGACGACAAATACAACGGCGCATGAGATACAGAGCACCGAGGCACACTACCACCCACCCATCTCGCAAAGCCCGAACTGAAACATTGCTGTCACAAAGCTGGCGTAGGGCAGCGTCGCCGCAGGTATCTCCGGGGGACCAGTCGATGACCCGCACCATTGGCAGCATGATGCTGGCTGCCGCCGCCTTTCTTTTCGGGCTCGCCATGCCGGCCCTCGCCCAGAGCGGCAAGCTGGTCCTCTATACGAGCCAGCCCAACACCGACGCCCAGCAGACCATCGACGCCTTCAAGGCGAAGACATCCGAACGTCGACATCTCGTTCGTGCGCGACGGCACGCCGCGCGATCCTGGCCAAGCTGCAGCGCCGAGATCGACGCCGGGCAGCCGCAGGCCGACGTGCTGCTGATCGCCGACAGCGTGACGATGGAGAGCCTGAAGAACGAGGGCCGGCTGCTGGCCTATGCGGCAGGCCGATGTCTCGGCCTATCCTGCCGGTCTGCACGACAAGGACAAGACCTGGTTCGCCACCAAGCTGATCACCACCGGCATCGTCTACAACACCAGGCACCCTTCAAGCCCACGTCCTGGATCGATCTCACCAGCCCGGAGCCAAGGGGCAGGTCGCGATGCCGAGCCCGCTGACCTCGGGCGCGGCGCATGATCCACGCGGCGACGCTGACCGGCAAACTCGCCGGGTGGCTGGAGCTATTACGAGCAGCTGAAAGCCAACGGCGCACAATCGGCCGGCGGCAATGGCGACGTGCTGAAAAGCGTGGCCGGCGGCGAGAAGCTCTACGGCATGATCGTCGACTTCATGCCGATCCGCGAGAAGGCGAAGGGCGCGCCGGTCGAGTTCGTGTTTCCCGAGGAAGGCGTATCGGCGTCTCCGAGCCGGTCGCGATCCTGAAGTCCACCAAGAACCCCGAAGCCGCCAAGGCGTTCGTCGATTTCCTGCTTGTCGAAGGACGGACAGGAAGCTCGCCGCTGGAGCAGGGCTACATCCCGCCGCGTCCCGGATGTCGCCTGCCGGCCGGCTATCCCGAGCGCGCGATGCATCAAGGTGCATGTCCTTCGATGCCGCCAAGGCGCTCGCCAACGAGCCGCCAACAAGGAAAAGTTCGGCGCAGATCATCGGCCAGTAGGCGCACGCAAGTTCGACGCCAGAGATACCGGGCGTCCCAGGGCCGGCGTGTCGATCCGTGCCGGCAGCCGCGAGGCGGATCGCCCGGGCGTGGGCCGCGCCGGGTCTCGCGCATCTGCGCTGCGGTGCTGCTGGTGATCGCCCTGCTCAGCCTGCTGCCGATGGTCGCGGCTCATCCTCGCTGCCGTCGCGCCGGGGGCGAAGTCGATCTTCGCTGCCTTCGCCGAACGCCTCGTCAAGCCTGCCGCCTGAGGTGCGGCAGGCCATGGTGAACACCGCTCGTGTCGGCTTTGCTTCGGCGCCGTGCTCGCGCTGTCGGTCGGCGGTCCCTTTCGCCGTCGCCGTCACCATGACCGACCTGCCGGGCGTAAGGCTCTCGGCTTCCTGTCTGCTGTTGCCGCTGATGATCGCGCCGCAGGTCACGGCGCTGTCATGGCTGCATCTGTTCGGCCGGCGTCCAGCACGCTTGCTCGCGCATGTTCGGCTTGGCGCCGCCGCCCGGAACGCCCAATCCGATGCTCGGCCGCCAGCGGCATCATCCTCGCTCTATGGCGACTGCAGCATGCGCCGATCGTCGCTCATCACGCTGGCGCCGGGCTTTGCCGCCGTTCCCGCGTGAGCCTGTCGAGGCTGCCGCCTCACGGTCGCAACGCCGGCTACGGTCGCTCCGGCGCATCGTGCTGCCGCTCGTGCGGCCCTACCTCGTGGCGGCCGCTGCTCTTGCTTTCGTCTCCGGCGTCGGCAATTTCGGCATCCCGGCTTTGCTCGGCATGCCGGTCGGATACGCGACCTTGCCGACCCTCGTGTTCCAGCAAATCGCAAGCTTCGGGCCGGCCCTCATCACCAATGCCGCCGCCATCTCGCTTCTGGTTGCAATGGTGAGCGGAGCCGGCGTCGTGGCGGCTGCATTCGCAATTCCTCTCAATGGCCCCCGTCTGGAAGCCGAGGATCGGATGCCTGCATTCTGGAAGCTCGGCGTTTGGCGATGGCCCGTAACGACCGCCGTTTGGCTGCTCATCGGGCTGTCAATCGTGCTGCCGCTCGTTTCCCTGATCGCGACATCGGTCGTGCCCACCTATGGCGTGCAATTGTCGCTCGACACGTTCACCGTCGGGCGGTTCTACGAGGTCTTGGTGCGCCAGGACGTGACGCTGAGAGCCTTCCGCAATTCGCTGTTCCTGGCTGGCACCGCCGCTCTCGTGCTGGCCTTGGCGGCCATCCCCATCGCCTATGCCCTGGACCGTCGTCTCGCACGGCAACGCGGTCCCCTCATGGTGCTGATTGAAATGCCATTCGCGATGCCGGGCATCGTGCTCGCGATCGCATGCATACTGCTGTTTCTGCGGCCGCTGCCGATTATCGGAGTGAGCCTGTACGCCACACCGTGGATCATACTGTTCGCGTATGTGGCACGCTTCCTTCCGCTGGCGCTGAAGCCGACGCTTGCTGCCATGACCGGCATTGCGCGCGATCAGGAGGAAGCGGCCGCGGTTTTCGGCGCCCGTCTCGTAGACCGGTTGCGCTACGTCGTTCTCCCGCGGCTGCTCGCACCGGCGGCAGCGGGCAGTGTCATGGTCTTTCTGCTCGCCTTCAACGAGCTGACGGTGTCGGCGCTGCTCTGGTCGGCCGCGACCGAGAATTCTGGGCGTTGCACTGATGAGCCTCGAGGACGCGGGCCTCGCCAGCGAAGCAGCCGCGATCGGCGTTTGCGCCACTCTGCTCGTTGTCGCCTTGATGCTCCTCCTCGACAGGCTGTCGTCGCAGTTGCCGGCCGACGTGCTGCCTTGGCGCCTGATCGCCCGCTGACCTCAGAGCTTGGCCGGTTTCGCCGTACTTTCCCAATCCAGCAGCGACAGGTTGTTGCGGATGAACGGATTGCCGGGATCCGCGGCCTGCGCAGCCGCCAAGGTCTGGCGCGCCGAGGCATAGTCGCCGCGCAGAATGTAGTGATAGCCGCGATTGTTCAGCACCGTCGGCGTCTGCCCGACCATCTTGAACAACACCTTGTAGGCACGGTCGGCCTGGTCGAAGCGGCGCAGGCGGTCATAGGAGGCCGCAAGTCCGAGCCAGGCTTCGCTGTTGTTGCGGTCTTCCTCGATGGCGAGGCGGAACGACTGCTCGGCCAAGCCGTAGTCGCCGTCGCGATAGTAGCGCTTGCCTTTGGACAGAGCCCGCTCCGACGGCAGCGAGCCAAAGAGCGGAGGCTCGGCCGCCGCCATCAGCTCCAGGTCGCCGGGGTTGCCGCTGCACGCGCTCAGGAGCACGGACAGTCCCACCACGGCAGATGCAAGCGCATTGGATCGGTTGACTACGCGGTACATGATATTCCCCACACTCGTCTCTATTGCTCTTTATGGTCCCACACTAGAAGAACGCCTTGTGAATCCGCACGAACAACGGCAGCAACGCCACGATCAGCATCACGGGAAAGACAAACAGTGCCAGAGGCAGCACGAGCTTGACCGGCAGGGCATGCGCCCGCTCCTCGGCCCGCAGCAGGCGTCGCGTCCGCATCTCGTCACTGTAGACGCGCAGCGCCGAGGAGAGGTTGGTGCCGAGCTCCTCCGTCTGCTGCAGCAGAGACCCGAGGCTGCGGATCTCATCGATGCGCACGCGCTTGCCCAAACTCTCCACTGCCTCTGGCAGCGGCCGGCCGGCCCGCAACTCCAGACACATCAGGAACAGGTTGGCGCCCAGGAACGGATGCGTCAGGGTCAGCTCGCGGCTCACCCTCTCGATGCCCGCGCGCGGCGTCAGACCGGCCTCCGAGCAGACCACGAGCAGATCGAGAAAGTTGGGAAAGCCGTTGCGGCACTGCTGCACCATGGCCTTCTGCCGGCGGCTCAGGATGAAGCTCGGCAGCATCATGCCCGAGCACGCCGCTGCCGCCGTCCAAGCCAGAACGCCGACCGCCGAGGTTTCAGGAGCAAACCGCTGAATGAGCACGAAGCTCGCCAGGGCCTGCAATCCGCCCATGACGAAGCGGGCGGCGTAGTACCAGAAAATTGCGTCCTTGCCGAAATAGCCAGCGCGGATGAGCTCCCCACGGATCTTTGAAACTCCCGCCTCGCTCGTTGCGGACAGGCCCTTCTCGACCGAGAACAGCAGCTCGCTCGCAGCATCGGCGGTGGAAGCCGCAACACCGGCGTCAGCTTGCAACTGCCGACCCGATGCCGGATTGAAGGCGATGGCGCGTCGGCGGATGGCTTGCCGGGCTTGCGCGGCCTGCATGATCGTCAGCAGGGCGAGGAATACGAAACCGAACATCGACGCCACGATCAGCGGCACCCGGTTCGCCTCCATGAACCCGCCGAGAGAGCTCAGATGTGCAGCGAATATCTGCATCACACGTCGATCTTCACCATGCGGTACATGAGGAAATCGCCGAGAGCCATCCAAATGGCGGCTGCAATCAGGATCGGCTTGACGAGAGGGACCTGCCAAACCTCGCCGTAGAAGTGCGGGGCGATCAGGTTGAGCAGTCCGAACACGATAAAGGGCAGGAGTGTCAGCATCAGCGCCGAGAAACGCCCTTCCGCCGACAAGGCACGCGCCTTCAGCCGCATCTTGGACCGCTCGCGGATCACTTTTGCAATGCCCGTCAGAAGCTCGGCGAGATTGCCGCCGGTCTTCGTCTGAATGCCGACCGCCACCACCAGCAGCGCGAGGTCCGCCTGGCCGACGCGTGTGCTGACATTCATGAGCGCCCGCTCCAGGTCGAGGCCGTAGGTCATCTCGTCGGAGGCGATCGCGAACTCCGCCCCAATGGGATCGGGCAACTCGCGCACGACCAGCCGGATGGCAGACGCCACCGGATGGCCGGCCCGCAGGCTGCGCACGAGCACATCGATCGCTTCGGGAAGCTGCTCCTCGAACTTGTTGCGGCGGCGGTTGCGCAGAACGACAAGCACGAGGACCGGTAAGCAGAGCCCGCCGGCGAGGCCGACGACTGCCGCGGCCGGAACGCTTCCCGTTGCCAGCATCAGCGGTGCGAACAGGGCCGCTCCGCTCGCAATTGCGCCCAGCGGCAGCGCGGCGATACCCCAATGCACGCCTGACTGCACGATGAGGCGGTTCAGCCAGATCATCTGCATGGCATAGCCGCCATCGGGCGTGAGACTGCGCCGCCGCCGCGTCTTGATGAGCGACGCCTGTCCGTCCGTCTGGCGGCTGGCCGCGAGCATGCGCCGGCTCACGTCGCTGCGCGCGGCCGAGCGCTTGGCAAACGACAGGAAAATCGCCTCGAACGTGAGGAAAAACAGGCAGAACATGGAGATCAGCAGCACGTATCCGGTCGTGCCGCCGAGATCCAGCTCTGGCAGGTGCAAGCCGATCATTGCGGCCAGCCCGGATGAAACGCGCGCTCTGAAATTTGGGCGCCGTTGGCCACCAGCGCCTCGAGAACATGCCGGCCTCAGTCCCGTGGCCCGGAACTCGCCCTCTATGGCGCCGTTGCGTCCGGGCGCCGCACGCACGAACCGGAACAGCTCCTGCATCTGCACGACCGCCCCTTCGATGCCGGTGACCTCGCTGATGTTGACGACGCGCCGCTTGTCCGTCAGGAAACCGTTGCAACTGGACGATGATCCTGATCGCCGAGGCGATATGGGACGCTGACACTGCCCTCGCTCATGGCGAAGCCGGCCATCCCCACCATCTGCTCCAGCCGCGCAATCGAATCGCGCGGGCTGTTGGCGTGGATCGTCGTCATCGATCCCTCGTGGCCGGTCGTCATCGCCTGCAGCATGTCGAAGGCTTCCTCGCCGCGAACCTCGCCGACGATGATGCGGTCCGGCCGCATGCGCAGCGCGTTCTTGACGAGCTCGCGCTGCCTGATCTCGCCGCGGCCCTCGATGCTGGGCGGTCGCGTCTCCAGGCGGCCCACATGCGGCTGCTGCAGCTGCAGCTCCGCGGCGTCCTCGATGGTGATCAGGCGCTCCTCTGTCCGAGATGTTGCGGGACAGCGCATTCAGGAATGTGGTCTTGCCGCTGCCGGTGCCGCCGGAAATGACGATGGAGAGGCGCGCCTTGACCGCCTCGCCGAGGACCTGGGCCATCGCCGTGCTCAGCGCCCGCGCCTTGACCAGGGCCTCCATGTCGAAGGCCTGCGATGCGAACTTGCGGATCGACACCAGCGGCCCGTCCACCGCGATCGGCCGGATCGCCGACGTTGATGCGCGATCCGTCGGGCAGCCGCGCATCGACCATGGGCTGGGATTCATCGACGCGGCGCCCGACGGCGCCGACGATCTTGTTGACGATGCGCAGGACGTGCGCCTCGTCCTTGAAGCGTACGGGCGCCCTCTCCAGCTTGCCGAAGCGCTCGACGTAGATCCGCTCGTGTGTGTTGATCAGGATATCGGTGACCGTGGGATCCTTCAGGAATGGCTCGATGGGGCCGAGGCCCGTCAGCTCGTCCATGACCTCGTCGACGAACTCGCCGAGCTCGCGCGCGTTGAGCGGGACACGCTCGGCCAGAACGTAGTCGGCGACGAGCTTGTGCACCTGCTGGCGCAGCTCCGATCGCGATGCCCGCTCGATCTGCGAGAGATTGAGCTCGTCGATCAGCTTGCGGTGCAGCGTCACCTTGGCATCGACGAGCTCCGGCTTCTGCAGCGCGCCGTTGGCGCCGTCCGAAACTTGATCGGCGCTTGCTCTACGGCGCGGGTGTGGGTTGCGTCCAGCCTGCGGCATGGCGTCTCGCCGTTGACGCCGTTGCCGGACGACTTGCTGAAAGAAAAACGCATAACCTGATCTCACTCCCCCGCGCCTGCCCGTCCGCGCTACCTTGCCGCCACGATACCAGCCAGCGATCGATCGATGCGATTGGATCGGCGCAGAGAGCCGAGCGGCTTGCCCCGATTGATCGCGCCGCGAACCAGTCGCGTAGTCCTCCGGCACGAAGCCGGCGAGACGCGCCCCGAGCATCTCCTCGGCATCTCGCTTCCTCAGCCCGTTGCCGAAAAGCTGTTGCCTGTATTTGTTGACGATGGCGCCGACCTGGCCTTTTCGCCCAGCCGCGCCTGCATGACCGTCGTCAGCTCCTGTGCCTTGCGCAGAGCAGGCACCGTGAACTCGGTGACGACAAAATCCGGTCGGATGCCTGCCAGGACGTCATTGGTCCATGGCTGCCATGTCGGGGGCATATCGACGACCATGGTCTGGAACAGCTCGGAGGCGACGCTCAGCACGCGTGCGATGAGGCCGGCATCGGGGTGCGACGCAATCGGCTGGCGCTCGCGGCGCGGCCAGCACGGCAAGGCCGGTCTCGTGCCGTGACAGCATGACTTCCAGCAGCTGCGTATCAAGCCGCTCGGGCGTGCTCGCCACGGTCTCGAGCTTGAAGCCCGGCTTCAGGTCGAGGTAATCCGCGAGCGCGCCCGATTGAAAATTCAGGTCGATCAGGCATGTCGATTTGTGGTTGCGGTTGCGCTGCGCCAGAAGAAACGCTGTCTCGATCGCCAGCGTCGTCGTGCCGGCGCCGCCTGCCGCCGGAACCAGTGCGACGCACAACGCCCGGCTGCTCTTTTCAGAGCGCGGCGCCTGGGAGAGCATCGCTCGCTCGCAGGCTCCGACAATATCGGCTGTGCTCGCATCGCTGGGCAGCCAATCGGACACGCGCCAGCGCAACAGGCCGCGCACGGCCTCCTCATCGAGATTGTCGGAGATCGTGACGATGGCGCCTTCGAAATTGTCGCGACGCACAGCTTCCAGCGCGGCCAGGGCTGCCGCGCGGTCCTCGTGCAGATCCGCGATCAGGACCGAGGGACCCGATGCGGGATCGAAGTCGGCGGCAAGATCCGCGACGGAGCCGTCGATGGCGCAGAAGTCGTAGCGCTGGTCCCCCTTGAACGCGACTCGCAGGCGCTCCTGCAGCTCCCGATTCGGGCTGACGAGCGCGATATCCGCAACCGGCTTCTTCAACTTGACCCTGGCCGAGAACATCTTTGATCGGAACCCCATTCTGGCCGGTTGCCGGCCGACTTCAGTTCTGAACCGCAACTCCCGGCGCAGGCAGCGCCAAGCCGTTGCCGTTGGTCAGCCCTTTCGGCTTGATGCTGGTGTTGGTCTCGTAGCGCTTCACAGCGATGGCGGCACGCTTGCCGTCCTGATTGATCTTCGTGCGCTGCGCGTGATCCGGCCATACGTCGACGGTATGCGCGGCGATGTTGGCTGCGACAGCGTCGCCGGCGCCGAGCGTCACTTTGTCGGAGTAGCCGAAGTAGCGATCGCTGTACTCCTCGTTGCAGCCCCCGGCCGCGACAGAGATCAGCGCCATCGACGCCATTGCGGGAATGACGAATCGAATCCGTCTCATTTCTGCGGACCTTTCTTCAGATCGCCGTTGATGGGGCTCTGCGCGACCAGATCGAGAATGTGCCCATGCTCGGGCTGCGGCTTGCCGATCTTGCGCTCCTGCTCGCCCTTGAGGAAGAACTCGGGATCGTTGCTCGAGACCCGGCCGTCGAGCGGCGTCACCAGCTTCTCGCCCGGTTGCTTCGGCTTGACGAGGCGCGGCGTGACAATGATGACGAGGTCCGTCTCCTTCTTCTGGAACGAGGCACTGCGGAACAGCGTGCCGAGCACAGGGACGTCGCCGATCCACGGCAGCTGGCGCTGGTTCTTGAAGTTCGTGGCGTGGATGAGGCCGGCGATGGCGAAGCTCTGCCCATCGCGCAGCTCGATGGTGGTTTGCGCCCGCCGCACGATCAGGCTCGGGATCTCCACACCACCGACGCGCAGCGACGATGTCGGGTCGAGCTCGCTCACCTCCGGCTCGATCTTGATGTTGATGAGGCCATCCGCGAGCACCGTCGGCGTGAAGGCGAGGCCGACGCCGAACTTCTTGAACTCGACAGTGATCTTGTTGTCCTCGGCCTGCACGGGAAACGGAAACTCTCCACCCGCCAGGAAACTTGCGGTGTCACCCGACAGCGCGACGAGATTGGGCTCGGCCAGACGCCGTGCCAGCCCGCGCTTCTCCAGCGCCTGCACGATGACGTCGGCCTTGGTACCGTTGTCGAGCAGACGGGCGATGGCGGCGCCGAACGGCACGCTGTTGGAGGCCAGTCCAAAGAGGGGCACGCCACCTGCCGTGAAGCCCGATATGCCGGTGGCGGCATTGATGTGCTTGCCGAACACGTCCCAGCCGACGCCGATCTCGCGCGAGGTCTCCCGGTCAGCCTCGACGAAGCGGACCTCCAGCAGCACCTGCTGGGAGCTGCGCACGCTCAACGCATTGGTGATCGCTTGCGGCGCCACCTGCTCGGCGATCGCCAGGGCTCGCGACAAGGCTACGGAATCGCGCACGACGCCGGTGAGCAGCACCTTGCCGCCGATCGAGCTGACGGTGATGTCGCTATTGGGCACGTGCTCGCGCAGCCGGCTTCTCAGACCTTCCAGATCGTATGTGACCTCGACGCTGATGACCCCCATCACGCGCTTGTCGGCGCTGAGCAGCGAGATGCTGGTCGTGCCGACTTTCTTGCCCAGGATATAAAGCGTCTTGCTCGTCAGCGCGACGATGTCGGCCGTTTGCGCGTTGCCGACCAGCACGTCGGAGAAGTCGCGGTCCGTGGCGACGGTCTCGGCCTTGTCTACGGTAACTTGCAGATGAACCAGATTGCCGTTGGTCACGAGCTGGCGGATCGGGCTGCTCGCATCGGCCGGCGTAGAAGACAAACAGCACCAGAGCCATCGCGGCGAGCAGAAGTGCCGACGCTTGACGGCTCTTCGCTGACGCAGACACAGCAGTCCCAAAAACCATGCACCAAACATCACTCGGTCCCCCGACCCAAATCCCAATAATCGAAACTGCGCCCGGCGGATTTCCGCTCGTGCGCTCACTCACCTCGGCTGCGGTGCCGCGGCATCCTCCGTCTTGTCCCGTTCGACTCGCACCACGGCCGCCTTCACCTTTTCATCGGCCGCCAGCAGCTCCAGCATCGATCGCCTTGCCTCCAACGACACATCGTATTGCTTGCGCTCCGTGACGCCCCGGATCACCGTGACGGTGGGCCCGCGATCCTGCTCCTCCTGCACCGGCGCCGCATCCGGCTGACGTGGCGAGCTCGGCAGATCTTCGAGCCCGATGCGCCGTGCCTCGCCGACGCGCGCCGAGCCAGCGCCACGCAAGGCCAGCGAGAGCTGGCCGACAGAGGCGGCGAGAACGAGCTTCTGCGCGTCCTCGGTGCCGACCTCCAGCGTCACGGTCTTGACCGGCTTGGCCTGCGTATTGCGATCGGCGAGTTGGTCGATGGCGAGCACGCGCGTATCCTGCAGCAGCAGGTCGGTGTAGGCTCGACCCCGGTCCCGGCCGCCGTCCTGCGATCCGCGCGTGTCAGCAGCACGTCGACGCGATCGTCCGGCTGCACGAAGCCGGCGACGCCGAGAACGTCGTCGACCCTGATCGTGACGGCCTTGTTGCCGTCCTCGATCATCAGCGACAGTGACGGCCGCTGACCGGGCGCTGAAATCTTGGATGCAAAAATCGGCTCGTGCTTGGCGATGGCCGTCACCACCACACGCGGCCCGCCGGCCCCGATCAGGGCTGCCTTGTTCGAGAACGAGCCCGCGGAATCGAGCCCGCCGGCCAGGGCACCTCCGCTAGCATGTCGGCCGACAGCGTCGTGCCGAATTTCAAAGGCGCGGTGGCCACGACGACCGTCAGCATGGCGATGAGAAGGGGTCGTCTCCTGGCGCACAACAGACTGCTGCACCACGTCGCCACGAGCCACGACTTGGTAAGGAGGGCCGCAGCGGCTGCACAAGCCGCTGCTCCCAGCAACATCCCGATGGTGCTGACCCGCACGGCCCCACCCCCCACGTCCCCCGCAGGTAGAACTGTCACGTCCGCGCATCACGATGCGGCGTGAGAAATTCCGTCCACACTTGGTCCCGCTATTGCATCTTTAGGATTGTCACCCGGGCGTTGCCCCGCCTCAGACGCCGAGCGCCGCCTCTCAGGGCGGTCCACCTGCCGCCGGCCCACGTGCCGACGGCGGTTACGGATGCAACCACGCCCACGGTTATGAGACCTATGAGTATCGAGTACTCCAAAAGCGATGCGCCACGCTCGTCTTTCCAGAGCCTGACGGCCACGTCTTTGACTGTCTTACGCATACGCAAAACTCCCCACACGCGAATTGGGCCTTTGGTTTTCCGAAACGGCCCTGGCTGCCCCAACACACTGCAACAACCTGTTGTCGATCCCGCGAATTCGATCTTCAACAGGTTATCCACATGATGCAAAAGCGGGCCGTCTGTCCACAGACTTCAGCAGCGCACAATGCGGCCGCAGGCTTCTACTCAGGCCGCGCAGATGTCGGTGCCGCCACCGAAAGACGTAACGTGCGATGGTTTTCGGCGCAGCAAAGAAACGATAGCTGCCAGTACGAAAAACAACTGCCGAACAGATGCTTGCCAGAACTCGCTCATGTGACTGTGAGCATGCGTCGGACTGCGTCGTAGGAGGTAGAGCAATTGCTCCGTGGCGGGAATGTCACGACGCGTGGAAAATGGCGAGACGGTGGCTCGCGCGTGTCCAATCCATGGCTCGGAGCGTACACATTCGGCAGCATTTCGCACCGTCAAGCGGATTTGAGCATGCGGCGGGAAGAATGGCTCCCGGCATGTTTCACATTATCGAATGCACGCTGGAGAAACGCGAAGCAGCTAAACCCTTCGCAGAGCGCATTCCCTGCTCGAGGCAGTTACCCGCCTAATCCAGTTTCTCGACTTCGGTGGAAAGCCGGGGGCGCATGTAAGCTTCTGCCTGGAATGGAATATCGCCGACGATCATGCTCCCGAGCGTCGACCGGAAAACGTATCTCACCTCTGCAAGAATAATGCTCGTATTGGGCTCCGTGAGGCCGGCCGGCAGCACGACTGCCGCGCCCTCGGCGCGTGCGCTGACGCCGGAGCCTTGCGCATGGCTCCAGACCACGCGCGTCGTGTTCGTCTCGTCGGCCACCACGCTGGTCATGACGAGACCCAGTGTCGAATTGGGAAACGGTTTGATAATCTCGTCGATCATGGGCTTGATCGCATTCAGCTCCGCCGTGCGCAGCGATCGCACGCGCGCGATGAGATCGGCGGACGTATTGGCAGCGATCTCCAGCCGCCGCTTGAGCGTGAAGCCCTCCGAGAATTCCGAAACACCGAGGAACAGGCTGATGAGGATAGGAAATACCAGCGCCGCCTCGACCAGCGCCTGGCCGGAACGGTCGCGGCCGACCTTCGCGCCGAGGCGGCACAGCCAATTGCGGTCGGATGATGCGCGTTGCAGGCTCATGGCGCCTCAGAAGGGCTCGTTGCGCGCCGGCGTGGCCGCGCGAATGATGGTGGTGCTCGACAACAGCAGCTTCCAGTCGAAAAACGCCGATACCAGGACAACGTCGTTGCCCACGCCCGGCGCGTAGCTGAACTCGCCGTCATCTTTCAGTCCACCGCTGCCGTTGCTGGGTTCAGGCGGCGTAATGGCATCGAAGCTCGGCGCACTGCGAACGTCCAATCTGAGCCGTGATGCGCATCCCACGAGGATCGCCGTGCGGCTGCACACTTCGGTCTTGAGTTGCGCCTGATTGAGGTTGCGCGCCTGCGCCTCGCCGGTCCGGACCAGACGGGCGGCGTCTCTGGTAGCGTTATCGAGCTCCTGGTTGGCCCAGTAGATGAAGCCGACCTCGAAGGTGCCGAACAGCAGGATCAGCAAGGGAAAGGCGATCAGCGAGAACTCGACCAGCGTCGCCCCACGCCGATCGCGGCGGAGCTGCCGGGCACAGCGTGCGACACATCGACCAAAAACGTTCGAGCACTCCGACATGGACTCCATCGCGGATGACGCAAAACCTGTTCGGATCGCCCATAACTAAACTGCCACGGCAAAAAGCGCAAAGTCTCAGACGGCGGATCATTCGTGTTGAGTAGATTGCCTATCGCGCTTATGTTTCATGCGTCCGTGTCTTTGGCGATCCGTGTGGGGACGCAGGCTCGCCGATTGTAGTGCGTGGGACGGGGGAAGTTTATGCGACGCTTGCGTATTGCGGCGCTCGGCCGGCTGGCGGGGGACCGGCGCGGTGCAGCGCTTCTGCTTTTCACGGTTTTTCTCGTGCCTCTGTTGGCCGTCGTGGCTGTAGGCATCGATCTCAGCCGCTTCCTGTTGGTCAAGCAGAGGCTCATCAACGCCGCCGATGCAGCCGCGCTCGCCGTCGGCACGCGGCCGAACCTGACGGCCGATGAAGCGAACGCGATGGCCGAGGCCTTCATCCGCGCGCACTATCGCGACGAAGGCTTGAGCCATCTGCAGAGCTTCTCGGTCACGTCGTCGATCAGCCAGGTCGGCGTCACCGTGCACGCGCAGATGGAGACGACATTCCTGAAGGTGCTCAACGTGGCCACGCTCGACGTGCGCATCAGCACGCAGGTGGCGCGCGCACAGCGCAAGCTCGAGGTGGTGCTGGCGCTCGACAACACCGGATCGATGTGCCAGCCGAGTTGCGCCGCGAAATTCGACAAGCTCAAGGTGGCAGCCAACGAGCTCGTCAATCTCCTGTTCGGCGCCGACACGGTGTCGGACACCGTCAAGGTCGGACTGGTGCCGTTCTCGGGTGCGGTCAATGTCGGTATCGACAAGATCGGCAGCGGCTGGCTCGATGAGGCTGGGCTTTCCTCATTGCAGCTCGAGGACATCAATCTTCCCGTAGGCCAGACGCTGCTGGGCCTGGTCGGGCAGATTTTAAATGTCGGATGGGGTGGCTGCGTGCGCGCACGGACGGGCCCCAATGGTTACGACTTGACCGATGAGCCACCCAATCTCGCTGTCGGAGAGACGTTGTTCGTGCCCTACTTCGCACCCGACGAGCCAGGTGCCGGAAACGGTCCGAGTGGCGGCTACACCAATAACTACGTCGACGACACTCTGATTTCGGGCGACAACGTTGCCAAGCAGCGCAACGCACTCAAGTACATCGGCGCGCTGATCTCGAACGCCAACCTCGCTCGCAACCCGCCGCAGGGGCCCAACTACAATTGCGTGCCCCGCCCGATCCAACCGCTGACTAACGACAAGAGCGTCATCGCGGCGGCGATCACACGCCATGGCGGCCTCCGGCAACACCGTCATTCCCGAAGGCCTGGCCTGGGGCTGGCGCGCACTGTCACCAACGCCTCCTTACACGGAGGGCGCGCCTTATGGCGATCCGAACATCACGAAGGTTCTCATCCTGCTGACCGACGGCCGCAACCAGGTCGAAGCCGCCAACGGACACAACCATTCGTTCTATTCGGCCTACGGCTACGCTGCATCGGGCCACATCGGCCCCGCAGACGGCTCGCAAACGCGTCAGGCGCTCGACGCCAAGACCGCGACGCTCTGCGACAACATCAAGGCCGACAAGGACGGCAATCCGCAAACCCAGGACATCTACCTCTACACCATCAGCTTCGCTATGGCCGGGGAGGCTGACGCGCAGAATCTGCTGCGCAACTGCGCCACACCGCCGTCGGCATGCCCCGGCAATCAGTGCTACTACGACGTGCCCACGCCCGAGCAGCTGAGTGGCGCGTTCGCCAACATCGCCATGGGCATCAATCAGTTGCGGTTGACGCGATGACGCCGGAGGAAAGCGCGTGACAGCAGCAGCTCTCGTGATCCTGACACAAGTCGTCTACGTCTTCTGTGTGTCCTACGCGATCGTCTCCGATCTGCGCCGGCTCATCATTCCGAACTGGATCCCGGTCGCGCTGGCCGCGGCGTTTCCATTGTTCGCCCTGGCCCACCTGGGCGTCGACCGCATTCCCGCGCACGTCCTCCTCGCCGTCATCATTTTCCTGATATCGCTGATCTTCTTTGTCGCCGACTGGATGGGCGGAGGCGACATCAAGCTGCTCGCCGCGCTCATGCTCTGGCTCGGCCCCGCTACGGCCCCCGAATTCCTCGTGGTCATGTCGCTGCTCGGCGCCATGCTGGCCATAACTTTGATGATCGTCCGCAGCTTTCCGAGCGCAGTCGATCCCTGGGGACAAACCATCGTGGTGCGCCGGATCATTGAGCTGGCACGGCTCGGCCAATGCCCCTATGGCGTCGCGATCGGCGCCACCGCCCTCCTGTTCGCGCCCCGGGTATTCGGCCTTGGCTGAGCCGAGGCGGCAGTCCGTTCAATGAGGCCGCTGGCCCCGGGCCGGTAGCAACGATCGCCTCCGAGAGTCGTGACCCTTCGTTAAGCGTTCGTGCCTATAGATTTCATCCGTGGGGATGATTTGGGGGGCTATGGGGCGGCATGTCTGGCTGGAGGCGCGCCGTGGCGCGAGCGCTGGCCGCTGTGCGTGCCGGTGCAGGGCTGGAATCGGCTCGAAGCTGGGTCTTTGCATCGGTGGCTTCCAAGGACGAAGCCTCCGACACGCCGGATATTCTGGATCGCATCGGCATTTGGCGTATCACGGCGCTTGCAACCTTTTGCTGCACTGTCGTGTCAGGGACCATTGCCGGCGTTTATGACGTTCTTGTCGAGGCACCCAACTACCGCGACCACGTTGCCCTCGCCGTACTCGTCCCCCTGTTCCTGACACCGCTGTTCGGCTGGTTCGTTGCCCTCAGCATCCGCAACATGCAGCGCGAGCGGGCCCATAGCCGGCGCTTGACCGAGACAGCTGAGCGTGAGCGCAGGCACCTCGATACCGCCGTCAACAACATGCCGATCGGACTCGTCATGTTCGACGCAACAAAGCGGCTCATCGTCGGCAACGATCGATACCGCGAGATGTATGGCCTCCCCCGTCACGTGATGACCCGCGGCACGCACCTTCGCGACATGCTGGTGTACCGCCTGCAGGCCGGCAGCTTCGAAGGCACCGACCGCGAGGAGTACATCGAACGGATTCTGAAACTGGTGGAGCAGAGGGAGACGAATCTCCGCATCGTCGAGCTCGATGATGGGCGCGCCATCAGCATCATCCATCACCCCATCGATGGCGGAGGCTGGGTCGGCACCCATGAGGACGTCACGGATCGGCGCAAGGCCGAGGCCCGTATCCACCATATGGCCCGGCACGATGCCCTGACGGATCTGCCGAACCGCAACCTGTTCAAGGAGAAGATCGAGCAGGCCCTGGACCAGAAGAATGAGCGCGTGGCCGTCCTCTGCCTCGACCTCGACAGGTTCAAGCACGTCAACGACACGCTCGGCCATCCGGTCGGGGATGCGTTGCTGCAGCTCGTGGCCGCGCGCCTGAGTGGCCTCGTCCGCCGCACGGATACGATCGCGCGCTTCGGCGGTGACGAGTTCGCCGTGGCGCAAGTGGCCTCCGGCCAGCCTGCGGCGGCCACGAAGCTGGCGGATCGGATCGTCGAAGCACTCGGTGCACCCTATGAGATCGATGGCCATCAGGTCGTCATTGGTGCGAGCGTCGGCGTTGCCGTGAGCCCCGGCGATGGCACCTGCCCCGAGGAGTTGCTCAAGAACGCCGACCTTGCGCTCTACCGCGCCAAGAGTGAGGGACGGGGACGTTCCCGCTTCTTCGAGCCGGGAATGGACGCGCTTATGCAGATGCGGCGCCTGCTCGAGCTGGATCTGCGCTCAGCCCTGCGCGAGGGTCAGTTCGAGGTTCACTATCAGCCGATCGTCGATATCGCAAAGAACACGGTGACCTGCTTCGAGGCGCTCTTGCGCTGGCGCCATCCGCAGCGCGGGCTGCTGGCGCCGGCCGACTTTCTTGCCCTCGCCGAGGAGATCGGTCTGATCGTGCCGCTCGGCGCATGGGTCCTGCGCCAGGCCTGCCGGGATGCCGCCACATGGCGAAGTGACGTCAAGGTTGCGGTCAATGTCTCGCCCGTACAGTTCCGCAATACGGGCCTGGTGGATGTCGTCCTTCAAGCTCTGGCCTCCTCGGGACTTGCTCCCAATCGGCTCGAGCTGGAAATTACAGAAGGAGTGCTCTTGACCGAGCATGCGACCACGCTGCCGATCCTGCATCAGCTCCATGGCTTGGGCGTCCGCGTTGCAATGGACGACTTCGGCACCGGCTATTCCAGCATGGGCTATCTGCGCAGCTTTCCGTTCGACAAGATCAAGATCGACAGGTCCTTCATCGCCAGCATGTCGAAGGATGCGAACTCGCTAGCCATCATCCGCGCGGTTGCGGGCCTGGGCAGCAGCCTCGGCATTGCCACCACGGCGGAAGGGGTGGAGACCGAGGAGGAGCTGGCCGGCGCACGCCTGGAAGGCTGCACCGAGGTTCAGGGCTTCCTCTTCGGCCGCGCCACCGTGGCAAGCGAGGTGCCTGTGATTCTGGCATCGCACCCCGAGCGATCCTCGAACGCAGCCTGATCGGACCATTTCTATAGTCGCCTCACATGAGATTGCTTCCACGTGAGGCGATTGCGCCCTACGACCGCTTGCGCGCCCAATCCACGTACTTGCGCGCCTTCTCATGTGCCTCGATATAAAACTTGGCGAACTCCTCGCCGACCATCGGCTTGATGGTGAGGCCCTGCTCCTCCAGACGCTTGACGTGATCGGCATCGGCCATCGCCTTTGCAAACGCGTCGGCAAGCTTCGCGATCATGGGTTGCGGCGTGCCGGCCGGCGCCACGATGGCTCGCGTCGAGCTCGAAATGATGGTCGGGTATCCGAGCTCAGCGGTGCACGGTATATCGGGCAGGAACTTGCTGCGTATGTTGTCCGTCACCGCCAGCACACGCACTTGCCCTGCTTTCAGCGGCTTGACGACGGATCCGACATTGTCGAACGCGACATCGATGTTCCCGCCCAGGATCTCCTTGAGCTGCGTGATGCTGCCCTCCAGGTGAACGATGCGGAATGCCGCGCCGGGATAGGCCTCTTCCGCCATGAGAATGTTGAGGTGATCGTCGCCGAGGATACCCGTGGTCGCCGCGCGTATGGTGTTGGGCTTTTGCTTTGCGTCTTCGAGCAAGTCCTTGAGGGTCTTGTAAGGGCTGTCCGCGCGCACCCAGATGACGCCCGGGTCGGCCACATGATTGATGATAGGTGCGTAGGACTTCTCGGTGAAAACCGCCTTGCGCTCGGGATCGAGGATCACGGCATTCGTCCCCGGCATGACGATGAACCCGATGGTGTAGCCGTCCGGTTTGGAGCGCGCGATCTCGGTCCAGCCCACCTGGCCGCCGGCACCGGGTTTGTTGAGAACGACGATAGGCTGACCCAGCAGCTTCTCCGCAACCGCTGTCAAGATGCGGGCGCCGACGTCCGTGAGCCCTCCAGCCGGCGCGGCGATGATCAGGTTGACTGGCCGATCCGGATAGGTCTGGGCGAAAGATGGCACGGAGAACGTAGCGGCCGTAGCTCCGAGGCCGAGACCGATGACTTCGCGACGATTGAGCATGACAATTTCCTCCTGACGGTCGAGATGTTTCGATTTTCTGAGTTCTTGGGGCATACGGCCCAGCCTTGCGGCATTGCGCAACTTCTTTTGGTACTCCGCTTTAGAGCAGGATCGCTTCGGATTGAATCACTTTTCCAATCGAGGGACGTCTCGGCCGAAGCGTGAATCCTGCTCTCCTCTCCCAAGTTTAGAGTGCGTTTCACACCTCACATGGAAGCGGCAGGGCTTCCATGTGAGGCGATCGCGCTCTAGTCCGGCTCGGCCTTTCTCACCTCGCGCGGCGCCATGTTGAAGGCCGACACGACCAGGGCGATGAACGCGACGGCGAGCAGTGAGAGACACAATGGCCGAGTGAAGAAAATCGAGAAATCGCCGCCCGACATCTCCAGCGAGGTGCGCAGCGACCGCTCGATCTCCTTGCCGAGGATGAGCCCGAGTATCAGCGGCGCCATTGGCAGGTCGATCTTGCGCATCAGGTAGCCGATGACGCCGAAAACCAGCATCACGCCGACGTCGAACACGTTCTGACGCAGGCTGTAGGCGCCAATGACGCAGAACACGAGCGTGCCGACGCAGATGTACTGATAGGGGATGCGTAGGAGCCGGGCCCATAACCCGACCAACGGCAAATTGAGGACAAGCAGGATCACGTTGCCGAGGAAGAAACTCGCGATGACGGCCCACACCAGGTCCGGCTTCTCCGCGAACAGGAAAGGACCGGGGCTCAAGCCGTTGATGATGAAGGCGCCCATCAGAATCGCAATGGTGGGAGAGCTTGGAATCCCGAGCGTCAACAGCGGAATCATCGAGGCGCTGGCGTAGGCATTGTTGGCCGTCTCCGGCGCCGCCACTCCTTCGATGGCGCCTGCGCCGAAGCGCTCCGGTTCTTTCGACAGCTTCTTTTCCAGGATGTAGGCCATGAAGGTCGGCACGATCGCACCGACGCCGGGAATGAGCCCGAGGACAACGCCGATACCTGATGCACGCGCAATCGCGCCCTGGCACCGCCGCCATTCCTCACGACTCGGTAGCAACCTCGTCAGGTTGGTATTGATGACCTGACGGTAGGGATTCTCGGCGGTCAGCAGGATCTCGGAGATCCCGAACAACCCCATCGCCACCGGGACGAGGCCGATGCCGTCATAGAGCTCGAAGACGTCGTAGGTCAGGCGTGGCGCACCGCGCACGGGATCGACGCCGACCAGCGCCAGCAGCAATCCGACCACGGCCATCAACAGCCCCGCGATCAGCGAGCTTCCAGCCAGTGCAGTGACCAGACAGAGTCCAACCAGCATCAGCGCGAAGAACTCGGGCGGCCCAAAGCTCAAGGCGAACTTGGCGAGTGGAGGCGCGACAGCCACCAGCGCAATGGTCGCCACGATGCCGCCAATGAACGAGCCGATCGCGGCGATGCCAAGCGCCGTGCCGGCGCGACCTTGTTTCGCCATCTGGTGACCGTCGATGCACGTCACCACACTCGCCGCCTCACCCGGCACATTGATCAGCACGGATGTGATGGTGCCGCCGTACATGGCGCCGTAATAGATGGCGCTCAGCATGATGATGGCCCCAGTCGCATCGAGCTTGAACGTCAAGGGGATGAGGATGGCGGTGCCCGCTGCCGGCCCGAGGCCCGGCAACACGCCGATCAGCGTCCCGAGCACACAACCAATGACGGCGAAGGTAAGATTCTGCCAACCCAGCGCCGCAACCAGCCCTGCACCCAGATGCGCCAGGGTATCCATCGCATCAGATCCCGAAGGCGCCGGTAGGCAGAATGACCTTCAGCCACTTGTTGAAGAGGTGGAACAGGCCAAAACTGCCGACCACCGAGCACAGCGCGATGGCGATCGGATTGCGCGCGCCGAGTGCGGGCAGGAGCAGGACAATGAACGCGAGCAATGTTAGCCGATAGCCGAGCGGATCGAGCAGCGCGACCACCATGGCCAACAGCACGAGCACCGCTGCGGGCCGGAACCAGGCATCCCGCGCCGGCAGCACGGACACCGCACCGACATTGGCCGGCGCCCCGCGCACGCTCTGCACCAGCAGCGCCACGACCAGGACACCGCCGATAATCGACAGGCAAAGCGGAAAGAATCCCGGACCCGGACCGAGCTTATCGAAAAGCGCCAGATCCCGGACCTGCCAGACGACGGACGCAAATGCCGCGAGCAACATGAGGCTCGCGGCTTGCCACGCGCGTTTCACAGCCACTCACTTTGGCTTTGTTATCGCTCCCTAGACATTCTCAGTATGCGCGTATCTAAGGCGGAATTGCAACTTGTCGCGAAAAGATCCTCGCAGTGATACGCGTGTGGATACGGAGGGCTTGCAGAAATTCTAGCGGATGAAGCCCAGGTAGCGTGGCAGGAACAGCGCGATCTCGGGCACGAAGGCGACGAGCAGCAGCATCGCCACGATGGCGCCCAGGAACGGCAATAGCGGGCGCACGAGCTTGTCCATCGGCAGACCGCTGATGGCCATGCCAACGAACAGGCACAGACCCACCGGCGGCGTGATGTGGCCGATGGCAGAGGCTACTACGCACACCAGTCCGAAGTGCACCGGGTGCACGCCGGCCGCCTGCGCCACGGGCAGCAGCACCGGCACCGTGACGAGGATGATCTCCGAGGGCGTCAGAAACGTGCCGAGTGCAATGTACAGGACAATGACAAGCAGGATGAACAGCCACCACTCGGGCGCGATGGCAGCGATGGCCTCGGCCACTTTGAACGGGAACTTCGAATACGAGAGCACCCAGCCGAAGGCGCCGACAAAACCGATTATCATGCCGATGATGCCCGACAGGCGTGCGGAGTCGGCAAAGATCGCCGGCAGCTCGCGGAGTGCGGGCTCCTTGTAGAAGATGGGGGGCACGACGAGCCCGTAGACGACGGCAACGGCAGCGGCCTCGGTCGGCGTGAACCAGCCGAACAGAATCCCGCCCATGATGATGACGGGAATGAGCAATGCCGGCAGCGCATTGCGCAGCACGGCCATGAACTCCGGCAGCGTCGGCGGTGCCTCCCTGGGATAGTTGCGCTTGCGGGCAATGACGAATACCGGCACGGCCATGCCGGCGCCGACCAGGAGGCCCGGAATGACGCCGGCCGCGAACATGGCGGCCACCGACTCGTCCGCCATCCAGGCATAGATGACGGCGATGATCGACGGCGGGATGATGGGCGCGACAACGGCGGTGGAGACGGTGAGCGCCGTCGCGAAATCGAGGTCGTAACCTTTGCGCACCATCTGCGGGATCAGGAAGGTGCCGAGCGCCGACACGTCGGCCACCGCCGAGCCCGAGATGCCGCCGAAGAACATGCTGTCGACGACATTGACGTAGGCGAGACCGCCGCGGAAGCGGCCGACCACCGCGGTGGCAAGATCGATGATGACGCGCGCGACGCCGCCGCGGGCGGCGACGTTGCCGGCGAGAATGAACAGCGGCGCCGACAACAGCAGATAGGAGTCCGATAGGAGGCCGACGAAGCGGGTCGGGATGATGATCGGATTGAGCGCGGAGTAGAAGAAGGACGCAACCAAGGCGCCGACGCCCAGCGCAATGCTGATCGGCTGGCCGAGCAGGATGAAGATCAGAAAGGTAATCAGGAGGACTTCGGCCATATCGTCCTCAGCGCGAAGTATATGTTGCGCAGCATCGGCAGGATAATCAGTGCAGAGCCAATCGGAATGGCGGCAAAGACGTACCCGAGCGGCAGTTGCAGTCCAGGGCTGGTCTGGAATTGGGCGTTGGGCACCAGCGTAAAGCTGAGCTTGATGAGGTAGGCGAAGAGAAGGATGCTCACCGCATTGGTGAATATGATGATGAGCGCGCGCGAGCGGGAACCAAAAAGATTGAGGAAGTAGTCGAGAATTGTGTGCTCGTTGCGCCACATGGCGGCGGCGGCGCCAATCATGACCAGCCAGACGAAGAGATAGCGCGGCACTTCCTCGAGGCCGTCGATGCCGGTGCGGCCCAGGAACCGCAGCACGACCTGCAGGAAGACGGCCCCGGCCATGATGGCCAGGATCAATCCGCCGATATGCCCCAGCGCACCGTAAAAGCGCGCCCACGCCGTCGGCGCAGTCTCCGCGCCTTCCGAACCATGACCGGGAGAAGCCGCCATGCCGCGGTTCGATGCTCGCTACTTGATGCCTTGGATGTAGTCGACCATCGCCTTCGCCTCCTTGCCGGCCGGCGAGGCGTAGAATTCCTCGTACACGCTCTGCGTCGCCGCCAGGAACGGCGCGGCATTGGGCTTGGTGATGGTGACGCCCTTGGCCCGAACCTGATCCTGGATGCTCTTGTCCTCGTCCAGGATGAACTTGCGATTGAAGGTGCGCGCATGCGCCCACGCATCGGCGACGGCTTTCTGTCCTGCCGCGTCCTGCTTGGCAAAGCTGGCCTTGGACATGATCAAGGCCACGGCCTGATGCGTGTGACGCACATCAGCAACGTATTTGACGATGTCGTAAAACTTGTTGTGGTAGAAGGTGTTTACACCTCCCTCCGCGAAGTCGATGACTTTGGTCTGCAAAGCGGTTGCCACTTCGGGGAAGGCGATGGGAGTCGAGATCATGCCGAGTGCCTTGAAGGTGGCGACGAGGATCTTGTCCTCCTGCACACGCACCTTCTTGCCCTTGACGTCGTCGAGCCCGTTGATGGCACCATGGCCGTAGATGCCGCGGTAGCCGGCGGCGATGAAACCGACGAGCTTCAGCCCCTTCCTATCGAGAACGCCCTCGTAGTATTTCGTCAGCGTGTCGCTGCCGTCGAGCGCTTTGAACACGTGATCGTAGTCGCGAAAGATGTAAGGCAGCTGGAAGACCGACATCTCCGGAATGAGCGTGGAGAGCGGCGCGGTGGTGATCGGACCAAGATCGACAGCACCGAGCTGAATCTGCTGGGCAATCTCGCGCTCACCGCCGAGTGCGCCGGAATGATGGTGAGCAATCTTAGTTTTGGTGAGCTCCGTAAACTTGTCCGCGAACTCCTGCGCGGCGAGCGAGGTGCCGTGCTTGGGCGGATTGACATTGCCCATGCTCAACTCCTGTGCGCGTACGGGGACGTCCGACATGAACGACCATGCAAGAAGCACAAGCGATAAGGGAAAGGCGTAGCGCAACAGCTGCGACGACATGGGCAACCTCCCTCGACATACTCTCGAGTGCGCTCGACACCCGATGTCAGTGCCGCCGTTGCGGCTAACTCTTGTCTTGGCAGGTCCGTGTTGAGGGCGCCTGCATCTTGATCTTCGGTGACCAGAGCAGTGGCGGTCAAGCACGGAGTGAGACGCTTCTTGCTCTTTTATCGAGCGCGCCAGTGTGTTTCACTCATCCGACGGCACGTTGGAGGCGAGGCGCACCATGCCGATCGAGCTGACCGAGTTGACACCAGGTTTCGCTGCCCGTGTGAGCGGCATCGACTTGCGAGACCCCATAAGCGCTGCTGACAGCGCGGCCGTGCGCGATGCCATCGACCGCTACGGCGTGCTGGTGTTTCACCGCCAGTCCATCACCGACGATCAGCAGATGGCTTTCACGCAAAGCTTTGGCGACCTGGAAGGCGCGCGTGGCGGCAGCATCCGCAAGGCCAGCGAGTACCGCCTGGCGCCGGCCATGGTGGACGTGTCGAACCTCGACAAGGACAACAAGGTGCTGGCGCGAGACGACCGGCGGCGGCTGTTCAACCTCGGCAACCAGCTCTGGCATTCGGACGGCTCGTTCCGGGCCGTGCCGCCGACGTACTCGATCCTCTCAGGACGCGTGGTGGCGGCAAAGGGCGGTAATACCGAGTTCGCTAACATGTGCGCGGCCTACGACGATCTCGATGCCGATACGAAGGCCGAGATCGAGCCGCTGGTGTGCGAGCACTCCCAGCTCCATTCGCGCGGCGCGCTCGGCTTCACCGAGTTCAGCGACGAGGAGCTGCGCTCCTTCCGCCCGGTGCGCCAGCGCCTGGTGCGCGTGCATCCGGCCACGGGCCGCAAGTCGCTCTACCTCTCCTCGCATATCGGCAGCATCGTCGGCTGGCCGGTGCCGGAAGGGCGCGCCTTCATCCGCGACCTGACCGAGCACGCGGTGCAGCCCAAGTACGTCTACGCGCACAAGTGGCAGCCAGGCGACCTCGTCATGTGGGACAATCGCCAGACTATGCACCGCGTGCGACGCTTCGACGAGACCCAGCCACGCGACATGCGCCGCACCACGGTCGCGGGCACGGCGATGACGGTGGAGCAGAGGTGGCGTGAGTCGCATCGAGTGCACGCGGTCGACCCGAGAACAAGACGGAAGTGTGGATCTCTCTGCCCAACCCCATCTGCGTTCCCGGAAGCCGCGCCTCGGCGCGGCTCTCCGGGATCTACCGTCTGTTTTGTCAAGGCGGTTTCCGGCATGACTGGATGGTTTCAACGGGCGGCGCCCGCCATGTGGCAGGGTCGACCGCTGGCGACGACGGCATTGAGGATGACGAGCAGCTTGCGCATGACGGCGGTGATCGCCGCCTTGAAGGGTCTGCCTCTGGCGATCAGGCGATCGAACAGGGCCTTCAGATGGGCGTTGTGGCGGATGGCGACGGTCGCGGGCATGTAGAGGGCCTGGCGGGCCGGTGCGCGTCCGGCGGCGACGTGGCGTCGCCCCGTACTCGTGCCGCTGTCGCGATCGAACGGCGCCAGGCCGGCGAGGGCGGCGATGGTCTCGCGCGAGACGGCGCCGATCTCGGGCAGGTAGGCGAGCAAGGCGAGCGGCGTCATCGTGCCGACGCCTTTGACCGAGCGCATCAGCCGGCAGGCCTTGGCGAACGTCGCATCGCTTTCGGCAAGCTCGTCGAGCGATGCCTCGATTCGGCGCTTCTGCATCTCGAGGGTCCGGATATGCGCGGCAATCATCCGCTCGATGTCCTTCTCTTCGACATGCTCGAGCCGGCAACGCTCGGCTTCGATCAGGTCGCATACCTGGCTGCGCCGATCGATCAAGGCCCTGAGCCGCTTCTGCTCGGCGCGATCGGGCACATGCAGGGCCAAGCCCTCGCTCGCCAGAGCGTAGGCGCCGACCATGCCGACATCGATGGCATCGGACTTGGCGAGTTGCCCTTTGAAGCGGGCGAAGGCACGCACGCGCGAGCCGTGGGCGCGGTGCATGGCGACACCGAGCTGGTGCGCGACCTCGACGATCTGCCTGCCATAGCTGCCGGTCGCCTCGCAGACGACGAGCAGCGGCCCGAGCCCGAGCTTGCCATTGCGGGTACGCTCCCGCCGGATGGCCTTGGCGATGGCGGCGCGCCGGTTGGCGATACGCAACGGCCTCCCGTCGGGAAAGCTTTGCACAACAAGTTCGGCCTTCGATACCTCGAACGCGATCACATGCTTGAAGCGGAGGGGAATCGCGGCGAGGCTATCGATCGTCATTCGAGCATCCATGATTGCATACGACCGTCACAGGTCTCACTACCGTTCGGATGGCAGGACGCGGCGGTGTGGGTCCAGATCCCGGGCAACCGCAAGGGTCGACCTTCACGCGACCGTGCACCACCGGCTGGGACGGACGGCCATCCGTCCCAGCCAGCCCATGGTCCGCGAGTCGTCGCTGAAACGAGACCCGCCAAACCCAGCCGTGCACAAGATGCAACCTTTCCCGCCTATTGTATCGCTCTCGGTGCCTCAATGAAACGGGAAAGACCCCGGCTCAATCGCGCGTCGCGGCGGAGCCGCGCTCCGTGCGGACCCGCGTTGGCCGGGGACGCAATAAATGAGATTGTGCGAAGGTCTCCACGGGAGGAGAGGAAGTTTGTCTGCGAGCTCTTGAGACACCTCGGCCTCACCCCAATCGCGCGCCGAAGTCCTCGCGATAAACACGCTGCCCCTTGGGCGTGACGGCTACGGCGCGTGTGCCGTCGATGCGGCGCACCCAACCCTTGGCAAGGCTATGCGCGCAGAGCGCTGCGCCGACCGCGCCGGCCAGATGCGGCCGGCGCTCGCTCCAGTCGAGGCACGGTCGGCACAGGATGCGCGCGGGACGCGTGCCACGGCGAGCTTGCAGCGCCTCGACATCGATGCCGACCTTGCCGAGGAATGCGGCCCCGGTTTCGGTGATCACGCCGCCGTCGCCCGCAAGCTCGGCATGACCGCCGGCGACCAGCGCATCGGCCAGCGCCACGCCGAGACGACCGGCGAGATGGTCGTAGCAGGTACGCGCCTCGCGCAGCGCTGCATCGCGCGGACCGATGACGACACGCCGCTGCGCCGGCTCCAGATCCGAGGCTACGCGCATGATGCTTTCCATCATCTGCGCCACAGCCGGCGAGGCAAGACGATGGTAGCGGTGCCGGCCCTGCTTCTCGACCGACAGGAGGCCGGCGGTGACCATGCGCGCCAGATGGCTGCTGGCTGTCTGCGCCGTGATGCCGGCCACGTGCGCCAGCTCGGATGCCGTGAGCGCGCGACCGTCCATCAGCGCGTGCAGCATGCCGGCACGTGCCGGATCACCCGCCAGTGTGGCAACTTCAGCGAACAATGCATTGGAGGCCATGGCGTGAGGCTCCTCGCTATTTCGGGCAAAGATAGGTCCGGCCCGCCCAGGATGCTTCGGCCGGCATCGTAACATTTCCCCCTGCATCAGCGCAGAGTGCCTCGAACACTCGGTTACAGGAGCCCGCCATGCACGCCAGCCTGCTCACTCTAAACGTCGTGACCTCACCCACCGTTGCTGTCCCTGTCGGCACCTGGTTGCAGCGGATGCGGACGCGCGCCGCCCTGCGCGAGTTGGACGCACGGGCTCTGGCCGACATCGGCCGCAGCGAGGCCGAGCGGCAACGCGAATGCGCCAAGTGGTTCTGGGAAGCGTGAGACCCGTGACAGCCACGGCGGAGAAGCGGCGCGCAGCATTCTATGGCTGGCGCGTGGTCGCCGCGGCCTTCGTGCTGGCGGCCTTCGGCTGGGGCATGGGCTTCTACGGCCCACCCGTGTTCCTGCGTGTCCTGGGCGATACGCGCGGCTGGCCACTGCCGCTGATCTCCACCGCCGTCACCGTGCATTTCCTCGCCGGCGCGCTCTCGGGCGCCAGCCTGCCGGTGCTCTACCGCCGCTTCGGCGCTGCGACCGTGACAAAGGCCGCGACCGTGTCACTTGCTGTCGGCATCGCCGGGTGGGCCGCAGCGCAGGCGCCCTGGCAGCTTTTCATCGCCGTGCTGTTTAGCGGGGCCGGGTGGAGCGCCATGAGCGCGGCGGCGGTCAACGCTATCGTGTCCCCGTGGTTCGTTCGCACGCGGCCCGCAGCCCTAGCCATGGCCTACAACGGTGGCAGCGTCGGCGGCATCGTGTTCTCGCCGCTGTGGGTCGCGAGCATCGGCACGCTGGGTTTCCCGATGGCCGCGGCCGTGATCGGCATTGTCATGCTCATCACCATGTGGACGCTGGCCGATCTCGTCTTTTCCAAGTCGCCGCGTGACATGGGTCTTGCACCCGATGGCGACGCGGCGGATGCACCAGCGGCGCAGATGATGTCTGCGGCTGCGCGGCCACCGCCCGGCGCACTGCTCTGGCGCGACATAAAATTTCTGACGCTGGCGGCGGGCATGGCGCTCGGTCTGTTCGCGCAGATCGGGCTCATGGCGCATCTCTATTCGCTGCTGGTTCCGGCGCTCGGCCCGCACCACGCAGGTTGGGCCATGTCGCTGATGACGGTGATGGCCATCGCGGGACGCACGCTCGTCGGCTGGACCATGCCGGCGGGAGCGGACCGGCGGCTGGTGGCCTGCGGCGGCTATGCCTTCCAGGCCGCGGGCTCGCTCGTGCTCCTTCTGGCGGCCGGTGAGAACGTTCCGCTGCTGCTGCTCGGCGTCGTGCTGTTCGGCGCCGGTTTCGGCAACGCCACATCATTGCCGCCGCTGGTCGCGCAGGTCGAGTTCGTATCGGAAGACGTGGCGCGCGTGGTGCCGCTCATCGTCGCTATGGCACAGGCCGGTTATGCCTTCGCGCCGGCCGCGTTCGGCCTGATCCGCGAGCTTGCGGGTACAGGGGTACATCCCGGTGCGGCGCCGATGCTGTTTGCTGTGGCGGCGATGGTGCAGGGTTTGGCGATGGCGGTGTTTCTGATGGGGAGGCGTCGGTAGAGGTGCGCGAAACTATCTGACGACGCGATGTGTGAAGTGTCGCTGGAAGGTCAAGCGTGCAAGAATGTGAAGCAGTGATCGCGGTGCCTCGGAGTCGATGCCAGCGGTGGAGCCCCAACTATGCATGGCAAAGTCACTCTCGAAGATCATTTCGCCATACCGGCCACCTTGGAGGGTTCACCTTACGCCGGCACGCACTTCTGGGATGTATTGCGATCGCGGCTCCTCGACTTTCAAGATCAGCGCCTGCGCCTCATGGATGAGGCGGGAGTCGAGATCATGGTTCTGTCCCTCAACGCCCCCGGCATCCAAGCCATTCACGACACTGCGCGTGCAGCACAAGTAGCGCGCGAGGCTAATGACTTGCTGGCCGAGCAGATCCAGAGGCGCCCGGATCGATTTGCCGGCGTTGCCGCGCTCCCCATGCAGGATCCCGAGCTTGCCGGCCAATGAGCTGCAACGCTGTGTAAAGGACCTGGGATTTAGAGGAACCCTTGTTCACGGTTTCTCGCAGGTCGGATCACCCAACTCGGTGGCCTACTATGATCTGCCTCAGTACCGACCCTTCTGGCACGTCGTCGAAGCTCTCGATGTTCCGTTCTATCTGCATCCACGCAACCCACTGCCCGCTCGATCGCCGATCTACGAGGGTCATTCGTGGCTGATCGGGCCAACCTGGGCGTTCGGCGCCGAGACAGCGGTCCACGCCTTGCGATTGATCGGCAGTGGTCTGTTCGACGATTGCCCGAGGCTCAACATCGTCGTCGGACATTTTGGCGAAGGCTTGCTCTTCTACCTGTGGCGTATCGACAATCACAGCAAATGGCATAACTCCCCTCACAAGTTCGCGGCCCTCAAGCCGGTCGGGGATTATTTTCGCACGAACTTTCATGTGACCACATCGGGCCACCTCAGCACGCCTGCCCTGATGCACGCTTTGGCAGAGATCGGTCCTGAACGGATCATGTTCTCGGCCGACTATCCTTTCGAAGACATCCTCGACGCTGCGCGATGGTTCGACGCCATACCTATCGATGAAGCTATGAAAGCGGAGATCGGTCGCAACAACGCATTGAAACTTTTCAAACTGTCGAAGCCCTAGAGCGGTTTGCGATCACACGAACTCGGCTCACCTCTCCCGTGGGGAGAGGTCGGAACGCGCCGGTTCCGGGTGAGGGGTTAGAGCGCAAATTGTTAGGCCATGACCCCTCACCCCGGCCCTCTCCCCATGGGAGAGGGAGTCCGGCTGTGCGTCCGTGCGATCGGAGGATGCTCTAGCAGGCACCCGGACCACTCCAACTACGGCCGAATGATCGGCACGTGCGGCGCTGCGGTCTCACGAATAAGGCCGGACAGTCTCGGATCATCGGCAATCTCGATTTGCCGCCGATAGGGCCGAAAACCAGAGCGAACGTAGAACTGCAGCGCTCCTGGATGATCCAAAGTGCAAGTGTGCACCCAAAATCGCGTTATGGGACGCGACCACACATGCTCGATCGCCGTGTTCATGAGCAACCGGCCCACACCTCGCCCGATGCATCGCGCGGTCACGCCAAAAAAAGCCAGCTCGCATTCCCCGTCCACGCGGAAATCCAGCTCGAGCAGTCCCTCATCGCGGCCGTCAACGGTCAGCGCGCAAATTTCGACCTTCGGGTGCTGAATGATCGCCTCGAGGGCACCAGTTGAAAGCTTCAATCGGGAGAACCAGAGCCAATCTTCCGCCCCGACACGGGCATACAGGTCGCGATACCAGCTCGCCTCGGGGCTCTCGACGGCCCGCACCGAGACGCCAGCAAGCTCGGGCACTGAACGCGGCGCAGCAGGCGCCAGCATCTCCAGCGACGTCACTACCGCTGCCAACTTCCCAGGCGCGACGTCAATGTAGCCGTCTTCGAGGGTCATCTTTTCTGATGCTGCCATTCAGAGTGGATCGAAGCCGGCAATGTTACCTTGGTGTCAACCAGCCGGCCGCCACAGCATGGTACGGATCTCGCCGAACTCGCGTTTCAGCTTCACCCAGCTCTCGCCGCCGTCCGTGGAGCGAAACATCTGGCCGAGCACGGTGCAGCAGAACAGCAGCATGGGGTCCGCCGCATTGGTCGCAACCCACCACACCGTGCTGTTGATCGGCCCGGGCAGCCGTGCATCCTCCCAGCTCACGCCGTTGTCGCGGCTGCGCCAGAGCCGGCCGTCCGCACCGGGCGGGCCGCTGCCGTTGGTCATGAAGACGACGCCGGACCTGTCTGCGCGTGGGATCACAGAGCGCGTGTACTGCCACGGCGAGGGAAGCTCGAACGGCTCCCAGCTTTCACCGTTGTCGCGGCTGCGCTGCGGACCGCGGTCGGTCGTCACGTAGATCGTGCGACCGCCGCTACCTCGCGCGCCACCGACCACAGCAACGCCATGGATGTCGACCGACTTCATGCCCTTGTCGTGCCGCGTCCACGTCTCGCCGCCATCGGTGCTGCGATAAAGCGCATCGACCTCGACGCCGAGCCAGATGGTGTCTTTGTCGATGGGATCGAACAGGATCTGGGTCGGTCGGGGAACGAGAACCTGGATGCAGGTGTCGGCGAAAGGTATGTCGAGCTGCCGCCATGTCTTGCCGGCATCATCAGAGCGGTACAGCGCCGTCGGCCGGCAGGCCGCGAGCAGGACACGTGCATCGTGCGGCGACTGCGCCAACGCCCAGATCGGCCGGCCGTCCATTGGCGAAGGCAGGTGGGCCCAGCGCTGCTCCGCCTCGTCCCATCGGTGCAGGCCCTGGTCGCCGCCGGCATACAGGTGGCCGGGCGTCGCCGCGTCGCTGGTAAGTGTCCAGACCCGGCACTCCGAGTTCAGACCCGACGCGCTCGACGGCCGTGTCCAGGTCTCTCCGAGATCCTTGCTGAACCAGACGGACATTCCCACGGTGCCTGCATAGAGGTCGACGTCCATGCTTCGCTCCCTTTTTTGTGCCCGCCCAAAGTAGCCCACGTCGTGCAACGCATCAAAGTACGCCGTCCGCCGGTGGTGGCGCCGCCCGTGTCAATGCGCCAGGCGCTGACAGGTCGGTGCGAAATGGTTACCATTGGCAACGGTGGCCAGGGGTTTACCGATACAGGGGATGCCGCACCAAGACGCCGCTGAAAGGCGGACGGCTCTCCCCTGACCCGGGTCATCGCAACAAACAGGGGTTGCCGGCAAGGTCACCCACAGGGAGAAACGCTGATGCGTCGCATTCCGGCTTTAGCCGCCACACTCGCACTCTTTTCTCACCTCTTCCACTGTCGCCTGGGCACAAGCTGCCAGCGATTTCCCGTCCAAGCCGATCACCGTGATCGTGCCGTTCCAGGCCGGCGTCTCTGCCGACATCCTGTTCCGCGGCATTGCCGAGAGCGCATCCAAGCACCTCGGTCAGCCGGTCATCGTCGACAACAAGCCGGGCGGCAGCGCCACGCTTGGGCCGGCCAACATGGCCGCCACCGCCAAGCCGGACGGCTATACTGTGGCGCAGATCGCGATTCCCATCTATCGCGTCCCGCACATGCAGAAGGCGACTTACGATCCGCTCAAGGACTTCAGCTACATCATCCTGCTCGGCGGCTACAGCCTGGGCACCGTCGTGAAGGCCGACAGCCAATTCAAGACATGGAAGGATGTCATCGATTTCGCCAAGGCCAACCCGGGCAAGTTCACCTACGCCACCATCGGCCCTGCCACCACTAACGCCATCGCCATGGAGCTGATGGCGCGCCAGTCCGGCGTGCAGTTCACACACATCCCAACCAAAGGCGGCGGCGAGTCGATCGCAGCCTTGCTGGGTGGGCACATCATGGCGATGACGGAGAGCCCGGCCTGGGGGCCGCTCGTTGCCTCGGGCGAATTCCGGCTGCTGATGATGCTCGGCGGCGAGCGCAGCAGGAAGTGGCCCGACACGCCCGTCCTGAAGGAGCTCGGATACACGTACGAGTTCAACTCGCCGTTCGGCCTGGCCGGCCCCAAAGGCATGGATCCGGCCGTGGTCAAGAAGCTGCACGACGCCTTCAAGAAGGCCTATGACGATCCCAAGGTGGCCGAGCTATACGACAAGTTCGACTTCATACGGCGCTACATGAACACGGAGGACTACGTGGCCTTCGTGCCAAAACTCGCCGCCAGCGAGAAGGAAGCGCTGGAGAAGCTCGGGCTGGCAAAGAAGGAGTGACGGGGACGAGGCAATCAGGCTTGGGGGTAAACTGTAGAGTTCGGTTCTGCATCAGGTCCCCGGCGTAGACAATTCCCCGAGTTGATTCGATTCGGGGACATTGCTGGTAATGCTCGGGGCACTTCGCTTCGTGCTCGCTCTGCTCGTGGTCGTGACGCACTTGAGCGGCGCGCCGGCCTGGGGCCATCTGGGCGGGTTTGCCGTCTTCGGATTCTACCTTCTTTCCGGCTACCTGATGACGATGGTGCTGCACGAGGTGTACGATTTCCGCTTTGCGGCCTTCGCCACCAATCGCGCGCTGCGCCTGTTCCCGGTCTACTTCGTAGTGGCCGGAGCCACGCTTCTGATCATCTTGCCGCTGCAGCCCGAGGCAACTGCATATCACTACGCATATGGGATCAGGACCGGGCACTGGGACCTCGCAGGCAATCTGCTGCTCGCACCCTTCGAGCTCTACGACCGCAAATTCCGGCTGGTGCCCCCGACGTGGTCGGTCGGCGTCGAGATTATCAACTACGCGCTGCTGTGGCTGTTCGTGGCGCGCCGGCCCGCTTGGGCGCTAGGCACGTTCGTCTGCGCGGTTGCTTATCACTTGATCGCACTCGGGGTGGGCAGTGGGCTCTGGTATCGCTATCAACCGTTCTATGCCGCCCTGCTCCCATTCTCCCTTGGTGCACTGCTATATTTTTCACAACAGCAAATTCGTCGAGTTGGAGATCGGGCAGCGCGGCTGACCGCTAGCGTCGCCGGCTGCGCATGGGTCGGTGGCCTTATCGCCTGCGGCATCCTGGGTAGCCACGCGTCGGCCTACTTCGATCTGTTCTACTATTTCAATCTCGTCGCGCTCGCGGGACTAGTGGCTGCCCTTACGCATCCGGCGTGGTCGGGTCGGTTTGCCGTTGCCGGCAAGTTTCTCGGTGACTTGGCTTATCCGATCTTTCTCGTCCACTGGCTGGTCGGATTCATCGTCGTTCTGGCGTTGCCCGAAGGGCCCGTGCGTGGCTGGCATGTCCTGATAAACGCACTGCCCGGCATTCTGCTGGCCGCCTGGGCTCTGGTGAAATTCACCGATGCGGTGGTAGAGCCGGCCAGGGATGCGATCAGGACTGGGCGCATCCATCCTGCGGCACCACGCCCGGCGCACGTCACATAAGGTCACCAATCCGGGGTGACGGGCTGATCTTCGAGTCAAGATGATTTTGTGGGCAGCGGAGCTGCATCCGTGCTGGCCGCCTATTCAACGGTGGTCCAGTATGCTCGAAACTTGTGCAGGCGTGGAACGCTGTTCCCTCATTCCCGCCATCACCTCCCACTCCGCATGACGTGAGCGCATTCGTGAGATCCCCGGTCCTCGCCCCCTTCCGGATTCGCAACTACCGGTTCCAGTGGCCGGCCGACCTGCTGACGTCGTGGGCCTTCGAGATGGAGACCCTGATCCTCGGCTGGTACATCCTGGTCGAAACAGGGTCGGTGCTGCTGCTCACGCTGTTCGCCGCCCTGCAGTTTCTGGGCACACTCATCTCACCCATGTTCGGCGTGGCCGGCGACCGCATCGGCCACGGCCTCCTGCTGTGCATCATGCGGACGGTCTACCTCGCTCTGTCGGCGACACTCGCGGTCATCATCTTCTATGGCGCCGCCACACCCTTGATCGTGCTCGTTGTCGCGGGGGCGCTCGGATGCGTGCGCCCATCCGACCTTGCCGTACGCAGCTCGCTGATCGCCGAGACCATGCCACCGCAGGACCTGATGGGGGCCATGAGCCTGTCGCGCACCACCCAGGACACGGCACGCATCGTCGGTGCGCTGGCAGGCGCCGCCCTGTTCGCGGCGCTCGGGCTGACCATCGCCTATGCCATCGTCGCGACCCTCTACGCGTTGGGGCTGGCGCTGACGATTTGCGTCGTGACCATGGCCAGGGCTGAACGGCCCAAGCTCGACGCCGGCACAGCCGCCGTGGCAGCGGTGCGTCCGACGCTGTGGCGCGACCTGCACGAGGGCATGGCCTACGTGTGGACCACACCGCAACTGCTGGCCGCCATGTGGCTGGCGTTCCTGGTCAACCTGACTGCCTACCCTTTCACCAACGGCCTGCTGCCCTACGTCGCTCGCGAGGTGTACCGCATCGACCAGACCGGGCTTGGCTACCTGATCGCGAGCTTCGCTGCCGGCGCCATCATCGCCTCGATCGGCATGAGCTTCGCCGCCTCGCGGCTGTGGCCGGCGCGCATGATGATCGTGTTCGCGGCCGCGTGGTACGTGCTGCTGCTGATGTTCGGCCAGGCGGAGACCGCACCGGCCGGGACAGCCTTGCTGGCGCTAGCCGGCTTTGCGCAGGGCATGAGCCTCGTGCCGTTGCAGGTGATGCTGCTGCGCAATTCCAGCGTTCAGCTGCGCGGCCGCGTCATGGGCGTGCGCATGTTGGCCATCTACGGCCTGCCGGTCGGGCTGCTGGCCGCCGGCGTGCTGATCGAGCGTATCGGCTTCAGCAATACGGTGACGCTCTATGCCGGCATCGGACTTGCCTGCGTGCTGCTGATCGCGGCGCACTGGCGCGCCGACCTGTGGCCCGTTCAGGCGCCGGCCAATGCTCGCTGAAAATCCGCAAACAGACGCGAGAATAGATGGCCGCGACGCGTGGGTGACGACTTTCGCCGCGCTGCTGATCTGCTCGGTGGCGCTTGGCGCTCCCTATCTGGTGTCGGTGGCGCTGCGGCCGATCGCGGCGGACCTGGGTGGCCTGCGTGCCGTGCCTTCGCTGGCGGGCTCGCTGGCCCTGCTCGGCACCGGCGTCGGTGGCCTGCTGATGGGGTGGGTCGCCGAGCGCACGGGCGTGCGCTCAACGGCAATCTTCGGCGCGCTGATGGTGTGCGCCGGCCTCGCCCTGTCAGCACAAGGTGAGGTCTGGCAGCTCTACGTCGGGCACGGATTGCTGATCGGACTGCTCGGCAACGGTGCCATCAACGCGCCCATTTACGTGTACATCACACGATGGTTCGAGCGCCGCCGCGGCACGGCCCTCGCGCTGATCGCCAGCGGCCAGTACGTGGCCGGCGCTTTCTGGCCACCGCTGTTCGAGCGCTCGCTGGCGGCCTACGGCTGGCAGAACACCATGGTGGGTTTCGGTATATTGATCGCGCTGATCGTTGTTCCCCTCGCAGCGCTGTTCCTCAGACCGCCACCGCCCGATCCGAAGCCGGCAGGGGCAGCGACAGGCGGCGCAGCGAGTGCCGGGAGCGTGCTCGGGCTACCGCCGGTCGTGACATTCTCGCTGCTGGCGGGCGCGGCTTTCCTATGCTGCGTGCCGATGGCCATGCCGGCCTCGCATCTGATCGCGCTGTGCACCGATATCGGCCTGTCGCCGGCGCGCGGCGCCATGATGCTGTCGCTGTTGCTAACCTGCGCGTTCGTCAGCCGCCAGTTCTGGGGCTGGATGTCGGACCGCATCGGCGGCATGAAAACGCTCGTGATCGGCTCGGCGGCCCAGGCCGCTGCGACGGTGGGATTCGTCGTGACTCAAGATGAGGCTGGGCTGTTCGCCGTCGCAACCGCCTTCGGACTCGGCTTTGCCGGTCTCATCCCCGCCTACATCCTGACGGCGCGGCAGCTCTTTCCGGCCAGCGAGGCAAGCTGGCGCGTACCCACCATCCTGCTCACCGGCATGAGCGGCATGGCGTTTGGAAGCTGGATCGCCGGCGTGATCTACGACCACTTCGGTTTCTATGCGCCGGCATTCGCCACCGGACTGGCGTTCAATCTGATCAACCTGTCCATCTTGAGTTGGCTGCTTCTGAGATGGATACGACTGCAGAGGGCCGCTACTCTCGCCTGAACATCAACGGGAGCAGTAGCATGAGCAGCCAGGACAACCTGATCGAGACGGCCACCCAAATCGGCGTCGAGAATTTCCGCAAGACACGCGGCTCGGTGCCTGAAGGTTTCGAGGTGCTGCGGCAGCATGCGCCCGCCGCATTTGCCGGCTACTGCATGATGCGCAGCGACCTGATGCAGGAGGGCGCGCTCGATCTCAAGACCAAGGAGCTGATCTTCGCGCTGCTCGATGTCGTGATCGGCGCCACCGAAGGCGCCAAGGTGCATGCGGCCAATGCCATCCGCCTCGGACTGACGGTGGAGCAGCTCAGCGAGGGACTGGTCCAGTGCATCATGGCGCGCGGCATCACCACCTGGAACATGGTGGGCCGGGCGACCTTGCAGCACGCGGTGGAGGTGGCAAAGGAGACGCAGGGCACGCGTTGAGGTGAGAACGACGCAGTGTCTCGGGTCGACGCTTGTGTGTCCCACACGCCGTGCCCGGGACGCAAACACCTATTGGCTTGACGCGAGTGAGACACTTCGCGCCGCGTCAGTTCCCCGCGACACAGCCCCTGCGCACGAACGTGCGACACGGCGATCGATTGAAATGGGGAGAGTCGAATGATGCGGGCTTTCCGTCTTGCATGCGTGGCCCTGATGGCCGGGGCCATCCTGATCCCGCCGGCTTGGGCGCAATCGAGCGAAGATCTCGAAGGGCTCGATCGTCAGGTCGTCCAGCACTACCAGGCCGGCCGGTACGCAGCGGCAATTCCACTCGCCGAGCACGCAGTTGCGCTGGCGGAGCGCCTGCATGGGCCAAACAGCCTCGAGACGGGCAAAGCAGCTGCAGGGATTGGCGCTGGTCTACCTGCAGCAAGGCCGCTATGCCGATGCCGAGCCGCTCTACAAGCGCGCGCTCGTCATCAAAGAGGCCGTGCTCGGGCCCGAGCACAGCGATGTCGGCACCACGCTCTATGGCCTGGCGCTGCTCTACGTACAGCAGGCGCGTTACGCCGAAGCCGAACCGCTCTACAAACGCGTGATCGCGCTCAAGGAGAAAGTACTCGAGCCCGAGCACACGGACGTCGGCAGCGCGCTGTACGGGCTCGCTGCGCTTTACGTCTACGAAGGCCGCTACGCCGACGCCGAGCCGCTGTACCTGCGCACGCTCGACATCAAACAGAAAGCGCTAGGCCTCGATCATTCCGAAGTCGGCACTACGTTGCACAACATCGCCGTCATGTACGTGCTGCAGCGGCGCTACGGCGATGCGGAACCGCTCTACAAGCGTGTGATCGCCATCAAGGAGAAATTGCTGGGCCCCGACCATTCCGAGGTCGGCACGGCGCTCTACGGGCTCGCGCAGCTTTACGCACAGCAAGGGCGCACCGCACAGGCCGAGCCGCTGTACCGGCGCGCGCTCACCATCAAGGAAAAGGCGCTGGGACCCGAGCATACGGAAGTGGGCACCGCTCTGCATGGCATCGCGCAGCTCTATGTGCAGCAACGCCGCTATCGGGCGGCAGAGCCGTTGCAGCAACGTGTGCTGGCCATCAAGCGCAAGGGGCTCGGCCCCGACCATCCCGACACCAGCACGGCGCTGGGCGACCTCGCCGAGTTGCATTTCGCACAGGGGCAACGGGCCAAGGCCGCCGACTACTGGCGCCAGAGCACCGAAATCATCATCCGGCGGGTGAAGCGCGGCATCGAGACCACGGCACCAGCCGCGGCGGTCACCAGCGCGAGCGAGGCAGAGCGCGAAGGCTACCGCTTCAAGGCACTGGTCAAGGCGGTACACCGGCTGGCGGAGACACAACGGGCGCGCGCGGCATCAGCGGCGGACGAGATGTTCGCCATCGTGCAATGGGCGCAGGCGTCGGACGCGGCAACATCGCTGGCCCGCATGGCAGCGCGGCAGGCGGCCGGCAGCGGCGAGCTGGCACGAACTGTGCGCGAACGGCAGGACCTCGTCGGCGAGTGGCAGGCGCGCGACCGGCTGCTGATCGCGGCGGCCTCGCAGCCGACGCACCTGCGCGATGCGACATCGGAAGCCGAGCAGCGCTCGCGTCTCGCCGTCATCGATACGCGTCTTGCGGACATCGACCGGGCACTGGCCAGGGATTTTCCTGACTACGCCGCGCTGGCGGCACCCGGACCGCTGACCATTGCCGACGTGCAGGCGATGCTCAAAGCAGACGAGGCGCTGGTGCTGCTGCTGGACACGTCCGCGTGGGCGCCGACACCGGAGGAAACCTTCGTCTGGGCGGTCACCAAGACGCAGGTGCGCTGGGTGCGCAGCACTCTCGGCACAAATGCGCTCACCGAGCGGGTCAACGCGCTGCGCTGCGGACTGGACCACACCCTTTGGGTGGAAGGTCCAGCCGCCAACACCTGCCGGCAGCTCTTGAATGCCGGACCTGGGGAGGAAAACGTTGGCGGACAAAAGACGCAAGTGCTGCCCTTCGACCTTGCCCGTGCACACGAGCTCTATCGCGAGTTGCTGGGCCCGGTCGAGACATTGATCCGCGGCAAGCATCTGCTGATCGTGCCGTCGGGTGCGCTGGCACGCCTGCCGTTCAGTGTGCTTGTCACAGGACCGCCGAAGGTCGCGATCGGCGCCAAGCTCAGCGACTATCGAGCCGCGGCATGGCTCGGTACGCGCCAGCCCATCAGCGTGCTGCCGTCAGTAGGCTCGCTCAAAGCGCTGCGCGGCTTGGCCAAGACGAGCCAGGCCACCAAGCCTTATCTCGGCATCGGCAATCCGCTGCTCGACGGCCAGCAGGCCGATCCGGTGTGGGGCGCCGACAACAAGACTCGGGCCGAGGCGGCGCGAGCCAAGCAGCAGTGCCGCGAGTCGCTCGGGTTGCGCATTGCGCAGGCGACTGCGCGCCCGATCGCCGGTTTCCAATCGCTGTTCCGCGGCGCGCAAGCCGATACCGAGGCAGTGCGCGGCTGGATGCCGTTGCCGGAGACGGCGGATGAGCTGTGCGAGGTTGCGCAGCGGCTCGGCGTGCCGGCCAGCGAGGTTCTGCTCGGCAGTCGCGCCACTGAGGCTGCATTGAAAGATCTGTCGGACGGCGGGAAGCTGGCCAACTATGCCATTCTTCACTTCGCCACGCACGGTGCGCTGACGGGCCAGGTGCTGGGTGCGGCCGAGCCTGGGCTCATTCTCACACCGCCGCCCGTGCAACGAGCGGAATGTGCAGGCGCTGGCGCGCGACGATGGATTCCTGACGGCATCCGAGATCGCCACCCTCAAGCTCGACGCCGATTGGGTGATCCTGTCGGCGTGCAACACGGCGGCTGGCGCAGGGCGCGGAGAAAGCGGTCAGTCCATGTCGGGCATGGCGCGCGCCTTCTTCTATGCGGGCGCACGCGCGCTGCTGGTCTCGCACTGGGAGGTTGGCTCCGAGGCAGCAGTGAGACTGACGACGCGGGCGCTGACGGCGATGAAATCCAGTTCCCGTATCGGTCGGGCCGAGGCGCTGCGCATCTCCATGCGCGAGCTGGTGCAGCGCGGCGCATCCAGCGACGCCCACCCCGCGCGCTGGGCGCCGTTCGTGGTGGTTGGAGAAGGCGCTCGGTAGCTCGGTGCGCTTCACTCACGGCAACCTGGTGTTGATCCAGGCGACGACGCGGGTGAGCACGTCGGCCTCCGCGCCCTCGAAGCTGTGGTGGCCATTGCCCGAGTTGCAGGCGAGCGGCACGCCGTTCGCATCGGCTCCGGGCTCAGCGACACCACCGGTGATGGTCTCCAGCGTCACATCCTTCGGCAGAGCCTGCAGAGCCGTAACGAGCACGGCAGCACCGGCGTGTGGCGTGTAGAGCGTGCACTCGTCGCTCTGGTGATGCACGAACAGCATGGGCACGTTGATCTGTCCCGCCGGCACGGCGTTCTCGCCCTCGGGCGGCAAGGTCGTGACGATCCACGGCAGACCTTGTGTGTTCGACTGCGTGACGGCGGAGAGCATGGCGACACCCTTGACGACGGTGGGACCGAGGCGTTGCGCGGCGTTGGCTACACCCGCCGTGCCGGCGCTCATGCCGAGCAGGAAGACCGGCAGCGGACCGTACTCCTGCTGGATCGCTGCCACGACAGCAGCGACGTCCTCGGCGTGCGGCTGGGTACGGCGGTAGTTGCCGAACAGCAGAGGCGCGGATTGCAGGTCGTTCGGCGCATCCATGAGCACGGTGATGAACGGGCCATCGCCCATGCCCTCGCGCGTGAGGAAGCGCCGCATGCGCACGAGGAAGTTACCCGCGAGCTGCGTCGCCTGCGTCGGCTGCATGTTCGTGAGCGCGATGCGGCCGTGCCCGCCTGGCAGCAGCACCAGCATGGCGCGGAACGGCGTTCCCGCAGCCGTGAGCGGGATGTTGACGTCGAGCTTGACGGACGGATCCCGTCGCGGTGGCGCGACGAGCAGGCGATCGGCCGAGCCTGCCACCTCACGGCACGGCTCGCCCGTGGCCGTGCAGGTCCAGCGTAACCACACGTTACGCTCGCAGTTGGCGCTGCGGTTGTGCGCTGCGTTCCAAGCCGCCCAAGCGGTGCCATCGTGTGCGACCACCCGCTGCATCCAATGCTGACGGGCCTCGGTCTCGGCGTACGAGCGAAACAGATAAGCCGTGCCGGTCCCGCTGTGGCCATGCGTCCGGCAGACGAGGCCTCCATGCGCCTCGAGAATTGGCATGAGTAGCCCGAGCAACGCCATCAGCGCCGTCAGACCCCGCCTCCCCAGCAGCGTCATGTCCGCCTCCCCCGCCTCGCCACCCGCTCAAGCGGGTACGCGCGAAATCCCGGCACGGATCTGGTGTGATTGAGATCGACAAATTCGCCGAGAGAGAAGCCGCGAGCCCCGGCGAATTCTCTCATCACACCAGTTTCAGTCCGGACCCACGCATCGGGAGGCGCGTGCAATGCGCGAGCCGGATCAGGCCGCGACCAAATAGGCGCGCGGCGCAACCTTGCCCTTGATCTGCGTGCGATGCATGACGCGGCGCGCTTTCGCATCGAATGGATCGCGCCGGTGCATGGTCGAGCGATTGTCCCACAGCAGCAAGTCGCCAACGCGCCACTCGTGCTCGTAGGTGGTCCCGGGACTGCCGACGTGCGCCCACAGCCGGTCGAGCAGCGTGTCCGACTCTGTTTTGGAGAGACCCTCGACGTACGAATTGCGGCGGCGGCCGAGATAGAGGCACGGCGCACCCGTCGCCGGGTTCGCGCACACGGCAGGATGCCAGGCGCCGGGCGCTTTGTGCGGATCGTCGGTCGGCGTGACGCCTTTGCGCAGGTAGCCGCCACTGTTGTAGGTGCCGTCGTGCTTGATGCGCCGGCCTTGGACTTGCGTCTTCAAGTCTGCCGGCAAGGTTGCCCATACGGCTTCCATACCGCACACAGAAGTGTTGCCACCGTGCGGCGGGATCTCCAGCGCATAGAGCATGGAGGCGTCGGGCGGCAGCTCGAGATAGCTCATGTCCGTGTGCCAGACGGCTTCGCCAGCGCCGAGCGCGCCGATCGGCTCGCCTTTCTCGTCGAGCACGTTGGAGACCACATAGATGTCGGGATAACCGATCGGGGTCTGGCGCCCGCGCTCCTGGTTGGGCGGCGTATCGAGGTCGCCGAGCCGGCGGCTGAAGGCCAGCAGATCGTCGTCGTCGATCTTCTGGCCGCGAAACAACAGCGCGGAATGGCGGTGCCAGGCGCGCTCGATCTGGGCGAACTCGGCATCCGTGATGGCGGCGAGATCGACGCCCGACACCTCTGCGCCGACGGCAGGCGTCAGCGGCGTTACGGACATGGCCATGGTGCAGCCTCCGGGGTTCAAGGGTCGGGTGAACCCTTACCTCGACGCATGGCGATGATAGGGCCGCGCTGGCGGCATGCCAACGGGGCTGGCCTTAACCCAAACACCATCAGTGTTCCCTGGCAAAGTTCGGGGTTTGTCCCGATAGGGAGTTTGACGATAGACGGAGATGATGGAGGGAGAACCCGAGGTTGCTGGCCAGGACATGACCCGGCGTCGACTCGGACCGCAGGGAGGTTGAGCATGCGGTGGATACACACGGCTGTGATTGCGACCCTCGTCGCTGCGATGTTGATTTTCGCGCTTCAGAACCTGCAGAGCGTCACGATCTCGTTCCTCGGCCTCAGGATGAGCGCTCCGTTGGCGTTCTTGATGATGGTGATCTACCTGCTCGGCATGGCCACGGGTGGCAGCGCATGGGCTCTGATGCGCTGGGCCGTCGAAGGAACGAAGCAACACAAAGAGGCGTGAAATTCAAACCCTGAGCCCTCTCGCGAATGCCTCGACCGTCGTGGCGGGTCTGCCAAGCTCGTTCCACGTCCTGTGAGCTTTGAATTTCTCCGGATATGACAGAACGGCTTCGAGGATGTTGGCGCTGAAGTTGGCCTGCCGTGAGAACGTGCCGAGCCACTTGAGAACGGAAAGCGGAATTCTGACGACGAGCAACCGCCGCCCGAAGCTTCTCGCAAACCTGATGGTAGCCTCGTCATAGGTGAGCGGCTCGGGACCTTGCACGAAGTATTCGCGGTTCGTGGCCCTGGCCATCCGGAACGATCTGGCGACCTGCAGCGCATAGTCGCGCGCCGCAATCCAGTAGTTGGGATATTGCGCCGTTCCCACCAGCGAAAGCGTGTGCCCGCACATGTGCTTTTCCGGCAGCGTCTCCATGAAGTTCGTGGCGTAGAAGATGGTGTAGGAGATGCCGGAGGTCTTGATGCGCGAGATGGCCTTTCTCCAGATGTCGATGCCCCACCACCGGTCCGGGTTGAGCTGCTCGATCATCGCCGAGAGATAAGCGATCCGTTTGATCCCGGCGCCATGCGCGGCGGCGATGATGTTGTCGAGGCCTTCCTTCTCAGTGTGGAAGTCACCCTCCCTGGCGGATGGCGCGATGGACAGGTTCAGATAAACCGCGTCCTGACCGCTCAGCCCGGCCTCCAGGCTCTCGATGTCGCGCACATCTGCTTGCACGATCCTCACATCTGCCGGCAGACGCCTCATCGCGCTCTGAGGGTCGCGGACCAGGGCGGTCACCTGGAAACCCGCATTCACCAGCTCCTCGACGACCGGCAGGCCGAGCATTCCCGTCGCCCCGATAACGGCGATCTTCTGCATGACGAGTTTCCCGTGCTGGGCCAAGTCGCTGCGATGAAGCGACAGTGCTTGGCCTGTGAAATAACCAAAACTGGTTCGTACCTTAGCCGGTTGCGGGGTTGCCGCTGTTCCACCAGAAACAATGGCCACGGCGGTAAGAGAGCCGTGCAGCTCAGGCGCGTGTTGGCGGGCACGTGGGCGCAGCAGGGCAGATGATGCGCGCCGAATTGTCGCGACGCGCCCGCTTTTCAAGTGGCCGTGTGATTAGGTGGTTTGACGAGTTCCACCAGCCTCACTTGCCGACCGCCGCCAGAACCTGCGGCAGGATATTCTGCGCAAGAATGGCGTAGCCTCGTGGCGTGAAGTGCACTCCGTCGGCGGCACGCTCGCTCTGTGGCACCGCCCGGAACGCGTCGTTTTCCATCACGACTACTTTCACGCTGCGCGCCGCAAGCTGGCTGCGCATCTTGGCGATGTTGCCAGCACGCTGCCCTTCCTGACCCTGGCGCCGATCGTTCCCACCTGGCTGCAGGATGACGATCTGGGTTCCCGCAGGTACTGCGCTGCCCAAGCGCGCCAGCATGCCGCCCGTCGTGTCGCCGTTAATCCCGGCGTTGGTTACGACCGCATTGACGCCCTTCTGCTTCAACAGACCCTGCAAATGGGCCGGATAGTCCTGTCCGCGCGCGACGCCCTTGCCGTAGGTGTTGCTCGCCCCGAGCGCGACGATGCGAACCGCTTGCGCCTGTGCGTCCGCAGACGCACCGAAGCCGACAACAAGTGCTGCCAGGATTGCGTAGCAGGCTGCGAGCTTCAATGACTTGACTGGCCAACAAACGGCCGCGAGCAATCGATGCATTCGTTCCTCCCCCAAAAAAACTTAGTGAACCGCCATGCCGAGTATGGCCTGAACCGCGCAACGGCGTTAGCTCGATCGTCATGGCATACCCCTCCTCCTGGCCCGCACAATCACCGTCGGCGAGCACACCGCAACGACGTGTGCGTGACTTGCGATCATGCACGCCGAACACGACAGGCCCTACCTCAGCGCACGGCCGGCCCATAACTGCGGGTCGCGACGGAGCGGCAATTGGGCTAGGCTGAGCCTCAACAAGCCTGCACCAGAAGACGGAGGAAACATGGACTTCGGGGCTGCGATCTTTTTCACGGACTATTCCATCGGACCTGTCGACCTCGGGCGCGCGCTGGAGGAGCGCGGGTTCGAATCGCTGTGGGCGCCCGAGCACTCGCACATTCCCCTGTCGCGCAAGTCGCCATTCCCCTCGGGCGGCGAGGTGCCGAAGATGTACTACGACGTCATGGACCCGTTCGTGACGCTGACAGCGGCAGCAGTTGCCACAAAGAAACTGAAGCTCGGCACCGGCATCTGCCTCGTCATCCAGCGCGACCCGATCCACACGGCCAAGGAGGTCGCGAGCCTCGACCAGATCTCGGGCGGGCGTTTCCTGTTCGGCGTAGGCGGCGGGTGGAACGCGGAGGAGATGGCCGATCACGGCACCGAGTTCAAGACGCGCTTCTCGCTGATGCAGGAGCGCATCGAGGCCATGAAGGTGATCTGGACCAAGTCCAAGCCCGAGTTCAGCGGCCGGTTCGTCAACTTCCCGCCCATGATGATGTGGCCCAAGCCAGTGCAAAAGCCGCATCCGCCGATCATCATCGGCGGTGCCTTCCCCTATTCGGTGCGCCGCGCCATCGCCTACGGCGACGGCTGGCTGCCGCACGCGCGCCGGCCCGCCTATCCCGAGTTGCTGCCGCTGCTGCCGGAATTCCGCAAGATGGTGACCGACGCCGGGCGCGACCCTGCCAGCATTCCGATCTCGGTCTGGGGGGTGGCGCAGGACGCCGATCTCATCAAGAAGTACCGGGATGCCGGCGTGACGCGCATCATCTTCCAGCTGCCGGCGGCCAAGGCGGACGAAATCCTGCCGCTTCTCGACAAGTGCGCGGGCGTCATTCGCCAGGTCAACGCCTGAGGGCAGGAGCGCATCCCAGGCGATGACCGCGACCGCGGGTGAGGCCGGCCTATCCAGCATCGGCGGCCGGCAATGGCTCATTATGGCGATGGTGCCGCTCACCACGCTGCTGTTCGGCATGACCATCACGCTGGTCAACGTGGTGCTGCCGCAGATGCGTGGCACGTTCTCGGCGACGCCCGACCAGATCGCCTGGGTGGTGACCTCGAACCTGGTGGCAACCGCGGTCGCGACCCCCATGACCGGCTGGCTCGCCAACCGGCTCGGCTGGCGCAACCTGCTGTTCTTTTCCGTGACCGGCTTCACGGTGTGCTCGCTCTTGTGCGGATTGGCCACGAGCCTGGAGACGCTGGTGCTCTATCGCGTCGGCCAGGGTGTGTTCGGCGCGCCGATCATGCCGATGGGCCAGGCCGTTCTGCTGGCGACGTTCCCGCGCCACATGCACGCGCTGGTCATGATGCTGTGGGGCGTGGGCAGCGTGGCAGGCCCGGTAATGGGACCGGTCGTGGGCAGCATGATTGCCGAGGAATACAGCTGGCGCGGCGCGTTCTTCATGATCGTGCCGCCGGGCATTGCGGCCATGACAGCCGTGTGGTTTGCGCTCTCCGAGCACACGGAGCGCAAACACGCCGAGTTCGACTGGACCGGCTTCATCGCACTCTCGCTGGCGATTGCGGCGGCGCAGCTCATCATCGACCGGGGTCAGCGGCTGGACTGGTTCGAGTCGACGGAGATTTGGATCGAGGCCGGCATCGTGGTGCTGTGCCTGTGGATATTCGTGGTGCACAGCCTGACGGCCAAGCGGCCGTTCCTGGATCCGCGCTTGCTGCTCGATCGCAATTTCTCCATCGGCCTCATGTTGTCTTTCGTCATGGGCGCGCTGAGCTTCACGCCCATGGTGCTGTTCCCCATCCTGCTGCACGACCTGCGCGGCTATCCCGACAGCATGGTCGGCATGCTGCTGGCGGCGCGCGGCATCGGCAATTGGCTGTCGTTCCTGATCGTGGTGCCGTTCACGCGATGGAATCCACGCTTGGCGGTGTCGTGCGGGCTGGCAACGCAGGCGATCTCGGGCTGGGCCATGGCACAGCTCGACATCAACATGACGAACTTCGACGTGTTCTGGACCAACGTGCTGCAGGGTTTCGGCTTCGGGCTGGCTTTCACGCCCATGATGGTGCTGGCCTTCGCCACGCTGCCGCAGCCACGTATCACCGAGGCGACCGGCGTGTTTCACCTCGTGCGCAGCTTCGGCTCGAGCCTGTTCATCTCCGCCAGCGTGGTGTTGATGCTGCGCTCGTCCGCCGGCAACTACGCGACCATGACCGAGTTTCTGACACCCTTCAACAAGACGCTGGCCTATCCGGAGGTCATGGGACTGTGGACCATGGCCACGCCCAGTGGTCTCATGGTGCTGTCGGGCGAGGTGCAGCGGCAGGCGGCGATGATCGGCTACATCAACGCGTTCTTTCTTTTTTCCTTCACTGCGGCGGCTGCGGTGCCGTTGGCCTGGCTGATGCGTGCTGTACCGCGGAGCAGTGGATGAGATGGGGAGATTCTCGATATGTTGGCGGAGTTGAGCGAGGCGAAAGCAAGCGGCGAGATCGCGGATATTTTCGCGGAGGTGCGGCGGCTGTTCGCGGTGCCCTACGTCTCCGCCATTTACCGGCATTTGGCGACGACGCCTGGATTGCTGGAATGGGCGTGGGGCACGGTAGCGCCGGCGTTTCGCGATGGCAGTGCCCAGGAGACGAGCTGGCGGCTGGCAGCAGACCTGCCCGTTGCACCCCTGGCGCCAATCTCGCGCGAAGCTTTGCATGTGTTGGGGGTCGATGCGAGCGCAGAAGCCGCGGTGCGCGCCACATGCGAAGGCTTCGTGCGCGTGGCGCCTGCCAACATGATGTTTGCCGCACTCTTGAAGATGCTGCTCGCAGGCGACAAGCCCAAGGCCGATGGTACCAAGGCGAGTACCTGGTCACCGCCCCAGCCGCTGCCTGCACCGCCGAAACTGGTGGACATGGCCACGCTCGATGAGGCGCTGCGCGCCGTGCTGATGCGCTTTGCGGCGACGGCGGCGGACGGACCTTTCGTACCGGGCCTCTACCGGATGCTGGGACATTGGCCGGGGCTGATGGCGCATCTGTCGGTGGTCCTGGCGCCGCGCAACGCTGCGGCTGAGACACATGCCGCCTATGACCTGCTGCGCGCACGTATAGATGCAGCCGTGCCGGACATCTTTGCGCGCCTACCGGCAAGCGCCGCGGCACCCGCCATGCCGTCGGGCCTGGATCGCGCACGCGTGCTGGATGCACTCGCGACATACCGCAAGACCAGCCCGGAGATGGTGGTGTTCGGCCGCCTCATACGCGACGCGCTGCCGAGTACAGTATAGGCTGATACCCAGAGAAACGTTGAAAAGCGGAGGACGCAACCATGCAGCAGGCCCTGTCAGGCATCCGGGTCATCGACATGACTCACAACCAGGCGGGCCCGGCCTGCGCGCAGATCCTGGGGTTTTTCGGCGCCGACGTAATCAAGCTGGAGGACCCGAAGGGCGGCGACGTGGCACGCAGCCAGAGCAACGACGGATTGTTCTTTCATGTCTTCAACGCCAACAAGCGCAGCCTGACCCTCAATCTCAAAAGTGACGCGGGCAAGGAGCTGTTCCGGCAGGTGATCGCCAAGTCGGACGTGCTGATCGAGAACTTTGGCCCCGGCGCGCTCGAGCGGCTGGGGTTCGGCTACGATGCGGTTTCCAAGCTGAACCCGAAGCTCATTTACGCCACCATCAAGGGCTTCGGCACCTATGGTCCCTACAGCCACTTCAAGAGCTTCGAGCCGATCGCGCAGGCCATGGGCGGCGCCATGTGCGTCACGGGCTTTCCCGACAAGCCGCCGACCTACGTGTGGCCAGCGATCGGGGACTCCGGGACCGGCATGCACATGGCCATCGGCATCCTGACGGCGCTGCAGCAGCGCCACGCGACCGGGCGCGGCCAGCACGTGGAAGTCTCCATGCAGGACTCGGTGGTGAACCTGATCCGCGTCAGCCTGCGCGACCATCAGCGCTACGGCGGGCCGCTGGAGCGCACCGGCAATCAGCTCGGCCGCAACTCACCGGGCACGACCTATGCCTGCGCACCGGGCGGGCCGAACGACTACGTGTTCCTCTATGCGCAGCCGCAGATGTGGCCGGCAGTTCTCCAAGTGATGGGCCAGCCGGAGTTGGCGGAGGATCAACGCTTCAAGACGCCGGCTGCGCGCTACGAGAACCGGGCGGCACTCGATGCCATCGTCGAGGCGTGGACAAAGAAGCATACCAAGCACGAGGTGATGAAGTTGATGGGCGATGCCGGCGTGCCGTGCGGCGCCTGCCAGGACACGGCCGAGGTGCTGGCCGATCCGCACCTGAGAGCGCGTGGCATGGTGGTCGATCTCGAGGAGCCGACGAGCGGGCGCACGTATCAGACCGTGGGCTCCCCGATCAAGCTGTCGGACTCGCCTGTGGAGCTGACGCGCCCGCCCAAGCTCGGCGAGCATACGGAGACGCTGCTCGGGGAGTTGTGCGGCGTGAGCGCCGCGGATATGCGCGGGTTGAAGGAGAAGGGTGTGGTGTGAGGCCCGCGACCGCTGGCTCACCTCAAGCTCGAATTGTCATCCCGGGCGAGCGTCATGCTGAAAGCATGCCTCACGGCATGACGAGACCGGGACCCAGGGCCCAAGGACGGGTGGCTGCCGCATCAGGTTCTGGGTCCCGGCTCGCGCGCGGGAGAGACTCAGGGCGCTACGATGATCGCATCGGCCCGCGCTTGGCCGGGATGACAGTTGTGGCTCTACGCCCGAGCAATCGCGGCCGTCGCAGCTGCGACCTTCGCCGTGCGCGGCCAGCGGGAGGTGACGCGGGGCAGAACCTCGTCGATGAGGCGGCGGGTTTGCGCGAGCACGGCATCGTCACCCTGCACGGCGGGACGCAGCACGAACTTGGAGACGCCGGCGTCCACATAGTCGGCGATGCGCGCGAGAATTGCGTCCGCGTCACCAACGGCAAAGTAGCCGAGCGGATCGCGCTTGGTGCGCTGGCGATAGGCTTCCATGGCACGATGCAACGGCGGATCGTCCGGCTGGCCGAAGTAAAACGGAAATCCGGAGCCGTAGTGATCATCATCGATGCTACGGCCGGCTTCGACCACGGCGGCGCGGATGGCGGTGACCATGCGCGCCGCCTCGGCCGGGGTCTCGGGGCCCGCCTGCCAGCCGGTGCCGAAACGTGCCGTGCGCTTCACCGCCGCTGGCGTTGAGCCGCCGATCCACATGGGGAGATCGGGTTGTGCCGGCTTTGGTGAGATGGACGCGCCAGTCAGACGGAAATGCTTGCCTTCGAAATCGACGCTGTCCTCGACCCACAGGCGGCGGATGATCTCCAGGCCCTCGTCGGTGCGTACTCCACGCGTCTTGGTGTCGAGGTTGAGGGCTGCCCACTCAGGCGCCAGCGGACTGCCGACGCCGAACGCCGGCAGCAGCCGCCCTTCGGACAGCACGTCGATGGTGGCGCACTGCTTGGCGACGAGCACCGGGTCGCGCAGCGCCAGCGACACCACGTTCATGCCGAACTTGAGCCGCCGCGTGCGGCCGGCCACCGCTGCGATAGCCGTCATGCACTCGAGGATCGGCTGGCGGCTGACGAGGCGGTCGGTCTGCCACAGCGAGTCGACGCCACCCGCCTCGCACATGTCGACGAAACGCCAGTAGCCGCCGGCATCGGCAAACGGAAATTCCATGAGCCCGAGGCCGACGGCGATACCCATGCCGATGCCCTCAGATCAGCTTGGCGTACTTGTCGAGCGTGCTGAGGATCTCGTCGCGACTGACATCCGGCAGGTCGAACAGCACGCTGTCGATCTTGGTGTCGCGATAGGGCTTCAGCGCCTCGGCGTCCGCGGGGGCGCGGAACACCACGATCTGCAGTGACTTGGGATCGCGGCCGGCCGCCTTCGCCGCCTTGCTCAAGCGCTCCACCGCGCTCTTGGGCTCCCAGCCGTCACGGCCGGGACGCGGAATCCAACCGTCACCGTACTCGACGATACGCTTCAAGGTATGGTCGGTCTCGCCGCCGAGCAGGATCGGCGGATGCGGCTTCTGCACCGGTTTGGGCCACGACCACATGGGATCGAAATTGGCGAACTCGCCGTGATACTGCGCTGCCTCCTGGGTCCAGATCGCCTTCATGGCCTTCATGCGATCGCTCATTATTTTGTACCGGTCCGCGAAGCGGCCACCGTGGTTCTCCATCTCGTCCATGTTCCAGCCGGCGCCGATGCCGAAAACCACGCGCCCGCCCGAAAGCTGGTCGAGGCTCGCCACGCACTTGGCCGTGGCGATGGGATCACGCTGGGGCAAGAGGCAAATGCCGGTGCCGAGTTTCAACTTCTTGGTGGCCGCACCTACGAAGGAGAGCGCGACGAAGGGATCGTGCGTATGGGCGTAGCGCTTCGGAAGCTCGCCACCGCCCGGAAACGGGCTCTTGCGACTGGTTGGAATGTGCGTGTGCTCGGGAACATAAACCGAGTCGAAGCCGCGCTCCTCGAGCGCGCGTCCCAACTCCGCGGGGTGAATGCCATAGTCGGTGGGGAAGTAGAAGACGCCTACGCGCATGCGTATTTCCTCCGCAGGTTGGCGGGCTTCTGCCGCGACAAAGGCCGAGTGCCCATGTGATCTGTAAGCAAAACCCTATCATGCGTGTGGGGCGTGTGTCGCCTCACACCTTTCCCGGCGCCAGCAGATCGAGGATGCGCTCGTCGATCACCTGCCGCGTGCCGTCGATGCCGATCGGCTGGATGCACACATGGTCGGCGCCCGCGTCCCAGTGCTGTTGCACGCGCTTGCGGATAGCGCCCTCGTCGCCCCAGACGATATTGGCGTCCACCAGACGGTCCGAGCCCTGGCCGGCAAAGTCGGCGTCCGTGAAGCCGAGGCGGCGCCAGTTGTTGACGTAGTTCTCCAGCGCCATATAGCGCGACAGCGCGATACGCGCTGCACGCCTTGCCTCGGTCGGATCGGTCTGCAGCAGGACCATCTGCTCGGGGCACAGCAGCTTGCCAGGGCCCATGATTTTGCGCGCTTGCGCCGTGTGCTCGGGCGTCACGCAATAGGGGTGCGATCCGTCCGCCATCTCCGCCGACAGCTTCAGCATGTTGGGGCCGAGCGCGGCCAGGATCGTCAGCGGCTTCTCTTTTGGCGGTGGCGCCTGGTAGGGGGCGGCGCGCATGGCCTCGAGGTAGGCGCGCATGGTCGCCACCGGCTTGCCGTAGGTGTGGCCGCGGATGCCTTCGACCGTCGGCACGTGCGAGACGCCGAGGCCCAGCAGGAAGCGCCCGCCGGAAAATTCATTGAGAGAGAGCTGACCGCTCGCCGTCGCGACCGCGTCGCGCGCGTAGATGTTGGCGATGCCGGGCGCGATGATCAGTTTCGACGTGCCGGCCAGCAGCCATGCCGAGCTGACGAACACGTTGCGGCCTCGGCTCTCGGGCATCCACAGCGTCTTGTAGCCGCGCGCCTCGACGCGCTTGGCGAACGCGAGCACCTCCGCGCCCGGCAGTCCGTCCAACGAGGCCCACACGCCGAGCTTGCCGATGTCCATTGCGTACTCCTCCACCAGTGCCCGGAAGGCACGATCCATCTCTGTTCAATGCCGAGGATGTCATCTGGTGGGGCTGCGAGCAACTGGCGCCGTCACGCAGGGACATATGTCCGTCCCGACACCCCCGTCTTCAAAGAGAGACCAAAGCTCTTCGAGAGAGAGAGAGATTGTCGATTGCGGCCAAGGGTGCGAACATTCCGTCCGTGTCACCAGTGTCCCGATTGCGAAGCTCGTCGAACCTCAAGTCAGGCGCTGTACGAACTTCGCGATCGAAAGGACACTGGCAAGCTTATGTCTCCTAGTGTGATTCAGATCGAGAAATTCGCTAGGAGACATGCCGCAAACACGGGCGAATTTCTCGATCATCACACTAGAAAGGTCTTTGCCCCATGATCTACGAGTTTCGCACCTACACACTGCATCCGCGTACACTTCCCGAGTTCCTGAAGCGCTTCGGCGATGCGCTCGAACCACGGCTCAAGCTCTCCAAGCTTGCCGCCTTCTGGCATACGGAGATCGGGCCGCTCAACCAGGTCATCCACGTGTGGCCCTATGAGAATGCCCTCGAGCGCAGCAAAATTCGCGCCGAGGCAGTCAAGCTCGGCACCTGGCCGCCAAAGGTGCAAGACTTCCTCGTCGACACCAAGTCGGAGCTGTTCGAGCCGCTGCCCTACTCTCCGCCGCTCGAGCCCTCGAACAACGGGCCCTACTTCGAGATGCGCAGCTACGTGCTGAAGGCCGGAGGCATGCCACAGATGGCGCAGCGCTGGGGCGAATACCTCCCTGGCCGCCTCAAGCTGTCGCCGCTCACCGGCGTCTTCACCTGCGATGTGGGTAGCCTCAATCAATGGGTGCACATCTGGGCGTACAAGAGCCTCGATGAGCGCGTTGCCGTGCGCAAGAAGGCCACAGCAGACGGCATCTGGCCGCCGCCAGGCGACAGCCCGGTCGTGAAGCAGGAGACGAAGATCCTGCTGGCTGCCCCGTTCTCGCCGATCAAGTAGGCTCCGCACGGGTGCGCGTGGTCACTCCGGCTTCGGGTCAACGACGCCTGTTGATCCCCGGCAGGCATTCCAGGTTTGTCCTCGTTTCTTCCGCGAGAGCGAAGAAGCGATCGCGCACCCCTGCAGCATATGGATTGTCCCGCTCGATCGCCAGGAACACACTGGCCGCATCGTAGCGGACCATCGCCGTCGCCTGCACGAGGAGATCGAAACTCGCGGTCGTTAGTCGCTTGGGCAGCGGCTCCATGCGCACCAGAACCTTGGCAATGAGGTGCGTCACACCTTGCGCCACGGCGGCCTCTCTGTCGTGCTCCTCGGGCGTCGTGATGAATACTCGCAATCCAAGGGCACGGCGAAGGAAGGCGGCAATGCGCGGGGCCGCATTCCCTCGCACAGGACAGATGGCAATCTTTCGACCTCGGATGCCATCGCGCGCGCTTTGAGGCCCGAACAGTGGATGGGTGCCGACGATATCCACGAACGACGGTAACTCGGCTTCCATCACTTTGGCCGGTTTTACTTTGACCGAGCCGACATCCACAACGATGCTTCCCGGCCGCAGGTGCGGCCTTAGGCTTCTGATGGCGTGCGGCAACTCGCCGACCGGGACGGCAAGGATCACGATATCGCAACACCCCACGGCTGCCATATCGCCGTTGCGAATCCTGCTGCTAAGAGACGGACTGATCTGCGGCGCAACTGGATCGTAGACGGTAAGCGTGAAATGCATGTGCAGGTGCGTGGCAATGAGCTTGCCGAAGGCACCAAAACCCATCAGTCCGACTGTAGGGGGAGAGTTGAAATCTGAGGGCATCGCATCGCTCCGTCGAGGCTGCGATGCCGGATGCTTGCCTTCTGCTAACCGCCGGATACGCAGCGGTTTGTGCAAAAGTATGCGCCCGCCGTTATGTCGACGGCGGATAGTAGCGGGCCGTGAGAAGATGGATCGCTTTGCGCATGCAGCTGTCTAATTGTTTGGGAGGGCGGCTGTCAATCGGCATGTTGCTTGTTGGGCGCGCGAGCTGGATCAACAGCGGACCCCTTTTCGTTCGGCCCGAGCAAACGAGAACTATCTCGCGGATGTTTTGGACGCTCGGCCGGCGCTCTCATCGATGCGCTGCGCTTTCGTAGCGGCTTGGCGTGCCCCGTTGTAACTGGTCAGACCAGTTGCTATGACTTGGTGGACGGCCTCTCGTGGCCTGAAGGAGAGAACGTGACCGCGCCAACTGATCCCCAGCGGTTCCTGGAGGCGACTCAGGCGCTGCGCCCCGAGATCCTTGCGCATACCGATGAGATGGAGCAGCAGCGGCGCATGCCATTGCCGCTGGTGCAGGCGATGAAGGACGCCGGTTTCTATCGCATGTCCATGCCGCGCGCCTGGGGCGGACCCGAGCTCGATCCCATGACACAGATCCGCGTGGTGGAGGCGCTGTCCATGCAGGACGGCTCGGTCGGCTGGAGTGTCATGCTGGCGCTCCACGCCGGCTATTTCATTGCCTTCATGGATCAGGCCGCCGCGCGCCACATGTACAGCGATCTCGATGCCTTCACCGGCGGCGTCACTCGGCCGACCGGCAAGGCCGTGGCCGTCAAGGGAGGCTACCGCGTGAGCGGACGGTGGACGTTCGGTAGCTGTTGCCAGCACAGCGTGTGGCTGTTCAGCGGCTGCCAGGTCATCGACGACGGCAACATCCGTAAGGCCGCGGACGGTGGACCCGAGGTGCGCTTGTGCTATCTGCCGGGCGATGCAATCGAGGTCATCGATACCTGGACCACGACAGGTCTCAGAGGCACCGGCAGTCACGATTACGCCATCGAGGATTTCTTCGTTCCGGCCGAGCACACGTTCGATCCGCTGCGCGCGCCGGTGCTGCGTGCAGAACCATTGTATGGTGTGCGAAACATGTATTTGGCGAACCTCAGCGGCATCCCACTCGGTATCGCCAGGTCAGCGATCGATTCCGCTATGGCGCTGGCGGAAGGCAAGGTGACCCGCATCGGCACCGGGTTGCGCGAGGAGGCACATGTGCATGCGGCGATTGCCCGAGCGGAGGCGCTGGTCGCCTCCGCACGCGGATTCGTGTTCGACATCATGGAGGAGATCTGGTCGGCGCTTGCAGCGGGAAAACCGGTGACGGCGCGGCAGCACGCCCTCTACCGTCTGTCGATCTGCAATGCCTACGATCTGTGCGTGGAGGCCGTCGACCTCATGTACAAGACAGGCAGCGGCACCTCGCTTTACGCGTCTCACCCGCTCGATCGCTATTTCCGCGACATCCACACCGCGAGCCAGCATTTCGTCGTCTCGACCAAGATCGCGGAGTGCGCCGGACGTGTCATGCTTGGCCTCCAGCCCAATGTGCCGAGCTTCTAGAGCTTTCTGCCTTGGGTCATGTGTCCCCGGATCGCCGACGCCGCTGCCGAATCTAGTTTCCCGCCTTCTGATGCGACGCTCAGCGCATGAACGCGCGTGCCGGTGTGTTCACCGGCTCGACGATCGGCGGCGCGTCGAACGACTGGCGCTGGCGCTCGGCTGGTGGCACGCCATAGGATGTCGTGCGCTGACGCGGCGCGCGGCCCAAGCTGCGGATCAGAGCTTCCATGGCTTCGGGTGGCATCTCCTGGCCGTGCTCGGCGCCGGCCGCGCGCGTGATACTCTCGTTCATGAGCGTGCCGCCGATGTCGTTGGCGCCGGCTTGCAGGCAATGTGCGGCGCCGTCGTGGCCCATCTTCACCCACGACGTCTGGATGCTCGTGATGTGCGGATGGAGCGCCAGCCGCGCCACAGCATGCATCAGCACGGCCTCGCGATAGGTCGGCCCGCGGCGCGCGCGGCCCTTGAGATAGATGGGCGTCTCCAGCGGCACGAAGGGCAGGGGCACGAACTCGGTGAAGCCGCCCGTGCGCGATTGCAGCTCGCGCACGCGCAGCAGATGGCGCGCCCAGTGCACCGGCCGGTCAACGTGGCCGTACATGATGGTGGCGGTGGACTTGAGCCCGACCGCGTGCGCGGTCTCCATGACCGACAGCCACTCCGCCGTTTTGATCTTGTCCGGGCAGATGACAGCACGCACCTCGTCGTCCAGAATCTCGGCTGCCGTGCCCGGCAGCGAGCTGAGGCCGGCACTCTTGAGCTCAGCCAGATAGTGGCGCAGTGGCTGCTTCAGAGTAGCGGCGCCCTGCCACACTTCCAGCGGTGAGAAGGCATGCACGTGCATGTCAGGCTGCGCCGCCTTGATGCGCTTGCAGATGTCGAGATACGTGGCGCCTGTGTACTCGGGATGGATGCCGCCCTGCAGGCACACCTCGGTGGCGCCGCGCTCCCAGGCCTCCAGCGTGCGCCGTTCGATCTCATCGAGGTCCAGCACGTAGGGCTGCCCGCGCAGGTTCTCCGACATCTTGCCTTTCGAGAACGCGCAGAACTGGCAGCGGAAGTAGCAGACGTTGGTGTAGTTGATGTTGCGGTTGACGACGTAGGTGACCGTGTCGCCGCGCGTCGCCCGCCGCAGCGCATCGGCCGCTGAAACGACGTGCTCGAACTCGGCGCCGCGCGCCGCGAACAGGCGCACGACCTCGGCTTCGCTCAGATCGCGCCCCTCCGCCGCGCGATCGACGATGCGCCGCAGATCATCGCCCACCGGCGCCGCGGCCATGCCGGGCGAACGCACCGCCGGCGTGCCTTTGGTGGTACCTGCCATCCAGGTCTCGCCGCGCGCCAGCCCATCCGCGTCGATGGTGCTCAACACCTTCGGGGCGAGCTTCGGTGCAATCCAGCGGCCGGCATTCAGCGCATAAGACGGATACACGGCCAGCCGCTGCACGAGCTGCTTGCCAGCCTCCGCCGTGTGCTTCTCCAGGGCGACCAGCTCCGGCCACGGCGCCTCCGGGTTCACGTGATCCGGCGTCACCGGCGAGACGCCGCCCCAGTCGTTGATGCCCGCGCCGATCAGCTTGTCGAGCGATCCGGCCTGCAGGTTCGGTGGCGCCTGGATATTCATCTCCGGTCCGAACAGGATGCGCGCCACCGCGATGGTCCACAGGTGCTCGTCGAGCGACGGCTCGGGCGCCGTAGCCATTTTCGTCTGCGGCTTGGCGCGGAAGTTCTGGATGATAATTTCCTGGATGTGCCCGTAGCGGTCGTGCAGGTCGCGCAGCGCCAGCAGCGCCTCGATGCGCTCGGCGCGCGTCTCACCGATGCCGATCAGAATACCGCTGGTGAACGGCACCGCCTGCCGGCCCGCTTCCTCGATGGTGGCGAGGCGCACGGCGGGCACCTTGTCGGGCGAGCCGAAGTGCGGTCCGCCACGCTCAGCCAATCTCTCCGCCGCCGTCTCCAGCATGATGCCCTGTGACACCGACACGAGCCGCAGCGCGGCGATGTCCTCGGCGCTCATGACGCCTGGATTGACATGCGGCAGCAATCCCGTGCGCTCCAGCACCAGCGCCGCCATGCGCGCCAGGTAGTCGAGCGTCGACTTCGCGCCGAGTGCTGCCAGCTCCTCGCGCGCCACGCGATAGCGCAGCTCCGGCTTGTCACCGAGCGTGAACAGCGCCTCCTGGCAGCCAGCCTTCCTGCCCGCCTCGGCGATAGCCAGCACCTCCTCGGGCGTGAGGTACGCACGCTCACCTTTGCGCGGCGGATGCGCGAATGTGCAGTAGTGGCAAGAGTCGCGGCACAGCTTGGTGAGCGGAATGAACACCTTGCGCGAATAGGAGACGAGCCGGCCGTGGCCGCGATCGCGCAGCTCGGCCGCCGTCCGCGTCAGCGCGTCTAGATCATCGCATTCCACAAATTTCAGCGCGGCCTGCGCATCCGGACGCTCCCCGTCCAGCGCGCGCGCCAGCACCTTCTCTATCTCGGCAGACATCATGCGCGGTCGTCCTGGCCCGCCGTCAGAGGGACCGATAGGCCTTCCAGAAAGCGGAAGGTGCGGGTCGGGACCTGAGGCTTCAGCGCCATAAAGCGCGCCAGATCTTCCGGCGTGTCAATATCGAGCGCAATGCCGGGCAGGTTCAGCACGGTCGGCTCGATGCCGGCGCGCCGGGCCGCATCGAGATGCGGGAAGAAGCTGTTGTCGCCGAAACGCAGCGGTACTGCACCTGGCGGCGAGCACAGAACAGCGTTGGAGCCCAGCTCGTCGTGCGCGGGTGCAATGGTGAAGGCCGGAGGCGAGCGATGGGCCGCCAGCAGTTGCGTGATCTCGGCCGGCGTGACGTTGGGAATGTCGCCGGGGAGCGTCAAAAATCCTTCTGCACCCTCGGCGGCGAGCAACCGGGCCGCGCTCATCACGGCGCCGGTATGGCCTTCCATAGCACCGTCGGTCAGCACGCGCGCCCCGAGCCGACCCGCCAACGCCGTGGCCTCTGGATCGATCGTGACAAGGAGACAGCGGGCGAGTCCTGTCACCGCTGCGATGGCGTCCAGCACGTCTTCCAGCATAACGAGCGCCAGAGCTTTGCGTTGCTCGCTGGTCAGGCATGCGCTGAGCCGCTGCTTGGAGCCCCGCGTATCCTTCACCGGCACGATGGTCCATAGAGCCGTCATGACGACCTATCTGTTGGGCACCCGGTGCTGAGCCGGTCGGCCACATCCAGAACCACTTGGGCCAGATCGGCGCGATCGGCAAGGCTTGACATTATTGTTCTTGCGGTATGGACCGCCATGTCGAGGCCGAGCCGCGCCACATCGGCCGCATCCTCTGGCTCCACGATATAGGCATCCAGCAAGTCGGCGTAGCGGCGTGCCACGCTGGCTGCGCTCACCCCGACGCCGAGCTCGCCCAACATTTTGGCGGTCGGGCCCTTTACCGCGCGACCGCCGATGATCGGGGATACCGCGACCACTGGAGCCACGCAGTCCCGTAATGCCGCGCGCACGCCGGGCACGGCCAGGATCGGCTCGATGCTGATGAGCGGATTGGACGGGCAGATGATCACGGCACGCAGATCAGGTTCGGCCAGCGCTGCCATCAGCTCGCGCTGTGGCCGCGCGGTCTCTGCTCCGACAAACGTGATCCCACGCACGGCCGGCCGGCATTGACGGCGCACGAAGTAGTCCTGGAAGTCGAGTGTGCCTTCATCGGTGTCGAGGCGCGTGCGCACCTTGTCGTCCGACATCGGCAGGATACGCACGCCGCATGCCGAGCCTGCGCGTCAGAGTCCGCCGTGATGGCGGACAGGCTATCTCCGGCCGCGAGACGCCGCGTGCGCTCCACATGCACGGCCAGATCGCCGTCGCCGAGCTTGAACCAGGTCTCGCCGCCGAGCTGCTCCAGCGCGCGCATGAAGGTCCAGGTCTCGTCCTTGCGGCCCCAGCCCGTCGCCGGATTGTCGAGACCCGCTAGCGTGTACATCAAGGTGTCGATATCGGGTGAGATGGCGAGGCCCAGATGCACGAAGTCGTCGGCGGTATTAGCCGACCACCGTCAGTAGCTCCGGCCGCATCACGTGGGCGAGGCCGAGTGCCAGCTTGGCGCCGCCGATGCCGCCGGACAGCGCCAGCACACGCCCCCGCTTCAGCTTGCTCGCGCTCACTGGAACAGGTCCTCGTTCGCTGGACGCAGCAGCGTGCCGGCCGGACTGACCGGCTCGTGCCAGTCGAGGCCGCGCACCAGCACGATCGGCCGGCCCTCGTCGCCTTGACCCATGAGCAAGCGAGGCCGCCGCCGCGATCTCGTCGGCAAAGGCCGACACGGACACCCTGAGCGTCCGGCCGAGCAAATCGGGCCGCCCGCGCAGATCCTTGAGCGCCGGCAAGCCGGCTGCGCCGATCGCCGTACCGGCGGTGCCCAGTCGCCACGGGCGTCCGAAGCTGTCGTTGATGACGACGCCGATGTCAGCCCCGTGCGCCTTCTGCAGCGCCGCCCGCAGTCGCTCCGCGCTCGCGTCCGGATCGCGCGGCAGCAGCAATGCCCGCTCGATGCCATCCTGCGGGCCGACATTGGACTGATCCACGCCGGCGTTGGCGCTCACGAACCCCAAGCGATGCTGCACGATCAGCACATCGGGACCGCTGCGCACGATGCGTTTCGTCTCCGACAGGATCAGCTCGACCAGCCGCGGATCCTTGGCGACCTCGCGCCCCAACGCTATGGCACGCTCACTCGGCACGACCGAGTGGAGCTCCACCATCCGGCCCTCGGCCTTTGACACGATTTTCTGGGCCACGACCAGAACGTCTCGCTCCTGCAAGCTCAAGTCGGAGCGCGCCAAAGCTGCGAGCGTCAGCGCCGCAAGGTCGTCGCCTTGCGCCACGACCGGCACCCCCACGAGCGCAATCAGCTCTAAGCGCGCCGGCGGCGTTTCGTCGTCCGCGCTCACCCGAACCTCTTGCGCAGGCGCGGCAGAACCTGCTCGGCGTACAGCTCGAGGAACCGCTTCTGGTCGGGTCCCGGCGCATGGAAGACAAGATGCTTGAAGCCGAGAGCGACGTAGCTGCCGATCTTCTCCACATGCTCGTCGGGATCGGTTGAGACGATCCAGCGCGAGGCCGCCCGCTCGGCGGGTAGCGCATCCGCGAGCTTTTCCATCTCCAGCGGATCCTCCACCGACACCTTTTCCTCCGGTTTGAGTGCTAGCGCCGCCCAGTACCGCGTATCGTTCATGGCCCGCTGCCGATCGGTGTCGAAGGACACCTTCATCTCGATCATCCTGTCGTAGCCGTCGCCGGAGCGCCCGCTCGCCTCGATGCCGGCTGCAACGTTCGGCAGTAGCGTCTCGGTGTAGAGCGTCGGCGCCTTGCCGCTGGTGCAGATGAAGCCATCCCCGGCGCGGCCTGCATACTTGGCGACCTGCGGACCGGCCGCCGCCACGTAGATCGGCACGGGCTTGTCCGGCCGGTCGTAGATGGTCGCGTTCTCGGTCTTGTAGAACTCGCCGTGGAAGGACACGCGCTCCTCGCTCCACAGCTTGCGGATGAGTGTCACGGCCTCGCGCATCCGTGCGAAGCGCTCTTTCATCTCCGGCCATGGCATGCCGGTGGCCGGCACCTCGTTCAACGATTTGCCGGTGCCGATGCCGAGGATCACGCGGCCCGGAAACATGGCGCCTAACGTGCCGAACGCCTGCGCCACGATCGAAGGATGCGTGCGAAACGTGGGTGTCAGAACGCTGGTGCCCATGACAATGCGCTCCGTGCGTGCGCCCAGTGCGCCAAGCCATGTCAGCGAGAACGGCGCATGCCCGCCCGTATGCCGCCAGGGCTGGAAGTGATCGCTGATGAACACCGAGTCGAAGCCCAGCTTTTCCGCCAAGCACGAGTAGTCCAGCAGCTCTGTCGGTCCGAACTGCTCGGCCGAGGCCTTGTATCCGAGTGTCAGCGCCAATGTCGTTCTCCGTGGTCGAGCTGCAATCTACATTATCGCAGCAGTTGTTCTCAGCATCTACGTCGAGTGCAGCGGCTTAGCCACAAGCATGCAAGTCCACGAACCGTGGAAAGAGAAGTGTGGCCGGAGGAGCCTGACGAGCAACAGTAACCATTCCGGCAGACGACGAGCGGTTGGCGCTAGCTGCCGCACCGGACCCTGGGTCCCGGGTCTCGCGCGGGAATGCACGCAGGGCATGACAAACATCGCACCGGCCCGCGCTTGCCCGGGATGACAGGTCATAGCCGCACCCGACGGTGTCATCCCGGAAACCGCACGGCCACGGCGTGTCGATCTGACAGAATGGGAGTTCCGTGCGGTTGTCCGGGACCCAGAGCCAGTTGCGGCAGCCAACGTTCCTTTATCAGGACATGAGCTTTGCCTTGAGCGCTGCCAAGATGCCCAGGTGACGCTCATGGTCGCCGGCGCAGCGCACGATCAGGTGCTGGGCCCCCGCCGTAGCATAGCCTTGCAGCCATTCGGTCAGCCCTGCAATCGGTCCCGCATAACAGACTTGTCGGCGCCGCATCACCGCCGCAGGAGCATCGTAGTACTGCTCCAGGTAGGCGTTGAGACGAGCATCGGCCCTTGCTGCATCCTCGTCCACAGCTACGGTCAGATATACAGATCCGGTCAGCACAGCCGGATCTCGCCCGGCGGTCTTTGTCCGTGCCTTGAGGTCGGCCCATCGCTGGCCCCACTCGGCGGCGTCACCGTCGTTCGGCATCCAGCCGTCGAACTCGCGCGCGATGCGATCGAGGCTCGCAGGCAGGGAGCCGGCCAGCCAGATCGGCGGTCCGCCTGCGCGATGCGGCACCGGGCCGAGCACGCCCGCCTTCACCGGCCAGCGCCCGTCCCAGTCCACCGCCTTGCCGCTCCACAACGCCCGGCACAGCCGCAGCCCTTCCAGCATGCGCCCAACTCGCCCCTCGAACGGCACGCCCGCCGCAGTGAATTCGGCCCGGATGCTCGGCACATCGCGCGCGATGCCGACGCCAAGGATGAGTCGACCCTGCGCAACCTGATCGATGGTCGCCACCTGATGCGCCAGCACCACCGGATTGCGCAACACGGGTAAGAGCACGGCGGTGCCGATCTCGCAGCGCGCAGTCCGCGCGGCCACAGCGGCCAGCAAGGTCAGCGGATCGTGCCTGGGCCGCGCCAGCAGCGAATCCCCGATCCAGATTGAATCGAGACCCAATCGCTCTGCGTGCTCTGCCAGCTCCAGCAGCGGACGCGCCTCCGGCTGGCCCGCCATCACGGCCTCGCGAGTGGGCAGCAGATATCCAAGGCGCAGCGTCATGGCGTTTCCCTTGTCGGAATGCAGGTCTGGGAGATCAAATGATGGCACATCTGCGGCACATTCAGATGTCATCCTCGGGCTTGCCTACCCTTGGATTTATTCCGAGGGTCCCGAGGACCCATCGGACGGCACATGATGCAGTGAGCTGGATCCTCGGACCAAGTCCGAGGATGACACTCGGGAGCCTCGCTTACCCCACCGCCTCCGCGATCACCCGCATCGCATCAACGTCGGCCCCGCCCAATAGCAGCGTGCCGATCTTGTTGCCGGCCGAGCCCTGCTTCCATGCCTTCAGCCGATCCTTGATGCGGTCGGGCGGGCCAACCAATGCCGTGTCATCAATCAGCTTGTCCGGCACCAGCGCCATAGCCTCCTCTTTACGGCCGGCGAGGAAGGCGTCCTGGATCTTTACCGCCTCGGTCTCGTAGCCGAGCCGGCGCACGTAGTCGTTGTAGAAGTTCTTCGAGCGCGCGCCCATGCCGCCGATATAGAGCGCCAGCTCCGGTTTCAGCGCATCGCGGCACTTCTGCAGGTCCGGCCCCATCGCCACGCGCACATAGGGCGCAATGTCGAAGCTCTCCAGCGAGCGCGGCTTGCCCGCCGCTGCCATGCCGTCCAACACGTGGTTGGCGACCTCGTCAGGCTTCTCCGGATTGATGAAGATCGGCAGCACGCCGTCCGCCACCTCGCCGGCAGTGCGCAGCCCCGCAGGCGCAATCGCCGCTGTATAGATTTTCAAATCGGGGTTGGGCTTGGCGATGCTTTTCAGCGGCTTGCCGAGGCCCGACGCACCAGGACCGGTGTACGGGATCTGATAGTGCTCGCCCTTGAACTGCAACGGTGCCTCGCGCGCGAAGATCTGGCGCACGATGGCGATATACTCCTTGGTCCGCGTCAGCGGCTTGCCGTAGGGCACGCCGTGCCAGCCTTCCACCACCTGCGGCCCCGACGGCCCGATCCCCATGATGAAGCGGTTACCCGACATGGCTTGCAGCGCGATTGCTGTCATGGCCGCGCAGGCGGGTGTGCGCGCCGGCATCTGCATGATGCCCGTTCCGGCCTTGATGCGTTTGGTCTGCGCCAGCACCCAGGCCGCCGGCGATACGGCGTCACTGCCGTAGGCCTCGCTCGACCAAACCGACTCGAAGCCGAGCTTCTCGGCCTCGTGCACGAGGTCCATTCTGAGCCCGCCATCCCCTTTGTAACGCAGCAGCAGTCCGAGCCGCATGGCGTTTCTCCCTTGCTCATCGCCTTGTCCATTCGTGCACGGGGCGCGGGCGTTGCACAAGGCGCATTGCTGATTGGCAAATGCCCGGCATCCTTGCCTTCTATGCAAGCTAACTTGCCAATCATGCAAGGATGCCTATGATCCCATGCCATGTCCCGCAAGATCGACAAGATCTCGTCTATCACCACGCGCATCGGCGAGCGCATCCGCGGGCTCCGGTTGGAGCGCGGCTACACGCTGTCGGCACTGGCGAAGCAGGCCGGTCTCTCCGAAGCCTTCCTGTCGCGTCTGGAGCGCGGGCTTGCCTCGGCGTCAGTTGCCAGCCTTGTCCAACTTGCAGACAAGCTCGGCCTGTCGATGCAGGAGCTGTTCGAGGACGGCGCACAGCCAGCGCGCACCCGAGTGGCCGTGCATCGGTCCACAGAGAAGGCCGCGCTCATCGCGGCATCGGGCTATCGCTGGAAGCGCCTCGCCGGCAATGCGCCTAACGACAACATGGATGTGTTCCAGCTCGTGTTCCCGCCCAAGGCGCGCATGAAGCTGATGGTTTCCCATCCGGGGCAGGAGCACTGTTTCGTTCTATCCGGCGAGATTTCATTCTTCGTCGGCGCCGAGCGGTTTCATCTCAAAACCGGCGACGGCATCCTGTTCGCGGCCGAGCAGCCGCATCGCGTCGACAATCTCGGCGCTTCAGCAGCGATCGTCCTCATGACGGTGGCGCGGGCCGGGCATACGCCCACGTCGATGGAGTGGTGGCGGGCGCTGCCGCGCAGCAGGGAGATCGTGACGCCCAAAGTCAAGATGGAAAGAGCAAAGGAGGAAGCGTGATGACCGATCTGAAAACGACACGGGAAGCCTCCCGCAAGGACCACCTGCCGTACGAGGCCCGCCATATGGACGATGTGGAGTGGGAAACCATCCGCTGGCCGGGCGAGACCGGCAAGATGCTGTTCCATCCGCGGCCTGAGCGCCCCACGGAACCCAATGCAGGTATCCTGCGCCTCGAGCCTGGCGCCTATCATCCTGAGCATTATCACGGGTTTGCGCAGGTCTGGTACATCCTGGAAGGCACCTTCGTCATCGACGGCGTGAGCCATCGGCCCGGCACCATGCTGTTCCACCCCGATCCGCATTTCGAAGGCGAGTTCAAGACGGAGACGGGCGGCCAGATCCTGATCGTGCAGTACCCTGGTCCGACCACAGCCGAGAAGCCGATCTACGCTGGCCGATTTAACATGACTGAGCGCAAGCCGGTAGTGGCGGAGCGCATCGACCTCTGACACGGTCTAGATCGTCCGCGAACCGCCTACGACATGGGGCGATCGGTTTTTCTGCCACTCCACTTCTCCCTGCGTTCCCGGAAACGCGCTTGAAAAGTGCGTTATCCGGGATCTACCGTCTGTTTGTCAAGGCGGTTTCCGGCATGACTGGATGGTTTCAACGGGCGGCGCCCGCCATGTGCAGGGTCGACCGCTGGCGACGACGGCATTGAGGATGACGAGCAGCTTGCGCATGACGGCGGTGATCGCCGCCTTGAAGGGTCTGCCTCTGGCGATCAGGCGATCGAACAGGGCCTTCAGATGGGCGTTGTGGCGGATGGCGACGGTCGCGGGCATGTAGAGGGCCTGGCGGGCCGGTGCGCGTCCGGCGGCGACGTGGCGTCGCCCCGTACTCGTGCCGCTGTCGCGATCGAACGGCGCCAGGCCGGCGAGGGCGGCGATGGTCTCGCGCGAGACGGCGCCGATCTCGGGCAGGTAGGCGAGCAAGGCGAGCGGCGTCATCGTGCCGACGCCTTTGACCGAGCGCATCAGCCGGCAGGCCTTGGCGAACGTCGCATCGCTTTCGGCAAGCTCGTCGAGCGATGCCTCGAATTCGGCGCTTCTGCATCTCGAGGGTCCGGATATGCGCGGCAATCATCCGCTCGATGTCCTTCTCTTCGACATGCTCGAGCCGGCAACGCTCGGCTTCGATCAGGTCGCATACCTGGCTGCGCCGATCGATCAAGGCCCTGAGCCGCTTCTGCTCGGCGCGATCGGGCACATGCAGGCCAAGCCCTCGCTCGCCAGAGCGTAGGCGCCGACCATGCCGACATCGATGGCATCGGACTTGGCGAGTTGCCCTTTGAAGCGGGCGAAGGCACGCACGCGCGAGCCGTGGGCGCGGTGCATGGCGACACCGAGCTGGTGCGCGACCTCGACGATCTGCCTGCCATAGCTGCCGGTCGCCTCGCAGACGACGAGCAGCGGCCCGAGCCCGAGCTTGCCATTGCAGGGTACGCTCCCGCCGGATGGCCTTGGCGATGGCGGCGCGCCGGTTGGCGATACGCAACGGCCTCCCGTCGGGAAAGCTGCGCACAACAAGTTCGGCCTTCGATACCTCGAACGCGATCACATGCTTGAAGCGGAGGGGAATCGCGGCGAGGCTATCGATCGTCATTCGAGCATCCATGATTGCATACGACCGTCACAGGTCTCACTACCGTTCGGATGGCAGGACGCGGCGGTGTGAGTCCAGATCCCGGGCAACCGCAAGGGTCGACCTTCACGCGACCGTGCACCACCGGCTGCGACGGACGGCCATCCGTCCCAGCCAGCCCATGGTCCGCGAGTCGTCGCTGAAACGAGACCCGCCAAACCCAGCCGTGCACAAGATGCAATCTTCACATGCCTCCGTAGGATGCCGGCCTCGCCTTGCACTCCACCAGCGCGAAAGACCCCGGCTCATTCGCGCCGAAGGCGCGATGGCTGGGGACGCAGAAGGAGTTGCATTTGGTGTCACACACTCGCATCGGTGAAGCGCCGGCCGTATACTCGGCGCACACCAGAGGGTAGCTTGAGCATGCTCTCCGACCGCGAGCGCGCATTCCTCCTCCATCAACGGATCGGCCGCCTGGCAACGGCCGACCGCCACGGCGCGCCGCACGTCGTGCCCGTGGGATTCACCATCTTGCACGACACGCTCTACATCAGCATAGACGAGAAGCCGAAGCATGCCTCCGGTATGCGCCTCAAACGCGTGCGCAATATCCTTGAGAACGCGGCCACGGCTTTTGTCGCCGATCGCTACGACGAGGACTGGAGCCGCCTCGGCTGGGTCATGCTGCGCGGCCCCGCAGAGATGCTCGAAGGCGGTGCCGAGCACGACGCGGCGCAGGCGGCACTGATTGAGCGCTATCCGCAATATGCCACCATGCAGATCGCGCACCACCCTGTGATCGCGCTACGCATCGCCCGCGTCACGAGCTGGGGCGATCTTTCCATCGCATAAGGCTTGTCAAAAGGACCACACGTTCGCTACGCCTGCGGAGGTCGCTCGCCCCGAGGCAATGGGGGGAAGGGAAAGTGGGAAACTCTGATCGGATCGACGGGAGAGAAACGCAATGAAGTTCGGGTTGTTCTACGAGTTGCAGCTGCCGCGGCCGTGGGAGGCGGGCGGCGAGCTGAAGCTCTATCAGGACGCGCTGACCCAGGTCGACCTGGCCGATAAGCTCGGCTACGACTACGCCTGGATGGTGGAGCACCATTTCCTCGAGGAATACTCGCATTGCCCGGCACCGGAGTCGTTTCTTGGCGCGGCGAGCCAGCGCACCAGGAACATCCGCCTCGGCCACGGCATCCTGCAGCTCACCACCAACCATCCCGCACGCGTCGCCGAGCGCGTGGCGGTGCTCGACCTGCTCAGCAACGGGCGCTGCGAGTTCGGCATGGGCGAGAGCGCGTCGATCACGGAGCTGGAGCCGTTCGGCCGTTCCATGGAGGACAAGCGCGAGGTCTTCGAGGAAGCGGTGCAAGCGATCATGCCCATGTTCAAGGAGGGCGGCAGCGAGCATCACGGCAAGTATTTCAACATTCCACTGCGCAACGTGGTGCCGAAACCGATCCAGAAGCCGCATCCGCCGCTGTGGATGGCCTGCTCACAGCTCGACACCATCGAGCGGGCAGGCCGCTGCGGGCTCGGCGCACTCGGCTTCCAGTTCGTCAGCGCGGACGCCGCGCACGCCTGGGTGCATGCGTACTACAACGCCATGACCAAGCGGCTGAAGAAGCTCGCCGACTATATCGTCAATCCGAACATCGCCCTGGTCAGCTTCTTCATGTGCGCCAAGACCGACGAGGAGGCGCGCCGGCGTGCGGACGGGGCCACGTTCTTCCAGTTCGCGCTGCGCTTCTATGGCGCGCAGAGCAACCGGCAGCGGCCGGCTCCAGGCGCAGTCAACATGTGGGACGAGTACAATGCCTGGAAGCGTGCCAATCCTGCGGCGCAGGAGGCGGCGCTGCGTGGCGGCCTCATCGGCTCGCCGGAAACGCTGCGGCGCAAGCTTGCAAAGTTCGAGACCTCGCACATCGACCAGGTGATCCTGCTCAACCAGGCCGGCAAGAATACCCACGAGCACATCTGCGAGTCGCTGGAGCTGTTCGGCAAGGAGGTGATGCCGGAGTTCCAGGGCCATCACGCAACGCAGGAGGCGTGGAAAGCCAAGGTGATGGCCGGCGAGATCCAACTCGAGGAGATCGAGACGGCGGCGTTCCGCGACCGCTACGGTAACGCCATGCCGGCGCAGGTGAAGACGCCGGCGGCGGAGTAGAGCGTGATAATTTTTACGTGAGGAATAGCCGGCACTCAATGCCGGGCGAACACCTCCGTCGTACCGTCGCGCTTGACCAACAAGACCTCGTAGGGCTCGCGCTGGTCGCCTGCCTCCATGCCCGGCGACCCAAGTGGCATGCCTGGAACGCTGAGGCCGATGGCATCCGGTTTCTCGGCCAGCAGGCGCTTCACGTCGCTCGCCGGGACATGGCCCTCGATCAGGTATCCGGCAACACGTCCCGTGTGGCACGATTGCAGTTCGGGCCGCAGGCCCGCGCGCGCTCTCAAACGTGCCAGCTCACCAAGGCTGACGTTCTTCCCCTTGGCGGCGAAGCCGTTGCTTTTCAGGTGCTTCACCCAAAGCTCGCAACAAGCGCAACTCTCCGACTTGAAGACTTCAATGGCTTGAGCCATCGCACTCGGTACGCCTGACACTGCATATGCCAGTGCAGCAACGGCAACGATCTTCATACGAACGTCCTCAAGTTTGACAGCATGCTAGGTCGTAAACTCATAAAATGGTCAGATACCAACTGCCCGTAAGGTCCGCTTTAGAGAGGACAAGGGGACGCGCGCACTAACTGCAGAGCTCTTCCGCGTTTGAACCGCAGCAAACTCAACCAGCAGGCGGCTTATTGCAAGGCGCGCGAGCCGCCGCCGGGTTTCAACTCCCAGCCCTTGAGCTTCGTCCGTGCGGTCCCGAAGTTTCCGAGGTGGTAGACGGACACCCCGGTTGGCGAGAACGTGAACGCCTCAAATCTCTCGCCGAGCATGTTCTTCAGGTAGTCTTGGGGGGCGATCCCGATGGTGACGTGGGGGTTGAACTTCGCGCCGGTTTCGTTCGGCACGAAGTGCGCCACGTACTCGATCGTCGGCTGGTTGATCTCCGGGTCCTCCTTGGTGGTGACGTACGCCTCCGCAGTCCCTGTCGCCACCGTAAACGGGGTGACAGCGTCGATCAGCTTCTGCTGGTACCTGAGGAGATCAGCGGTGGGCCCGATCACGATCCCAGCGAGGCCGATCTCCTTCCACGGAAGGAAGTAGTACTTGTGAGCTGTCAACTTCCAGCCGGACGGATTCTCCTCGGCCAGGACCCTTCCGACGGCCTCGTACACCTTATCGAGATCCGCCGTCTTCACGTACCGCTGAAGGGTCGAGACATGTGGTTGATGCGTCTTGCCCAGAGCGAAACCCTTGGGGAACACCTTGAGCAGCCGCTCGTTCGCGGCCTCCGCGTGTCGAACCATCACGGCATCGGGTTCGAGCAGGATATCGATGGCCGTAACTGGCGGCGAGCCGCCCGATTGTGCGTTTGCCGGCGGGGAGGCCAGCAAACACATGCTCAGCAGGGCTGAGGCTCTTAGAAATTGATGCATGTGATCCTCCAGACAGTTTTGGCGTCGCTAACGAGCGACCTACTGCCGACGCCATGCGGAGGTTCACACGTAGGCTGTGTCACCGATCGCCAACATCGTCGGCAACACGGAATTTTGGCAGGGAGAACACTGGTGCCTATTGAGCCTTCCCTGTTATCAGCGGACCAAAAATCTGACGCGATCGATTAATCGAAGTCGCTAATTCACAAGTGCACGGCCTAGTGCCTTCCATGCTGGCAATGATGATGGTTGGCCAGAGCCCCTATCACGTTGCACTCCGCGATGCTGCCCTTCGCGCATGCTCTCAGCATCCGCTGGACTTCTGATTTGAGCGCGGTCAGCTTTGCGATCTTCTCATTGATGGCAGCGAGATGTTGTTTGGCGATGGCATCGACGGCCGCGCATGATTGGTCTGGCTCGGCAGCCAACGCGAGCAGGCTGCGGATGTTCTCAACCTCAAAGCCCAGATCACGGGCATGGCGAATGAACAGCAGCCGGTCCAAGTGCTCCGCTCCGTATCGCCGCTGACCGCCTTCTGTGCGGGGCGGGTGCGGCATCAGGCCGGTGCTTTCGTAGTAGCGCACCGTCTGCACGGCATACCCAGCGCGCTTGGCCAGCTCGCCTATCAAATAGTCCACGTGAAATTGCCCTTGAAGCTACAGCGACTGTAGGTGCTAGAGCATATACGGATGATGGATTGAAGGAACAAGATCGTGAGCGCGAGCTACTGCGGCCATGCCGCCAAATTCGACGGGCTCGATCCGCGCTATAAGCGCACGCTGTGGCTCGTTATTGCCATTAACGCGGCCATGTTCGTCGTTGAGCTGGCCGCGGGCGTGCTGGCAGGGTCGCAGGCGCTGCAAGCGGATGCGCTGGACTTCCTTGGCGATACGCTCACCTACGGCCTCAGCCTTGCCGTGATCGGCATGAGCCTGCGCATCCGAGCGACAGCTGCACTGGCCAAGGGGATCAGCCTGACCCTAATGGGCCTATGGGTCTTTGGCTCGACCGCCTACCACGTACTGATCCTTGGTGTGCCACGCGCCGACATCATGGGCATCATCGGCTTTCTCGCGTTGGCCGCCAACGTGGGGAGCGTCCTCCTGCTGCTCCCCTACAAGGATGGTGACGCCAACGTCCGCTCCGTGTGGCTGTGCTCCCGCAACGATGCCATAGGCAACGTTGCCGTGATGATCGCCGCGCTGGGCGTATGGGGCACGAGCACGGCATGGCCGGACCTGACCGTTGCGGCGATTATGGCGGGTTTGTTCTTGTGGTCGTCGCTGCAAATCCTGACGCAGGCGCTGCATGAGTACCGCTCGGACGACATGACGGAGCCCGACATGCAGACCGTGCGACCTGCCAAAGGGTAGCGCACGATGGTTGCGCCGGGCGATTCGCAGTGGGGTCTACTGTTCATCAGTTGGCTCACCGCGCTCGTAGCGTCGCTTGCTGCACTTTTCATCGGCGAAGTGATGGGACGCGCACCGTGTGTGCTGTGCTGGTATCAGCGCGCGTTCATGTTTCCCTTGGCCATCATTCTGGCGGTCGCCAGCTTTCGCGCCGATGCCAGCGTATGGCGATACGCGCTGCCGCTAGCCGCAGGCGGCTGGCTGATCGCGGCCTTTCACACGCTGCAATACGCGGGGGTCATTCCGCCAGCGCTTGAGCCGTGCGGTGCCGGGCCGTCGTGCACAAGCGTGGACATGACTATTCTCGGCGGTGTCCCTCTCCCTGTGCTCTCGCTCTTAGCGTTCACGATCATTGCAGCCCTTCTCACACTCGTCAGCCGGAGGCATGACGCATGACCAGACGCTTGCTCGTGATCATCGCCGCCGTCATAGCCGCAGCAGTATTTGCGGTCGGGGCGTATGTGTACCAGCGCAGCTACGCAGATCAGCAAGCGCGTATTGCAGCGTCGGAGTCCAACCATCTGGTTCGGCCACATTCTCCGGTCATCGGGCCAGCGAGTGCTCCGGTCACCATCGTCGAGTTTTTCGATCCATCCTGTGAGAGTTGCCGGGCTTTCTATCCCGCCGTCAAAGAGATCATGGCCAAGCATCCAAAGGACGTTCGCCTCGTCCTTCGGTATGCCCCGTTCCATCAAGGGTCCGATGAAGCCGTGAGCATTCTTGAAGCAGCGCGCCTGCAAAACCTCTTCTTACCCGTATTGGAGGCATTGCTGGCAACGCAGCCGAATTGGGCGGTTCACGGGGCACCGAACCTGAGAATTGCCTGGCAAGCGGCGCGTAGCGCCGGGCTCGACATCGAGCGCGCTCAGCGCGATGCCAAGCGCCCGGAAATCGAGGAGCTGCTGAAGCAGGATGTCGCCGACATTCGCGTCCTCAATGTCAAACAAACTCCGACCTTCTTCGTGAACGGCAAGCCATTGGCTTCCTTCGGGCAGCGCCAACTCGACGAGCTTGTCCGAACGGAGGTGGAGATGGCTAAACAGAAGGCGGCTGCTCGCTAGTCCCCCGCCCTCGCCTTGCGGCCAAGGCAACGTCAGCCATCGCACTTTTCCGTCCCAATGGTTTGCTGATATCGTGAGGCACGACCGTCCCGAAGGACGGCGGCGAGAAGAACAATAAGCAAGAACCAACATCGGGAGGAAGTGCATGTCGTTATGGCGATGGTCGCCAGGCGCGCTGGCGCTTGGCATACTCATGACATTGAACGCGGGCGCGACAGCCCAAACAGCAACGAGCTGGCCGACGAAGCCGGTTCGCGTGATCGTCAATTTCGCGCCCGGCGGTTCGTCCGACAATGCGATGCGCCCGTTCGCGGAGCGCCTGACGCGCAGCCTCGGCCAGCAGGTTGTGATCGAGAACCGGGGCGGCGCCTCGGGCGCGCTCGGCATCGAGGCCGCCGTGAAGTCTCCAGGCGACGGCTACACCTACGTCGTCACGCCAGCGCTCAGCGTCGTCATTCTCCCGCACCTGCGCGCGACGCCCTACGACCCGCTCAAGGATCTGGTGCCGGTGACGCAGTTCACCGACGGCACGCTGCTCATTGCCGTACATCCGTCCGTGCCCGCTAAGTCGATCCAGGAGCTGGTGGCCCACGCCAAGCAGAACCCCGGCAAGCTGAGCTGGGGCACAGCCGGCGTCGGCTCGTTCGGTCATCTGATTTGCGAGGCGTTCAAGTTGCAGGCGGGGATGGACATCCTGCACGTGCCTTATCGCGGCGGCGCCGAGTCGCTTGCCGATTTCCTGGCCGGCGTCGTGCAGATCCATGTCGATCCCAACACCATGCCGCACGTGGGTGCGGGCAAGGCCAAGCTGCTGGCGGTGCTCGACCGCAACCGGCGGCCCGACTTTCCCGACACGCCGATCCTGAAGGAAATCTATCCGGAGCTGGATTTTCTGGTGTGGTTTGCCATGTTCGCGCCGCCCAACACGCCGCAGCCGATCGTGCAGAAGATGGCCCAGGAGATGAACAAGATCGCGCGCCAACCCGAGATGAAGCCACTGCTGCTGCCGACGGCGCTGGCGCCGCACCCGGGCACGCCTGAGGAGCTGGCAGAGCTCATGCGTAAGGACCACGAGCGCTACGGCAAGCTCATCAAGCAGCTCAACATCCGCGCGGAATAAGTTGATAGAGCAACGTCGCGCCGAAGGGGTGACATTCGCCTTCGGCGCAGACGGCCTGCGCAAAGTCAAAACGAGAAGCGTTTGCCGACGGCCAGCGGAACGAGCTTGCCTTCGCCGAACGTATTGGCGAGCGCCGTCATGGCCCGCCAGCCAGTGCAATGACCGGCGGCAATAACGCTGAGACCGAACTCGCGCAGTGCCTCGACCGTGTCGGGAATAATGCGCTCGGTCGAGCCAGAGAGATGCAGGCCCCCAACCGCGCCGTACAAGGGAATGTTGCCGAAGGTTGCCTTGGCACACTTCAGGACATTGACGATGCCGGCATGCGAGCAAGCTGAAAACACGATCAGTCCCTTGCCGGCCACGTTCACAGCAACGAAGCGCTCGTCCATGATGAGCTCGTCGAGCTCCCAGCCCGTGCCGTCCAGCGTGCGGCGATGTTGACCGGGAAGTCCGCGCTCGAACGGCGTGACACGCGGGATCTCACCGCTCACGTAGACCTTGCCGTCGAGCAGGAGCTGCGGCTCGGTGGTGTTGATGACCTCTGCGCCGTACGCTGTCAGGGCTTCGACACTCGGTACATCCTCCATAGGCCGCATCGAGCCGTCCGGCCGTCTCGCGGCACGTGTGCGGAACATGTCCGGGTGAGCGTAGTAAGGAACCGGGCGGCCCCCATTGCGGTCGCGGATGAGCTGTAGGGCGCGCAGCATGGCGCCCGCATGGTCCCAGTGACCGTGCGAGAGCACGATCGCCTCGACCGGCCCCAGGTCAACGCCGAGCCGGGAGACGTTCTGCTCGAACGTGCGATCCTCCGGGCCGGAGTCGAACAGCAGCACCCTGCTCTCCCCGCCGCTGCGGACAGTAATCAGGCAGGACAAGCCATGCGCCGCGCAGCACAGGCAGTCGCCACCCAGAACGAGAGCGCCTCGCCGCCTCCGGTCCAAGGCGGCCAGCTCGGTTTCCACGAACGAGGGAACGGAGGAGAGGTTGTCGGTTACGTTGTCGACGATGATCTGCACGTCGATGCCATCGACGGGTTCGAGCGTGCTCATGCGGCACCTCCAGCCAGCAGGACGAACGGACCAGTCTCGGTTGCAGCTGCTGGGTTGTCCAGCGCGCCGCCCGCCCGACAGCGCCGCGAATTCACCTCGCGCAGGCGATGGGGTTCAGGCTAGGCTATTGATCACCCCATGCCACACGCGACAATCGGAGAGCCGCACCCATGAAATTCGGAGTGACCACGTTCACACGCGGGCCGCTGGCGACGCGTGAGGGTTATCACGCCATTGCCGCGGCGGGCGAGAAGGCCGGCTTCGACTTCATCGCCGTCAATGACCACGTCGTGGTGCCAACCAGTTTCGAATCTGCATATCCGTACAATCCGGAGGGCAAGTGGAGTGGCGGCGAAGGCTTCTGCTTCGATCAGCTCGCCACGCTGGCCTTTCTGGCGAGCTGCACCAAGCGCTTGCAGCTTCTGACAGCCGTGATGGTGGTGCCGCACCGCCACCCTGTGCTGGCCGCCAAGATGCTCTCGACCATCGACGTGCTGTCTGAAGGACGCCTGCTGCTCGGCGTCGGCGCCGGTTGGCTCAAGGAGGAGTTCGAGATCCTGGGCGCGCCGTTCGCCGGACGCGGCCGCGCCACCGACGAGTACATCGAGGCCTTCAAGGAGCTTTGGAGCAAGGAGCGCCCGGCCTACAGCGGCGAGTTCGTGAAGTTCGACAACGTGTTGTTCCAGCCCAAGCCCGTGCAGAGAGACAAGGTGCCGATCTGGGTCGGCGGTGAGAGCGGGCCAGCCATGCGCCGGACCGCGAAACTCGGCGACGTGTGGTACCCAGGCTCCAACAGCCGCGATCCGCTGCTCGATACGCCCGAGCGTCTGGGTGGCGCCATCGCCAAGCTCGCCGGCATGGCCAAGGCCGCCGGCCGCGATCCGGCCAGCGTCGCCACCGCCTATTCGGTGCAATGGCCCGTGTCGTGGACAGCAGAGCGCGCAGCCGACGGCTCCCGCCGGCTGTTCACCGGCAGCGCCGCCGACATGGCCGCCGATACAGCCGCGCTGGCCAAGGTCGGCGTGAGCCAGCTCGGCATGCAGCTGCTCGCCTCGACGGTGGGCGAGACGTGCGAGCGCATCGAGCGCTTCGGCAAGGATGTCATTGCCAAGGTGGCGCGAGGTTGAGGGCGAGCCGCGTTCCGCGCTGGGCGCCCTTTAGGCTTTGAACCCAACTTGTCCACGACCGCGAATGCGGCGGTCGTAGTCGTCAGCCAAGGCGCACAGGGCGGCTGCGCCATCGCCGGCGAAAGACGGACCGTGCATCAGCGCCAGCGTGCGCGGCCCAAGCTTGGAAAGACCCCGGATCGTCGTGCCCATGCCGGGGGCCAGACTGGAATACTGGAACAGGTCCTCCGCAGCGATCGCCGGTCCCACCACATCGCCCTCCGTCAGCGCCGCGCCGTCACCGAGCTGGGTGAACAGATCCCCGCACATGAGGGTTCGCGTCGACTCCTCGTACAGCACGCCCGCGTCCCAGCCATGCGGAGTGTGCGGCGTGTCGATGTAGCGCACGCGCTTGCCGCCGCCGAGATCGATGGTTTCTCCGTCGTCGAGCACACGCGGCGCGCGGTCCGCCATGTCATTCAACGACACCATGCAGCCGGTGCGGCCGTGCGCGAGTTGAGCCTGCGGGGCAACCGCCAGCCACTCGTTCATGGCGCCGCATTCGTCGGCCTCGAAATGGCCGAAAGCAATCCAGCGCAGGCGCTCAGGCGGCAAGAACCGGCTGACAGCCGCACGCGTCAGCGGGAACATTTTCCTAAGGCCGGTGTGAAACAGCAGAGGCTCGTCGCCGAGAATGAGAAACTGGTTGAATGTGAAGCCGGCAGGTTGGGCGATGTCCGGCACGAATGTCGACAGGCGATAGATGCCGTCGCTGATCTCACTAGTCTTGGTCTCCATGCGACTCTCCACGGCCAAGGGGTGTGACGTTTCGGCGGGCGGTCCGCCACGGCGATGGACTTGCGTACCATTTGATTGTACACATGTGTGTAATGAAAGTCGCACAGCCTGTCAATATGGAAGCACACACTCGTGCAATGAAATTGCCATGATCCGGACCTATACCCTCAAGCGCCGCGCCGAAAGCCAGGCGGCGACGCGTCAACGCATCGTCGAAGCGGCTGTCGAGCTGCACTCGAGCATCGGTCCGGCGCAGACCACGATCAGCATGGTGGCCGATCGGGCCGGCGTTCAGCGGCACACCTTCTACGCGCACTTTCCCGACGAGCGGAGCCTTTATCTCGCCTGTTCAAGCCTCGCCATGGAGCGCGATCCGCTGCCCGATGCTCGTCCCTGGCGCGCGATTGAGGATCGGAGCGAGCGTCTGCGCGTCGGCCTCCTTGCGATCTATCGGTGGTATGAGCGCAATGCGGAGCTCGCCACATGCATCCTGCGCGACGCCGAATATCATCCGCTTACCAAGGAAATTGTCGAGATGCGCCTCGGACCGTATATGACGGCCTACCGCGACGTGCTCGGCATCAAACTGACGACAAAACAACGTGCGATGCTCAGCCTGGCGCTCAGCTTCTTCACGTGGCGGACGCTGACGCGCGAAAGCGGCCTGAAGCAGGGCGCCGCCGTCGACGCCATGGTCCAGGCCATTGATGGCGCGAAGTGAGATTAGAGCCCTTCCGGCCTGAACCGGGATTGGCTCTAACCCCGATCACTCGTCTAGCCAGACATCGACTAGCGTCTGACCGGCAAAGTGACTGGGCTGCAATTCCCAGCCTTTGACCTTCTTGTTGTTGGCCACGATGCGCTGATACCAAAGCACAGGGAACGAGTAGGCCTGGGTCAGCGCATGCCGCTCGAACTCGTTGACGAGAGCCATTCGCTTCGCCGGGTCGATCTCCACCGCCTGCTTCTGGAAGAGATCGTCGAGCTTGGTGTCCTCATGCCGTGAGTAGCTGACCGCGGAAAGCTTGCTGCTGACGAGCGTATTGAACTGCGCCGATGGATCGTCGGCGAAATCCGAAATGTTGTTCACGGCAACGTCGAAGTCGCCCTTGAACAACGCGTCGAAGTAGACCTTCGTCTCGAGCTCCGTGTGCTCAGCCTGTATGCCGACGCGCCTCCATTGATCGACGGCATAGATGCCTGCCGGCTGGAACGGTTGGCCCAACTGCCGGTTGAGGAACTTGATCTTCAGATTCGGCACGCCGGCCTCAGCGAGCAGGCGCCGCGCTTCCGCCCGCGACTTCTCGATGTCACGCCCAAAGCCCGGGAGCTTCTCGAGCTCAGCCCGTGGGAGTGACCAGGATGCACCGGGACGGAACGTGCCGTTGACGCCCTTGATGAGGGATATCTTGCCGAGGTTCTCGCCCCCGCCCCACCGATCGATCGCGAGAGTGAGGGCCTGCCGCACGCGGATATCGTCGAAGGGCTTCTTCTGCGAATTGACGTAAAGCTGGATGTTGGTGATCCAGGGCCCCTCGACCACCGCGATCTTGTCGCCCATCGCACTGAGGAGCTGGTCACGCTCCGCAGGTGATCGTCCGCGGAACTCGGCGTCGAACTGACCACCCTGCAGCCCCGACACGACGGCGGTGCCTTTGACGATGAAGGCCTTGTATCCATCGAGATAGGGGCGGTCTTTCAGGTAATAGCCGTCAAAACGCTTGCCCGCCCAGTGCGAGCCCTTCACGTACTCGACAAACTGGAAGGCACCGGTACCCATGGCGGTTTTCGCGGGATAGTCAGCGTCTTTGGCGAGCGCTGCGGCGCTATAGACGCAGTTGAAGGGCGATGCGAACTGCAGCAGCAGCGACATGTCAACGCGCGAGAGCTTGAAGACCACCGTGTAGGGATCCGGCGTCTCGATCGTTTGAATGGCCGAGTGCAGCGCCTTGCGTGCAGACGTGATGCCTTCTGGTGGATTGCGGATGCGATCGTACGTGGCCTTAATGTCCGCCGCCGTAAAATCGGAGCCGTCGTGAAACTTGACGCCCCTGCGCAGCTTGAACGTGTAGGTCAAGGCATCCGCTGAAGCCTCGTAGCTCTCAGCAAGGTCGCCCACGATCTTGTTATTGTCGTGCGGGCCCTGGAACTTCAGGAGCGTCGAGTACATCGGCGCGACGGGATGCAGCGTGGCGAATGTCGTCGTCGCATGACAGTCGCTGGTCGGCAGCTCGGCCACCACCCCGTAGTTCAAGGTGCCGCCCTTCTTGGGCGTTTGGGCAACCACGCCGGTGCTGGCGTATGCGACCGCAACCGTTGTGGCCGCAAAAAGTGAAGTAAGGCGCATTTTTCCTCCGTGATGGGGCAGTGTGTCCGTCCAAGGATCTTCCATTGATTGGACGGAGTAGTTTCCCTCTTGTCAACGAAAACAGACAATGGGGCAAATCTGACTCTGCCGGATCAAGGCGATAGTGGAATGCGTGGTAAAGTTTGCTGCGTGTGGACTGCGCGACGCCGAATATCACCTGCTCTCGCCATGCAGATTCCGATGTCCGCCTCGCCACGAGCGGACGTCGACAGCCGGGATCAGATGCCTATCACCCGAGCCGCCCCAACCTTGGTTTTCGACCGCCAGCTTGGGGGTTTCCCCTGATTTCAGAGCCCCGCAGTTGTCACGCACGATGGATTTGCCGCGGAGCCATCGCTCGGCAGGCCTGTGAATGGACCTCGGGAGCAAGCAATGAGCACGCACGCAGGAGACGCAGGGAACAACCAGGCGGACGAGGAAAGCTTGGACCGCAGGAGCCTGCTTCGAACGGGTGCAGGTTTGGCCGCGGCGCTGGCATCAGGAACAGTGGGCTTCGCTCCCGCCGTCAACGCCCAGACGGCGGGTCAATCGACACGACAACCCAATATCGTTGTCATCCTGGCCGATGACCTCGGCAATGCCGACCTCGGCTACCGCGGCAGCAACATCAAGACACCCAACATCGATGCGCTCGCCGCAAGCGGCGTGCGTGCGGAATCGTTCTACGGGATGCCCGCTCTGCACGCCGGCGCGTGCGGCCCTGATGACCGGCCGGTACCCTATGCGGCATGGCCTGCAAACTGCGGTGATCTTTCCCAGTCATTCCTTCGGTCTCCCGACCGAGGAGCGCACGCTGCCGCAGGCTCTCAAGGAAGCCGGCTATCGAACCGCGATGGTCGGCAAGTGGCACCTCGGGCACGCGGACGAGAAGTACTGGCCGCAGAACCGCGGCTTCGACCACTTCTACGGCAACCTCGTCGGCGAGGTGGACTACTTCAGCAAGGAGCGCGGTGGGCTGATCGACTGGCAGCGCAACGGCCAGTTCCTCAAGGAGGATGGCTACTTCACCACCCTTATCGGTGACGAGGCCGTTCGGCTCATCGACGGCCACGATGGCACCAAACCGCTCTTTCTCTATGTAGCCTCGCTGGCGCCTCATGCTCCCTATCAGGCGCCGCAGGCCTACATCGACCGCTACAAGGCTGTCGCTGACGAGAAGCGCCGTACCTACGCCGCGATGATCACTGCGCTCGATGAACAGGTCGGCCGTATCCTTGCCGCGCTCGAAACGAGGAACATGCGCGATAACACCCTGATCGTGTTCTCGAGTGACAACGGCGGCGCGACCAGCGCGCTTTTCGCGACCGGTGCGCGATCCGAGGCAGAGCGCAAGGCGGAGGGGATTGCAGCCGGCGCAAAACCACCAGCCTCAAACGGCAACTTCCGCGGCGGCAAAGGTTCGCTGCACGAGGGCGGAGTGCGCGTTCCGACAATCGTCAACTGGCCTGGAAAGCTCAAACCGGCCGTCATCAACGAGCCGCTGCACATGGTCGATCTGATGCCGACGTTGCTGGCGTTGGCCGGCGCCAGCGGCAGCAGCGAGCGTCCGTTCGACGGCAAGGACATCTGGCCGACCCTCTCGGCAGGTCAGCCGTCGCCGCACGAGGACATCCTGATCAACGTCGAAGCCTTCCGCGGCGCCATCCGCAAAGGTGACTGGAAGCTCATCAAGATGGCGTTGCTTCCCGGCAAGGTGGAGCTGTTCAACCTCGCCAGGGACCCGGGCGAGAAAAACAATGTAGCGGACCAGCACCCGGATATCGTCAATGATCTGGAAGCCCGCCTGCTGCGCTATGCGAGAGAGCAGGCCCCCAGCGAATGGATCAAGGCCCAGCCCGCGTTTCTAGGCGCCCAAGGTCGCACGGTTTTCGACCCGGATTTCGATATCGATGATGGCGGCCTGCCGCACGAAAAAACATTGATGCCCGGCGTGCTGAGCCGAGCGCTGAAGTGACGGTCGGGTGGTCAAACCCACCCATCAACCTTGCAACGCCCCTACGTCTGCGTGTGGGAACGGTGAAGCACTGACGCGCGGCGCGTGAAGGCGCCTGTATTGGCGCCGCCAAGGCCACCTTCGCGGCTGCGCCAACCGGCAGGTCACATTCTGCGTGAACAAGCCGGGCGATGACGGTACGATTGCGCCGGCGCTCGTCCCATCATCTCAACCATATGTCGCGGAGACCCAACGCCCCATGAAACTCGGCATCTATCTCAACAGCCAGCATCCCTACGACCGCGACCCGGCGCGCTGCTGGGCGGAAACGCTGGAGCAGGTGCGCCTCATCCGCAAGCTCGGCTTCAACTCGCTGTGGGGCGGCGAGCATCACATCACACCCGGTTTTCATTACTTTCCGCTGATGTCGATGATGCAGCGGCTGGCGGCGGAGACCGAGGGCACCATGAACCTCGGCACCAACATCGTGCTGCTGCCGCTGCACAATCCGGTCGAGATGGCGGAGATCGGCGCCTTCCTCGACGTCATCTCCGGCGGCAAGTTCATGCTGGGCGTGGGACTAGGCTACCGGCCGGAGGAATTCCAGGCCTTCGGCGTGAACATCAAGCAGCGGGTCAGCCGCATGGCAGAGGGCGTCGAGATCATCCGCCGCCTGTGGAGCGAGACCAACGTCACGCACAAAGGGCGCTACTGGCAGTTCGAGAACGCCACCATCGGCCCGCCGCCGCTGCAGAAGCCGCGCCCGCCCATTCTCATCGCCGCGCAGGTGGAGGAGAGCCTCAAGCGCGCGGCCCAGATCGCAGACGGCTGGTGCGCGGTGTCGAGCACGACATTGGAAGAGACGGTCAAGGACTCGGAGATCTACAAGAAGGCCCGCGCCGACGCCGGCCTGCCGCCCGCCGAGCATATCGTGCGGCTGTACGAGGTGGCCTGTGCGCCGGACGAAGAGACGGCGCTGCGGCGCGCGGCGCCGTTCGTGCTGGAGAAGTATGCGGCCTATACGTCCTGGGGGCTGCTCGGCGTGAACCTCAACAAGAGCGACGCGCCCGAGGCACAGCTCAAGAAGCTTGCCGCCAATCGTTTCGGCATCGGCTCGCCGGCGCACGTGACCGAGGCGCTGATGGCGCAGCATCGTCTCGGCATCAATCACCTCACCATGCGGGTGAGCTGGCCCGGCATGAAGCAGGACGACATCCTGGCCGGCATCGAGCTTCTGGGCCGCGAGGTGCTGCCGGAGGTGCGGCGGAGGGTGAAGGCAGGGGGATAAGGGCAGGTCTGCGGGAGCGAACGGGTCCAGTCCGCTGCAACAGGGGCTGGATACCCAGCTTCAGAATAGTGATCCAGGCCACCTCGGCAGAACTGCCCGGCAATCGCTCCAGGTAGACCGTTATAGAGGTGCGTCCCGCGGTGTCCTGAGCAACAGGGTCAACGGCAGCGCCAGGGCGGCGACCAGCGTGAACCAGCCGAAGGCATTGAGATAACCAAGCATCACCGATTGGCGCATCACCTCTTTCGACAGTCGCATCAGGCCATGCACCGAGGAGTAGTCCCAGGCTCCCAGAACCGAAGGCATTAACAGTGCCTTGTTGTATCCACTGATCATCTCGGCCATACGCGCGTAATTGACACCTGTCGAGCGCACGACCTCGGCGACCGACAATGAGATGAAGAGACCCGAGGCGACATTGCGCAGGAGATGGAACACAGCAGTAGCCGCGGGACGCGCGTGATAGTCGAGCCCCTCGAATGCCACGACCATCAGCGGCAAGACGACGATTCCGACCGAGAACCCCTGCAGCGTGCCGTTGAGCATGATCTCGAAGTGGCGTCACATCGAGGTTGAACCGCATCAGCCAAAGACCCGAGAGGAACAGCATGCCAAAGCCAGACGCAATCGAAACGCGCGGGTCGATCTTCTCGAGCCACATCGCGGCGAAAAAGCCCAGGATGCCGCCAATACCGCGGCTGCCGACGATCCAGCCGACGAGAGCGTCCGGATAGTTGGCGTGTTCGCGGAGCAGCGTCGGCAGCAGCACCATCGGTGTGAAGGCCAACATGCCGAAGATGGAGTGCAGAATGTAGCCGACAGTCAGATTGCGGTTGAGAAGCAGACGCAGGTCGAGGAACGGATTGTCGGTGGTCAGACTGTGGGCCAGGAAGATCCAAAATGCGAGCACGGCTAGCATTGCGAATATGACGATCTCGCCCGAGTCGAACCAGTCGAGCCGCTGCCCGCGCGAGAGCACATACTGCAAGGAGCCAACGCTTACGGAGAGCGACAGGAATCCGATCCAGTCGAGGCGCACCCGATCCTTCGGGGTGTCGGCCGGGAGCGCTGCCGCCATGCCGGCGAGCGCCGCGAGGCACACTGGCACCAGGATGTAAAAGGCGAAACGCCAGCTGTAGGTCTCGGCGAGCCAGCCCGCCATGGCTGGACCGATCACTGGCCCGACCACACTTCCCATGGCGGTGGCACCCATGGCGAAGCGCAGCCTTTCTTTCGGATAGATGTCCAATATCACTGTCTGATTAAGCGGCAGCGTCGGGGCGCCGAATGCCCCTTGCAGGATGCGCCAGAAAATCAGTTCCTCGAGCGACTGCGACAACCCACACATAAGCGTCGAGACACCAAACCCAGCGATGCACGTGCACATTGTGCGCTTACGGCCGAAGCGGGTGACGAGCCATCCCGTCATCGGGGTCGCGATGGCTGTGGCCAAAAGATTGAATGTGACAACCCACGATACCTCGTCCGCAGTGGCGGCCATGGCACCTTGGATCTGGGGCATGATGGAGGTCACGACCATAATGGTCGTGAAGTAGAGCATTGCCGTCAGCATGCCGCTCAGCAAGACGAGCCAGCGCCGAGCGGACGAGATCGGGACCAATGTAATCTGCGTGGAGGCAGTATTCATCGACCCGCGTCTCCGACCGAGCGCGCGAACACACGCGCTTCAGCTGTCCTTACGGCAGCCGTGCGGTATCGTAACCTGTGCGGACCCGGTCCGTGGGCTCAATCATAGGAGCCGCCAGCCACCCGGTCACTAAGGTTCGGGCGGCGCCGAGAACTCAGCCGAATGCACGGACATTCTTCCGAACCGCCCGATCACAACGATGCACGGTCCGGGGACGCAAGAATGTAAGGTTGGAATATCTAGAGGCACGGCCGATGAATACCTAAGCCTTCACCTTCGTCAGCTTCTGCATGCGGCGGAGAGGCTTCGGCATCGGCTTGCCGGGAAACAGCGACGGCCAGGAGGCAGAGGCCACGTCGCCGACGTACAGATCGCCGCGCGAGTCGACGGTAAGTCCGTGCGGCGAGAGGAACTGCCCAGGCTGCGTGCCCGGCGGCGTCAGGCTGCCGAGACGGCCGAGCAGCTTGCCCTTGTGATCGAGAATGCTGACGCGCGGACCGAGGTTGGGCCAGCCGCGGTTGACCGGCAGATAGGGGCCGATCTCGCCGACGTAGCAGAGCGGGCATTTGCCGGGCGTGGCATGTAGAGGCCGGACGGGCGATGCAGGTTGGCCCACTGCGTCTCGTACTTGCCGTTGCCGTCGAACACCTGCACGCGATGGTTCTCGCGGTCGGCGACGTAGATCCAGCCGTCGGCGTCGCAGCAGATGTTGTGCGGAATGTTGAACTCGCCTTCGCCCGAGCCGGGCTGCCCCCATGAGAACAGGAGCTTGCCGTCCGGCGAATATTTGTGGATGCGCGCATTGCCGTAGCCGTCCGAGACATAGATCTCGTTCTTGGGCGAGAGCGCGGTGTGGGTGCAGCGGTGGAACGGGCTCGCCGCTGAGGAACGGCGCCGGCTTGCCGGGAATGCCGATCTCGAGCAGCACCTTGCCGTCGAGCGTGCACTTGCGCACGGTGTGATCGCCATCGTCGGTGCAATAGACGGAGTCGTCCGGCCCCATGTGAATGCCATGCGGGCGATGGAAAAGGCCCTCGCCCCACGATTTGATGAAGTTGCCATCGCGGTCGAACACGATCATCGGGTGCTCGCCGCGGTTGAAGACGTAAACGCGGTCCTGGCGGTCGACGCCGATGGCGGCCGCATCGCCGAACTCCCAGCCATCCGGCAGCTTGGCCCAATTCTCGGTCGCCTCGTAGGTGAACTCGCCCTCGCCGAGGATCACAGCCATGGTCGTCTCTCCCCAAGGTAGAAGCGTGCGGCCTTATGGTAGTCGGACCGCTTGCTGCAGAGCCAGGAGGATTGCCAACCTCGAAGAGGACGTGTGGCATACCAAATGCCACGGCACGCCGCCCCTCGAGCGGGAATGATCGGGCTACCGGGCGCACACAGCCGGCCGGCAACATCAAACAACGCTCGGCCAACCCCTAGACAGCACAGCGTCCAACATCGTCCAACCAGCCGTCCACGTCCGTCCAAAATCAGCTCAATCGGCTATTCGCGGAACCGGCCCCGCCGGCACGAGGTCCGTTCGCAGCTGATTTTGGAACCCATGTCGCTTTCGCATTGAAAAACGCGGCAGCCTGCGCAAAGTGTCCTGCAAGCATTGCCGCATCGGCGAAACGCTCGACACGGACAAAGGGGAAGGCCCGCCGAGGTGGGGCGCGCTCACCGGGCGAGACAAACGATAATCCAACCGGAGGAGAAACGTGGACTTGCAGGCGTTCGCCGTCGCTGCCGCATTGAGCGACCAGATTTTCGATACCATCTACGCGATGTTCGGCAGCCATGGCGCCACCGCCGTGTCGATTGCCAAGATCATCGGCATCAACATCATCCTGTCCGGCGACAACGCCGTCGTCATCGCGCTCGCGTGCCGCTCGTTGCCGCCGCGGCAGCGCATGATCGGCATTTTGCTTGGTGCGGGCGCCGCAGTGGTGCTGCGCATCATCTTCACGGTCCTCGTCAATCAGCTCCTCGGCATCCATTACCTGAAGCTGATCGGCGGCCTGCTGCTGTTCTGGATCGCGGTCAAGCTGGTGACGCAGGAGGAGGCCAGCGAGGACAGCGTTCGTAGCGGCGGCAGCATTTGGGAGGCGGTGAAAATCGTCGCCATTGCCGATATCGTCATGAGTCTCGACAACGTGCTGGCCATCGCGGCAGCCGCCGGCGGCGATATCAATCTCATCATCTTCGGCCTCATCATCAGCATTCCGTTGGTGATCGGCGGCGCGACGTTGATCACCAACCTGCTGACCCGTTACCCGATCTTGGTGTGGGCCGGCGCGGCGCTGCTGGGCTGGGTTGCCGGAGAGCTGCTGGCCACCGAGCCGGCGCTGGCTCCGGCCATCGACAGCCTGGCGCAGATGCTGGGTATCTCCACCAAGTTCGTGGCCCGCATCTTCGAGGTGATCGGCGCGCTGATCGTGGTCGGCGTCGGCAAGCTCATTGTGCGCAGGGCGGGCAAAAACACCGGCGAGCACGCAACGCACGTGCACGCCGACGAGCGCTGAGAACAACGACCCCGCGCGCTTGCGAGCGCGCGGGGTCGAAATGCGTCTTTGCTGCCGTTGCTGTGCCGCCTTCAGCGCGCGAGCTGAAAGCGCTCGAAATCGTGCAGTGCCTCCTCGATCCTCTTCTTGTGCGACCGGTGCCGGCCTTTGCCGACCCAGGTCCATTGCTGCACGAGTAGTTTTCCCTGCTCTCGGTCGGCCTTGAGATCGATGGCGGCGACAATCTCGTCTCCGGCAAGCACAGGCAGTGCAAAGTAGCCGAACACCCGCTTCTCCTTGGGAACATAAGCCTCGAAGCGATGCTCGTAGTCGAAGAAGAGTTGCAGCCGCTTGCGCTGAAGGACGAGCGGATCGAAGGGGGACAGAACGTGGATCAGATCTTCTGCAGGATCAAAAGCCGCATCCAGCGCCTCCGGCTGCGCCCAGTGCTCCAGCTTTCCGGCCCCTTCGAGCGCAACCGGCAGCAATTCTTTGCGGCGCACTCTCGCCTCGATCAGCTTTCGCATGGCGGGCTTGCGCGGGGCATCCAGATGGCAGGCAGAGTTGAGGCTCACGACGCCCTGTGATCGCAAGGCACGATCGAGGAGATAGCTCACGATCTCCCACTCCGAGGCGGCCTTCGGCGGCCTGTCCCACCCGAAATGACGGTTCGTCAGCTCGTAGGTTTTCAGCATGCCGGTGCGTTGGCTGATCGTCACGACACCCCGGAAGAAGGCCATCTGAAGTGCCCGCTTGGACGGCTTGCGGCTGGCCCAGAGATGGGCCTTCTCCACCAGCACGTCGTCGTCGATGTCGCGGATGGTGAGCCCGCCATTCTTGCGTATGAGGCCCAGCACCTTGCGCAAATCGCCCGGTTTGACCGCGGAGAACCACGCGCTGCGGCGGTGCCAGTGATGCTTCATGGCCCTGATGTAGAAGTGCAGATCGCGTGTCGGCACATACGACAGCGCATGGGTCCAGTACTCGAACACCGACTTGTCGACGCTCTGCGCCTGGCGCAGGTGGTCGCGCCGGTATCCTGGAATGCGCGTGAAGAGGATGTGATGGTGACAGCGCTCGATCACATTGATGGTGTCGATCTGCACGTAGCCCAGATGCTCGATCGCGGCACGCGTTGCGTCCGGCCCATCCCCGAACGGCGCGGACTGGTCGAGCCGTTGCGCGCGCAGCCAAATCCGTCTGGCCTGAGACTTGTCGAGGATGAAGGGTATTGGGGCGCGGCGGGACATGCGGCGGAGACTACAAAGCGGCCACCACCACAACAAGATCGCTCCGCCGCGGACTAGAACGCGATCACTTCACATGGATGCGCTTCCGCTTCCATGTGAGGCGTGAAGGGACTGCGGTCATTTCACGCAAGCACCGATCCGGGTCGAAATCCGATACTCCCGTCACGACCGGTCGAACCGGTCCGCGTTCATCACCTTGGTCCAAGCCGCCACGAAGTCCTTCACGAACTTCTCCCTTGAGTTCCGCGCACGCATAGACTTCCGCGAACGCGCGCAGCTGCGAGTGCGAGCCGAAGATCAGGTCGACTGACGTGCCGGTCCACTTGGGTGCATTCGTCTTGCGATCGCGGCCCTCATAGACGCCCTCGGTGCCGGCCGCCGCTTGCCACACCGTGTCCATGCTGAGCAGGTTGACGAAGAAATCGTTGCTCAGCTTGCCTGGCTCTTTGGTGAAGACACCGTGCTTGGAATCGCCGGCATTGGCGCCGAGCACGCGCAGGCCGCCAACGAGCGCCGTCATCTCGGGTCCTGTCAGGCCCAGCAGTTGCGCACGGTCCACCAGCGCCTCCACCGGCGGCATGAACTGATGCTTCTTGCCGTTGATGTAATTGCGGAAGCCGTCGGCCCGCGGCTCGAGCGGCGCGAACGATTCGACGTCGGTCTGCTCCTGCGACGCATCCATACGCCCCGGTGCGAAGGGCACCTTCACGTCGACGCCGGCGTCTTTTGCAGCCTTCTCCACCGCAGCGGAGCCGCCGAGGACGATCAGGTCGGCGAGCGAGACCTTCTTGCCGAAGCTCTTCTGAATTTCTTCGAGCTTCGCAAGCACGGTCTTGAGCTGGGCCGGCTGGTTGACCTCCCAGTCCTTCTGCGGGCTGAGACGAACGCGCGCGCCGTTGGCCCCGCCGCGCTTGTCGGAGCCGCGGAACGTCGAGGCTGACGCCCAGGCGGTCGACACCAGCTGCGGCACCGTCAGACCCGACGACAGAATCTTCGCTTTCAGCGCCGCGACATCATTTTCGCCGATCAGCGGATGATCGACGGTCGGGATCGGGTCCTGCCAGATCAGCGTCTCCTTCGGCACCAGCGGGCCCAGGTAGCGCACGCGCGGTCCCATGTCGCGGTGCGTGAGCTTGAACCACGCGCGGGCGAACGCGTCCGCGAACTGGTCCGGATTCTCCATGAAACGCCGCGAGATTTTCTCATAGGCCGGGTCGAACCGCAGCGACAGGTCCGTCGTCAGCATGGTCGGCACATGCTTCTTCGTCTTGTCGAAGGCATCAGGGATGATGGCGCCCGCACTCTTGGCCCGCCACTGCTTGGCTCCCGCCGGGCTCTTGGTCAGCTCCCACTCGTAGCCGAACAGGTTCCAGAAAAAGTTGTTGCTCCACTTCGTCGGTGTTGTGGTCCAGGTGACCTCAGGGCCGCCGGTGATGGCGTCACAGCCGATGCCGGTATTAAACTTGCTCTTCCAGCCGAGGCCCTGATCCTCCAGCGCGCCGCTTTCCGGATCAGGTCCCACCAGCGACGGATCGCCGGCGCCGTGGGCCTTGCCGAAAGAGTGGCCGCCGGCGATCAGCGCGACGGTCTCCTCGTCGTTCATCGCCATGCGGAAGAACGTCTCGCGGATGTCCTTGGCCGCGGCGACCGGGTCTGGATTGCCGTTCGGGCCTTCTGGATTGACGTAGATCAGGCCCATCTGCACGGCGCCGAGCGGCTCCGCGAGCTGGCGCTCGCCGCTGTAGCGCTCGTCGCCCAGCCACGTGCCTTCGGGACCCCAGAACAGCTCTTCGGGCTCCCACACGTCGGCGCGGCCGCCGGCGAAACCGAACGTCTTGAAGCCCATCGACTCCAGCGCGACGTTGCCGGCCAGAATCATCAGGTCGGCCCAGGAGATCTTGGCGCCATACTTCTGCTTGATCGGCCACAACAGCCGGCGCGCCTTGTCGAGGTTGGCGTTGTCCGGCCATGAGTTGAGCGGCGCGAAGCGCTGCTGCCCGGCGCCTGCTCCGCCGCGGCCGTCGGTGATGCGGTAGGTGCCCGCGCTGTGCCATGCCATGCGGATCATCAGCCCGCCGTAGTGGCCGAAGTCAGCCGGCCACCAGTCCTGCGAGTTCGTCATCAGGGCATGCAGGTCTTTGATCACCGCATCGAGGTCGAGGCTCTTGAACTCCTTGGCGTAGTCGAACGCCTCGCCCATCGGATCGGACAGCGTGGAGTTGCGGTGGAGAACCGAAACGTCCAGCGCGTCCGGCCACCAGTCGCGGTTCCTCCTGCCAGCCGAGAACGGACACTTGCTTTCGCTTGCCATGGTCTCCTCGATCATGCTCGATCTTTTCCTGTTGCGTATAAAGGTATCATCAACCTTTGGAAATGTTCTAGTGTCCCGATCGCGAAGCTCGTCGGATCTCGCGGCAACCGTTGAACGAATTTCTCGATCTGAATCACACTAGCCTCATGGCCCGCCGACACCGCGCCATCGGGCACGTCGCGCGTGACGCTGTACCTGCGGGGGCAAGGCTGCCGCCGCTACCGCTGTCAGCATTGAGGTGGATCAATGAGAGATCAGTAGCCGAGCCAAAGCTCGAGCGGACCTTTCGGCAGCGGTACGAGGAACCAGATTTCGAACATGAAGAACAGCGCCAGTGGCACGCCGAGGCTGACGCCCAGCGCTCTCAACACCCGCTCACGCCCCAGAAATAACATGAAAACGAAGATGAAGCCCGCCGAAGCCACATAGATGCCGAGATACTGAACCGCGGCGACGTAGGCGATGGCGGGAAAGAGCACGGCGAGGACTTGCCCGAGCGCGCGCCGCCCGACGAAGGCGGCATCACCGTTCGAGCTGCGTCCGAGCACGGCGCTCACCAGATTGACCATACTGGCAATGGCCATCATCACCGCGATGTAAAACGGAAAGTAGCCCGAGGCCGGCCCCTCGTTCTCTTGCCAGTGGAAGCCCAGTCGTATGCTGTCGGATATAACGACGGCACTGGCGCCCAGGAAGAGTAGCGCCACCACGATGTCCATCGTGCGGTTGGAGACGACGCGGCGATCGTCCGTGGAGGTCTCGCGGTGCATGTGCCCTTCGCCTTGCCAATCTGCCTGATTTAGTCCCGCCGGCATGCGCGGGAGAGGCCGGCGCCAAAGCGCCGGCCTCAAATATGCCTATCGACCTGCGACCAGGAAATTGGCCTCCTTCATCAGGTCGTAGTGTGTCTTCTCGGCGGCCTCCACCCACTTGTGATAATCATCGCCGGTCATGAAGGTCTGGTTGAACGCGCCGTCCTCCATGAACTTCTTCCACTCGTCCGTAGCCCGCACTTTCTGGAACAGGTCCACGTAGAAGGCCACCTGCTCTGGCGTGACGCCGCCGGGCATGAAGATGCCGCGCAGCATCTGGTACTCGACGGGCAAGCCGGACTCCGTGCAGGTCGGGATGTCGCTCCAAGCCATATCCGCCGTCACCTTGCCCGTATAAGCGCTGCGCTTGGCATCGAAGATGCAAAGCGGCCTGAGATTGCCGGCCTTCCAATGCTGCACCGCTTCGATCGGATTGTTGACCGAGGAGTCGATGTGCTTGCCGACCAACTGCACGGCGACGGCGCCGCCGCCTTGGAAAGGCACGTAGGTGAACTTCTTGCCTCCCGTCTGGCGCTCCATAGCGACAGTGATGATCTGGTCTTCCTGCTTGGAGCCCGTGCCGCCCATCTTGAATTGCTTGTCGGCGCCCGTCTTCACAGCCTCGGCGTACTCCTTCGCCGTCTTGTAGGGGGCGTCCGCGGGAACCCAGAGGACGAATTGATCGAGCGCCAGCATGGCGACCGGGGTGAGATCCTTCCAGCTGAAGGGCGTGCCGGTGCCGAGTGGCGTGGTGAAGAGATTGGACAGCGTGATAACGATCTTGTGCGGGTCCTTGGCGCTGTTCTTGATCTCGAGGAAGCCTTCGGCGCCGGCGCCGCCGGACTTGTTGATCACCACGATCGGCTGCTTCGACAGGTTGTGCTTGGTGACGATGCCTTGCACGAAGCGCGCCATCTGATCGGCGCCACCGCCGGTGCCCGCGGGGATCACGAAGGTGATGGCCTTGGTCGGCTCCCAGGCGGCAGTGGCCGGCGTGCTGAGCGCCAGCGCTGCGAATGCTGCGAGCGCGAGGCCTCGGGTGTGCGTCATTGCCTTTCGCATTTTCCTCTCCTCTCTGTTCGTTCTTGCTTCTTGTCGTTGCCGCATGGGCTCGCCCTCCAGCGAGCCAGTTCAGGCCTGTTGCGGCCTGACCTTCTTGAAGCTCGTCAACCAGCTGATCAGCGGCCAGAACAACAGCACCAGCCCCAGCGTCATGATGCTGCCGACAAGCCAGTTGGAGAAAAATACGCTGAGGCTGCCCTGGCTGATCAGCATGGCCTGGCGGAACGAGCCCTCCGCCATGTCGCCGAGCACCAGAGCCAGCACCAACGGCGGCAGCGGGTAGCCGAGCTTGTTGAAACAATAGCCGATGATGCCGAAGACGACCATCATCCACACGTCGAACATGGCGTTGTTCACCGTGTAGGCGCCGACGGCGCAAATAACGAGGATTACCGGGGCGATGATCGAGAACGGAATGCGCAGGATCGCGGCAAACAACGGCACGCAGGTGAGTACGATGACAAGGCCGACCAAATTGCCGATGTACATGGAGGCGATCAGGCCCCACACGAAATCCTTCTGTTCCACGAACAGCATCGGACCGGGTTGCAGACCCCAGATCAAGAGGCCGCCCAGCAGCACCGCCGCCGTCGGCGAGCCCGGAATGCCCAGCGTCAGCATCGGTAACAGCGCGCTGGTGCCGGCCGCATGCGCCGCCGTCTCGGGCGCCACCACGCCTTCGATCTCGCCCTTGCCGAAATTGTCGCCGCGCTTGGAGAAACGCCGCGCCAGACCGTAGCTCATAAAAGACGCGGGCGTGGCACCGCCCGGCGTGATGCCCATCCAGCAGCCGACGATGCAACTGCGCACGAAGGTGAACCACAAGCGCGGCATCTGCTTCCAGGTTTGCAGCACAGCGTTGAGGCTGATCTTGGCGCGCGCGCCGGAGAAGTTGAGGCCGCTCTCCATCGAGGACAGGATCTCGCCGATGCCGAACAGGCCGATGACGGCGACCAGGAATTTGAAGCCGTTGAGCAGGAATTCCTGATCGAAGGTCATGCGCAACTGGCCGGTGACGTTGTCGAGACCCACCGAGGCCAACGCGAAGCCGAGGCACATGGAGGCCAGCGTCTTGAACGGCGATCCGCGTCCCATGCCGATGAAGCTGGCGAAGGTGAGAAACTGCACGGCGAAGAATTCGGGCGGACCGAAGCGCAGCGCGAACTTGGCGACCAGCGGCGCCAGGAAGGTGATGACGATGACGGCAACGATCGCACCGACGAAGGAGGACGTGAACGCCGCCGTGAGCGCGGCGTCGGCCTTGCCCTGCTGCGCCATCGGGTGGCCGTCAAAGGTGGTCGCCACCGACCACGGCTCGCCCGGGATGTTGAACAGGATCGACGTGATGGCACCGCCGAACAGCGCACCCCAGTAGATGCACGACAGCATGATGATCGCCGACGAGGGCGGCATGGCGAACGTCAGCGGCAAGAGGATCGCGACCCCGTTGGCGCCACCCAAGCCCGGCAGAACTCCGATGATGACGCCGAGCAGAATGCCGACCAGCATCAAGCCGATGTTGTAGGGCGTGAGGACGACCGTGAAGCCCTGCAGCAGCGCGGCGATCTCTTCCACATTTCCTCCAGCGGCGCAGGCTCTGCGTCCCGCAGCCAGCACTCTTATTTGGAAGAGCTCACCAGGGATTTTGCAGTCCGATCGTCAGCTCTCTGGTATACGATATACCGAACTTTCAGACGAGAGCAACAAGGATAGATGTGGATAACAGACGTTCCGATAACTGATCGAATTCTCTCGGAGGCATTTCACATCTGTCGACAGCTCGGGCAATTCCGGTTGTCACAGAAGCTTACTCTGGTGTATGGTATACCAAATACCTAGATCACGTTTTGCGCCCACGTTGCTTCAAAGAGATCCGATGCCTGACACCGTTCTCAAGATCCAACCGATCGCAGAGAGCCTTAGCCTCAAGGCACGTGCATACGAGGCACTGAAGTCAGCCATTCTCAATATGAATATCTACGCGACGAACGCCGAGCTGCGTTTGGACGAACGCGATCTCTCGCAGCGGTTCGGCGTCAGCCGCACACCCTTGCGCGAGGCGTTGGCCCAGCTCGATTCCGAAGGCTTGGTGCGCATCGTAGCCAGGCGCGGGATCTTCATTGTGCGCAAGACCAAGGCCGAGATGCTCGAGATGATCACGGTCTGGGCGGCATTGGAGAGCATGGCCGCGCGGCTCGCCACCAAGGAGGCGAGCGACGAGGAGTTGCGCGGACTGCATCGACTGGTCGACACGTTCTCCGCCGACGAGGTTGCCCGCAAGACGGGCGAGTACTCGGATGCCAACATCGCCTTTCACCAGGCCATCATCGGCCTCGGCAAATGTGCGCTGATCGGCCGTATCACCGATGATCTCTTCTTTCACGTCCGCGCCATCCGCCAGCGCACGATCTTCGAGGCGGACCGGGCGAGGCGATCGATCGTCGATCATAAGGAGATCGTCGCGGCCCTGGAGGCGCGCGATACCGAGCGGGCGGAGCGCCTCGTGCGGGAGCACACACTGAAGCTCAGAGACCACGTCGAGCGCTTCGTCAATCTCGATTGATTTGGGACGAAGCGCCCGAGGCGCTAAACCGTCGCGCCACCAAGAACAAAACGAACGGGCGAAGAGAAGAATTCGAGGAGGAAACAAAAATGTCGGCGACAGCGCAGAGTACTGGTGCCGCTGGAAGCGAGCGGGAGCTGACGGATGGTTTTCACCTCGTCATCGATGCGCTCAAGCTCAACGGCATCAACACGATCTATGGCGTGCCGGGCATCCCGATCACGGACTTCGGTCGCATGGCGCAGGCCGCGGGCATCCGGGTCCTCTCGTTTCGCCACGAGCAGAACGCGGGCTATGCGGCGTCGATTGCCGGCTTCCTGACCAAGCAACCCGGCGTTTGCCTCACGGTGTCGGCTCCGGGTTTCCTCAACGGTCTGACCGCGCTCGCCCACGCCACCACCAATTGCTTCCCGATGATCCTGATCTCGGGCTCGTCCGAGCGCGAAGTCGTCGATCTTCAGCAAGGCGACTACGAGGAGATGGACCAGCTCGCGATCGCCAAACCGCTCTGCAAGGCGGCGTTCCGCATACTGCACGCGCAAGACATCGGCATCGGCGTGGCGCGCGCGATACGCGCTGCCGTCTCGGGTCGTCCGGGGGCGTCTATCTCGATCTACCAGCCAAGCTGTTCCCGCAGGTGATGGACGCGGAGGCAGGAGCCAAGTCTCTCGTCAAAGTCATCGATCCAGCACCGGCCCAGCTTCCCGCACCGGCTGCGGTCAAGCGCGCGCTCGATGTGCTGCGGAGCGCCAAACGCCCTCTGATCATTCTCGGCAAGGGCGCCGCCTACGCTCAGGCCGACGATGCAATCCGCGCGCTCGTTGAGAAGAGCGGCGCTCCCTTCCTGCCAATGAGCATGGCCAAGGGGCTTCTTCCCGACACACATCCGCAATGTGCAGGCGCTGCGCGCTCTACCGTGCTGAAAGACTCCGATGTCGTGATGCTGGTTGGCGCACGTCTCAATTGGCTGCTGTCGCACGGCAAGGGCAAGACGTGGGGTGAGCCCCACTCGAAAAAGTTCATCCAGATCGACATCGAGCCGAAGGAAATGGACAGCAATGTCGAGATCGTCGCTCCGGTGGTCGGCGACATCGGCTCCTGCGTATCAGCGCTTCTCGAGGGCATGGGATCTAAGTGGCCCGCCCCGCCGGCCGAATGGACCGGGGCTGTCAGCAAGAAGCGCGAGGAGAACGTCTCTAAGATGGCGCCGCGGCTGATGAACAACAACTCGCCAATGGACTACCACGGCGCCCTTGGCGTGTTGCGCACCATCATCAAGGAGCGGCCGGACGCCATCCTCGTCAACGAAGGCGCCAATACGCTCGACCTGGCGCGCGGCATCATCGACATGTATCAACCGCGCAAGCGCATCGACGTCGGCACCTGGGGCGTCATGGGCATTGGCATGGGCTACGCCATCGCGGCGGCGATCGAGACCGGCAAGCCTGTCCTCGCGGTCGAAGGCGACTCGGCGTTCGGCTTCTCCGGCATGGAGGTGGAGACCATCTGCCGTTACAAGCTGCCGGTCTGCGCCGTTATCTTCAACAACAACGGCATCTACCGCGGCACCGACGTCAACTCGGCGGGATCCGACCCTGCGACGACCGTGTTCGTAAAGGGCTCGCGCTACGACAAGATGATGGAAGCCTTCGGCGGCGTCGGCGTCAACGCGACGACCCCGGACGAATTGAGGCGCGCCGTGAACGAAGCGATGGACTCCGGCAAGCCGACCCTCATCAACGCAGCAATCGACCCGGCGGCAGGCAGCGAAAGCGGCCGCATCGGCAACCTCAACCCGCAAAGCGTGGTGAAAAAGAAATAGGGGAGCGTCCAATGCAAGCACTCGAAGGCGTCAAGATACTCGACTTCACGCATGTGCAATCGGGGCCGACGTGCACGCAGCTCCTCGCCTGGTTTGGCGCCGACGTCATCAAGGTCGAGCGTCCCGGCATCGGCGACATCACCCGCGGACAGCTGCAGGATATCCCCAAAGTGGACAGCCTCTATTTCACGATGCTGAACCACAACAAGCGCTCGATCACGATAGATAGCAAGAACAAGAAGGGCATGGAGATCCTGGAGCGGCTGGTGAAGACTTGCGACGTGCTGGTGGAGAATTTCGCTCCCGGCGCACTCGACCGCATGGGGCTGACGTGGGAGCGCATCCAAGAGCTCAATCCGCGCATGATCTATGCGTCAGTCAAGGGCTTCGGCCCAGGTCCCTACGAGGACTGCAAGGTTTACGAGAACGTCGCGCAGTGCACCGGCGGATCGGCCTCGACTACGGGCTTTCGCGATGGCCCACCGCTCGTCACGGGCGCACAGATCGGCGATTCGGGCACGGGGTTGCATCTGGCGCTCGGTATCGTCACGGCACTCTATCATCGCACCATGAGCGGAAAGGGGCAGCGCGTAACCTGCGCGATGCAGGACGGCGTTCTGAACTTGGCACGGGTGAAAATGCGCGACCAGCAGCGCCTCGCACACGGGCCGCTCACGGAGTACAGCCAGTATGGCGAAGGCATTCCGTTCGGCGATGCCGTGCCGCGTGCCGGCAACGACTCGGGCGGCGGCCAACCTGGACGCATCCTGAAGTGCAAGGGTTGGGAAAATGATCCCAACGCCTACATCTATTTCATCACGCAAGCGCCGGTGTGGGAGGCGATCTGCGACGTCATCGGCGAGCCCGGCTGGAAGACACATCCCGACTACGCCAAGCCGCCCGCGCGTCTGCCGCGCCTCAACGAGATCTTCGGTCGCATCGAACAGTGGACAATGACCAAGACCAAGTTCGAGGTCATGGAGATCTGCAACGCGGTCGACATCCCCTGCGGCCCGATCCTGTCCATGAAAGAGATCGCCGAGGACAAGTCGCTGTTCGCCACTGGAACGATGGTTGAGGTCGATCACCCAACGCGCGGCAAGTATCTCTCGGTAGGCAATCCCATCAAGCTGTCCGCATCACCTTCCGAGGTGAAACGATCACCACTTCTGGGTGAGCACACCACTGAGGTTCTGCGCGAGCTCGGTTACTCGGCGGCCGATGTTGCGACGCTCAGGGATGCTGGCGCCACCGAGATAGTCAAGAAGTCAGCCGCAGAATAGAACCTCTCCTACTTCGCCCTAGTGTGATGATCGAGAAATTATCCAGTATTCGCAGCAGGGCCGTGAGCGAGTTTCTCCATCTGAATCACACTAGAAATCATAAACTTGCTAGTGTCATTTCGATCGCGAAGCTCGTTCAATGGTTGCTGCGAGATTCGACGAGCTTTCGCGATCGGAACACTGGCGGGAAGTAGGGTTGCGCAATTGGGAGAGATCGACATGCGTATCGTCGTCCACGGACAGGACGCCTTCGGCAAGGCAGTGCTCGAGAAGTTGCTGGAGCGCAAAGAGAACGTCGTTGCTGTGTTCTGCGCTCCCGACAAGACCGGCCGCGCCGAGGATCCGCTGAAGGTGTTCGCGCGCGAGAAGGGACTCCCTGTCCACCAACCGAAGAGTTGGAAGACGCCCGAGGCGCTGGTGCTGATGAAATCGTTCGAGCCCGACCTGTGCATCATGGCGTACGTCACGCTGTTTGTGCCGCAGCCCGTCCTCGATGCGCCGAAGCTCGGCACGTTTCAGTATCACCCGTCGCTGTTGCCACTTCACCGCGGTCCATCGTCGATCAACTGGCCAATTGCCATGGGTCGCACACAAACCGGACTCTCCATCTTCTGGCCGGACGAAGGCCTCGACGAAGGCCCCCTCCTGCTGCAGAAGACGGTGGACATCGGTCCCGACGAAACGTTGGGTGACGTCTATTTCAAGAAGCTGTTTCCCATCGGCGTCGACGCCATGATGGAGGCGCTGGACCTCGTCAAGGCTGGCAAAGCGCCGAAAGTCGCACAAGACCATTCCAAAGCCA
>CAWIYZ010000006.1:0-189500 GCA_963840425.1 uncultured Alphaproteobacteria bacterium | reverse complement strand
GTAACCGTATCACCTCCTTACAAGGCGAGCGTCTCGTCCTCGATGCCGCCACCAGCTTGGTATCTGCGCACTATTTCGGCGTGCACAAGCGCAAAGTCGCCTTTCGCCAACATCGTTCTATAGTCGGTCAACGCTTCCGCGGCGCCGCGGAACGACTGGCCTTTGTAATTCGGGTTATGGGAAGAACCGTATGCATGTACTGGGCTAGGCTTTCGCAAAACGTGACGGCGTAAGGAGGAAGTGGGCGACGCCTATCCCACTGGATCGCAACCCGTTCTCTAATGGGCGCCAGATTCTCCCGATCGTTTGAGACCGCACTAACGCAGTTCATGCGTCCGACGCTGTCTAGGCTGCTTTGCTGGCCGATACAGCGCTGACGGGTTTGCAGCTGCCCCGCGTTCGCCACCTGCGGCCCGTTGAGGCCGCGTAGACTACGTATTGGCTCCAGGGCTGCCATCTGGGTCCGCCTACTCTCACCCGGTGAAGGACAGAGGAGTTCTGCAGCAAATCCTCGTACTGCGGATATACGTAGACGACATAGGCTTCGCGGGGCTGTGCCCTCAGTGATGCCTCGAGATTGGCAATGATGTTCTGAAGGATCTCGCGCCCAAAAGGATCGAAGAGAAAGAGCACTAAAGGCTCATCTGCGTAGGAATAGTCGAGAGCATCCATGCACTTCAGATCGAACGCCGCGCATTGCTGGGAGGCAGGCTTATAGCGCTTGACATTGTCTTGCGCGATACGGTGCAGATCATCCGAGAGCTCTATGCCGACGATTTTCGCAAACGGGAACTCCGACGCGACAAGCAAAGCTCGACCTTTGCCCGATCCCATATCGACGAACGTGCACTTCTTCGGCTGCAACGGAATGGAGCTGAGAATCTCGTAGATGACTGAAGCAGTCGTCGGCACGTAGAAGTGAACCGATGTCTTTTGGTCACGGTCGAATACGGGCGCCGAAGTATCCGTGCCGAAGCGCGCATCGAAAGCCTCAAAACGCTCCTCGATGTAGGATCTCACATATTCGAAGAGGTAGAAGATGCGCCCGAGCACAGGTCCGTTCAGATCCAACGGGCCCCGGAACACCTTAGCCAACAGTGGATTCAGGGCAGTCATGTTCGCCTCTCAAGTAACGCGACACTTTGTTCCGGCCTTGGCGGCAGCGGTCGTGACCAGAACCGCGATGCTGAATGCAGACAATTCAGCGTCGGGCGTTGTCGCGATTGACCATGAGGGCGCACTTAGGCAGCTGCGACACTGGTTTATCGCGCTAAGGGTCGCAGCGAACGCGGGAACACTATTGCTTGCGTGGTTTCTAGATGCAGGTCGCTGGCTTCAGCATGTGATGGTGCAGCACCGCCCCGCTTGCCGAGTTGATGCTCTAACTCTCGTTAAGTGGAAACTTGAGCAATGCGGCATTTGATCTCGGTAACCACCGTCGCGATCGCCGACGGACGCGTGCGGGGAAGGGAACCAATCGCTGCCGTCACGACACGACACTGATCGTATCAGAAACCGACCGCTACCCAGCGACCTTCCCCTTCACGGCCCAGGCGACCGCCACGAACGAGCGCGGCCCGTCGCGCTCGCCGTCGAGATAGGCACGGCGGACCGCGTCTTTGAGGAGTGCGCGCTTTTGCGGGGTGAGCGTTGCGACGTATGCGGCGGCTGGACCATCCCGTCCGTCATACGGGGACCAATAGTCGTCGAAGTTCGCGTACTCCATGCGAATGGCCAGTGTTGTCTCAACCACATCGGCCAGACCCGCCGAGCGCCATGCCATCGCGAGCTCGCCCGGTCGGGTCAGTGGTCGCATCAAATGCCGCGACCGGTAGGCATTGGCGTCGAGATCGAGCGCGGCAGCTGTATCGAAGAACACCCTGCCGGCAACCATGCCGCCCCGCAGATCCCACACCGCAGCGCCGACCATAGCTCCGGGTCTGGCTACGCGACGCATCTCTGCAATCGCGTCAAGCGGCCTGGGAACGAAATGCAGGACGAGCAGGCAGAGCACGCGATCGAAGGCGTGGTCCGGGAAGGCCAGGGCACACGCATCGCCGACACTAAACCTGAGCCTGGGATCGCGATGGGTCCGCGCCGCATGCGCGATGTAGGGGTCGGCCAGGTCAACGCCATGGATCTGTGACGCTCTGGTTCGCATTGCGACCACCGATGCAAGACTGCCGGTGCCGCAGCCGACGTCCAGCACGCGCTCGCCATCGCCGATGCCAACGAAGTCAAGGAACTGAACAGCAAGTCGGCGGCTCCAGCGACCCATCTGCAGCTCGTAGCCCGCAGCGTCGGCCGCAACGAACGTGGACGAGGCACCCATGTTCAGCTTCATCCGGAAATGCAGACGTGCGCCGCCTCAGGGACCTCACTGCGCCTTGATGCCGGCTGTATTGGCCAGTGCCATGTTGAGCGCGATCTCGTTCGCAGATCAGCGCACTGAATTCGCCAGGTGCCATCGGCATCGGCTCCACGCCAAGTGCCGCCAGCTTGTCCCGCACGGCGGGCGTTTGAAGCGCTGCGAGCGTCCCGCGGTACAACTTGTCAACGATCTCGCGCGGCGTTTCAGCCGGAGCCAGCATGCCGATCCAGAATGGGTACTCAGCGTTCGTCACGCCCGCTTGGCCTAGCGTCGGCACATCGGGCAGCAGGGCCGAGCGTTCTGCCGTATTCACTGCCAGCGCATTGAGCTTGCCATTGAGGATATGCGGTCTCACTATCCCGATCGGCCCGAGAAAGAAATCGATACGGCCGGCGAGCAACTCAGTCACGATCTCTGGGCCGCCTCTGAAGGGGATGTGCAGGGCCTGCGTAGCCGTGCTCGCCAGGAAGCGTTCGGCGCTGAAGTGCGTGGCGGTGCCGACCCCAGCGGACCCATAGGTCAGCTTTCCCGGCTGCGATTTCGCCGCGGCCACGAGTTCGCCCACGGATCTGAAAGTCCGCGACCCTGGAACAACCAGCACATTAGGCGTGAGGCCGAGTGGGATCACGGGGACGAAATCCCGTGCAGCGTGATAGCCGAGGCTGGCATAGAGCGCCGGCGCGATCGTATGCGCCGATGAGTTGACGAGCAGGGTGTAGCCGTTCGGCAGCGATTTGGCGACTTGTTGCGCCCCGATCGTTCCGCCTGCGCCACCTCGATTCTCGACAATGAACGGTTGGCCAAGCTGCGTCGATAACTGCTCGAACACGGTGCGCGGGACAGCATCGGCGATACTGCCGGCGGGGAACGGTACAATTGCCTTCACCGGCCGCGTTGGCCAGGGCTCGGCGTCCGCATGGGTCGTCACCGTCGCAAGAGCTAGGGCGAGCAAGAGCATCGCGTGCTTGGGCATCACGTGGTCCTCCTTGCGAGGGCAGTCTCACCTGAGGCTGCGCTGTCCTCACACATGAGTGCCGCCGTCGATGGTGGGCGTCCAATACATATTTTCTCTGGCTCATCATGCCGATAAGGCATAAAGAGAAGTCATGGATCTGCGACACGCGCGAACCTTCGTTGCCGTGGCGGAGCTGGGCACTGTCTCCGAGGCAGCGGTACGTCTGCGCGTCGCCCAGCCAGCGTTGTCGCGACAGATCAGCAATCTCGAGCAGGAACTTGGGCTGAAGCTCTTCGATCGTGTCGGCCGTCGTCTGCGGCTCACTGGTGCGGGCGAGCAATTGCTCGGCGATTGCCGCGGCCTTTTGAGCTACGCAAGCGCTGTCGGCGAGCGCGCTCAGCAGCTGCGTCTCGGTGACACGGGTGTGCTCAAAGTGGCCGCTTCACCGCAATTCATTGAAGGCGTCATTTCCGACTTTCTGCATCCATTCTCCGTTCGGTTTCCCAATGTGCAGGTGAAGGTATTCGAGTCGATTGTGTGGTCCGACACCCTGGCGATGCTCGAGCGCGGTGAGATTCACTTTGGCCAGAATCTGCTTCAAGCCATTCAGCCGGGCGATCTTCGCTTCGCGAACCACTCGCTGGAGGCGGTAGACCTGCTTGCCGCGTGCCATGCGCCGCTCATGCTCGGCAAGAACGGTGCAGTCGAGATTGCCCGCCTCGCGGCCTACCCGCTGCTTGTGCTGGATACCAGCTTCGTATCCCGCCGCACCTTCGACGCTACCTGCGGTTTGGCTGGTATCGAGGCCAATATCGCGTTCGAAAGCCGGACACCGCATACGCTGCTGGCGATGGCCGAGAGGGGACATGGCGTAGCCATCGTTCCCTCTGCGGTGCAAATTGATCGGTATCGACTGCGCGTCGTGCGCGTGACCTACCGGGGCAAGCCGTTGCGCGAGCCCTTGGCCATCTTCTGGGACAAGCGGCGCCCCTGCCAGCCTACGCCACGGCCTTTTGCGCGATGTTGGCGGAGCACGTGCGCGAAGTGTTTCCGATCTCACGACCGTCCGAGCCAAGGCGCGCCGCCACGGTGCGGCGAACGGCGACGCGCCAGCCCGCGAGAGCGGTACCCCGGTAGCCTAGCCACGCCTTGCGATGTCTGACTTGGATCGGGCTCGGGCTCAGCCGCCGCATCGAGTGCGACCAGATATTCGGCCACCGCCCGCGTCTGGCGCTGCTTCTCGGTCCAGTCGAGCTCATCTGGCGCCTTGCCATGGTAGCGGCTGGCGTTGGCCTCCAGCACGCTGGCGTCGACAGCGAAGCCTTCGCCCTTGACCAATCCCATCCGGCTCGGTTGGTTCCGCCTGGTGCACGTCAAGAGCGAAGAGGCGCAGCAGATCCGCATGCTTCTCGTCAATCGCAACCTCCTGCTTGGCAAGCTCCAGGATATCGAGAACTCAGTCCGTGGCTCGCTCAAGGTCTTCGGACTGAAGCTGGGCCATGTGACCAAGCACTCCTTCGAGGCGCGTGTCCGTCGAGCTCATCGAAGGGCACTCCGCCCTTACAGCGATAACCGAGCCCATGCTGCGCGTGCGCCGCGTTCTCATGGATGAGTTCGTTGGTCTCGATCGCATGGCACGAAAGCTGGCTCGCAAAGATCCTGTCTGTCGCCGCCTCATGACCGTGCCGGGTGTCGGCGTGATCGTCGCGCTTACCTATAGGACCGGGGTCGATATCCCTGAGCGCTTCACGCGATCGCGAGACGTCGGGGCTCATTTTGGCCTAACGCCGCGTCGCTACAGCTCCGGGCAGGTCGACTACGACGGTCACATCAGTCGCTGCGGCGACGAGATGGTGCGCACCGCCCTCTATCAGGCAGCGCACGTCCTCATGCATCACGGGCGCTGGTCCGGCTTGCGTGGCTGGGCGATGCGGATCGCGAAGAGGAGCGGCGTGAAGCTCGCCAAGGTGGCGCTCGCCCGCAAACTCGCTGTCGTCCTGCATCGCATGTGGGTCGATGGAACCGACTTCCGTTGGACAACCCGGGAGCAAGCCCGCGCTGCTGGCGGCTTAAGGAGTAGCAACAAGAGCAATCAATTTGCATCCGCCTGCTTGGCGGTGAACGAGTGCCCTGATGGGTACGAGGGGTGGACGAGCACGCATCGCTGGTTGCTACCGATCGGCAACGCCGATCGAGTGCGCTGCAGAGCTTGGCCGTCCATCCCTTCTCAACCCATCCTGTCCGCCGGTGTCAACCGACGCCGAGCACGCAAAGAAGCATGAACGCATCAGGGCGCACGTTGCCGACCGAGTCAGGCGCAAACGGAGTTGACAAACCATGCCCGCCTAAAGAAACCAGCGATAGGCCAGGTTCAGCTCGACTTCCTCGCACAGCCGGCGCTCCGAGCGGATGCCGTAGCAGTAGCCGACGATGAGCATCCGGATCATCAGCTCCGGATCGATCGAAGGCCGGCCGATGTCGCTGTAGTGCGGCTCGAGCTCCTTGTGCAGCTCGCCGAGCGCCACCGTCACGAACACGTTCATGCGGCGCAGCAGGTGGTTCGTGGGGATGCGGTCTTCCAGCCGAAACTCGTAGAACAGCCGGCCCTGATCCCGCCGTTGCCGCCCCATCATCGCCCCGCCCCCCGCTGCCGACTATCAATCAGCCAGCGGAATCACGGTTCGCAGGCCTTCTCAAGCCCTTTTTCGACAGCATCGGTCACAACTCACCGTCAACGGACCCAATCAGAACGTCCGTTTTGCGCTCGTCATCCGACATACCAGTAGTCCGCTTCACACGGCGAATGAGTGCCAACATCCGACGTGCGCCGGTGAATTGGCATCTCTCAACCTTGCTGAGGCAACTCACGGGTCCATAAATCCCTAAGCCTGCCTCAGGGTAGCTCCTGATCCCAAACGCGCTCGGCTCCCCGCATGCTCCTACTTCATGACGTGTTCGCGGTTGATCTGGCCGCTGAGATATGGAGCCATTGATGATCCCGTACAGTTCACTCCGCAGCGCCAGCCTAGGTTTTCCTGCAGCTTTGATTTTGATGGTTGGCCCGCTCCTGGCCCAGACGGCGCCCAAGCCTGCGACCGAGGCCACCAAGGCGGCAAACCGGGCGCTGCAGGAATATCTCAACTTCAATGATCGCAGTGACTTCGAGGACGCGACGCGCGGCTTCATCGTTAAGCCGGATGTGCTGACGATAAAGGATGCCAAAGGTAACGTCGTTTGGGACCTGGAATCCTACAAGAAGTACATCAGCATCGACAAACCGGCGCCCGACAGCGTCAATCCGAGCCTGTGGCGCAACGCCCAGCTCAACATGCAGCACGGCTTGTTCCGCGTGCACGACCGCATCTTCCAAGTGCGCGGTTACGACCTGTCCAATATCACCTTTGTCCAAGGCGACACCGGCTGGATCGTGTTTGATCCGCTGATCTCCGCAGAAACTGCAAAGGCGGCCTACGACCTCGTCACCCAGAACCTTGGGCAAAAACCGGTCGTGGCGGTGATCTACAGTCATTCTCATGTCGATCACTACGGCGGGGTGCGCGGCATCGTCGACGAAACCGATGTGAGGTCAGGCAAGGTACAGATTCTCGCACCCGAGCACTTCACCGAGCATGCGGTCAGCGAGAACGTGATCGCAGGCAACGCCATGAGCCGGCGCGCGGTCTACATGTACGGTGCGGTGCTGCCGCGCAACGAACGTGGCGGCGTCAGAAGTTCACCGCAAACCGCTGAGTGCGTGACGTAGGCGTCAAGTGGTGTCGAGCGTTGTTGGTGCCGGGCGTCGAGGCCGCGGCTCCCCATAGGAGAGCCGACACAAGCCGCGATGCCGGCAAACAGAACCGGCGCCAGCTACGAGTTCTGCAACACATTCGACCCGAAAGCGGACTCATTCAGCGAAGCAGGTAAGCCACTGCCGGCATAACGCCTTGGAATCATACGGGAGCGATTTCTGGCTAACCTCTGCCCTAAGTGGCTGAGAACGCTCGATTGACGACGCTCCCTACGGGGCGCCATAAATGTATCCTAAGTTATTGAATATAAATGACTATTTGTTAGGCCATCCAGCGTCGGAATCGCAAGGTTAGCCACAAGTGCTCACATGCCTCCTGTGTACGGCCGTTTTCGGGGAGAACGGACGGCGCATCCCACCAGAACGAACGGCAAATTCGTGCCAGGAACAGGCGGCTTGAAGCGCGGTTGATACAGGTTCCGCAGGGCGACTGAGCGGAGGTAAATGAACAGCCTCATCACCCATTGCGGTGTTTGCGCGCATTTCGCGCGGTAACTCGCTTCACTTTGGCGTTGGTCTTGGGTTCGGACGGCCGTGTGATCGGAAAGACCTCGCGCACGTGCTCGGCGAGCATCTGACAGAAGGCCGTGGCGTAGCGCGGCAACGGACGCCGCTTGTCCCACAAAATAGTCAACGGCTCACGCAATGGTCTACCCCGGTAGGTCACACCGACAATTCGCAGCACATAGCGATGCGTTCGTAATGCCGACGGAATGATTGCCACACCGTGGCCGGCCTCGGCCATCGCAAGCAAGGTATGTGGGGCCCGGCTTTCGAGCAGAATATTCGGCTTAAGCCCTGCGAGGCGGCAGGCGGCGTCGAAAGCCCGGCGAAACCCGTAGCCGCTATCCAGCAGAAGCAGCGGATAAGGCGCGAGGCGCGCGACCTCGATTTCGCCGCGGTTGCCAAGCATTAGCGGTGGATGACACGCGGCAAGCAAATCGACCGGTTCGAGCGGTTGGCTCCCGAAGCGTTGGCCATCTAGCTGAATCGCGTGAAGTAGATTCTGACCAAGGTGGATCTCGCCGCGTTCCAGCATGGCCAGAATCTCGAGGCCGCTCCCCTCGGTCACCTTCACCCGCACGTTAGGATAGCGTTGCGCGTAGCGATGCAGGAACTGCGAGAACACACTCTCGATGTGTTGAGGGGAGGCGGCCACTTTCAGCACGCCGGTGTCACCGCGCCGAAGCAGCTGCGCCCGCTCGCCCAGCGCAGTGGCATAGTTCAATAGACCACGGCAGTCGCTAAGCAACTGCTCCCCTTCGCTCGTCAAAAGGAGGCGGCGCCCGACGCGATCGAAAAGCCTGAAACCGAGTTCCTGCTCGAGATCACTGATTTGGCGAGAGAGAGCAGGCTGGGCAATGCGCAGGTGCAGCGCCGCTTTGGAGACTGTGCCCAGCTCGGCCACGGTGACAAAGGTTCGCGTGTGCCGCAGGTCCATGCCATTCCTTATGCCGGATCGATATAGGTGGCCAGAGGAATTAGGTATTGGACGCTCATGCCCTGGTGCGCCACAGCTGGTGTGCATTCCGCTGCCCTCACGCGAGAGAAACCACTGCGTGTCGAGGAGGAAGTCATGAAGCCGATATGCTTGATACTGCTGCCGGTGTTCGGACTTGGATTCGCGACAATGGAGGCCCGGGCTGAGACCTGGCCGACTAAACCACTGCGGGCGATCGTGGCCGCCGGAGCCGGAAGCACCATCGACATTATCCCGCGCGTGGTGTTCGAGCAGCTCTCCCTGCAACTCGGCCAGAGTATCGTCGTGGAGAACCGTCCCGGCGCCGGGGGGACCATCGCTTCCAACTTCGTCGCCAAGGCGCATCCTGATGGCCACACCATTCTGGTCCACTCAGGGGCACACACGATCTCTCCGTCGCTCTACCCGAACCTGGACTACCACCCGGCGCGTGATTTTGCGGCGGTCATCCCCCTCGGAATTTCACCAGCCGTCATGGTTGTTCCCCCGGCGAAGGGCTGGAAGACTGTCGGTGATCTCGTCGCCGCAGCCAAGGCTAAGCCGGGCGCGTTGAACTTCTCTTCGGTCGGTGTCGGGAGCGCAACCCATCTGAGTGCGGAACGGTTCCGGGTCAGCGCGGGGGTGCAGGCCTTGCATGTTCCGTTCAAGGGCGGTGGCGAAGCAATGAACGAAGTGATTGCCGGACGAATTGACTTCTTCTTCGGGCCGGTCGGGCTCGTCCTGACGAATGTTCGGGAAGGCACGCTCGCTGCGCTCGTCGTGAACAGCTCCCAACGCGCCGCCGCGCTACCGGATGTACCGACGACTCTTGAAGCCGGTTTTGCCGATGCTGAGTATCCTTTCTGGTTTGGGCTCTTTCTACCGGCGAAGACGCCGCACGATGTCGTCGACAAACTTCACAGCGAGACGCTCAAGGCGCTGCAAGTGCCCAAGGTGCGGGACAAGCTTGCCGCGCTTGGCGTCGACCCGATGGTCATGACGCCGAGCGAATTCGACGCGCACGTGCAAAAGGAAATCGCCGTCAACGCAGCACTGGTGAAAGCGGCCGGCATCAAGAACGAATGACACAGGAGATGCCTAACGCTAGGTGGGCAAATTTATGATGGGGTGGACGCCCGCCCGACGGCATCGATGTGCCAAAGTGGAGGTGTTGAGCACCACTTAAGGGAGGCGTCCGTGCCAGAGGTTAGCATAATCGGTTTGGATATCTCTAAGCATGTTTTTCACGCGCACGGAGTAGATGGGCGCGGTCGAGCAATGTTCAGCAAGCGGATCAGCCGAGGAAAGCTGCTCCGATTTCTTCGCGACCCAACCGAGTTGCACGGTAGCGTTGGAGGCGTGTGGTGGAGCACATCACTGGGCCCGTCAGCTCGCCCAGCTTGGCCATGAAGTTCGGCTGATCCCGCCCGCCTATGTAAAGCCGTTCGTGAGGCGGCAAAAGAATGACGCGATCGATGCCGAGGCGATCTGCGAAGCGGCCCAACGGCCAAGCATGCGATTCGTGGCCGTTAAGAGCGAAGAGCAGCAGGCGGCCGGCCTGGTGTTTAGAACCCGTGATCTGTTAGTGCGGCAGCGAACCCAACTGATAAACGCGATTCGCGGACACCTCACTGAATATGGTTGGGTCGCGCCCAAGGGGCCGTCGCATGTGGCGATGCTCGCGGACCTGATCGATGAAGAAGAGATGGCCAACTCGCTTCCCGGAGCGGCCCGCGCCATGTTCCGCGTGATGTTAGACCTACTCACCGGCCTCAGTAGCAAGATTGCGGATCTCGACAAGGAAATCGCACGGCGTGCACGAGAGGATGAAGTATCGCGCAGATTGATGACCGTTCCCGGTATCGGCCCAATATCCGCCACCGCGATCGCCGCCTTAGGACCGCCAGCAGAGACTTTTGCCAAGGGCCGCGACTTTGCCGCCTGGCTGGGTCTCACACCTCTCCAAAGATCGACGGGCGGCAAGCAGAAGCTCGGTGCAACATCCAAAATGGGCGAACGCACGCTCAGACGCCTGCTCATCATTGGCAGTAGCGCCGTCGTAAAGCAGGCTCAATTCCCGGCCAGGCCGGCCCAAATACGCCAGCGGCAATCGTGTCCAAGGGACGCCGGAGGAGTTCAGAGAAACGGTGCTTGGATCGATTGCGTACTTCGGAAGCTATTCGGTCGATGAGGAAACGAAGACCTTCGTTCTCAAGATCAAGGGCAGCACATTCCCCGACTATGAAGGGACAGAGCAGATTCGACCATTCACCATCGTGGGTGACGAGTTGCGATCGATCAATCCCAATCCGTCACAGGGAGGGTCACCGTTGGATCTGGTCTTGAAGCGCCTACCGAAGGCGGAATGAACCGAATAGCTCATCGCCAACTTCAACGTCCGGTGTGCCAGCTAAAGCTGCCGAAGCGCGCGCTCAGCACGGCTCAACCCGGTCGTCGGCGGAGCCGCCGCGGTCTGAGCACAAACTCGCCGTTCTCGACTTTGCCATCGACAGCCTGATCGAATGATTGAATTTGAGCGGAAGGCGCCGCATGGGGCGCAAACGGTGCAACAGGACCCGAGTCTCGACATGGGGAGAAGAACCGGCGCGTCATCGTCACGGTGCAAAACATCGGGTTAGGCCCCCGACTTGGGCCTCGGTCCATCGACTAGGGCCAGCACGGACTTTGGATTGTAGGGTCGGCCTTGCTCATTGAGGTGGCCAGCCTTCGCCAGCTCGGCTGAGATCTTCCTGAGGCTCATACGTTTGCCGGTGACAGGGCTTGCCCTCCTCAGGCGTTTGGCGAGTCCGACAGCGGCCTCCAGGTTTGTCACGGCGTCTATGGCCTTGGCATCGCGTAGGCGCTGCAAACGACTCCTGCGGCCTTCTACACGGGCTCCCGTGGCCCTCCTGCGGTCCCTGGCCGCCTTCAGCTTCTTGACGAGGCGGGTCTTCTCGAGCTGGGAGAACACGCCAGCGATCTGACGCATGGCGACCTGCATTTCGTCGTCGCTGTCCGTCAAGTCGTCGCCACGGGAAGTCAGGACGCGGACTCCCATGGAAACGAGGATGGCAATGCCGGCCTCCTGCACCATCAGGGTCCGCGCAAAGCGGCTGGCGTCCTCTACGATGACGGTTCGGACGCCATTGCTGGCGATGCGCTCAATGAGGGCTTTGAAGCCAGGCCGATCGTCGATCGGGTCGGCTCCCGAGACGGCGGCGTCAAAATACTCGGACGCGATCACGTAGCCATTGTGTTTCGCGAATGCCGCGATGGCCTCCCGCTGGCGTTTGTCGCTGTCCTTATCGGCGCCGAGGTTGGCGGCCGAGCTGGTCCGCAGATAGGCGACGGCCTCGATCGGGTTCTTTTTGCCCATTTCTAAGGGTTTCCAATGGGGTGGTTCGCATCTTCGTATATCATTCTCAAGAATGAGTAACAGAAATGAGGCGAGGAAACAAGCCAAAACGGTCAATAGGCGGCGAAAATGGGGGGCATCGACACGGCGCGGGCCGGACTCCCGCACCAAGCGAGACTGCTCACCACGGCGCAACCGGCCGAACGAACCGTTCGCGAAGGCGGAACTCTCTGTGGGTTGAGATCCCAGGAATGCACCTTAGATCGGCCTCCACTACGCATGAAGGCCGATCTCAATGCTGATCCCACATTACTATCCCAGCAAGAAGTCGTTCTGGGTGATCACGTTATTGCCCACCCCGTTCACACCCTTGAGCAGGATCGAGTCGTCACCGATCGTGACAAGCGTATCGTTGCCGAGATCCTCAATAGATCACTTCTGCAGCGAAGTTCGCAGCCGTTATTTGCAGGGCCGACACATCCAACAGGTCCTGACCACCTCGTGCGTTGGCATCGAAGCCCTTTTGGATGACATCATCACCAAAGCCCGGTCCAAATACGAAGGTGTCATTACCATTGCCACCATTCATGGCATCGTTGCCGGCGCCACCAACCAGCGTATCTGCGCCGCCCTTGCCATTGAGGGTGTCGTCGCCGCCACCACCCGTCAGCACGTCGGCCTTGCCGTTGCCCGTGAGCTCCACGGATGCGACATGCTCAGTCACCGTGACCTCGCCTTGGATCACGTCTTGCGGACGCAGGGCTCCGATCACGGTGTCATCGCCGCCGTTGGTGTTGAAGACAACGCGATGATCAGAGGTCAGCGACGAGATATCGATGGTGTCGTTCGCGTCGATCCGTCGATCGTGATGGTGTTGGGACGAAGGCTGGTTCCAGAGAAGTCACCGATCAATCTTGAAGGTATCGCCTGTCCCCGCGCCGCCATGGCACCGCCGGATCGACGCCGTTGATGCGGATCTCCTCGATCTCCCGCAGCTCGGCGATGATCGATGCGCAGTTCGGTGCCGTTGCGAGTGATGACGATCTCGGTTGCACCGTTGATGCTGTTCCGCGTTGTTGCCCGGCAAGGCATCCCACGCCGCTCGCGTGTAGATGCGGTATGTCTCGCCTGCTGGCGTTGCCGTTGATGACGAACGTGTCGCCGGCGCCGCCTTCCGTGCCGCCATTGACGATGTCGCGACCATCCGTCACGTTGGTGCGGCGGTGGCGGGGCGTTCGCATTCCAGATGAACGTGTCATCGCCGGCATCGCCATTGACCGTATCGTTGCCGGTGCCGCCGGTGATCATGTCGTTGCCGGCATTGCCGTTGACCGTGTCGTTGCCGGCCGAGGGCATTGATCGTGTCGTTGCCGGCCGTGCCGTTGAGCGTGTTGTTGCCTGTGGTCGTGCCGGTGATCACGTTGCCCGCGCACCGCCAGCGTGAAGTCGGTGATGTCGATGTTGGCGTTTGCTCGACGCCGTTGATCCGGATCGTGCCGATGGATCGCCGTTGCTGGCATCCCGCGACGGTGACGAGGTGTTGCCGGCGCCGCCGATGGTCCGGACTCGAACACCCGCGTGGCCGAAGTTCGCCGCGGTGATGCCGAGCCCGCTCAGATCGATGCGGTCCTGGGTGGCAGGCAGTACCGCCGGTGGCGTCGAAGCTGTTGATCGACGTCGTTGCCGAAGCCGGTCGCGTTGTAGACGATCGTGTTGACGCCGCCGCCGACATCGATCGTGTCGTTGCCGGCGCCGCCGATGATGGTGTCGTTGTCGTCGCCAGCCGTTCAGCGTGTCGTTGCCGGTCGCCGCCGTCGATGCAGGTCGTTGCCGTCGTCGCCGTTGAGAGTGTCGTTGCCGCCGCCACCGAACAGCTGGTTAGTTGCGCCATTGCCGTTGATGATGTTGGCGAGCGCGTTGCCGGTGCCGTTGATGGCGCGCCGCCGGTGAGGTCGAGGTTCTCGACGTTCGGCGCCCAGCGTGTAGCTGATGACGATCGACCGATCGGTCCACGGTCGCGTCGATCACCGTCGCCGCATCATCACGTCGTGCGTCGTTCGTTCGCCGACGTCGCCGGCGTCATCGACGACGTAGAGTGTCGTTGTCCGACGCCGCCGGTCATGCGTGTCGGCGCCGAGCACCGCCATCCAGCGTGATCGTCAGTGCGTCGGCCGAGACCGCCATGCAGCGTGTCGTTGCCGAGATCGCTCAGCGTGTCATGAGATCGCCGCTGCTGATGTCTTGGCGGTTGCCGGTACCGACGAACGGATCGGCATCGATGCCGGTGTAGTCGAGGTTCTCGACGTTGGCCATGAGCTCGATCGAGAGCGCCGCCATTTCGGTCTCGACCGTGTCCGTGCCCTGGCCGGCTGCTTCGACCACCACATCGAGCAAATCGTCGACGATGTAGGTGTCGTTGCCCGCCAGACCGACCATGGTGTCGGCGTCGAGCCCGCCGTCGAGGATGTCGTTGTCGCCGGTTCCTGAGCCGCCGACCAGCAGGTCGTCGCCGGCGCCGCCGATGAGATCGTTGTCGCCGGTGCCGCCGAAGATGAGGTCGTTGCCGGTGCCGCCGATGATCTCGTCGTTGACGCCGTTCTCGCCGACGATGAAGTTGTTGCGCGGTCGAGGCGGAGAGATTGACGCCACCGGTGTCGCGGTTGGCCGGATCAGAGCGGCTGATCAAATAGTCCTCGGATCCAAGCAGATAGCCGTTGAAGGTGGCGCCGTTGAAGTTGATGCGCTCGACGCCGGTCTGCGCGTTGCCTGCCGGTGAAGTGGCCGGCGACCGTGACTTGCTGGCCGTCATAGTTGATGACCAGGTTGCCGTTCTGCGTGCCGGTGTTGTCGTCGGCAGCGTTCAAGCTCGGTCAGCGCCGGCAGCAGCGTCACCGGGTCGATGGTGGTGGACAATGATCGAGATGCGATCTGCTGTGCCACCGCTCGTTGCGCTCACCTGCTCGTTGATGACGTCGTTGCCGTCGCCGTTTGTGAACGAGTAGGTGTCGTCACCCAGGCCGCCGTTGAGCGTATCCTGACCCGACGCACGTGATGGTCAGATTGTCGATGCTGACGAACGTTCTCGCCGCTTCGAACGTGCCGCCATTGGCGACGAAGCGGATGGCCGCGTTGGCCTGAATCGGGCCGGTCAACGGTGGCGTTGAATGTGCCGGTTGTCACTCGCGGAATTGATCACGTTGCCGATCGGAACGAAGTTCGTCCCGTTGGACGCGAATAACACCGTGACGTTTTCGCCGGCCCCGAAGATCGTTCTCGTTGTAGCTGAACTGGCATGCGTGGCCGACGTGAAGCGCCGGCAAGGTTCACGGCGCGCGTGATGTTGCGCGCCATCGATGCCGTCATCGAAGCGCAGCTGCAGCGCGTTGTTGCCGATGCGGATCTGGCCGCCGGTCGGCGACGTTGGTTCCGTCGCCGGTCTCGGTCCAGTCTCCGTCGAAGACCGCGGTGCCGTTGTTGTCGGTATAGCTCGCGCGTCGAAGTTGTCGGTGACGTGCAGTGCCCGACGTGCCGTTGGGCCCGCCGACCAGGATGTCGTTGCCGGCGCCGCCATTGAGCATGTCGTTGCCGCCGAGGCCGAGGATGAGATCATCCCCGGCCGTGCCGTTGAGCACGTCGTTGCCCGGCGTGCCCAGATGATGTTGAGGCGGACCGCCGCTGGCGAACTGCATCTGCTCGATGTTGCGCAGCTTGTCGGTGCCGTCGAGCGAGTCCTCGATCGCATGCGTGACGATGACCTGGCCGTCGGCGGTCGCGCCGAAGGTGTACTCGCCACGGCCGCCCTGGTACTTGGCGACGTCGATGTCACCGGCTGTCGTGTCCGTCTTGATCGTCGCGAACGATCGCCAGCTGGCCCGGATTGATCGTGCCGTTGAACATCTGCGTGGCCAGCTCGGTCATGCTGTTGTACGCGCGATCGGGTGTCGCCGGTGTGCGTATCGTCGGCGTAGACCGCAATCTGCACGTCGAGCCACTTGTCGCCGTCGATGATGTCATCGCCGCCGCGGCCCATGATCGTGTCGCTGCCGTCGCCGCCGAGGATGATGTCGCCGGCGCTGTAAACGATGGCCCCGACCGCAAGCGAGTTAAGCTGCGCCTGGGTCAGGCCAAGCACCTCCCGCAGGCCGCTGATGCGGGCAATGCCTTCCGCGTGAGCCGGCTGCCGCGATAGCCTTCCGTGCCACCGGGTGGGATCGCCGTGAACGGAAGGCGCTCCTCGGCCAGCGTGTCGGAGCCGGTCAGCATGTCGTTGAAGCGCGAGCCCGACAGGCCCTCGACGCTTTCGTAGGCGTCGAGCGTGGCGTTCGGCGGCGGCGTCGGGTTCTCGTCGAACACGATGGCGCGGCTGAGGTCGGCGTTGACGCCGAGCGTGCTGTCCTTGTAGGTCGCCCAGTCGCAGCCGGACATGCCGGCCATCTTGCCGCGGCCGGGGCTGCCGACCATGATGTCGTCGCCGCCTTCGGCGATGAACTCGTCGAAGCCGCCGTCGCCGAGGAAGACGTCGTGGCCCTCGATGCCGTCCTGGGCGAAGATCTCGTCGAAGTTGTCGCCAGGCGCGCCGTCGAAGGTGCCGGTCTCGATCCAGTCGTCGCCCTCGTTGCCGAGGATGCGCTCGGCGTTCTTGTTGCCGTAGATGAAGTCGTTGCCTTCGCCGGCGAACACCTCCGAGCCCGCGTCGGTGCCGAGGAAGATGAAGTCCTGGCCCGCGCCGCCCATGACCAGATCGAGGCCCGGGCCGGCATGGACGACGTCGTTGCCGTCGCCGGCCTTGATGTTGTCGTCGCCGCCGCTGTCCTTGATGATGTCGTCGCCGGCGCCGCCGTTGATGATGTCGTTGCCGAAGCCACCCTCGAGGTTGTCGTTGCCGCCGTCGCCGAACAGCGTGTCGTCGCCGATGCCGGCGATGAGGATGTCGTTCGCCTCGGTGCCGCCGAGCACGACGTGGTCGTCGCCGGTGTAGCGCAGATAGTTGGTGTCGGCGCCCGGCGTGCCGGGATTGTTGCGAACCACGAGCGGCGTCAGGAGGCCGCCGCCGGTCGGGTCGAGCCCGCGGTTATCGGCGCTTTCGTCGATGCGGTGTCGGTCGTCGTCCAGATCCATCCACCGGCATCGTTGCAAGGCCGGATTGAACTGCCTTGTCCGATCGACCTCGAGGATCAGGCCCGGAGTCGAGAACACGTCGGACGGCAGGTGCGTCGCGTCCGTGTTGCGCATGATCAGCGAGGCGAAGGAGTTGTTCTCCATCTCGCCGAACAGGTGCAGGCCGTCGAGCCGCTGCAGATAGTAGAAGCGGTCGCCGCTCTGCAGGTTCTCCATCTGCACTTCGAAGACGAAGTTGAAGGTCGAGCCGAGCATGCCGCCGAACGGCATGATCTTCTCGGCCAGGCCGCCGATCCACAGATCGACATTGTTGAGGCCGCCGAGCGATGCCGCCGGCGTAGGCGCCGGTGCCGTTGAGGAAGTCGACCGCATCGGCCGGGACCGCGAGGCCGCCGACCGAGGCGCCGGTGATGATGGTCAGCGCCGCGTCGCGCTTGCCCTCGAAGCGTCGTCTGGCCGGTGATCAGCGCATGCGTGCCGTAGGCGGCGATGAAGTTGATGATCGACGCTTCGTGCTTGAGGTGGCCGGCAAAGTCGACCCAGCTCTCGTAGGGCTTGAGCAGGACGTCCTGGTTGGTCGCCTCGTAGAACTCGCGCGCGGGCGGCGTTCAACGACGGCACGCCGGTGTCGCGGCCGCGCGCCAGGTTGATGGTCGCGAGGTCGAGCGGCAGGCCGAGCAGGTTGTTGCGCAGCGCGCTGGTGACGAACTCGTCGATCTCGTTGCCGACCTGACGGGTCATGCCGCGGATGATGGCGCCGGCGGCGACGTCGTCGGTCGATCAGCGCTGTCCGGACCGGTCGAACGGCGATCGGATTGAGGAAGCCCTCGATCAGGCTGATGTGGTCGGGCGTGAAGTGCTCGGATCGAAGCGGTCGATCGACTCGGTCAGCATCGAGTGGCCGAAGCGATAGACCACGTGGGCGAACTCGGCGACGATCGACGGATTGATCGTGGTGTCGAACCCGTCCGGCACCAGGAAGGGGTTGATGTGCGGGCTGGATCTTGCGCGCGAACTCCTCGAACACGAGATGCTGGTACTGCATCTCGGTGCCGAACTTGGCGGCCTGGAACAGGCGCTCGCCGTCCCACACCAGCGTGGCACCTGGTGCCGGCGTCGGCAATGCGCGCGATGTCGGTCGCAAGCCATTCGTTGATGAAGGCGAGGTCGCCGGTCGCCAGGACCGTAGTCCTTGGTGTGCTCGACCAGCCGGTTGTGCTCGGCATGGAAGACGTGGTGGACGGCGGTCAGGCCGATGTTCTCGTTGACGCGGCCGTCGCCGGCGATGAAGTGCGCGTCGAGCAGCTCGTTGTCGTACTCGGCGTCGCCGTTGCCCGGGTTGGCGAGGCCGATCGTGATGTCGCCATCGGCGATCTTGCCGATCGGAACCGCCTCGTGGGCGATGTCGGCGAGGAAGGCGTGGCCGGTGCGGAGGGCGCCGACCGTCGTCGGGATCGACGGGCGCTGCGATGTTGCCCGACAACGACGATATCGTCCGCCGGTGTTCGGAATGCCGTCGCGCGCCGATGCCGGTGATGAGCTGCGGCATGCCGTTCGGCGTCGGGAATGAAGTTGCCGTACGCGTCCGTGCGCAGCAGCGGCACGCTGCCGACATCGAAGTCGGTCAGCTCGATGCCGAGCATGTCTCGGCGCCTGGGCCTTGACCTCGCCCCAGGTCGCCATGCCGCCATTGGCGCCCTCGATCAGCTTGCCGGTGGCGACCGGATCGCCGTCGGCGTTGAGCACGTACTGGCGCAGGAACACCTGGTGCGAGGAATGCGAGGTGTAGGTCTGGTTCTGGTCGACGAAGGAGGTCGTGGTGTTGACCGGGCCGACGTCGTCGGCCGTGCCCATGATGCCGTCGGTGCCGGCCGACACGGTGGCGCGCGTCAGCACCATGAAGTTGGTGTGGCTGCCCTCGACATAGAGCGGATCGTCCGGCTGCAACGGAATGAACACCGTGCCGCTGCCGCCCTTGTTGACGAGGTCGAGGCCGTGATCGAAGAACTGGCCGAACAGCGTGAACCAGGAGTTGAACGAAGCCGACAGGCCCTCGTCCGGCGCGACGTTGGGCAGGTGGACGTTGTCGCCGTCCATCGCGATGCCGAAGGGCTCGAGCGCCGCATCGCGCACCACGCGCGCCGCCTCCAGGGCCGTCACCGTGAGCGGCGTGGGCCGCCTCGGCGGCTACGCCAGCGTCGAGGGCTGCCTGCTCCGCCGCGATCGGCGGCGTGTTGGGATCGCCGTCGCCGAGAGCGTCGGCTGCGGCCTGGGCGTTCTGCATCACCACGCGCGCCTGGTATTCGGCGTCGGAGGCCGGCTTGAAGGCCTGGTAGATGGCGGTGATCGGCGGCGAGATCGGCCATCGGGTCTGCCGAGCCGGCGCGCTCGCAGCGCCGTCAGGATCGCGGCCGGATTGCCGAGCGTCTGGTCGACGAGCAGGTTGGAGATGGTGCGCAGGCTCGAATCGAAGACGAGCGAGTTGGGATTGTTCGACGGATTGTAGTTCGCCGACGTCGGCATGGCCGGCGCCGGGCCGGGTCCATCGGGATCGAACAGCGTGCCGTCGGCCGGCCGGTAGACCGGATCGAGCAGGCTGGGGAACTGGCTGGTCGGCCGCGCCCCACGTCTCCTGGCCGGGCAGCAGGTGGTTGTAGGTGCCGTCGACCGTGCGCAGGCCCAACGCAAGGTTGTAGGCGGGGACGAGCCCGCCCGGGCCGAACAAGCGGCTGTCCGGCAGCATGCGCCTCCGCAATCTTGATCTGAGCGAGAATGAAATCGAGATCGGACCTAATGTACTGGACCATCTACACTCTCCCGTGGTGGCAGGCACGATGAAAGATGAGCCCCTGCCGAATGACCCGACGCATACCGAAGCGGATTGGCCGACGCTAGCGGCTCCACCCAGCCGACAAAAGGGACGAAGGTCGGACGATTTTTCGCCCTTTGGTGCCAAGGGATTCAGACGAAGGTCGGACGATTTTCGGCCCTTTGGTGCCAAAGGATTCGACGAAGGTCGGACGATTTTTGGCCCTTTGGTGCCAAGGGACTCAGACCAAAGTCCCAGCCCGCCCGAAAGTCCCAATACGCGCAGAGTCGCGAAGTCGTTCGTTCGTACAAGTAGTCGCACTGGTAAGGAGTGAAGCTGCGGCTTCGAATGGCAATCAGGTAGGACGCCGTGTGTGTCCCAATCGCAGCCGTCTAATCAATGTCTCTGCGGCGCAATACTACCCTGGGCAATATGATGCGGGTCCCCGCAGAGTCGCTTCCCGCATCCTCTGGCACGTTTCCAAAAATCGCTGAAAAACATTTCGCCGCTGCGGTTTTTTCCCCGGGTGTCGGCTCTGACGGAGCTTCCCAAGTCGCATAATGGGTCGTGAGCAAACTGTTCTCAGCGCTAGCTTTATCACCGCTCGGCTGCGCTCGCCCCTTCGCGGACAACATCACAGGCGTCCCGTTTGGTAAAGTGGACCAAGAAGGTTTCAAACCCTCAAGCGTTGCCCCACGCTTTGCCGCCATGGCTGCTGCTTCGACGCGATTTCGCGCATTCAAAATTTCGAAGATACGGGTGACGTAGTGCTTTACTGTTCTTTCTGCCAAATTCAATCGGGCGCCTATTTCCTGATTTTTTAGGCCCCCGCATAGGAGCTCGAAAATCTGCTCCTCGCGATGGGTCAGACCTACTGACGGCTTCGCATGTGGTACAGCGCTACGCATTACCGTAGCCGCCAACGCGGGGGACACGTAGCCTTCTCCCTGGCCCACGCTGCGGACCGCGTCCAATATCTCCTGTCTTTCGCACCCTTTCAGGATGCAGCCCACAATTCCTTTGGAAAATGTTGAGCGCACTGTCTGCTCGTCACCAGAAAACATCGTGAGAATAACGCTAACACGTGAGCACATGTCGCTGAGTGCATGTTCAGCGTCGCTGCCCTGCAAGAGCATTTGGTCCATAAAGATCACGTCGGCCCGTTCGCGGGTGCTAAGGCCACGGGCGTCCTCGAGAGTGCGACCTTCTGAGATCTCGTCGATTCCGGGCTGGTTAGATAGCACCTGAACTATCCCGGCTCGGAGAAGCGCCATGCGATCAACTACGGCAACTCGAATTCTATCCATAGTCACACGTCTGTCATGTTTCGCGGAACGCCCGCCGGAGCTGGTCCCAAAGAGGTCGCGCCAGAAATGAAATTACGGTGCGCGACGAAGTCTCAATAAACACGTCGGCCGGCATACCAGGGAGGAGCTTGAGCGCACCGAGCCTGCTTATCTCGGTCTCAGCGACGGCCACCCTCACGTTGTAATAGCGCATACCCGTCTTGTCCTCGTGCGCGTCTGCAGAAACTCGACTTACCTCACCCTGAAGCTCGGGTGTCGTCTGCTGATTGAAGGCCACGAGCCGGACTATCCCCGGCTGACCGATACGTACCTGATCGATGTCCTGCGGGTGCACTTTGACTTCGATGGTCAGAACATCGGTTTCGGGAACGATGAGCATGATCTGCTCTCCTGGCGAAATGACACCGCCGACGGTGTGGACGGAGAGCTGATGCACGATGCCATCTTGCGGCGACCTGATGTCGATCCTTTGCAACTGATCTTCCGCAGAGACCTTCTTCTCAACTAGTTCGGCCGTCCGTGCACGGATCTCCGCAATTTCGCGACTGACTTCTGCACGCATCTGCTGGTCAATCTGTAGAATCTGTAGATGAGTTTCTGTGATTTTCCCTCGCGATTGCGCGATCGATCCCATGAGTTGTCCGCGTTCGCCTCCCAAGCGCTCTTTCTCTCGTTCGAGACTGGCAAGGCGTGTATACGGAATAAGGGTCTTCTTCCAGAGGTCCTGCACCCCTATCAGCTCTTTGCTAATCCAGGTGATTTGGTTGATTTTTGATTCGTACTGAGCGGTGTAACCGGCGATCTCCTCGTTGAGCTGCGCAATGCGCTCCTTCAGCTGCGACTTTTGCCCCTCACGTGTCGCGCGCCGGTTCTCAAATTGTCGCAATTCACCGCTGACCGCTTTAAAGACGTCTGCATCGTCCATTTTTTTTAAAAGGTCTTGCGGAAATTCTATAGCATCGGTGCCCTCCAGCTCAGCCTCGAGACGTGCTTGTCGTGCAGCCAAATCATCCAGCGCCTTCGTAACTATGGCAAGATTTGCTCGCGTCTGTACGTCATCAAGTCGAACAAGAATCTGCCCAGCTTTGACGTGGCGACCATCCCGGGCGTGAAGCTCGCTTACGATCCCTCCTGTGAGGTGTTGCACTCTCTTTACGTTGTTGTCGACTACCACCTGGCCGGATGCCACAACCGCACCGGAGAATTCGGTCAATATTGACCAACCACCAACGATAAAGATCAACACAAGAGCTGAGGCCATTGTCAGGAAGATGTGAAACCTCAGGGACGAATGCAGTGCCGAATTCTTGCTCACTGGACTACTCACTCATCTCACTGACCACGCGGAGGCGCTCGATCAGGTTTGATGTCGGTCGACGCAACTTATTGAGCACTTCTTCTTTGGGGCCAAACGTGTGCAGATGCCCTTGGGCCATCGTCATGACCAAGTCCACGTTGGCCAGTGCGCTAGGACGATGGGCAATAACAATGACAACGCCGCCGCGTGATCGAGCTTCCAGAATGGCGCGAGACAGTGCCTCGTCACCCTCCGAATCAAGGTTTGAGTTCGGCTCGTCGAGAACCAGAAGAAAGGGGTTCCTGTAGAGAGCGCGCGCTAGCGCGATACGTTGCCGCTGGCCAGCGGACAGTGAGCTGCCACCGTCCGTAAGCTCGGTTTCGTAGCCGTCGGGCAGATGCAATATTAGATCATGGACGCCAGCGGCTTTAGCTGCAGCTATGACGGCTTCCGAATTGGGCCTCCGGTCAAACCGGGAAATGTTTTGCGCTACAGTCCCGCCAAGTAGCTCGACGTCCTGGGGCAGGTAGCCGATGTGCTCCCCCAGCGCACTCGCGTTCCACTGCGAGAGGGCAGCACCGTCGATGCGGATCGAGCCCTTTACGGGTTGCCAAAGCCCCACCAGCGCGCGTGCGAGGCTCGATTTGCCTGCTCCACTCGGGCCGATGATGCCCAAAGCACTGCCTTTCTCAATCCGAAAGGTAATATTGTGCACAACCGCTTCCGTGGTGCCGGGGGGGACGAGTGTGACCCGCTCAACCACAAAGTTTGATCTAGGCCTTGGCAAATCAATTCGCTTTTGCTCGCCCGGATACCTGCGCAGCAGATCCTTCATACGCTGCCAGCTTTGCCGGAAGGCGAGGAAACCGCGCCAGTTCGCGATGGCTAGGTCGATTGGCGCCAGGGCGCGGCCAGAAATAATGGAACCGGCAATTATTACTCCAGGTGAGCTTTGCTGGTTGATCACCAAGTAGGCGCCGACGCCCAATACTGCCGATTGCAACGCCAGTCGCGTGACCTTGGACATCGCACCAAGTCCCCCCGTGATGTCACTGGCTCGCTGCGTACTGTCTAGCGCCTGGCGGCTAACCTCGCTCCATAGGCTCCCGAAGCGCGGCCCGATCCCCATTGCCTTTAGCACACCGGCATTGCGCCGTGACGCTTCGGCCAGCACGCTCCGCCGTGCGGTCAGCACAGTGGCTTCTCTTGAAAGATTTCGCGACAGCCCTTCGGTGAGAAGCGTAAGAAAAACCAGGATTGTTGCCCCGGCGAGTGCTGTTATTCCGATCCAGAAGTGCAGCACGAAGCAGGCGCCGACGTAGAGTGGGAGCCAAGGCAGATCCAAAATGGCCAACGGTCCCGACCCCGAAAGAAAGTTTCTGATCTGATCGGTATCGCGAAGAGGCTGCAGGGCATCGTCTCCAGCCCGCGTGGCAAGAGCTGCTCTGCCGATGCACTCGTACACTCGGAGGTCCAAGACATCGCCCATCCAGCGAGCGATACGCACCAATAGGCGCGTTCGCAAAAGGTCCAGGGTGCCCTGAAACGCAAAAAGTATGAGTGCCAGAAGGGACAGGCCGATTAGGGTTGGTATGCTGCGACTTGCCAGCACACGATCGTAAACTTCCATCATGTAGATTGCGCCAGTGAGGTAAAGGATATTCACCAATGCACTGGCAAAAGCGATAGCATATATCGCCGAGCGGCAGCCGCGCAGTGCGAGACTAAGCTCGCTTTTGTTGTTCATCACAAATGTCGGCATAAATCAGAGGGGCATTATTTTTTTGTTTGAATGAATGATTATGCCTTACCCAGCAGCTTTACGACCAGCCCGCCGTCACTACCACGCACCCGCGCCTTCACTCTCTTGCCCTTGAACTCACGCAGGACAAGCTGATCAATAAACTTGCCTTGCGCCCGCGGGTCACCCCCTGCAACAATGACCCAAATATTCTCGCCGGACGTCCAATCGGCCGGTCGTAACCGGGGCTGCTTTTCAGGATTTTCAGACAGGATTTTGTCAACATTGTCTGAAACACGTGCCCATAGGGCTACTGCAACTGGGATTAGGTGCTTTTCATACGGACCGGTCTCAGTTTGCCTAGCCTTTGCCAATGGTCGGGCGACGGGCGAGGGCGCGTGTGCAATAGCAAACTGACCTGCTATCAACGCAGGCAGGACCATCCACTCAAGCTCGGCGATGGGTAATTTTCTAAGCTCGCGGTCACGCATCAACACTGCAACGATCTGCGCAAACAATTCGGCGAAGGAAGAACCCTTGCGCGCAGTTGATGCGGCTTTCACCAGTGGCCGCAATTGCTCCTGTACGTCGTGGATGGCCGCAACGCCCATCTAGCTGCTCCTTTGGTGGCGCCCCAATTCAACTACTTGGTTTCAAACGTGCCCTAAATTCAAGGCAAACGAGGGTTGCAGGTTAATTCTCTGCTTCAGCATGATGGTCGAGCCACGCGGCTGACTCCGCCGGCGAGATGGCGGTGCAGCTTTACGACGTAAAGGCGGCGCTGAATTCGCGACGCCAAGTCGTGGCGGGCGACTATGACGTGCTGCGCATCGGCACGCCTGGCTATGCTGAGCAGCTAGCTCGCGGGCGGCCGTGGGATCCTCCCGCCATGTCTGACGACACCGACGATCGCCCATGTCTCCGGCAGGAGACGTCCGGCATGGATTGGGACCCGCTCAAGTACTGATCCCGCGACATGATGACGTTTCACTCTGGACGAAGCGCCTGCATCGCCAGATAGCCAACCTCAAGCCCCACTACCGCATGCTGTTGGCCGAGCAGGGCTTCGTCCTCATCTATGCACGACCAATGCAATTCAAACCCGAATGAGCAAGCCGCTTCTTCGCTTCATTCCGCTAAGCGTGCCAACGTCGGCCAAGGCGCCGCCGATCGGACCTGCATGGACGCATCAGCCGAAGCTGGACGGCTACCGCTGCCAGGTCATCAAGGAGGGCCGTAGGGTGGCTCTCTACAGCCGCAACGGGAACGACTGGACAGAACCGCCTGCCGGCGCTGGCTGAGGCGCTGGCGGCCCTGCCTGCGCGTTCTGCAATACTCGACTGCGAGCTCGTCAAAACCGATCGAGCTGGGCTGCCAAGCTTTATCGAGTTGCATCTACGCAGAGGGCGGCACGGTGCTGGGCTCGACCTCTACTGCTTCGACCTGCTGCACCTCAACGGCCGCGAAGTGTGCGCTGAGCCCTTGGCTGCCCGCTCGGGTCACCTGACCGCTCTCCTGGAGCGGTCCTCCATTCCCTGCCTGCATTCCGTGACCAGCTTCGATGACGGCCCCGCTTTGCTGGCAGCCTGCGCAAAGCATGGGCTTGAGGGTGTGGTCAGCAAGAGGACTGATGCTTCTTATATTTCAGGACGAACCAAGTCGTGGCTGAAGATCAAGACTGGTCTTTGGAAAGATGCCAACCGAGAACGATGGAGGATGTTTCAGGCCTAATGCCATAGCCTAAGCGTGGCCGATCTCTTCCAAGTTAGGCAGACCCCTGCGACCGTCCTGAGCTCGAGCAGCCTTTGGTCAGTACGGCACGGCCAGAAAACTGATGCCAACCTACGAAAGCTGGATCGTCTGTCGCGAGTAAAGCCAAGAGTGCAGCATGTCAAAGGTGCGGCACGCCGCTGCTATGACTACATCCTCTTCGGCCTGGCCGCAGCGCGCCAGGAGCCTGGACCCGAACGCCGTCCACATCGGCCGAACGTTCTTTCCGTAGCATCGGAAGTAGTGGCATCCGTTGTGACGGCCTAGACCGAGGCTGCGCTCGACATGGCGCGCGATGACGGCGCCTCCAAGCGTCGAACCCTCGACGACGTACATTGACCCCCAAGCCTCGGCGGGGCTTCGCATGGCCACGGTTGGGTCACACAAGGCCAGGCGGCCGATGGCGCCATCCGCCATTCCAAGCTCGCGCAGATCGGCTCTGAGGAAACCCACTTTTCGCCGCCCGCGGAAAAATCCTGCATCAGCGAGTGCCGCCTCGGCCCGTGGCTCCCAAGCCGCATGGAAGCCATAAAGCCGGGCAAGCAGGTCGCGGTAGGCACGCAGTGAACGCGTTCGAGCTTGGAGATCAAAGGCCTCCTCGGCTCGGTCGTGAGCGAACGCCGTCTCAATTTTGAGGCGTTGGAGAAGGTTCATCGGCTTGTCCGCTCGATGATGAATTCCTCGTAAGCGGCACACTAAGGACGATTGAGGTTCCTCGCGTGCTGGTCGCGACTTTGATCTCTCCTTCAAGTTGCGCGATCAGACCACGGATGAGCTCCGATCCAAAACCGCTTTTGGATGGCTCTATGGCGATGCCGGCGCCCTGGTCTTCCACGATAACACGCAGACTGCTGGAACTTTCCACCAGGCTTACGTCGATCGGACCCGGTCTTCCCCCGTACGCATATTTGACCGCGTTCGTAAACAGCTCGGTGATTACAAGCGCCAAGACGACTGCGGTGTCGGTAGGTATGAGAACGTGCCGGCCGTGTACCTTGACATGGTGTTGCCATTCCCGTCCCCAAGTCTCAACCAAACCGTCACGAAGCTCTTCAATGTAGGATCGGAAATCGACGCTCTGAATGTGGTCAGAGCGCCAGAGACGCCGATGCACCATGCCGATTGCCATGATGCGCTGACACGCTTGGTCAAACTGCGCCCTGACCTGCTCGTCGCCAGCCTCCTGCGCCTGAAGGATGAGCATCGCATTTACCAGCTGGAGGCTGTTCTGAACCCGGTGGTCCACCTCTTTCATAAGAAGGTCCTTTTGGACGAGCAGCGCCTTCTCGTTAGCCAACGCCCCGCGGAGCTGCGCGTTCAGCTCTTTCAGGGTTCGCTGCTGCAGGAGTTCCAAGAGCGATAGTCCGAAGTTGCGCGCGGCATCGACCTCGGCAGCCGACCAAGGTTCGGACTGATTGTGCACGGTTTCTTTCCAGATCTCGAACGACTTCCGCGGGGTAAGCGTGCCGACGTCGGCGTCCAGTTCTGCCGGCTTATGAGGGTTTCCAGCCCAGTTGATCGTCTCGAGCTGTTCGGCTCGAAACCACAGCAGAACGAGCGGCTCTTCCCGAGACACTACGGTAGCAAGAAGGCCGCTTGCCTCGAGCGAGTAGGCCGCCGCTGGAGCGTACTGGCGGACAAGGCTGCTGCTCACGAAAGGATCAGATGGCGCTGCGTCAAGAAGCCAGCCGGCAAGCTGGCGGACCTGCGCCTCGGAAGGCGTGTGATTGGTCGTGCTGAGTTTGTCACCAAACAGGACAGCGGCACCATCGGCGGGAAGCAAATTTCGGAGTTCGGCGGTGTGTTCGAGCAGTGCCCGATCAATGGCACCGGCCTTCGACACGATTCCCAATAGCTTTTTGCGAAGAGCTGCAAGGCGCAGCATTTCCTGGTGAACCTCGGCATCTTCGCGCGCCTTGACCTGCTGGCTTAGAATTTGCCCCAAATGCTTGCACACCTCCCGCAACTCATAGGAGACCAACTTCGGCGCCATATGATGAAAGGCCATCAGACCCCATAAGGCTCCGTCGACGATGATCGAGACCGACATGGATGCGGCTACGTTCATGTTCTTGAGGTACTGAACATGAATCGGCGAGACGCTACGCAGCGTGCACTCGCCCATGTCGAGCGGTGCGCTGGTTGCTGGATTTAGAGCTGGGACGAGGGGGCTGGGCGTGTAATTCACGTCCGGAATCACGCGAATCAGGTTTCGCAAGTAAAGCTCCCGCGCTTGCTTGGGGATGTCCGAGGCGGGGTAGCGGTGATTGAGGAATGGCGTGAGCGCTTCCGCTTTGTCCTCGGCCACCACTGAACCGGAACCATCGCGTAGGAAGCGGTAAATCATGACCCGGTCGAAACCAGTGAGGCGTCGAGCCTCCCGCGCGGCGCTCTGAAGTAGTCCGGTACGATCAGGGGCTCGATCAAATATTGCAGCGGTCTTGCGCACTTGCGCCAGCATTTCCGCCGCGCTGTGGGTGCCCGGCGAACTTGGTTCAATCTCCAGGATGCGCATGCCGTCGCGATCATGAGCTGTCAAACACAGCATATTTCCTGCTACGACAACCGATCCCAAATAAACAGGTTCGGAGGCGCCTTGCGCCGAGGCTACGAGCGCGGCTGGACCTGGCCCAAGAAGCTCCGCAATAGTCTGGTCGCGGATGGCACCAATGTTGCGACCGAGAATGCGCTCGGTCTCACCGGCAACCTGGAGAACGCTCGGCGACCCCGTCTCAGTAACGAGCAGAACCCCGTGCGGCTGGATCGAGCCTGGTATGTGGATCGGCTCACGATCACAGCTACTCAGATCGATATTGGACGCAATCTCAGACATAGCAGAGGAGCGGTTCTCTTCCTAGCATGGGGCTAGGCGATATAGCACACTCACTCACGACGGAGGGAAAAGACCCCTTGCTGGTTCACGACGCTGATACGAGACGCTGTCCGGCCAAAGACTAGCGACGTGGCAAGCAACCAAAGCGTCCACGGGTGAAGGCCGACGCCGTGAACGCGGTGCCTCTCGGCAACTTTGTCTCAGTTGGGTCACGAACACGCATGCAGCGTGAACGTCGTCTCCGGTATGACGCCGATATTGTCGGGCGCAGCCCGCATCCAGAAGCATAGCAGCGCCACCTTGATTCGCTCGTGCGGGATGCCCTTGGGGTTCATCGGCACGGCCTCCCCGCCAATCAGCTCGAAGCGCTCATCCGGATCGAGGATGCCGCCCTCCGACGGTCGCACTGGAGTTCCCGGAGCTGCGTATCTTGTGCGGCCATTCAGACATCAGCACCGTTGCTCAGGCCTGAACCAAATTGTTGCGAACGGCGTAGCGCTATGTCGTCATGCGGATCGGGCCGTCATGTGCCCCAGTCGCAGCGGGCGTCGGGATGAGGGCTTCACCGGCGGCAGTATGATTTCCGCAGCCGGCGTCGGCGGATCGTTCCAGCGGATGCCTTTGATCAGCGTGCCAGCACCCCGACCCTCGCTGCGCAGGCCGACGCTCCGAAACAATTTCCCCAAGGCCGGCGCAAACTCGCTCTCTGTCAGAGGGAGCAACCCGCGTTCCCCGCACCACTCGGGATAGCGCCGACGTAAGTCAGCCAGCCTGACGTGGCCATCAGGGTCCGGCCGGAAGCTTGCGCACGCGAATTGATTGGCTTCTGCCATTGCGTCCCGCGATGCTGGTGCCCGTGCCTCGGGCTCGGCGCGTTTGTCTCCGTGCGCCGCGAAGGCTAGTAGGAACGCACCGAGGCCGTTCGCAGCAAAGCTCGCTAGTGCAGCAGCAAGCAGATCGATCTTCCATCCCGGCAAGCCAAGACGGTCAGCCAGTGGCGCATCGCTGACTGGCGACTTCATGCCGGCGAGGACAGCGCGCGCAGCCTCCAGCTGGTCGTCAAGACCTTTCTTCGCTGCTGCAATCTCTGCACGTGCCGCGACAACCTCACCGGCAGCAGCATCCACTTGCGCTTGCAGCAGTTGGCGACAGTTCGCGAGGCATCTGCGCTCGGCCGATTTCTCGACGACGGCAGTATCGGCGGCCGATTTGGCGCCTATCGCGGCCGCAAGCCGCGGCGACGGATCGGGAGCCTTCGCGACGGCGTCCTGGAGTTCATCGACGTGTTTGGTGGCCTTGGCGAACGCATCGGCAGCCAACCGAAGCGGAGCCTGCTTCGCCTCGCGTTGGTCCAAGGTGCGTTCCGAGGTCAGTAGCAACGCGTAACCTTCGCCAGCTGCCAGTGCCGCGCCGATCAGTCCAACCATCACGTAGCGCTCGTCATGCCATGCAACGCCGATCGCAAGGGCGCCCATGGCCAGGCCAGCGGCCAGTGCAATCAGCAACGGAGCGCCGGATGCTGCATAACCACCAGCCGACGTGATGGATGCATGTGCGACGCAGCCAACAATCGCGACACCAACGAGGCCCGAACCGAGGCGGATAAAATTACGCATCGTTGGCCCCCTTCCCCTTGGCGTTCGCCAGAGCCTCAATCGCGTCCTCGTACATGTCGGCAAGGCTGTCGTAGCCAGAGATTCTTGGCGACGGATCGTGCCCGCGTCTTGAAGGCGGGAGAGCAGCGGAAGTTCTCCTGGTCCGTGCGCACAGCGCGGCGACGTCGCTGTTTCTCGGTTTGCTGGGTCTTGCGCTCGCGCTTGGAACGCTGGTCGCGCGACTTACGATGCTCGTCGCTCCCAGGGGCAAGGCCCATGATCTTCGCGAAGCTATCAACCTCGGCGTCGCTGCTCATTTCTTCTTCCCCCGCCGCGCGGCGCTCAGAACCTCTCTCCACAGCGCGTCGATTTCCGCTTCGGCTTTGCGATCCTTCTCGGCTCCCGTGCGGCCGGTCGTGATCGCGTTGGCGTATTGCAGGCGCCGCGCCAAGACAGTCTTTGCAATCGGCACCTTCCAAGAAGACAACAGCGATTGCGCCTGCTCGACGATTTTGCCGTCGTGCGGCCCCTTGCCGTTGATCACCGCGAAGAAGGGTGTCCCGACCTCCTGGCAGTAGGAGATCGCGTCCTTGCTCGCCTCAAGATCGAGCACGCTGGCCAGCACGGGGATGACGACGACGGTTGACGCCCGAATGGCATCCTCTGTGACCTGAAGCGATCCGGGCGGCCCATCGAAAAACACGTAATCGACTGGGCTGGTCAGGCCTAGCCGCTCTGCAGCATCGCTTGCCCAATCGACGCCTCGCATCAGGTCGGGATTGCCGGGCGAGCCGCGCCAACCATGCCACATGCCAAGCGAGCCTTGCGGATCGAGGTCGACGACGGCGACTTTCGCATCTGCCGCAGCTCTAACCGCTAGGCATGACACGATGGTTGTCTTGCCGCTTCCGCCCTTGGCGTTGAGCACGCCGATGAAGTGCATTGCCTATCCCCCGCGGTCCCACTTTGCCTGCTCGCAAGCCTAGGCTCGCATGACATGCCTAGGCAGATCCGAAATGCATAGGCAAAGTGGATTTGCCTATACAGGATCGTTCGGTGGTGCAGGCGCTGTCAATGGTCCTGGCGGGCGCGTCGGGTTTGCCATCCTGGATGGCCCGCTAGATTCGACGCTAGGGCGGTAAATTGAATCACACAGCGGCGCACTGAGGTTGGCGGCTACCCATGTAGCCAACACGCCTTGGCGCCCGTCCTGAATCAAATTTGGAGGTTTATTGTTGGCCTATGCAACGGATGTTGCAGAAGGGGCTCACGCAGCGAATCCGTTCACCCAATTTTCTGGTCCGCTGGCGTGCCGCAGCGGCGTCTTGCGGACTGCATCCAGCCGCAGTTCTGTCTCTAAGATATTGGGATCAATGGCGATCCCGGCAGGACTCGAACCTGCGACCCTCTGCTTAGAAGGCAGATGCTCTATCCAGCTGAGCTACGGGACCGCTCGCCTGCGCGGACACAGCACAAGCCATTGCGATGTTCTGCGCAGCCATCCGTATAGCATGGCACCCAGACACGCGCACCACGCTACCGCAGCTATGTGACTGGAGCATCGGGCTGCGTCGTACTTGCCGCGTCAGGGCTTGCGACCGAGCGCAATCAGCTCCACGAGCGTGAAGGTCAGCTTGCCGTCCTCGCTGCGTGGTTGCAGATACGAGTTCAGCGCCGGTGACGCGCCATCGAGCATACTGCGCAGCCTCGACACAGTCTCGCCCGCCACCGCCATATTCTTGCACCAGGCGGCAAACTCCATGGCCTTGGGCGCATGCTCCTTGTGCAGAACCTCGAAACCGCGCTTCGCCATGAGATCGAGCCATTCCGCCGTCGACAGGGCCCTGCCATGGGACGGATCGCGCAGCTTCTCAAAATCATTATAGGTCGCCGCAGCCGCAGCGTACTCGCCGTCCGTGAAGCCCGGCGTGGTATCGTGATCCGGCGAGACATTGTCCACCAGGGCGAAGATGCCGCCGGATTTCAGAACGCGCCAACTCTCCGCCACGAAAGCCGCCACATCGGGGAAATGGTGAGGCGCAATGCGGCAGGTAACCAGATCGAAACTCCGGTCGCCGAACGGCAGCTGCTCCGCATCCGCCGTCGCAGTCTCCATATTGGCGAGACCCTTGGCCTTCGCCAGCTTGTGCGCCTCCTCAAGCATCTCCGGGGTGAGGTCGCTGGCGATGACCTTGGCCACGTGCGGCGCGAAGGCTGCGGCCGTGTGACCGGCGCCGGTGGCGATATCGAGCACGATCCAGTCCTTGCCGGGCTTCACCAAATTGACCAACCGCGCGAGGCTCGCACCCTTGGCGTGCACCGCTGAGGTGGAATAGTTCGCAGCGTTGGCTCCGAACTGGTGTTGCACCAAAGTCTTGGACATGCTGCTTCTCCGGCAAATGGTCGCTCGTACCAGAACCTAGAGCGCGATCGGTTCACATGGAAGCACTACGGCTCCCATGTGAACCGTGAATCGCACTCTAAACTCTAGGTGCAGAGCAGGATTCACGCTCCAGATGGATCGCGAATGCAATTCCATCTGAAACGATCCTGCTCTAGAGAACTGCAGCCTTGGCCGCCAGTGACACCATTGCCTCGGAATCGATGAGGCCACGCGCAATTGTCGTGGCCTCGGTTCTCAAGCCGGCATCGCTCGGTGACTACTTGCAGAGTGTCGCCTGCCCGACGCACTCCTGGCCGATGCCACCGGCCTTGCAGCGGAAGCTGACCTTGCTGACGGTGTAGCCAGGCGCGGTCCCCACCTTGGCGCCTGAATTCATCCACGTCGCCCAGGCACCCCAATCGGTCGCCTGCAGCACCGCCTCCCAAGCCTGGAACTTGGCGCCGTCCTGGGTGGAGTTTGTGCCCTGACCGGCCTTGTTGACACAGCTCTTGGCGTCGGCTGACGACAGGTGTGCGCCGCCGAGCAGCACACCGGCCGCGGCGACACCTGCAACGACATATGATCTCAGCATTGAAGCATGCTCCCAAATCGCAGTGACGAGAGGGAGCATATCTGCGCCAAACCGAGGTCTTCCGCCATCGAAGACGTGCGCTGATCAACAAGTGATCGATGTTTTGTGGATACGCGTGGCCGCAGTGCCGCGACCACGCTGGCTGCACGCGCCTGCAGCCCTCAGGCGAACGTGCGGACGTCCACGAAATGTCCGGCAATCGCCGCAGCCGCAGCCATAGTCGGCGAGACGAGATGGGTACGCCCGAGCCGGCCCTGCCGGCCCTCGAAATTGCGGTTCGAGGTGGAGGCGCAGCGCTCGCGTGGCTTGAGCTGATCGGGGTTCATGCCGAGGCACATGGAGCAACCCGGCTCGCGCCAGTCGAAACCGGCGGCGATCAGGATCTTGTCGAGCCCTTCGGCTTCCGCCTGCTCCTTCACGAGCCCCGAGCCGGGAACAATCATGGCGTAGACGTTGGCGTTGACCTTCTTGCCGTTGGCCACGCGCGCCACCTCGCGCAGATCCTCAATGCGGGCATTGGTGCAAGAGCCGATGAACACGCGGTCGAGCTTGATGTCGGTCACCTTCGTGCCGGGCGTGAGGCCCATATATTCGAGTGCCCGCCGCATCGCCTGCCGTTTGCCTTCGTTGTCCACTTTGTCGGGATCTGGCACCACACCTGCCACGGAGATGACATCCTCCGGCGACGTGCCCCAGGTGACCACTGGCGGCAGCTTCGCTGCATCGAGCTTGATCACTCTGTCGAAGTGCGCGCCGTCGTCGGACTGCAGCGTCTCCCAGTAGCGCACGGCCATGTCCCAAGCTGCGCCCTTCGGCGATTTCGGGCGGCCCTTCAGGTAATCGAACGTCGTCTTGTCCGCAGCCACCATGCCGGCGCGCGCGCCGCCCTCGATCGACATATTGCAGACCGTCATGCGGCCTTCCATCGACAGGGCGCGGATCGCATCGCCGCAATACTCGATGACGTGTCCAGTGCCGCCCGCAGTACCGATCTCGCCGATGATCGACAGCGTAATGTCTTTAGACGTGACGCCGGCCGGCAGCTTGCCGTTGACCTCGATACGCATATTCTTGGCTTTCTTCTGCAGCAGCGTCTGCGTGGCGAGCACGTGCTCCACCTCGCTGGTGCCGATGCCGTGTGCCAGCGCGCCGAACGCGCCGTGCGTGGAGGTGTGACTGTCGCCGCACACGATGGTCGTGCCGGGCAAAGTGAAGCCCTGTTCCGGGCCGATGACGTGCACGATGCCCTGGCGCGGATCGAGCTCGTCGTAATACTCGATGCCGAATTCCTTGACGTTGCGCGCCAGCGTCTCGACCTGGATGCGCGCCTCCTCCTCCTTGATGCCGAGCCGCCGGTCGGATGTCGGCACGTTGTGGTCGACGACGGCCAGTGTCTTCTCCGGCGCGCGCACCTTGCGGCCGGCGAGCTTCAACCCCTCGAACGCCTGCGGGCTCGTCACCTCGTGCACGAGATGCCGGTCGATATAGAGCACGCACGTGCCGTCCGGCTGCCGGTCAACCACATGATCGTCGAAGATCTTGTCGTAGAGTGTCTTTGCAGCGCTCTCAGCCATTGCCGTCTCTCGCCTGCACGCAGCCTCGCATCGGTGCATATGGTCATAGGCGCGAACGGTGCCGCGCTCAAGATCCCGCACGCCCGCGCTCGCAACGACAAGCTCTTCTGGCGGTGGGAAGCGGCACGTCACGCCGCAGACCAACACCTGAGCCGTTCCGCAGCGATTGTTTTTGCTGACGCGCAGCCAATTGTGCATCGCACAAAAAAGAAAAGCCGGGCACGAGGCCCGGCTTCAAGTCCATACCTCATCCGATAAGGATGGGCTGAAGGCGTCAAAGGGAGGGTACAGCCTTCATCAGCTGTCCGTCACAGCTGCATTGGCAATATTGGTTATCGGTGCGGCATTGAGCAATTGGGTGAGCCGCATGCTTGCTATGCAGGCAGCGCATGTCTAAGCGAGGGGCCACTGACCAATGACCGTCAGTATTTCCACTGGCGTCCTTTGCTGACGAGAAAGTCCCTGAAAACCTGGACCTTTTTCGCCGTCCGAAGCTCCTCGGGATAAACGAAGTAGATGGGCAGCGTCGGCAGCTCGATTTCACTCAGGACCGGCACCAACTCGGTTTCCTCGGCCGTCAGGTAGTCCGGAATGAGGCCGATCCCGATGCCGCCCCTGACGGCATACTTGAGCGCCAGAACGGCACTGGCCCGCATGACGGGGACGCGCGGCGCCCGGCCCTCGCGCCCGAGCGTTTCCAGGGTGTTGATTGCTGCCAGATGTGGCGGTGGATTGCCGCTGAACGACACCAACCTGTGCCGATCCAGGTCCTGCACTTTTTGCGGCGCACCGAACTTGCGGATGTAGCTGCCCGACGCATAGGCGTGGATCTGCATGGCAAACAGCGGTCGCCGGATCAGGTCGTTGTGCATGGGCTCCCTGGCCCAGATCGCTACATCGGCGGCGCGCATGGCGAGATCGACCGGCTCGTCGTTGAGGACGAGCTCGATGCGGATATCCGGGTAGAGCTCGATGAACTCGCGCAGTCGCTGCGTCACCCACACCGAACCTAGGCCCGTGGACGCGGTGATCCTGAGGTCGCCGGCCGGCTTCGTCGTCGAAATCGCCGAGCAACGTTTCGGCCGTCTGCAGCTTGGTCAGCACCTCGCTGGCCGTGCGGAACAGAACCTCGCCCTGCTCGGTTAGAACCAACCCGCGCGCGTGCCGGTGGAAGAGAGGAACACCCAGGTCTTTTTCCAGCGCTGACACCTGCCGGCTCACCGCCGACTGGCTCATGCGCAGCGCCTCGCCCGCATGCGTAAAGCTTCCGGCCTCGGCGGCCGAATGGAAAACCCGTAGCTTGTCCCAGTCCATGTGAGTGCCGCCAACAGTACGGGCGCCTATTCGGCGGCCTTCGATGCGGTTTCCAGGACCGCCAGGTATTTTTCTGCTTCGAGCGCTGCCATGCAGCCCATGCCCGCTGCCGTCACCGCCTGCCGGAACACCTCGTCCTTGACATCACCTGCAGCGAACACGCCGGGGATCGATGTTGCAGTGGAATCGGGCTTGGTACGTAGATAGCCGGAAGCGTTCATCTCGAGCTGTCCCTTGAACAGCTCCGTGGCCGGCGCATGCCCGATTGCGATGAACACGCCATCCACAGCCTTGGCCGTCACCTTGCCCGTCTTGATGTCGCGCAACCTCACGCCGGTTACGGATTTCGGATCGCTGCCGCCCGTCACCTCATCGAGCGTCGCGTTCCATATCACCTCGATCTTGGGATGCTTGAACAGACGCCCCTGCAGGATCTTCTCGGCCCGGAACTGATCGCGCCGATGCACCACCGTGACCTTGGTGGCAAAGTTGGTCAGAAACAGCGCCTCCTCGACGGCCGTGTTGCCGCCGCCGACCACGACCACTTCCTTGCCCTTGTAGAAGAAGCCGTCGCAGGTCGCGCAGGCGGAGACGCCGTGGCCTTTGAAGTGCTCCTCGGACGGCAACCCGAGCCAGCGGGCCTGCGCACCGGTGCAGATGATCAGCGCATCGCAGGTGTAGGTGTCGCCCGAGTCGCATTCGAGCCGGAACGGGCGCCGCCGCAAGTCCACCGAGACGACATGATCGAAGATCATCTCGGTGCCGACATGCTCGGCTTGCGCCTTCATCTCCTCCATCAGCCAGGGACCCTGGATGACCTTGGCGAACCCCGGATAGTTCTCGACATCGGTGGTGATGGTGAGCTGCCCTCCGGGCTGATTACCCTGAATCAGCAATGGCTTGAGCATGGCTCGCGCGGCATAGACGGCAGCCGTGTAGCCGGCCGGTCCCGAGCCGAGGATCAGGACGTGGGCGTGCCTGGGTTGGGTCATGGGCTTCCCGGATCTGGTTTTTGTCAGCCTTGCGCAAAATGCATAGCAGGTATGGAGCGGCTTGCAACCCGCTGGGCGACTGTCCGCCATTCCTGCCCATATCATATGGGGATTGTTGCATTGCGGCGGAGAGGCTGAGTGCCGCTAGCCGCCGCCATCATAGTCCCTTGGCATGCGCCGCTGCGATCTGCTTAGTCACGCCGGAGCGCGATCGCGCGGCCGAACGCAAAAGAAGAGCACGGGCTCAAGCTGTCAGGGAGAGAAGAGGCCGTCCCTCGTCGAGCAGCACCCGCCTGCTCTCATCGATGGTGTCCGAGTTCGCGATCGGCGGCGGAATCATCTGCCAACGGCACGTAGCAGTCGCTGCGCAACGACCAATCGGGTTCGAAGAAATGAGGCTCGGTGTAATAGGCCGAGAACGCACGCCGCTGCTCAATGAGCACCTTGCTGATCTGGTGATCAATATGCGAGTGCGGCGGCAGGAGGTGTTGGAGCAGGCTCCTGCAGGCTGCGGGCGTAATCAGATAAGCGAACGTGCCGTTGAAATAATAGATCCTCGCCAGATCCGAGCCGTTGGGTCTATCGGCCAAGCCGCCCATGATCATGCGACCGAGGAAAACCAGCCCGGTATCCTCGGTTATCGATCCCACGACACTGCGGAAGCGAACGGGGCAGTAGTGCGCGGCCGGCGCCGCATCGTCCTCAAAAACAAGAATCCTCGGCAGGTTCATATCGAGCACCCATCGCCAGATGGCGAGGTGCGACAGAAAGCAACCGATCGCCGGTCGCGTAAGCGTCAGGTGGCTGCGCGGAGCTGCATCGATGCCGTTGACCGGCGATCTCAACAGCGCGGCGATTTGATTGTCCGGCAGTCGCCCCCCCTCGACGGCCGGAGCCCGGATCACCTTGGTCAGCCCCGCTGCCGACATACGTCGAGACAGGGTCTGCCAACGGTCCGTGCGGTGAGGAAGATTTATGACAACGACGGGGAGATCCAGGCCGTTTGCCCGCGCACAGTCGCCGTCGAATGGGAGGTCCATCCTCGGGACATGCGGCAGCACGCCCTCCAACACATCGCAGAGCATCGCCTGTCACCTCGCCCCTTCTGGAGCCAACTCATCGAAGGAGCTTCGGCTGATAGCTCAGGTCTATGACAGCCAGACAACAAGGCTTAGCCGTGGTGCGAGCGGTACGATGGCAGGTGCGATTCGGGTCCGCTCGTCGTGCTCACGCGCGCAAAGCGGTCGAGCTGCAGATGCAGGTCCAGCGCCCCACCCAGTCGGCCCCCCCCCGCTGCGCAACATGGTATCGAGCAATACAGACGATGCGGGGCTCACGGATAGCTGTTGCGTGTACCCTGCGCGCGCCTCTGAGAAACAGAACGATCGGCGCTTGCCCTATTCCTTTCTCCAGAATCACTGAGTATTGCCAGTGCCAATGCTTGCTAGTCACACAATGGACAACATGGAGCCAGCTTCCCAGTCTACCCACGACGATAAGAGCAAAGGCGTCAGCTGTTCTGGTTCTCTCGCGTACCGTTGAGATGACCTGGCGAAACGGTGGATCTTGGCTTGGGGTGTCTCGAGATAATGAACAGGGGTCGCCTTAGAAGGTTGCTGCTTGCGTCTGCGGCAACCCTCGTACTCGTGCCTGCGGGGCAAAGCCTGGGGCAGGATCGCACGGCACCCGCATCGGGAGCGGCAGCGGTTGCAAGCGATGTCGCCGACTTTTTCGGTCAAGTCGGAGATCAGATTTACGAGGAAGACTGCATATTCGAGCTGTCGCCGGAGCAGCTCGAGGTTCAGCAAGCTCTCATACAAGCCTACATTAAACAGGGGGCCAGCAGCTCCCTTGCACGGCAGCTTGCCGTAAAACAAATTCACCCGCCCACGCTGTCTGAGAAATGCAGGCAAATCAAAAGTGTGGCGATAGACAAACCCTGGATCGTCGTCACGGAACCACCAGTCGCAAAGAAACCGACGGTTGTTGCAGCCTTACCCAAGCTCCCGTCCGCAACGCCGGCGCCAACGCCTCTCGCAGACAGAAAAGTATTGCCGCAATGGGATTGCGATCCGGGTGTCGACTACGTCACGATTCAACACAAAGGGTACGAGAGGAAGTTGACGGGCGGCGAAATCTGCAAACCGTTCGATGATGTCTTTCGACAAGTACCCCAGTCGTTGGCAAGCTTCCGGCTTGGATACGCGATAAGAACTGGCCGCCTCTTTGTCGTTGCCGACGATCCACAGTTAAGCGGCAAGACAATCGCCTGGGCGATCTCCGGCAGAGAGGTCTGCAGAAACAATCCTGATCCTGACTGCCTTGCTGCAAGGGCCGTTGGCCCCTTGTCTCCGGGAGAATATGCCTTCGCTTCGGAGAAGAGCCAAAGAGTGAGTTGGGGGCCAACAAGCAAGCGCATGGTCGCCGGCATTTATCTGACGAAACTATGGAACAGAGACAGGTTCAACCCTGAGCAGACGGCCGCTATCCTGGCGCGCAGCAATTTTGCAATTCATGTGCGCTTGAAGGGTGAAATGTCCGAGGCCTGCCTGGGACTCGGGCCGAACGGATGGGCCTATGTCTCTTCACTGATCAAGGAGGGGCGAGCCACAGGTGTCAACGTCTACATCGACGAGCCCTATCCACAGATTGCCGAAGCGGCCCCTGTTGTCAGGGTTTCCTCATTCTCCCTGTCCTCGCTGTTCAAATAGTCATACTTAGGTTTCGCGATACTTGCCCGACATGAGAGGCTTACATCAACCTCAGCCCCCTGAGACTCGCATGGCCCGTCCTGCCGACGATGATGTGGTCGTGCACGGCAACCCCCAACGGGCGTGCGGCCTCGACGATCTGCTTCGTCATGTCGATATCGGCGCGTGACGGCGCGGGATCGCCGGACGGATGGTTGTGTACAAGGATGATCGCCGTCGCCGACAGCTCCAACGCCCGCTTGAGAACCTCGCGCACATAGACCGGCGTGTGATCCACCGTGCCTTCCTGTTGCACCTCGTCGGCGATGAGCTGGTTCCTCTTGTCGAGAAACAGAACGCGGAAGCGCTCTTTGTGATCGAAGCCCTGTGCAGCCCGGCAATAGTCGATCACCGCCTGCCAGGAGCCCAGCACCTGCCGGCCCATGATCTCACCGCGCAGGAGTCTCAGCGCCGCGGCGCGCACCAGCTTCAGCTCGTCGATGACACGCTCGCCGACACCCTCGATCTCCAAAAGCCGCTCCTCCGGGGCATTGATCGTCTCGGCAAAGGTGCCGAACCGGGCCAGCAACGTTTTGGCTAGCGGCTTGGTATCGCCGCGCGGCAGAGCGCGGAACAGCACCATTTCCAACAGCTCGTAGTCAGGAACGGCATCGTCCCCGCCGTCGCGAAAACGGCGGCGCAACCGGCTGCGGTGCCCTGCCTTGTCGTCGGCGGGCGGCGCGACCTCGAAAAAAGCCGTCTGCACCGCTTCTCTGTCGCCGCCCTGGACCCTGCGCCCCCGCGGTCCCATGCGCCCCCGCCGTGAGCTTCAGTTGATGCTATACGGAGGGCGGTGGAAACCGTTCGGCGAGTAGGTGAACACCTCGCACCCGTTCTCGGTCACGCCGACAGTATGCTCAAACTGCGCCGAAAGCTCGCGGTCGCGTGTCACCGCGGTCCAGCCGTCAGGCAAGATCTTCACGTGCGATTTGCCGAGATTGATCATCGGCTCGATCGTGAACAGCATGCCTGGCTGCAGCACGATGCCGTCCCCCGCCTCGCCGTAGTGCAGAATGTTCGGCCGGTCGTGGAACACGCGGCCGAGGCCGTGGCCGCAGAAATCGCGCACGACGCTGCAGCGCTCGGCTTCCGCATAGGCCTGGATCGCCGCACCGATGTGCCCTGTCGTGTGCCCGGGCTTCACCGCCGCCACGCCGCGCCGCAGCGCCTCGTAGGTCACGTCGATCAAGCGCTCGGCCTTGCGCGGCACATTGCCAACCGGGAACATGCGACTGGTATCACCGTGCCAATCGTCCAGAATAAGCGTGACGTCGATATTGACGATATCGCCCTCACGTAGCGGCTTGGGCCCAGGGATGCCGTGACACACCACATGATTGACCGAGGTGCATATCGAGCGCGGAAAGCCGCGATAGTTGAGCGGGGCCGGGATCGCACCGTGATCCATGGCGAACTCGAACACCAGATCGTCGAGCCGCGCCGTCGTAACACCGGGAACGACATGAGGCACCAGCAGGTCGAGGGCGCTGGCGGCGAGCTGCCCGGCCTTGCGCATGCCGGCAAAGGCCTCTGCCCCGTGCAGCACAATCTTGCCGTCGCGCTGCTGCGGTGCGCGGCCGAATTCGAGGTTGTTCATTCGCTCTGTCCGTTCGGGCCACATGAGTGTGAGGCTCACACCATCAATTTAGTGCAAATGTGGAGTGACGCAACTTGCGGCAGACTGAATGAGGTTTGGCCGAGACACAGCCGTCGTCTAATGTGATGATCGCGAAGCTCGCTAAGCCCTCCCGCAAAGTCCGACGAGCTTCGCGATCGGGACACCAGCGCTATTCTGGCATTGACCGGTGCACAAGCAACACCGCGTCAATCCACGCACCGAGCAATCTGCGGAGTATCGAGGCATGGCCGACGAGGAACTGAGAAGGGCCGCTCGCGAGCTTCTGGTCCGCTATGGCGGCGACGCCTTCCCAACGCTATTCGTCTCAGCCAAAGGCAGCACGGTGCGTGACGATGAAGGGCGCGAGATCCTCGATTTCACCTCGGGCCAGATGTGCGCCACCATCGGCCACAACCATCCAGCCATCGTCGCCGCCATCAAGGAGAGCGCCGACAGCGCCGTGCACATGTTCTCCGGCATGATCCCGGAGAGCGTGGCGCGCCTCGCAAAAAAGCTCGCCGACTGGTTACCGCGGCCTCTAAAGCGCTCGCTCTTCATCAACACCGGCAGCGAGTCCAACGAGGCTGCGCTGAAGATGGCGAAGCTTGCCACCGGCGGATGGGAGGTGCTGGCGCTCGGCGGCTCCTGGCACGGCGTCACCGGCATGGCTGGCGCCGTCTCCTTCGCCAGCGACCGCCGCGGCACGGGACCCAAACCCGCCGGCGTGCACGTCATCCCAGAGCCCAATGCCTACCGCTGTCCTGTCGAGCACTGCCGCGACACCTGCGACATGACCTGCCTCAAGGTCGGCCTCAAGCTGTTCGACATGCAGAGCTCGGGCGCGCCCGCTGCCGTCATCGCCGAGCCGGTCATCAGCGCCGGCGGCGTCCTCGTCCCACCCGAAGGCTACTTCGATGAGCTGCGCAAGGCCTGCGACACGCGCGGCATGCTGCTGATCTACGACGAGGCGCAGACCGCGTTCGGCCGCCTCGGCGTCAAGTTCGCCGCCGACAAGCTCGGCGTCGTACCCGACATCATGTCCGTGTCCAAGACGCTGGGCGGCGGCGTGCCGCTGGCCGCCACCATCACCACCGACGAGATCGAGGAGAAGGCCTTCAGCCGCGGCTTCACCTACTACACCAGCCACGTGTCCGATCCGCTTCCCGCCGCCGTCGGCCTCGCGGTGCTCGAGACTATCGAGCGCGAGAATCTCATGCAGCGCGCCGTCGAGATGGGCGCCTATCTGCGCGGCCAGCTCGAGGCCTTGCAGCAGCGCTACGAGGTGATCGGGGACGTGCGCGGCGACGGCCTGCTGCTCGGGGTCGAATTGGTCAAGGACCGCGAGCGGCGCGAGCCCAATCACGCGCTCGGCGCCGCCACCACCCAGCGCTGCTACGAGCTCGGTCTCTCCATGAACATCCGCCGCCGGCCGGAGCGCGGCTCGGTTTGGCGCATCGCCCCGCCACTCACCGTCACCAAGGACGAGATCGACCGGGGCGTCGCTATTCTCGACCAAGCACTGCGCGACAGCCTCGACCGCACAGCGGCGCAGCGCAGCTGATCCTTGCGGAGTGCGGCCACTCCGTAGCCGCAGCGAGATCGGATGAGCTTCGCGACGCGACTGGAACGTCAAGCTTCCTGCCGACGCGCGATCAGTCCGTAAATGATCCCGAGGCCGAGACCGAATCCCGCAAGGATCAGGAAGCCCGGCAGCAGGACCATCGGATTGGACCCGTTGAACCCCGAAAACAGAGGCTGGGACGGGTAGCCAAACACGTATTGCCGTATCATCGGCAGGAAGATCCAATTGCTCAAAATCACGACCAGGACGCCGAACACGAGGCCCTTGAGCCAGCTCGCGCCGCCCGGCAGCCAGTCGTAGATGAGCGCGAAGACGACCCCCCACATGCCGCCCCAGAATACGCTGTTGGCGACGAGCGGCAGCCACGGCACCGGCCCATAACCGATGGGTCGCATCGTCCACGGCACGGACCTCGTCATGCCGACCGAGCCCAGAGCATAGATGATAGTCTGGTGCACGATGAGCACGGATATGGCTGCGGCGATGAAGCCCAGCAACGCTTGTCCCAGTTTCCCCTGCATGGCTGTCTCCCCCGTTCATGACATTCGGCAATGAACTGCGGAACGGCTCGACAATACCAGATCGCAGGCCGTCGGAACACTATGCGCAACTGGCCTGAAGCATGTGGTTCGGACAAACGCGCCGCGGGATCCAGCAATTGCTCGCACCCGCCGGGGAGCCGGACATCCAAGTGCGGCTACTCAAGCTCGCCCTAGCCGCGCGCAACTGACGCGTGAAGAAAAGGTCAACGCAGGCGGCGTGCGACTGTCCCTAACCCTTCTTCTCTGCCTCTTCCGCCGGCACCTCGCCTGCTGTCGCCTCCGCCATCAGGCGCTGCGCCTGGCCCGCCCAATCGTTTTTCTCGATGGCGCCCTCGAGCTTCAGCGCCTCGTCGACGTTGGCGATGTCGTCGTCGGAGAAGTTGGCAATCTGCTCGTACTTGATGCAGCCGAGCTGCGCCAGGCGACCGGCCATATTGGCGTCGATGCCCTTGATCTTGGTGAGATCGTCGGCCTCACCTTTCGGTTTCTTGAAACCTTTCCACTGCGCCGCGAGCTTGCGCGCCCGCGCGTCCGTGCGCTCGAAGATGCGCGCCGCCTTGCCGCGCCGTCCGCGCAGATAATACAGCTTGGCGCGCCGCACTTTGCCCCGGCGCAGCACCTCGATCTCGGCCACGAATGGCGAGTACACCGGAAACACGCGCTCCACGCCTTCGCCGTAGGAGATCTTGCGGACCGTGAAGCTCTCGTTGATGCCATGGCCCGAGCGGGCAATCACAACGCCTTCGTACGCCTGCAGCCGGGTGTTGTCGCCCTCGACCACCTTGACCATGATCTTGACCGTGTCGCCTGGCCCGAACTCTGGGACGGCGCGCTTGGCGGAAATGGCCTTAATCTGCTCAAGCTCGAGCTCTTGAATGATGTTCATTGTTATTTGTCCTTGTTTATTCATCATTGCAGAGGAGCCGCCGCCAGTTGGACGTTAGCGGCTCATGCGTGCCCGAAGCGGGCGCCCGGCGACCAAGGGTGCGGGAAGGCCGCTAGATAACCGAACGGAATGGGCTTGTCGATGCCCTTCCTGCGCCTGTTACGGCTCACCCTGTCGTCGTATCCATAGGTCGGGCCGGCGCTCGCGTGTGATCCGCTCCGCCGCCTCCCGGCGCCACACGGCGATGCGCTGATGATCGCCCGAGAGCAGCACGTCGGGGATCGTCCGCCCCTCCCAGTCGCGCGGGCGCGTGTAGTGCGGGTATTCCAGCAACCCCGCCTCGAAGCTTTCGTCCTGCAGCGAGGCGGCTTCGCCCACCACACCCGGCAGCAGCCGAACACAGGCATCGATCAGGGCCATGGCGGCGATCTCCCCGCCCGACAGCACAAAATCCCCCAGCGACACCTCCCGCAAGCCTCGACCCTGAATCACGCGCTCGTCGATCCCCTCAAAGCGGCCGGCGAGCAATGTCACACCAGGACCGGCCGACAGCTCGTGCGACAGCCGCTGCGACAGCGGCTCGCCGCGCGGCGACAGATAGACCGCCGGCAAAACCGGACCAGTTTCGCGTACCGCATCGATCGCCGCACCCAGCACATCGGCGCGCATCACCATGCCCGCGCCGCCGCCAGCGGGCGTATCGTCGACCGTGCGATGCCGGCCGTGGCCGAAGCTGCGGATGTCGACTGTGCGGAGCTGCCAGGCCCCCGCCGCCAGCGCCTGACCGGCGAGCGACAGGCCGAGCGGGCCGGGAAACGCCTCCGGAAACAGAGTCAGCACGACAGCCTGCCACGGCGCACGATCGGACGTTGGGCTGGGTGTGGTCACAACGGCGGCTCCTTGAGCCGAAGGATGGGCTCGCCGCGCACCATATCACTCACTGAGCTATCAGCCCGCGAAACTGAAACACGTTGAGCCATAGGGCATCAAGCAGCGAGCGGACCGGACGCCGCCTTCCACGCCGCCATGCCGCCGTGAACGTGGCGGGTGGACGTGAGCCCTTTGTCCTGCGCCGCCTGCACCGCCATGGCCGAGCGCTCGCCGAACGCGCAGAAGAACACGAGCTGCTTGGAGGCCGCCAGCTCGTGCAGAACGCCGCCGCGGCCGAGATTTTCCTGCAGCATCGGATAGGGCGCGTGCACCGCGCCGGGTATCTGACCGTGCCGCTCGCGCTCGCGCGCTTCCCTCAGATCAATCAGCGCGACGTCCGGACGCCCCATGGCCGTGATCGCCTCTTGCGGCGTCAGCGCCCATCCGCGCTTGGCGATCTCCTCCTGCGCCAACCCGACACGCATGTTGGCTGGGATCACCACGTCCATCAGTTTCGGATTGGGCAGGTTCAGGCCGTTCATCAGCTTGACGTACTCGTCGATCGACTTCACCTGCAGCCGCGGATTGTAGCGGCGCTCCTCGCCGATGGTGCTGACGGTCTCGCCTTTATAGTCGTGTGCCGGATAGACCAGCGTCTGATCCGGCAGCTTGAGCAGCCGGTTGAAGATGGAGTCGTACTGCGCCTTCGGATCGCCGTTCTGGAAATCAGTGCGCCCCGTGCCGCGGATCAGCAGCGTGTCGCCAGTGAACACCCGGTCCGGCAGCACGAACGAATAGGAATCGTCGGTGTGCCCCGGCGTATAGACCACGTCCAGTCCGACCCCCTCGATTTCCAGCTTTTCGCCGTCGCTCACGCGCATCGAGACCACATCCGCCTTGGTCTGCTCGCCCATGACCGTGATGCAGCGTGTGCGGTCCCTGAGTGCGCCCAGGCCTGTGATGTGATCGGCATGCAGGTGGGTGTCGACGGCCTTGACCAGGCGCAAATCCAGCTCGTTCAGCAACTGGATATAGCGGTCCACTTTTTCGAGGACCGGGTCGATGATCAGCGCCTCAGCTCCTGGCCGACTGGCGATGAGATAACTGTAAGTACCCGACGTACCGTCGAACAATTGGCGGAAGATCACGGGTTGCGTCCTCCTGCTGGTACTCCTTCTCGAACGCCAGAACATGACGACCTCCGGAGACCGCCCGAAAGCGGTCTCCGGGCAGAAACTTCTACTTCGGCTGCGGCACGATGCGCAAATACGGCTTCGGTGCCTTCCAGCCCTGCGGATACTGTTTCTTGGCATCCTCGTCGGACACCGAGCCGGCGATGATGACGTCGTCGCCCTGCTTCCAATTCACCGGAGTCGCCACCTTGTGCTTGGCGGTGAGCTGCAGCGAGTCGATGACACGCAGCACCTCGTCGAAGTTGCGACCCGTCGTCATCGGGTAGACCAGCACCAGCTTGACCTTCTTGTCCGGGCCGATGATGAAGACGTTGCGCACGGTGGCGTTGTCAGCCGGCGTGCGCTTGGTCGGATCGCCCGACACCGACGCCGGCAGCATGCCGTACAGCTTCGACACCTTGAAGTCGCCGTCGCCGATCATCGGGTAGTTCGGCGCGAAGCCCTGCGTTTCCTCGATATCCTTCGACCACTTGGCGTGATTCTCGACCGGATCGACGCTGAGGCCCATGATCTTCACGTTGCGTTTGTCGAACTCGACCTTCAGCTTGGCCAGATTGCCGAGCTCGGTCGTGCACACCGGTGTGAAGTCGCGCGGATGCGAGAACAGCACGCCCCAGGAGTTGCCGAGCCAGTCATGAAACTTGATCGTGCCTTCGGTCGTCTGCGCCTCGAAATCCGGTGCATCGCTGTTGATTTGCAGGGTCATTTCAATCTCCCATGGTCGCCACGCAAAATTTGGCCGCACCATACTGGCGGGCAGCCGGACATGCCACCCCCAAATACCCCCGTCGAAGTTTCTCGCTACTCTTTGCTTATTTGTCGAGCCAAGCGTTCTCAAATCGCCAGCTATTGTAGACGCTGTTTCCGCTCGGCACGACTCCTTTGAGATGCGGATACCAGCAGGTGCCCGCTCGATTGTGAAAAATAATGGGCCTCGCCACGTCCTCCACGATCTTGCGCTCGGCCGCCCAAACCAGCTCTTTTCGCTTGGCCAGATCCACTTCCTTGGATTGGTCGAAGATCAACTTGTCCACGTCGGGATTGCAGTACTTGGTGTAGTTGCGATCGGATTTGCAAGTGTAGTTCTCGACCAAATTGACGTCGGGATCATCCACGCCCACGCCCGTCGTATTGAGACCGACGGCATAGTCGCCGCGCTGGACCTTTGCGTGCCAGATGGTCGAGTCCACCACCTCCAGCTCGCCCTCGACGTGGATCTTCTTCATCTGGTCGATGAGGATCACCGCGGGGTCCCGGTAGAGCGGGATATTGCGGGTCGCTACTTTAACCTTAAGTGGTTTGGCCTGGCTGTAGCCCAGCTCCTCCATGATCTTGCGTGCACCTGCCTGGTTCTGCTCCAGGTCTGTTCCATAGCCCGGCAATTTGGCGAGCTCTTCGGGCGCCATGCCCCAGGCCCCGACCGGCGGCGGCAGCATGACAGCGCCCAGCATCGAGTTGCCTTCCGCGAGGATCGTATTGAAGGCGTTGCGGTCGAGCGCCATGGCCATGGCTTGCCGCACCTTCAAGTTGTCGAATGGCGGCGCACTGCTGTTGACGATCATGTTGATCGTATTGTTGGAGGCCAGGAGCTGGCAGATTGATTTCGGCGCCTGCGAGGCGATGTCCTTCAGGCCCGCAACGGTGATGTCTGCGTGGAACGTCAGATCGAACTCGCCGGCGATGAAGGCCAGCATGCGCGTCGAGCGATTGTCGATGACTTTGAAGTCGATGCCATCGAGATAGGGCTTGCCCTTCCTCCAATAGTCGGGGTTGCGCACCACTCGGACCATCTCGTTGCGTTTGAACTCGACGAACTTGAAGGGGCCCGTCCCGATCGGTTTGGTGCGCATGTCGCGCTGCGACACGTGGCACGCATAGACGGGTGAATAACCGGAGGCCAGCAGCGCCATGAACGACGGCTGCGGCGCCTTGAGGTTGAACGTCACCTCGTGATCGCCGTTGACCGTCACCTCATCGAGGTTGTGATACCAGACGCTGCGCGGGTTCTTGCGAAAGTCCTCGGCATTCAACTTGCCGATCAGCATGTGCCAGGTGCACTGCACGTCCTTGGCCGTGAACGGCTTGCCGTCGTGCCACTTCACGCCTTCCTCGAGCTTGAACGTGAGCTTGGTCTTGCTCGCATCCCAGGACCAGCTCTTGGCCAGGTCCGGAATGATGGTGTCCATCGTATTGGTCGGCTTGGCCTGGTCATAGAGCACGAGATTGTTGAACAGACCCATGGCCGGCCACACCGTCGAGATGGTGGCTTCCTCGTGGATCGACATGCTGGGCGGATTGTCCCAGATGTAAGTTCTGAGGGTGCCGCCCTGCTTCTGGGCCAACGCCGGCGACACGGCACCGAGCGCTGCGACGAGCAAAGCAGTCGTGTAGATCCCGGAACGGGCAGGCATGGTTTCCTCCACTGGTATCGTTCTTTTCGGCCACTGGGGTGGCCCTGTTTTGCGTCGAGCCTAACAGACCTGTTGGTTGCCGTGCCAGCCCAATGGTCATGGGATCGACATGGCGCCCGTTCCCCACCATGCTGACACCAATCGCGTTGCACTCCTGAACGCCGCGCGAGCCTGCCCCGAGGAAACGCCCACTCGCAATGCCGCAACAGCCGTCCACCTTGCGCGTGCTTTTCGCGGTGCCCGACTATCGCCGTCTGTGGTCCATCGGCGCCGGCGTCGGCCTTGCCCGGTGGCTCGAGTTTCTGGCGCTCGCCATCTACGCCTTCCAGCTCACCGGCTCGGCGCAACTTGTCGCCCTGCTCGCCATCGCGCGCATGGTGCCATACGTCGCGTTCGGCTTCCTCGTCGGCGCGCTCGCCGACCTGTTCGACCGGCGCCGCCTGCTGATACTGAGCTTCCTTGGTGGTGTCGTCACATCCATAGTCATGACGGCGCTCGCGCTGACTGGCAGTGCCGGCTACTGGTCCGTCGTCGTCGCGGCGATGGTCTCGGGTGCCATCTGGATCACGGACATGCCCGTGCGCCGCCGGCTACTGGTCGAGGCGGCAGGAGCCCCGCGCATGGCCTCCGCGCTCGGCTTCGACAATTCGACGAGCCATGCCACGCGGGCTCTCGGACCGTTGGCCGGCGGCGGCATTTATCAATGGCTGGGACTGGAGGGCATCTTCTGCCTCAGCGCGCTGGTCTACCTCGGCTGCCTCGTCCTATCGGTGCGCCTGACGCCGACACTGGCGTCAGACGCGACGCCGGGCCAGCGCATCTCCCCGCTAGCGTTGATCGTCCCGCCCAAAGAGCTCATCTTCAACCGGCCGTTCCTGCTGATGATCGGCATCACCATCGTCTACAACGTCTGGTGTTTTCCATTCATGGCGATGATCCCAGTCATCGCACAGAAGGACTTCGCGCTTTCGCCAGCGGCTGTGGGAGCCTTGTCGGCTTGCGACGGCATCGGCGGGACGCTCGGCGCCATCGCTGTCGGACTGCTGGTCACGACGCGCACCCTGTTCCATGCGTACTTCCTGGGTACGCTTGCCTTCCTTCTGCTTCTACTAGCGATGTCGTTGTATCTCACAGTTGAGATGGCGGTAGTTTGCCTGCTTCTTATCGGCGTGGCCGCGGCCTGTTTCTCGGCCACCCAATACGCCCTGGTCTACGCGTTGTCGTCGCCCGAGGTGCGCGGGCGCGCGACCGGCTTCCTGTCCATCTTCATCGGCACGTCGATATTCGGCTTTTACAATACCGGCTATCTGTTCGCGCGTTTCAGCTCAACCGAGGCCCTCAAAATCATGGTCCTAGAAGGTCTCGTCCCGTTGCTCCTCTTGGGCATACTGTGGGCCAGAAGCAAACCGTAGGCACTACAGCTCCCGGCTACGACGCGCGCGGCTCCTCCACGCCCTTCAAAAGGCCCGTGAACCCGGTGATCGCCAGCGACGTCAGTACGAGGCCGATCACCATTTCCAAAATGTAGAGCACATAGAGCAGCCCGCCGACCGACACAGTCACACTCTTGGGCGCCGGCCACGGCAAGTTGGGCAACGTCGCGTCCACGAGCGGGCGGTAGCCAAGGTTGGGCCTCCAGTGCGTCTCGAAGCCGAGATCAATGAAGGGCAGGAACACGTCCAACGAGTACGCCAACGGATTGAAATTGGGATAGTTGGCCACCGCCTTCACCTCGTCCTGGCCGAAGTTGCCCTTGAGCGACATGACGAACACCTGCTCGTCCTTGCATCCGGCCTCACCGCATTCCCAACCCGCCGCCGACCAGAGGCCGGCGAACAGCACGACCAGCAGCACCATCCACACTACGGTCCGCCACGGGTTGAACCCGTACAGCGCAAACACATCGAGGAACCAACCCTGCAGCCTCGCGCCATGACTGGCCGATACACTCTTGCGATGCCGGCGCCGCAGCGTGATGGCGATATCGCGCGCATCCTCGTGATAGCCCTGCGCAGCGAGCCGCTTGGACAGCTCTACCCAGGCCTGCGGCTTGAAGTGCGTGTGCAGGTCCTCGGCCGACTGACCATCCAGCCAATGCGTGCGCATGGTCGCCGCGCTGGCACCTCTGAGACGGCTGGCACCAACCATCCCAGCCGGGTTCTCCAGATGATCGTAGATGAAACCGTCCAGCACCAGATGGTCTATGTCGCGACCGTCGCCGCTGCGGCAACGCACATCTCCTCGTTTCCGCGACAGCGGCGGCGGCCAGGCTGCTGCCGCATCCTCGTAGCTGCCGACACGCGCCCGTGACAGGTCGACGATGCCGCGCGGCCGCTCGTTCGCATTCTCCGGCATGACGAGGCGATCGAGCCGCGCATCAACCAAGCTGATTGCCGCCTCATCGTAGCGCGCGTCCAAAACTTCGTCATGACTGGCCTTGCGCGGCGTGTCTCCGCGCGCGATTGCAGCCGACGCGATTTGACTGCCACTCAGCTCCAAAGTGCCGTCGATCACCGCATGGTCCAGAACCACACCGCCGTGCGTCGCGAAGCCGCCGTCGAGCACCAGCTCGCGCGCGATCGTGACGCCGCTCGCGAATAGCGCCGGCCCGGTCGTCACGTGCAGCTTGGTCGCCCTCAGACGCATCTCGTTGCCGATGCGGGCAGCCGGGAGACGAACAAGTCCGCGAATCTCGGCGCGACCCATGAACCAGCCGCCACGCACCTGCGCCCCGTCGGCACGGATGGCGAGATCGCCGCTGCCTTCAATCACGCTCTGCGTGAACCCGAGTTGCCCCTCCACGACCGCACCGGCGAACCGCACACTGCCGGTGATCTTCGCGCCGCGCATGATCCAGTTGCCGCGCACGTGCATGACATCCGCCTCGATGGCGCGGCCACGGCCGTCGATCTCGATATTGCTCGCCGATAGCCCTTGACCGATCTGCGCACCGGCAAGTGACAAACCGCCTTTGACCTTGGCCCCAGCCAGCGCAATCCCCTGATCGACGACGATGCCTGCCGCCGCCAACGCCCAATCCTCGCCCGGACTGGTGAGCAGTGCGCCACGGGCTGAGAACTCACCGGCGATATGCGCGCGTCCTAGCCGCGTCTCACCGGTGATCTTCGCCCCATCAAGGATCAGATCACCGTGCACGTCTGCGCCGCGGCCGTTGAAGGCCTCTGCCGCCGAAATGATCTCCAGATCCTGCCCGTCGATGGCCTTGACGTGCATGCCGCGAAAACGCAGCGCGCCCTCGATCTTCGTGCGGCGCAGCACCCACACGCCGTCACCGATGGCCCCGTCCGCATTGACCGCGACGCCGGCATGTTTGATGCGCGCTTCCTCCCATAATAGCCCGCCGCCAATGCGGGCCCCGGCGAGCCGAATACCGCCAACGACGCTACCTGAGCGTAAGATCCAGGGACCACCCAGGCGCAGCCCATCCGCAAGAACACAAGTTTCCCCGGCCGCCTCCAGCTTGGCGCCGTCCATGGCCAGCGCCTCGCCGATGCTGGCGCCGCGCAGGCGCACCATGCCCGCCACCGTGCTGCCGGTCAGAAATAGCGCGCTCTCGATGTGTGCACGGTCGGCCTTGATCGCGCCCGTCACCGTGCAGTCGTAGAAGGCCACACGCTTCAACTGCGCATCGCGTAAGCCGATCGCCGTTTCAGCACCCGCGTTCGGCTTGAAGCGGCAGCGCAGGAAAACCAGAGGCTTGCCGACCGTGCAGCCCTCCAGGTCCAGCAGGCCTTCGATTGTCGCGTTGTGAACACTCAGTCCAACCGGTGGCAGCGGCCAGTCGGCGCGCGCTTCGGTCGCCAGATCGCGCAGCACCGACGCGCGCACGGCCTGACCGTTCAAGTCCGCGCGCCGGCCCGCAATAACCGCGCCGACCAGCGTCTCTTCCGCGGGCGTCAGCGCCTCGGCCTCGATCACCGCCTGAACTGCCATGCAATAGTCCCCTGAGCATACCGATCGCCGGCGCATGGATCTTGGTGGCGAATGCGGCCGAATCGCGAGCCTGCGACTTGCCGATACAGGCCACGATTGGATTGACCTCGAGTGCTGCGCGCCTAAGCTGGTGTTCGAGCAGAGGATTGCGGCTCTCCACGGGCCTTATCTGCGCATGCTTCTTCTCGTTGCCTCCCCCGCGCCATGCAGGAACGCGCGAGCCGGTATTCCTCGCACAGTTCACACTCGGTGCCAGGTCCATGGCATTGTCGTCACAAACGAGCGCCGCTGCAGGCGCACCACGGAAGCGCCGATGCAGAAAATCTCCCCGCCGGAAGCCAAGAGTGTATCAGCGCAGCGCCTAGCGCTGCCGATCCTGCTCGCGCTCAGCTTCTCGCACTTTCTCAACGACATGATGCAGTCGCTGGTGCCGGCGCTGTATCCGATCATCAAGGATGCCTATCACCTGGACTTCGGACAGATTGGCCTCATCACCTTCACGTTCCAGCTTACAGCCTCGATGTTCCAGCCTGTGGTCGGCATGTACACGGACCGGCGGCCACAGCCCTATTCGCTCGTCGCCGGCATGGGCTCGACGCTCGTCGGCTTGTTCGTTCTGGCAAATGCCGGAAGTTATCCGTTTCTGCTGCTGGGCGCCGCCCTCATCGGGTTCGGCTCGGCGGTGTTTCATCCCGAGTCTACGCGCATGGCCCGCCTCGCCTCGGGCGGCCGTCACGGATTTGCGCAATCGTTCTTCCAGGTCGGCGGCCAGGCCGGCACCGCCGTCGGCCCTCTGCTGGCCGCGTTCATCGTCGTACCGCGAGGGCAAGGCAGCATCGCCTGGTTCTCCATTGCCGCGTTCTGCGCCATGCTTTTGCTGTTCAAGGTAGGGCAATGGTATCTGGAGCAAGGTGTGACGCGTGCGAGCCCCGGTGGCGCACGCAAGGAGGGCGCGGCTTTCACGCAATGGCGTGTCGGTCTCACGATCGCCATCCTGATCGCGCTCATGTTCTCCAAGAACGCCTACTCGGCCAGCTTGAACTCGTACTACACGTTCTATCTGATCGACCGGTTCCAAGTGTCGGTGCAGGCCTCGCAGATCCTGTTGTGCCTGTTCTTGGTCTCGTCGGCGGCCGGATCACTGATTGGCGGTGCACTCAGCGATCGCGTTGGACGGCGCAAGATCATCTGGTTCTCGATCCTCGGCGCAGTTCCGTTCGCGCTGGCGCTGCCGCACGCCGACTTGTTCTGGACCAGCGTGCTGACAGTGCTGATCGGCCTGATCATGTCGAGTGCGTTTCCAGCCATCCTCGTCTACGCGATCGAGCTTCTGCCGGGACGGGTCGGCATGATCGCCGGCCTGTTCTATGGGCTGTCGTTTGGGCTTGGGGGTTTGAGCGCCGCGGCTCTGGGTGAACTTGCCGATATCAGCAGCATCGACACGGTGTATCGTGCCTGTGCCTATCTGCCGCTGATCGGTCTGCTCGCCTGGTTCCTGCCGAACATCGAGCAAGGCCGCATAAAATAAAACTCGAGGAGGAGACACGATCCATGACAACCAGCGAGCTTTACAAAAAAGGCGAAGCCATCCGGCGCAAGTTGCGCGGCGACGCCGATTTCGAGCGCAACAAGCGCGAGTACGATGCCGACCCCATCATGAAGAAATTCATCGATGTCGCCACCGAGACCGTGTTTGGCGCGCTGTGGTCGCGGCCGGGCCTCGATCTGAAGACGCGGACGCTCATCTGTGTCGTCTCGGATACGGCAACCGGGCGCTATCCCGAGCTCGACATCCACCTGCGCCTCGCCCTCAAGCAAGGCTGGACCGAGGACGAGTTGACCGAGGTCCTGCTGCACCTCTCGGGCTATGTCGGCGTGCCGCTCATCCGCGAGGCAATGCTGGTGGCCAAGGACGTCTTCGCCGACGTGAAGGCAAAGAAGTAGCTCGCGCCCCGAGGCCGCCCGCGCGCGATCAGCATTCGCCGCGGGCCGCCGAGCTGCAGGGAACATCCATGACCACGACAGCCGCCGCCAACGCGTTCCAGCACTATCTCGCCGTGCGCGACGACTGGCTCGCGCGACGAACGGAGCCAATTCTCGAACCGGACCTACCGATCGTCGATCCGCATCATCATCTGTGGGACCGCCCCGGCTGGCGCTACATGCTCGACGATTTGCTGGCGGATACCAACTCCGGCCACAACATCGTCGCCACCGTATTCGTGCAGTGCCGGGCCATGTACCGTGCCGGCGGCCCGGTCGAGATGCGCCCCGTGGGCGAGACGGAGTTCGTCAACGGCGTCGCCGCCATGAGCGCCAGCGGCGGCTACGGCACGACCAAGGTTTGCGCCGGTATCGTCGGTCACGCCGACCTCTCGCTCGGCAGCCGCGTCGAACCGGTGCTGGACGCCCTCGCGCGCGCCGGAGGCGATCGTTTCCGCGGCATCCGCCACATCACGGCATGGGACGCCGATTCCAGCGTAGGCAACCCGGCTTATGCTCCACCGCCGGGTCTGCTCGGCGACAAAACCTTCCGTGAGGGCTTCGCCGTTCTCGCTCGCCTCGACCTCACCTTCGATGCCTGGCTCTACCACCCGCAGATCGATGAGCTGGCCGCCCTCGCCCGCGCCTTTCCCAGCGCACGCATCGTTCTCGATCACGTCGGCGGACCGCTGGCCATTGGGCCCTATACGGGAAAGCGTGACGAGGTGTTTCCTCGCTGGACCCAATCCATCAAGGCGATCGCGGCCTGCCCGAATGTCTTCGTGAAGCTTGGCGGGCTCGGCATGCGCACGTGTGGTTATGATATGCACGAGAAGGCCGACCCGCCATCATCGCAAACGCTGGCCGATACCTGGCGGCCCTATATCGAGACCTGCATCGCCGCGTTCGGGCCGTCGCGTTGCATGTTCGAAAGCAACTTCCCGGTCGACAAAGGTTCTTACGGCTATCAAGTTTTCTGGAACGCCTGCAAACTGCTGGCGAAAGGAGCCAGTCCATCCGAGAAGGCCGATCTGTTCGCCGGCACGGCGGCGCGCTTCTACCGACTGGACCTGAGTTGATGCTGTACCCGGAGACTTGAATGTCCACACGCGCGCCGCAAGAAACATCCAGTTCGCCGATCCTGACCATCGCCGATGGCCGGGCCGATGTTGTTCTCAACCGGCCACGCGAGCACAACCGGTTGGAGCCCGACGATCTTACAGCCCTTATCGAGATTTTCGATCGCATCGACACCGACGCGTCGGTTCGAAGTCATGGTCCTGACTGGGCGGGGCAAGAGCTTCAGCTCGGGGTTCCACATTGGCGCACTGAGCGACCGCAAGGAAGGCAAGGGCGACTATGATCCCCAAGCATTCGAGCGCATGGTCGATCGCCTCGAAGCGCTGCGCGTGCCGACCATTGCTGCGCTGAACGGGGGAGTATACGGCGGCTCTACCGATATGGCGCTCGCCTGCGATTTCAGAATTGGCGTCTCGGGGATGAAGATGTTCATGCCGGCAGCACGCCTCGGCGTCGTCTACTACCCGAGCGGAATGCGCCGTTATGTGACGCGGCTCGGCCTCGCCGCCGCCAAGAAGTTGTTCCTGACTGCCGAGCCCGCCGACACCGACGAGTTGCTGCGCATCGGCTATCTCGATGAGGCGGTGGCACCCGAGCGCCTGCTGCCCCGCGTCGATGAATTGGCGCGCCGCATCACAGGCAATGCCCCGCTCGCTCTGCCGGCTATCAAGCGCGCACTGAACGAGGTTGCTGCCAATCGGCTGGATGTCGATGCGCTGAACGAGGCGCGCCGCATCTCCGCGGCCTCGGAGGATCATCGCGAAGGCCTGCGCGCCTGGGCCGAGAAACGCGAGCCTGTCTTCAAGGGGCGCTAGAGCGCGATCGGTTCGCATGGAAGCACTGCCGCTTCCATGTGGGCCGTGAATTGCACTCTAAACTTCAAGTGTAGAGCAGGATTCACGCTCCAGATGGATCGCGAAAGCGGTTCCATCTGAAACGATCCTGCTCTAGTCATCGCCACCCATTTGGCGTTACCGTCAGGTGGAGCGTCATTTCAAAGCAATCACTCGACGGACCGAGTTGCGAGACGCGCTCGCCCTCGGAACCCGCGATGATCTTGCAGGGAGCTGAAACCATGGCGGTAAATGCGCAGTCGATGACATGCCTCAAGGGCATGCGCGTACTGGACTTGTCCCAGTTCGAGGCCGGCCCGTCGTGCACGGAGGCGCTGGCGTGGCTCGGCGCCGAGGTCGTGAAAGTCGAGAACCCGAAGCTTGGTGATCCGGGCCGTGCCTCCGTATTCGGCAGCCCGGACAAAGACTCACATTATTTTCTCGTCTTCAATGCCAACAAGAAATCGGTCGCCATCGACCTCAAGTCCTCGGAAGGCAAGAAGCTGCTGCTCGATCTCGCCGCCAAGGCCGATGTCATGATTGAGAACTTCGCGCCCGGCGCCATCGAGCGGCTGGGCTTCGGCTACGACGTCGTCTCCAGGATCAACCCCGGCATCATCTATGCGCAGGTGAAGGGCTTCGGCGAGGGCAGCGCGTTCGAGAACAACCTCGCCTTCGATATGATCGCGCAGGCCTGCGGCGGCATCATGAGCATCTCCGGCGAGCGCGGCGGCAAGCCGGTCAAGCCCGGGCCATCGTTCGGCGACACAGGCACCGGCATGCTGCTCGCGGTATCAATTCTTGCCGCCTACATCGAGAAGCAGAAGACTGGCAAGGGTCAGCGCCTACAGGTGGCGATGCAGGACGCCATGCTGCACTACCTACGCGTTGCCTTCGCCACGCAGGCCCGCATCGGCGGACCCATCCAGCGCGCGGGCGCTCAGACCATCTCGGGCGCCAATCCGCCCTGCGGCATCTATCCCTGCAAGGGCGGCGGTCCCAACGACTACGTCTACGTCTTCACCAGCCGCGCCAATCCCGAGCATTGGAAGCGGCTGCTGCAGCTCATCGGCCGTCCGGACCTCATCGGCGACCCACGCTATGACACACCAGCTGCGCGAACCGAGCGCGAGGCCGAGGTCGATGCTCTGGTCGCAGAATGGACCCAGAAGCACACCAAGCACGAGGCGATGGCACTGGTTGGCGGCGCCGGCATTCCTTCAGGCGCCGTGCTCGACACCAAGGAGTTGATCGAGGACCCCAGCTTCGACCGGCGCGGCATCATGCAGACGATCGAGCATCCCAAGACCGGCACTTTCAAGATGCCGGCCTGGCCGGTGCGGCATAACGGAAAGCCACCGGAGGTGAAGCCGTCACCGCTGCTCGGCGCCAACGGCGCCGACGTGCTGCAGGGCTGGCTGGGCATGAGCGAGAAGGACGTGTCCGCGCTCAAGGCCAGGAATGTGATTTAGCGCGCTTGACGCAGAATGCACGCGGAGTGCGAGGGCTCGCGGAACAGTGGGAAATGCGCTAGAGCAGGACCCTTCGGATTGAACCACTTTTCCAATCGAGGGACGTCTCGGCCGAAACGTGAATCCTGCTCTACACTTTAAGTTAGAGTGCGATTCACGCCTCACATGGAAGCGGCAGTGCTTCCATGTGAGCTGATCGCGCTCTAGCCCCCGAAGGGCGAGCCTGCACATTCCATAGCGATCATGGAACAAAAGGCTGCTCGTTTCAGCCCCACACCTCGCGCGCGGTCTCGACCACGAGCTCGAGCTTGCGCCACTGCTCGTCCTCGGCCAGCACGTTGCCCTCCTCGGTGGAGGCGAATCCGCACTGGGGCGAGAGGCACAGGCGGTCGAGATCGGTGAACCTGGCGGCCTCGCCGATGCGGCGCTTGAGGTCCTCCTTCTTCTCGAGCGCGCCGGTCTTGGAGGTCACGAGCCCCAGCACCGCGGTCTTTCCGGCGGGCAGGTGCCGCAACGGCTCGAAACCGCCGGCGCGCTCGGTGTCCCATTCCATGAAGAAGCCGTCCACGTCGGTGCCGTTGAAGATCAGATCGGCGATCGGCTCGTAGCCGCCCGAGGCCACGAACGTCGAGCGGAAGTTGCCGCGGCACAGGTGCATGCTGATCACCATGTCGCGCGGCCGGTTCTTCAAGGCCCGGTTGAGCAGGCCGGCATAGACCTGCGGCTGCTTGTCGGGATCGTCGCCGCGCGCGCGCAGCATGTCGCGCTGCTTGGGATCGCAGAGGTAAGCAAAGCTGATGTCGTCGAGCTGCAGATAGCGGCAGCCGAGATCGTAGAAGGCGCGCACGGCAGCCGCGTAGGCGTCGCCGAGATCGGCGAAGAACGTCTCCATATCGGGATAGGCGCCCATGTCGATCATCTTCCGGCCCCCGCGGTAGTGCAGCATGCTGGGGCCGGGAATGGTCATCTTGGCGACGCGCTGCGTGTTGGCATGCAGAAACCGGAAGTGCTCCAGCATCGGATGCTGGGGATTGAACCGCACCGTGCTCGCCACGCGCGGCGCCTCGGCCCTGGTCTGCACGCCGGCGAACTGAATGCCTTGCTCCACCGCCACGCGCTCGACGCCTGCGAGATTCCAGAGAAAGTCGAAGTGCCACCAGGAGCGGCGGAATTCTCCGTCCGTGATGGCTTGCAGGCCGATGGCCTCCTGCCTGGCGATGAGCTTCTTGACCTCTTCGTCCTCGAGCGCGCGCAGGGCGGAGGCATCGATGTCCCCGCGCGCGTGCTTCTCGCGTGCCGCCCGCAAGGGCGCCGTGCGCAGCAGCGAGCCGACCATGTCGGCGCGAAACGGCGGCTTCGTCCGGGCTGTCATGGCGCTTCTCCCAAATTGGCGCGAGGCGCAGAAGATCGAACGCTCAGCTCGCCTTTTCGTACTTCTCGATCAGCGCGGTCGCGTCTGCCAGCAGCTTCTCGCCATCGATGCCTTTCGCCTTGGCCTCCGCCAGCCACGCTTCGGTCACGGGTTTGCAGGTCGCGCGCCAGCGCTCTTTCTCCTCGGCCGTGAGCGTGACGATGGCATTGCCGCGCTTCTCCACCATCTCGCGCACGGGGACGCCGGAGCTGTCCCACGCGTTGCCGGCCATTTTCGCACCCACCATGCCCGAGTGATCGTCGATGATCTTCTTCAGGTCGGCGGGCAGGCTGTCGTACTTGGCCCTGTTCATGGCGAAAACGAACGTCGCCACATAGAGCGTCGGCGTGCCCGGAATCTCGGTGTGGTTCTTGACCAACTCGTGCACCTTGATGGCGGGCACCACCTCCCAGGGCACGACGCAGCCGTCCAGCACCTTCTGCGCCAGCGCCTCGGGCACCTGCGGCACGGGCATGCCGACCGGGCTGGCCCCGAGCGCGCGCAGCGCCTGCCCTGCGAGCCGGGTAGGAAAGCGCAGCTTCAGGCCGGCCATGTCCTCGAGCTTCGTCACTGGCTTGTTGGCATGGATGACGCCTCGGTCGTGCGCCCACAGGGCGATCGGCCGGATATCGCGATACTCGTCCTGCAGATGCGTCGCGGCGAACTCGGTCAGCGCCTGCGCATTGACGATCGAGCGTTGCGACGCGATGAACGGCAGCTCGAACACCTCAGTCTTCGGGAAGCGGCCGGACATATAGCCCTGCACGGTCCAGATCAGGTCGACGACGCCGTCCTTGGCCTGATCGTAGAGCTGCGGCGGCGTGCCGCCGAGCTGCATGGAGGGATAGAGGTCGATCTTGATGCGGCCGGCTGATGCCTCTTTCACCTTCTCCGCCCACGGGGCGAGAAAGGCGCGGTGGCCGGGTGCGACGGCCGGCAGCATGTGATGGAGCTTGAGGGTGACCTCTGGGGCCTGCGCATGGGCCAGGCGCACCACGGCCGGCGAGGCAACAGCGGAACCTGCAAGTGTCAGGAAACGGCGCCGCGCGACGTGAGACGTCATAGTCGTCCTCCCTTTTTGCTACTGCGACATGCGTCCGGTTGCTCCGGTCTGTGCGGCGTCCGTTGCTCGCGAGCGGAGGCTCGCTGCGCGCCGCTTTCCGGAAAGGCGATGCACACTACCGCAGGCCGTGGCGCACGGCGATCACATTGTGGAAGTCACCGGTCGGAAGGTGCCGTTGCGCGGTCAGTGGCAAGACTTCAGTACACAACGCATTGAAGCTGCTGATGCAGCAAAGGCCGTGGACCCGCTCTGCTAGACTTGAGAAAGGCTGTTTCGGATGAAATCCCTCTGCCGTCACCACATCCCACCCTCGCATTCCATCTCCGCATTCCGCCCCGCTTGCGCTGGAGCAGGATCGCTTCGGATTGAATCATTTCCCGCAATCGAGACGCCTCGGCCGAAGCGTGAATCCTGCTCTACACTTAGAGTTTAGAGTGCGATTCAAGCCTCACATGGAAGCGGCAGTGCTTCCATGTGAGGCGATCGCGCTCTAGGCTCGCCTAGACGACACAGGGCAAATCCCAAAAAGCAACATCGGTGAGGAGACAAGCAACGTGGCGAAGAAGACGCTGAGACAGAGGGTATTGGCGGGCGAGCAGGTATCCGGCGCCCTCATGTTCGAGTTTTTCTCGCCGGGCGTACCGCAGCTCCTGGCCAATGCCGGCGCCGAGTTCGTGCTCTACGACATGGAGCATACGGGCATCAGCCTGGAGACGGTCAAGACGCAGGTTGCGCTCTGCCGCGGTGTCGGCATCACGCCGCTCGTGCGGGTGCCGCGCGCCGAGTACCACTTCCTGGCCCGCGCGCTCGACATCGGCTGCCACGGCGTGATGATCCCCATGGTCGAGAGCGTGGAGCAGGCGCGCGCCATCGTCGAGGCGACGCACTATCCGCCGCGCGGTCGGCGTGGGGCCGCGTTCGGTTTCCCCCATGACGACTACCAGCCGGGCGACCCGGCGCCGAAGATGCGGGCAGCGGACGCGCGCACCTTGGTGATTGCGCTGATCGAGACCGAGCGTGGCCTGGAGCAGGTCGAGGGGATTGCCGCCGTCGACGGCATCGATGTGCTGTGGGTCGGGCACTTTGATCTGACCAACTTCCTCGGTATTCCGGGTCAGTTCGACAATCCGCGCTTCACCGATGCGCTGAAGCGTATCGCGGGGGCGGCGCGCAAGCACAAGAAGGGCCTGGGCTTCATGGCCGCCGATGCCGCCTCCGCGCGCCAGTTCAAGCGGCTCGGCTTCAACATGCTGGGCGTCGGCACCGACCACGGCATTCTCATGGAGGGCGTGCGCGGCATCATTCAGTCGGTGGGGAGCAAGTGATGGCATTCCACGTCGGCGTCACGCGCGATCTGCTCGATGCGCGCGGCGGGCCGTGCTTCGGCCAGCGCGCATTCGAGGTGCTCAAGGGAAACGGCGCGATCACATGGGAATGGCTCTCCGAGGAGCTAACGGAGATCACGCCCGATGTGGCTGCGCGCTACGACGGGCTTTATGTTGGCATGCCGCGTCTCAGCCGGGCGAGCCTGGCGCGCGCCGATTGCCGGCTGAAAGTACACGCGCGGCATGGCGTCGGCTTCGACAATGTGGACCTAGCGGCGGCAACGGCCAAGGGCGTGGCGGTGACGAATACGCCGGTGGCGGTGCGACGGCCGGTAGCGGTGGCGACGCTGACTCTGATCTTCGCGCTGGCCGGCCGGCTGTTCAGGAAGCACGAGCTGGTGCAGAAGAACCGCTGGAACGACCGCGTCGACTTCATGGGCCAGGGGCTGACTACGCGTACGCTGGGCCTCGTCGGCGCGGGCGGCGTTGGCCAGGAGATCCTGAAACTGGCGCGCCCGTTCTTTGCCCGCATGATCGCGGCGGATCCTTATGCCGATGCACAGCGTGTGGCTGCGCTCGGGGCCGAGATCGTTCCGCTCGACACCGTGATGAAAGAGTCGGACTACATTGTTGTTTGCTGCTTGTTGAATGATGCGACGCGGCACTTGATAGACGCCAAGGCGCTCGCGCTCATGCAGCCGACGGCCTACTTCCTAAACGTCGGACGCGGGCCGATCGTCGATGAGCGTGCGCTGATCGAGACGCTGAAAGCGGGTCGCATCATGGGCGCCGGTCTCGACGTGACGTACAACGAACCGATCGAGCCGGACAATCCGCTGCTCGGCATGGACAACGTCATTCTCACCCCGCACGCCCTGTGCTGGACCGATGAGTGCTTCCACGAGGTCGCGGCCACGGGACTGCAATCGATCGTCGACGTGTCGCTCGGCAAGCGGCCGGTGCACGTGGTCAACCCGGAGATCTACGAGACGGGCAAGGCGCATCGCGGGCGTGAAGGAGGGGCTCGGTAATAGGCGCAGGTCCGCTGCGATCGCAGCTTTGGTCTCGTTGCTAGAGCGCACTCCAATCATGCGGACCCTGCTTCACCTTTCCCGTCGTGCCGAAGGCGCGTCTTCGACGCGACGGGAGAGGTCGGAACGCGCCAGCGTTCCGGGCGAGGGGTTAGCATTTTTTCGTGGGGCGCTCCGACCTTCTCCCGTGGCTCAGCTTCCTTCGCGATCGTGAATCATCGGGAAGAAATAGTCTTTCCAGCTCTTGGGCTCCAGCTTGATGAAGCCCGCCTTGTACATGTAGGTGGCATAGACCATCGTGCGTACAGGCGCGGCCTGATAGATGGCGTCGGTTTGCGTGAAGATCTTCGCGAGGTCTTCCGGCGACAGCTTCTCCTTCGTCACCGAAAGATACGTTGCTGCCGCCGCCTGCGGATTGCTGCGCACCATGGCCGTGGCTTCGTCCACCGCAGCAACATACGCGCGCATCACCTTCGGATTGGCCTCGTAGAACTTCGTGGTGGTGAACGCGACGGCAATGTGCGCGCCACCACCCAAAGCGTCGCGCGACTCCAGCACGGCGTGATAGCCGGGCCGACTCAGCAACATCTCCTGGAAGGGCGACGCGGAGAAGTGGCTCGTCACCTCGTGGACCGGGTTCAGCATGGCCGCGGTGGCGTCGGGATGGCCCATCTGCACCTGATTGGCGAGCAGCTTCTCATTCGCCTTGTCGTCCCCATAGGTCTTCTGCAGCGCAATGCCGAGCGTCATGGCCTGGATCGAGACGCGCACGGTCGGCAGCGCTATGCGATCGGCCGGCGTGTAGTCCTTGATCGTCTTGATATTGGGGTTGCGGGTGACGAGCTTGAACGGCAAGCCCGAAACGCCCGCTATGGTCTTCACGTCGCCGTTCGTCTTACCCCACAGCAGCAGCATGTTGGTGGTGCCGCTGGTGACGATGTCGACGCTGCCGGACAGCAGTCCGTCGGTTGCCGCCCCACCGCTCGACAGCGTCAGCCAGTCCACTTTGAAATCGTTGCCCAGCCCGAGCGCCGCTGCGTGTTTTTCGATGAGCTTGTGCTGCTCCATGAGAATGGTCGGAGCAAAAAGCGCACCGGGTTGCTTGGTGACTTTGAGCTCCGAAACCTCCGCGTGGGCGAACGACAGCGGAATAACCACCGCCGCGACCGCGGCGATACAATGCCTCTCGAGGGCCATTTGTTGTTCTCCTTGGGGGTTCCTCATGCGCCGCATGCGGCGTTGCGCGCCGTTTATCAGGCAGCATCGTGCACACCGCGACGGTAGGGACAGTGCCCTCCGCCACGGTGGCGCCGATCTCAGTGGTATCAGGCGACCTTTCTGGCGAGGTGCTTGAACATGACGGCGCGGGCCTCGTCGTCCATCTCGGTCTTGAACTTGTGCTTGTCCTTGAGCGCGACGGCACGAGCCGCGGCCGGACGTGCGCTCACCTCGTCAACCAGACGCTTGACGTTGGGGAACTTGGCCCACGCCTCCTCGCCGAGAACGAACGGGATCATCCGCGCCCACCCCCACACGTCCATGTCGACGATCGTGTAGGTGTTGGCGACCATGTAGCGGTTCTTGGCGAGGCGCTCGTTGAGAATGCCGTAGTGACGCTCAGCCTCGTACTGATAGCGGTTGTGCGCATAGGCGATCTTCTCGGGCGAAAAATGCCTGAAATGTACCGCCTGGCCCGAGAACGGACCGACGCCTGTCGCCACGAACATCAGCCAGGACAGCAGCTCGCCGCGCGATGCTGCGGGGGGAAGGAACTTGCCCGTTTTCTCGGCGAGGTAGAGCAGAATGGCGTTGCTATCGAACACGATCGTTCCGCCATCATCAATCGCCGGCACCTTGCCGTTCGGATTGACGGCGAGGAACGCGGAATTGAACTGATCGCCCTTGCGCGTATCTACCGCAACCGGTTCGTAAGGCAGGCCCGCTTCCTCTAGGAACAGCGCCACCTTCGTCGGATTGGGCGAGCCGTTATAATAGAACTTCAACATCTATCTCTCCAGTTCGACATTTCCACCATGCTCGATCCTAGCTGATAATCATGATGACGGACCAGATCGATTTCTTGGCGGTCGAGATCATACCGCGCTGCCCATAGCCCGGCCGCGCGGATTGAGTATGCTGGCGGCCTCGCCCTAAGGACCCTCTTCCATGCGTATCGCCGACATAGAAGCCATCGCCATCGACATTCCGCTCAAGAAGAACTTCGGCGGTAGCACATATGCCGTGCTCAAGCGCTCCACCGTCGTCACGCGCTTGCGCACCGAAGGTGGCCTCATGAGCGTGATCTACAACGGCGATAACCGGGAGCACGGGCTGGCCATCGTGCGCATCATCGAGGATGAGCTGGCGCCCGTCGTCAAAGGGCTCTCCATCTTCGAGACCGAGCGCATCTGGGAGGATATGTTCGCGCTTACCATCCCCAACCGTGACCGCAAGACGCTACTCGAGGCCATCGCGTGCGTCGACTGCGCTGTCTGGGACGTGATCGGTAAGGCCACCGGCCGCAGCGTGCGAGAATTGCTCGGCGGCTATCGCGACAGCGTGCCCATCATCTCGATCGGCGGCTACTACATGGAAGGCAAGACGCTGGCCGACATCGGCCGCGAAATGGAGCAGTATCGCCGCGCTGGCATGGCCGGCTGCAAGTTCAAGGTTGGCGGCCTGTCGCCGGAGGAGGATGCGCGCCGGGTCGAGGCGGCCCGCAAGGCTGCAGGCCCCGATTTCGTGCTCGCGGTCGATGCGAACCGCGGCTGGACCGCGCAGGACGCTATCCGCTTCGCCCATCTCGTGGAGCCTCACAACATCCTCTGGTTCGAGGAGCCCTGCCACTGGTATGATGACACGGCACAGATGGCCCGCGTGCGCCGTGCCACCCGCATTCCCATCAACGCCGGCCAATGCGAGATCACGCTGCACGGAGTACGCCGCCTGCTCGATGCCCAGGCCGTCGATCTCGTCAATTATGATGTCTCCGAAGGCGGCGGCGTAACCGACTGGCGGCGCGCAGCCGCACTCTGCGCTGCCGCTGGCGTCGAGATGGCGCATCACGAGGAGTTGCAGGTCTCGCAGCACCTCATCACGGCCATCCCCCACGGGACGTACATCGAATGCTTCGCCGATCCGGATCGTGATCCAGTCTGGCAAACGATGTGGGCGAACCGTCCGGCCATCCGCGATGGCATCATGAAAGTCGCGGATGGTCCGGGCTTCGGGCTGGAACTCGACCCCGGCATGATTGCAAAATATAGAGTCAACTAAACGAGAAGAGACGGGGGAAACGCGAGTGGAGCAAGGGGCAGACGCCTACGACTACATCGTGACCGGCGCCGGATCGGCCGGGTGTGCAGTGGCGGCACGCCTGAGCGAATCCGGGCGCCATCGCGTGCTGCTGCTCGAAGCCGGCGTGCGCGATCGCAATCCGTGGATCCACGTGCCGCTCGGCTACCACAAGCTCTACACCAACCCCTCGGTCAACTGGATGTTCGAGAGCGAACCGGTACCGCAGCTCAACAACCGAACGTCCTATCAGCCGCGTGGAAAAATGCTGGGCGGCACCAGCTCGCTCAACGGCATGATCTACATGCGCGGAACGCCGGCCGATTACGACGATTGGCGCCAGCGCGGCTGCGAGGGCTGGGGCTGGAGCGACGTGCTCCCATACTTCAAGAAAGCCGAGGATCAAGAGCGTGGAGCGGATGCGTTTCACGGCGTCGGCGGTCCGCTGCATGTGTCCGATCCCAAGAGCCCCAACGAGCTGGCGCAAGCCGTCGTCGAGGCGTGCGTGCAGGCAGGCATTCCGCGCAATCCCGACTTCAACGGCGCCAAGCAGGAAGGCGCCGGCTACTATCAGACAACCGTGCGGGACGGCCGGCGCTGGAGCACAGCCAAGGGCTACCTCCGTCCGGCGCGCAACCGCCGCAATCTGGAAATCGTCACAAAAGCGCATGCGACGCGCATCCTGATCGAGGGCGGGCGCGCCGTCGGCGTCGAGTACCGGACGCCCGGCGGCCTCAGACAGGCGCGGGCGCGCGGCGAGGTGATCGTCAGCGGCGGCGTCTACGGCTCGCCGCAACTCCTGCAGCTTTCAGGCATCGGACCCGGCGATCTGCTGCGCCAGATGGGCATTCCCGTCCAACGCGAGTTGCCCGGCGTCGGCGCCAATCTGCACGATCATTTCAACACCTATTGCTCGTACCGCTGCTCCAAGCCCATCACCCTCAACGACCTGCACGCAAGCCTGCCGCGGCAGGTGAAGGCCGCATTCGCCTACGCGTTCGGGCGCAAGGGCCCGCTTTCCAATAACGGCCTGTATGCCGGAGCGTTCGTGCGCAGCGACCCGCGCCTGGAGCAGCCCGACATCCAGTTCAACATGTTCATCTGGAGCATTCTCTCGCGCGACCGCACGGGGGTAAGGCCGCATCCGTTCCCCGGCTTCTCGCTGAGCCCCGTGCACCTGAAACCCGAGGGCCGCGGGAGCGTGCGGCTGAAGAGCCCCGACCCGCTGGCGGCGCCCGAGATTCGCTTCAATTTCCTGGCCACAGCCTACGACATCGAGGCCATGCTGTCGGGCATACGCATCGCCCGCCGGATCGCAGAGCAGCCGGCCTTGCGGCCCTATGTCGTGGACGAGATTCTGCCCGGTCCCAGCGTGACGAGCGACCAAGATCTGACGGAGGACCTGCGGCAGCGCGGCGTCGCCAACCTGCATCCGGTAGGGACCTGCCGCATGGGAACCGACAAAGAGGCGGTCGTGGACGCGCGGCTGAGGGTGCACGGCGTTGCGGCCTTGAGGATCATGGATGCCTCCATCATGCCGCGCGTGGTCGCCGGCAATACCAACGCGCCGAGCATCATGATCGGTGAGAAGGGTGCTGCCATGGTCTTGCAGGACGCGGTCGCCTGAGATTGCAACGAAGCCTGGAGCATACTGCGCAAGCGTGCTCTAGTTTGCGCATGCCAGAACAACGTGGAGGAGTTCCAAGTGAACAGACTGGACGGCAAGGTCGCCCTCATCTCCGGCGCGGCGCGCGGCATCGGCGCGGAGACGGCAAAACTGATGGCGGAGGCCGGCGCCAAGGTCGTCGTCGCCGACATCCTGCAGGATCGCGCCCGTCAGACCGCCGAGGAAATCTCGAGCGCCGGCGGCAAGGCGCTTTACCTGCCGCTCGATGTTACCAGCGAAACCAGCTGGAACGCCGCCGTCACGGCCACCACCAAGCAGCTCGGCGATCTCGACATCCTGGTCAACAACGCCGGCATGTTCCTGGGCCGCGACTTCGAGGAGGCAACGCTCGATGACTGGAACAAGCTCGTCGCCATCAACATGACCGGCGTGTTCCTGGGCACGAAGCTCTGCGCACCGGCGCTGCGCGAGAGTGCCAAGAAAAGCAAGCACGGCAGCGCCATCGTCAACCTGGCCTCGATCGCGGGCCTGGTCGGCTCGCAGCTTGACCCGCTCTATTCCATGACCAAGGGCGGCGTGACGCTCTTCACCAAGTCCACGGCGCTGGCCTTCGCCCGCAAGGGCTACCGCATCCGCGTCAACTCCATCCATCCAGGCGTGATCGAGACCGACATGGGGGCGCAGACGTTCGCTGCGCGCGCCAACCAGTTGGGCAGCAACGACGTGGAAACCGCGCGCAGCACGGCGCTCAAGCAGCATCCGATCGGGCGCCTCGGCGTGCCCGGCGACATTGCCCGCGGCATCGTGTTTCTGGCATCGGACGATGCCGGCTTCATGACCGGCTCGGGGATGGTGGTGGACGGCGGCCTCACGGCGCAATAGGCAGGGGAACGAGCATACATGAGCACGCTGCGCGATCTGATCGCGGGGCCGCAGCCGGTTCCGGTGCCGCTGGTCTTCAATCCGATGACGGCAAAGCTCGCCGAGGCCGCGGGCTTCAAGGCGCTGTACCTCGGCGGCGGCTCGATGGGCTATCTCAAGTGCGTGACCGAGGCCAACCTGAACCTGACGGAGATGTGTCAGGCCGGGCTCGACATTCGCTCAGTGTGCTCGCTGCCACTCATTCTCGATGGTGCCTGCGGCTGGGGCGACCCCATGCACATGCACCGCACCATCGGCATGAGCGAGGCCGCGGGCTTCTCGGCGATCGAGATCGAGGATCAGATTCTGCCCAAGCGGGCACACCATCACATCGGCATCGAGCATATCGTTTCGGCCGAGCTGATGGTGGCCAAGATCAAGGAGGCGCTGGCGGCGCGCCGCTCGCGTGACTTTCTCATCATCGCCCGCACGAACGCGGCGCGCATGCATGGGCTCGACGAGGCGCTCAGCCGCGCGGAGGCCTACAAGCAGGCCGGCGCCGACATGCTGCTGGTGCTGGCTAAAACCCCGGACCAGGTGGCGACCATCGGCCAGCGCGTCGACCATCCCATGGTGCTGCTCGCCTCGGGCGATGCACGTGCGGCGACCGGGCTCTCGCCCGCCGATCTGCACGGGCTCGGCTACCGGCTGCTCATCGACGCGTCGACGCCGCTGATGGCCGCGCATAAAGCCCTGCGCCAATGCTACGCGGCACTGGCCGCAAACGAGCCCGATCCCCTGCTGGGCGCCAGCGGCAACAAAAGCGAAGAGAGAATCGTGCACGAGACGATTGGCCTCGAGCACATGCTGGAGATCGAGCGCCGCACGGTCGAGCGCTGAAAGGAGAGACGCCATGCGCGAACCACAGGCTCTGATCACGACCGAGCAGCTCGCGGCCAACTCGGCCAGCCGAACTTGCGCATCTACGACTGCACCACCTACCTGGAGCCGACCCCACCCGGCAGCGAGGATCCCTACATTGCCGTGCCCGGCCGGCGCACCTTCGAGGAAGCGCACATTCCCGGCGCCGATTTCCTCGACCTGCAGGGCGAGTTCTCCGACCAGAGCACGAGGCTGCGCTTCATGCTGCCGTCGGTCGCCCACCTGGAGGCGGCATTCGCGCGCCACGGCATCGGCGAGGGCGTGCGCGTCGTGCTCTACAGCATCGGCAGCATGATGTGGTCGACGCGGTTCTGGTGGATGCTCAAATCGCTGGGCTTCGACGCCACCGTTCTCGACGGCGGGTTCGACAAGTGGAAGGCCGAGGGTCGCCCGACCGAGAGCGGCCCAGCCAAGGGCTATCCGCCGGCGGTCTTCAAAGCAAAACCTCGCGCCGGTCTATTCGTCGGCAAGAGCGAAGTGCGGCAGGCGATCGGGCGTGCCGACACAGTGACCGTGAACGCGCTCGGACCGCAGTTCCACAAGGGCCTCGAGCCCAGCCGCTACGGTCGGCCCGGCCGCGTCCCTGGCAGCGTCAATGTGTCGGCCGCGACCTTGGTCGATGCGCAAAGCAAGGGCTTCACCACGCTTGCCGACGCCAAGACCAAGCTCGAAGCGCAAGGTGTTACCAAGGACAAGCGCGTCGTCTGCTATTGCGGCGGCGGCATCTCCGCAACGATCGATCTTTTCCTGCTGCATCAGCTTGGCTACGACAATCTCACGCTCTACGACGGCTCCATGGGCGAGTGGGCAAAGGATACGTCTCTCCCCATCGAAACGGACTGAGCGCATTCTACGCGCGGGGGCAGCATCAGCGAGGGACGGCCGGCGACATGAAGGACTCCAAGAACGTCATCATCCTGCTGCTGGCCGCGGCCGTGCTTGTCCTCGGCTACCTCTACTACGACAGCCAGCGCAACAAGGTCAGCATCCAGCTTCCGGGCGTGAAGATCGACGCGAGGTAGGTTTCGGAGGTCCCTTCGCTTGCCGTGATGGACACGCGCGAAAGCGCCCCGCCCCGCCGCGAGGAGACGGAGCGGAAGTGGGCCGGGACAGCAACTGCCCGTCCCTCGGGCAACCCAAAGAGTTGCCTAAGCCGGCACCTTTGCCTTCGCCGGCTCCAAATCCGTCGAATACTTAATGCTCACCGGCGCATTGGTCTCGAACGGGCTGTTGAGACCCAGCTCCTTTGCCCACTCGCGCACCTGTGGAAACACCTCCTGGCCGAGCAGGCGAATGCAGGTCTTGGAGTCCTGAGGCGAGACATTGCCGTCGTTGCCCCAGACCGCCAGAATCCCCGGCCGCGTTTCTTCCAGCAGATGGCGAATACGCGGCAGAACCTGCTTGGGCGTGCCGCACATGATCATGCCGTCGTCGCGCTGCTCCTCGAACGTCGGGTTGCCGCGCGGATTCTTGGCGCGGCCAACCGCGAACTCGACGAAATTGCGCCGTCCGCTGGGCGAGAAATACCCTGACGGGTTGGCCCAGACCGGATGGGCAAGGCCGGTGAACTCGCCCTGCATCCACATGAACTGCTTGGCGTTCTGGATCGCCTTTTCCTCGGTCTCGGCCACGTGGATGCGCGCGAGATAGCCGCGGTTCTCCGGGCCGGACTTGTAGCCCACCTCGGCCGCGGTCTTGTCGTAAAGCTCCCAGATCTGCTTGGTCTGCGGGATGGAGGTGTTGAGCGCGATGTAGGGATAGCGCTGCTTCGCCGCCCAGATGATCGTCTCCTTGCTGATGACGCCCGGGATCCACACGCGTGGATATGGTTTCTGCAACGGCAGCGCCCACGGATTGACGACGCGGTGCTGGTAGTGCGCGCCTTCCCAGCGGAATGGGCCAGGCACGGTCCAGGTCTTCACGATCAGATCGTGCGCTTCCTCGAAGCGCTCGCGGTTGAAGGCGGGATTGACGCCGGTCGCAAGCTGCTCCTGTCCACCGCCGCGCACGAAGCCGGAGACCAGCCGGCCCTTGGAGACCATGTCGATCATGGCCAGCTCCTCGGCAAGCCGGATCGGATTCTCGGCCAGCGGCAACGGATTGCCGAGCATGACGATCTTCACGCGTTTGGTAGCGGCCGCGAGGATGGCTGCGAAGATGTTGGCCTTGGCCTGCATGCAGAACGGCGCGTTGTGGTGCTCGTTCAGCATGATGCCGTCCACGCCCATCTCCTCGGCGTAGACGTACTGCTCGAGATATTCGTTGTAGAGCCGGCTGCCGGCGACCGGGTCGAAATGCTTGTTGGAGAACGTGAGCGCGGTCGCGCCGTACTTCAAGCCCTCCTTCGCGTCGTAGGCCGACATCGGCTGCTCGGTGAAATACATCAGGTGCATCTGGGGGTCCTCTTCGCTCAGCCGCCGATAAAACTTGTGACGAGTTTGGCGAGTTCGTCCGGCTTCTCCATGTCGACGCAATGGCCGCAATTCTTGACGATCTCGAGCTTGGCCTGCGGCAGCTTGGCCTTGTAGACCTCGCCCGCACTCCTCGGCACGACCTTGTCGTTGTCGCCCCACACTACAAGTGCAGGTGCCCGCACACCGCCCAGCAGATGCGGCAACGTCTGGCTGTACTTGTACGGCTTCCAGGCGATGCGGAAGTTCATCTCACGGCAGATGTCCCACTGCTCGAGCTGATCGGTGTCGGGCTCGGCCCCGTACACGGCGTCGAACACCTTTTGATCGTGGAAGCCGGCGCGCGCATAGTCGATGTAGCTGACGATCGCCTCGTCAAGGATGTCGCCTTCCGGCGGCTTGATGCCCATGGCGCCAACGAGCACGAGCTTGCTGACTGCGCGCGGCGCCTGTGTCGCCATCTCAGCCGCAATCCAGCCGCCGAAGCCAAGGCCCACGAGCACGCACTGCTCGATGTCGAGCTTCGCCAGAACGTTCTGATACATCGCCGCGATATCACGCACCGAGCGCAACCAGTTTGGCCGCTGTGATTTTCCGTATCCCGGATGATGTGGGACCAGGACATCAAAGCGCGCCGCCAGCGCTTCATAGAAAGGCAGTGTCGGCAGCGTGCCAGTGTCGTGATGCAGGATCAGTATGGGCTCGCCTTTACCGGTGCGGGCGAGGTGCAGCTTCACGCCCGCAATGTCGAGCGACGTTTCCTTCCAGGTGCTTGCCATTATGTCCTCTTGGCATTGCCACGTTGGAAACGTTGCATCTGTCGCCGGGACGGTCAACGGCATAAGGTATTCGGCGAGCGCCGAAGTGGCATAGCTCGTAGAATTGGGGTGCATGTCTTCAGGCGAAGACTGCGCGTCGATAAACGGCCTGAAAAATCGTCACCTCTGAGCAGGCAGGAAACTGGAGAGCGACAATGCCGATCAAAACGAAATACGTGTTCATCGTCAGCATGGATGTGGCGCCGGAGAAGGAGGCACTCTTCAACGAAGTCTACGATACCGAGCACCTGCCATACCTGAAGGGCGTGCCGGGCGTCCTGGCCGCCACGCGTTTCAAGACCGAACCCGCAGCGTTCGTCTTGAGTGGAGAAAAGCGCGAGCTCAAGGGCGAAGGCTTGGCGCGCTACGTGGCCGTGTACGAGATCGAGAGCCCGGCCGTTCTGCTCAGCAAAGAGTGGGCGGAAGCCGGCGAGAAGGGTCGCTGGGTCAAGGAGGTACGCCCCCACACCACCAACCGCTCGCATGTCGTGCGCAAAGTCATCGCGGAAGCCTAAGCCGGGTACGCGTGCCGAATAATCAGGCAGACGCGGAGGGAACCCAGCCCTTACGGCGCTTGCGCTAGGACGGATCCTGCGGTCATTTCACCGGACGGCTACCGATGCCGCCCGAGTGGCTCATGCCTGTCCAGGTCGCGCTGACGCACCGCACTCAGTATCGCTTCGAGCGTCCAGTCACGCTCGGACCTCACTTCGTTCGCCTGCGTCCTGCCCCCCACTGCCGTGCGCCGATTTCCGCCTATGCGCTGCACGTCACACCGACCCATTACATCAGTTGGCAGCAAGACCCGTTCGGCAACTTTCTTGCCCGCATTGTGCTTGCCGAAAAGTCCACCGAGTTTGCTGTCACGGTCGATCTGATCGCGGAGATGTCGCCGATCAACCCATTCGACTTCTTTGTCGAGGAGGGAGCGGAGCGCTTTCCCCTAACCTACGAGCCTGCGCTGGCCAGCGACCTGCGACCTTATCTCGACCAACCTCCCTCCGAGCCGCTGCTGGATCGCTACCTGGCCGGGATCGATCGCTCGCCGCGCTCTACGGTTCAATTTATCTCCGATCTCAACGTCTCACTCAGCCGGCACATCGACTATCGAACGCGCATGGAAGCAGGTTTCCAGACGGCGGAAGAAACGCTGCAAACCCAATCGGGCTCCTGCCGCGACACTGGCTGGCTGCTCGTACAAATTCTCCGCCGCCTCGGCTTCGCCGCGCGCTTCGTCTCCGGCTACCTGATCCAGCTCACACCCGATCAAGCAGGCTCCGGCACCGCTGCGCAGAGTGACACTGCCGACCTGCACGCCTGGGCCGAGGTCTACATTCCCGGCGCCGGCTGGATCGGCCTCGACCCGACTTCCGGCCTGTTTGCGGGCGAAGGTCACATTCCGCTTGCCGCTACGCCGAGCCCGCTCACCGCAGCCCCCATCACCGGCACACATGAGCCGGCACGCGTAGACTTCTCTTTCTCGATGCAAGTTGCGCGCATGCGCGAAACGCCGCGCACCTCCAAGCCCTACAGCGACGCACAGTGGCAGGCGATCCTCTCCGCCGGCGATCGCGTGGAAGAGCGACTGTCGGTCGGTGACGTGCGCCTCACCATGGGCGGCGAGCCCACGTTCGTCGCCGCCGAAGATTCGATGGCCCCCGAATGGAACATTGCCGCGCTCGGATCCACCAAACATATCTATGCCGACAAACTAGCGCACCGGCTGCGTCAACGCTTCGCCAAGGGCGGCATGCTGCATCACGGTCTCGGCAAGTGGTATCCGGGCGAGCAGGTGGCGCGCTGGGCCTATGCGCTCTACTGGCGCAAGGACGGACAACCGCTGTGGCGCGCCGATGACCTGATCGCAGGCGAAGCAACGCGACCTGCGGCCACGAGCGCTGCGCTCAGCTTCGCCGCCGCCCTCTGTCACCATCTTGGGTTGGCCGGCAACAGCGCCATCCCCGCTTACGAAGACCCAGCGCACGCCATGCTGATCGAGCAGAAGTTGCCGCTCGGTATCAAGCTTGAAGACGCGCAGCTCGCCGAGCCTGCCGAGCGCGACCGCCTGATGCGCACCTTTGAGCGCGGCTTGGATCGGCCGGTTGGCTACGTGCTGCCACTCCTCGTCTCACACACGCTCGGCGAAGAGCGGCGCTGGACAACGGAGCGCTGGGCTTTCCGCCGCGGCAACCTGTTTCTCATTCCAGGCGCCTCGCCGGTCGGCCTGCGCCTGCCCCTGACTGGTCTACAAGAGATCGACTACATCGACTATCCGCACGTGCTGCCACTCGATCCCTTCGCCCCGCGACAAAGCTTGCTGTCTACCGAGGAGCGCGACTGTTCCACGCATAACCCACAAGTTGGTCCCGCGCAGCCAATCGATCCGTCGGCTCCAGTCCGCACCGCACTGGCGCTCGAGGTGCGCGACGGGCACCTGCATGTGTTCCTGCCGCCGCTTGCCGATGGCGAGGACTACGCCGCGCTTCTTGCCGCCATCGAGAAAGCCGCCACCGACACCGGCCAGCCCATTCGCCTCGAAGGCTACGAGCCGCCGTTCGACCCGCGCGTCGCCTTCATCAAGGTGACACCGGACCCGGGTGTCATCGAGGTCAACGTGCATCCGGCAGCGTCGTGGCGGAACTCAATTGAGATCACCACGGCCATCTATGACGAAGCACATCAGATAGGGCTCACGGCCGAGAAGTTCATGATCGACGGACGACAGACCGGCACCGGCGGCGGCAACCACGTCGTCCTCGGCGGAACTACGCCGGCGGACAGTCCACTGCTGCGGCGTCCCGATCTGCTCGCGAGCATCATCAGGTATTGGCAGAACCATCCATCGCTGTCCTACCTGTTCTCGGGGCTCTTTGTTGGTCCCACCAGCCAGGCCCCGCGCATAGACGAGGCGCGTCACAATTCCCTCTACGAGCTGGAAATTGCTTTGCGGCGAATCCCCGAGGCCGGACAAGTTGTCTCGCCGTGGCTGATCGATCGCCTGCTGCGCAACCTGCTCGTGGACGTGACCGGCAACACGCATCGGGCTGAAATCTGCATCGACAAGCTCTACTCGCCGGACGGTCCCATGGGCCGCCTGGGGCTCGTGGAGTTCCGTGCCTTCGAGATGCCGCCGCATCCGCGCATGAGCCTCGCCCAACAGTTGCTTATCCGCGCGCTCGTCGCCTGGTTCTGGGACCATCCTTACCGGCAACCGCTGGTGCGCTGGGGCACGGCGCTGCACGATCGCTTCATGCTGCCGCACTTCCTGTGGGCCGACCTGGAAAACGTTGTTGCCGACCTGAGGAGCGCCGACCTCCCCATGCAATCCGAATGGTTCGCACCTCATCTCGCCTTCCGTTGTCCGGTGATTGGCCGCGTTCAACATGCCGGCATCGAGCTGGAGTTACGCCATGCCCTCGAACCATGGCTTGTCCTCGGCGAGCAGAGCGACAGCGAGAGCACCGCACGCACCGTCGATTCGTCGCTCGAACGGTTGCAGGTCAAAGTCGCTGGCGCCACCGGCGATCGCTTCACGGTCGCCTGTAACGGCTACACCCTGCCGCTCACCAACACGGCCACCTTGGGCGAAGCGATCGCCGGAGTACGCTTCCGCACCTTCCGGCCAACGCACGGCTTCCATCCGACGATCGGTCCGCACGTGCCCCTGACTTTCGACATCTTCGACACCTGGACAGGCCACTCCATCGGCGGTTGCCGCTACCACGCGACGCATCCTGCCGGTCGCAGCTATGCTGAGCGGCCGGTGAACGCCCTGGAGGCCGAAGCCCGACGCACCGCTCGTTTCGAAACAATGGGCCACACACCGGGCGCCTCAGCGACAAAAGCCACAGCGGCTCACCCCGACTTCCCGATGACCCTCGATTTGCGGGCGAAGAGTTAACCCGATGCCCCTTCACACAATAGTGTGGCGCAGGCGCAACCTTTATCCTTCGATCCACGCCAACGCGACGGTTACCCTAGTCAGCGGCAAGACCACGAGTTCAGGAAGAGATTTCCGAGCCGCGCATCGAAACACGCGCCGCGCAATGCGAATACGTGTGTGACCAAGGATAGGCATGAGCGCTCGAGCCGAAACTCTGACAAAGGGCGATCTGACGTCGAGCTACCGGCCCGACAGCGGGCGCTTCGACGAGCTCGCCAGCACACCCGATGCATCGACCGGCCACTGGCACAGATTGTTCCAGGCCATCAATGCGCTCGACGCCGACACGCGGTTCCGGCGCATGGAGCAGCTCAACACGCGCGTGCGCGAGACGGGCATCGCGCACGACCTGTTCTCCGATCCCGCGACTACGGCGCAGCCCTGGCGCGTGGACCTGATCCCGCTCCTCATTCCGCCCGCCGAATGGCGCGTGCTCGAGCGCACGCTCCTGCAGCGCGCGCGCTTGTTCGAGGCCGTTCTCGCCGATCTCTACGCGGACCAGCAATTGCTCGCGAACGGCGCCATTCCCCATCAGCTCGTCTTCAGCGACCCCTCCTATCTGCGTCCGTTGCAGTACCTGCAGCCGGCCAAAGGACATATCCAGTTCTTTGCCATCGATGTTGCCCGCGGGCCGGATGGCGGCTGGCGCGTCATAGATACCCACAGCGAGACGCCGGCGGGCATCGGCTACGCGCTGGCCAATCGCATGGTGCACACCAACGTCGCCGGCGACATCTTCAGCGCCTGCAATGCGCTGCGTTTGGCGCCCTACTTTCAGCAGATGCAGGCGGCGCTAGCGCGGCGTGCCAATCGCATCGACCCGAGCATGGCGCTGCTGACTCCCGGAGCGCGCCACAACGATTTCTTCAGCCATGCCTACCTTGCTCGCTACCTCGGCCTGATGCTGGTGGAAGGCGGAGACCTGCGCGTTGCCGACGAGCGCGTGTTCCTGAAGACGCTCGACGGTCTCATGCCCATCGACCTGATCGTGCGCTGCGTCGCTGGTGCGGTCGCGGACCCGCTGGAGCTGGAAGCCTCGGGCTTCGCCGGTCCCGTCGGTCTGTTGCAGGCGATCCGCCGCGAGCCCGACCTGGTTGCAAATTTCCTGGGGTCCGCCCTAGCGGAGAACCGCGGCATCGGCGCCTACCTGCCGCGTCTTGCTCGCGAGCTGCTGGGTGAAGAGCTCCTGATGCCGGACGGTCCACGCTGGTGGCTCGGCGATGCCAATGCGCGCAGTCACGTTTTGGCGAACCTCGATCGCATGGTCGTGCGGCCTGCGCACGAGAGCACTGCGCGGCCTGGACGCGCCCTGGCTGGGCTGGATCCAGCCAAGCTAAGCGAAACCGAGCGCGCAACTCTGCTCGAGGAGATCGAACTCAGGGGCGCCACTCTGGTGGCCGAAGAGAAGATCGGCTTCGGCACCACCCCCTCGCTCACTCCTGCCGGGCTCGTACCCAAGCCCTACGCGCTACGACTGTTCGCTACGTCGACACCGAACGGATTCGTGGCCATGCCGGGCGGATTGGCGATGACGGTCGATCCGAATACCAGCGTGGCGCTCAGCGCCCCGGATGGAGAGTCTCGCGACGTGTGGGTTATCAGCGATGCTCCACAACCTCCGTTCACGAGCCTGTGGCGCCCCACCATCGAGGCGGCGCAGATCGAGCGGACGCCGCACGACCTGCCGAGCCGGGCCGCCGACAATCTGTTCTGGCTCGGCAGCTACATCGAGCGCGCAGACTGGACCATGCGTGTGCTGCGCACGTGCCTCAACCGGCTCGAAGAGGACAGCGGCCCACGCCAGGAGCTGCGGGCCAGCCGCACTGCGCTCGAGATCCTGCTGTCCAAGGACGATGGAGAAGTTCCGCCGCAGTGGGAAAAAACCGACCGAGCTCTGATCGAACGCCTGGCGCGCAATCTCATGACGTCGGCGGACTGGTACTATGGCCTGCCGCGCACGCTCGACAACATCCATCGCATCGCCAGCGTCACGCGTGATCGCCTCTCGCTCGAAGCCTGGCACACGCTCAATGACTTCTATGCCAGGCGCCGTTGGCGCGCGGGCGCAATGCCGATGTCCATCGGCGATTCCCTTCGCCTCATCGAAGACGGCCTGCGCGTACTCGCCGCCTTCCATGGCCTGACGCACGAGAACATGACCCGCAGCTTCGGCTGGTCGTTCCTCGACATGGGAAGGCGCCTGTCGCGCGCCTTCAATATGTCGGAGCTGCTGCTCGGCATGTTTGGCAAGGCCGAGCCGGAAGCGGACGAGGCGGGGAGGCTGCTGTTCGTGCTGGAGCTTGCCGACAGCTTCATCACCTATCGCTCGCGCTATCGCCTGGCGCCCATGCTGCCGCTGGTGCTCGATCTGTTGCTGATTGACGAGAGCAATCCGCGCAGTGTGGCGTTCCAGCTCGAAGCACTGGCTAGGCATATCGACCTGCTTCCCCAGTCGAACGCCGGCCGCGGGCGACGCGAGGAGCAGCGCATGGCGCTCTCGCTGCTGGGCGAGGTTCGCGTCGTGGACATCGCCACGCTGCCCCGAGCCGACACCGACGGCGTGCGAGCGAACTTGCGTAAGCTGCTCGACCGGCAGGTCACTGTCCTGCCCGACCTCTCCGACGCCATTGGCCGGCGCTATTTCGATCTGCTGGAGAAGGATGCCCGCTGGGTGCGCGCGCGCTCTGGAATAGGCGTATGATCTACGACGTCAGCCATCGCACCGCCTACTCCTACCGCAAGCCGGTGCTGCAGTCCCAACACGTCATCTACCTGACGCCGCGCAGCGGGCCACGGCAGGACGTGTTGCGGCACAACATTCTTATCGAGCCCGCGCCGGCCTCCCAGTTCGAGCTGGAGGACCGTTTCGGCAATTCCTCGGCCATCTTGAAAATCGCCGATGAGCACAAGGAACTCGTCATCCACGCCCGCAGTACAGTGCAAGTCAGAGCACCGGATCTGCCCATCCTGGCCCTCTCGACCCCGTGGGAGCACGTCGCCGAACGGGCGCTGCAGGGAGATGGACGCCTGGACATCGGCGTGCTCGAGTTCGTCAGCGCCTCCCGCCACACCAAGCCGGAGCGCGAGGCGCTAGAGTACGCCCGGCCTTCGTTTCCGCCCGATCGCCCCATCCTGCAGGCCGCCCACGACCTGACACGGCGCATCTACGCGGACTTCACCTTCGATAGCGCCGCGACCGACATCTCCACGCCGGTATCGCACGTCCTCAAAGAGCGGCGCGGCGTGTGCCAGGATTTTGCCCATTTGGCCATAACTTGCCTGCGCGGCCTCAGCCTGCCCGCCCGCTATGTCAGCGGCTATCTCCTGACCAAACCGCCGCCCGGCATGGAGAAGCTGCAGGGCGCCGACGCGTCTCATGCCTGGATCTCGGTGTGGGCGCCGGAAGCGGGCTGGGTGGACTTCGATCCTACCAACGGCATCATGCCCACCGATGAGCACATCACCGTGGCGTACGGCCGCGACTACGATGATATCAGCCCGATCAGTGGTGTGCTGCTCGGCGGGCGCGGCCAGAAGATGGCGGTCGCCGTCGATGTCGTGATTGCGAACTAGGCCCACTCCAATCATTTTGTCGTCTGCTGCGGATGTGACACTTGCTGTCATACGCGGACTGAAATACATTCGGTACACTGCATTTAACTATATTTCGAGGCGGGGGAATTCCATGGGACGTTCCTTCGGCGTGAAGCACGCGGTGCTGGGCGTCAGCGCGGCAGCGTTTGCCTCGTCAGCACTGCTGACACCGGCTCCGGCGCAAGCCAACAAGCGCGGTGTCGGCACAGCCATCGGCATCGGCGCCGGGCTGCTGCTGATGAACGAGGCGGCCAAGGCCATGCAGCAGCAGGGCGGGGGCAAGGCTCCTGTCCAGCGCAGGCCCAAAGGCGATGGCAGCGGGGGCGGGAGCACGGCGTCCGACAAGCCGGCCGACGCGCCGAAGGTGACCTTCTCCGACGTCAAGCGCATGACGCAAGTTCGCAACGAGATCACTGAGATCAAGCGAGCGAAACAACAAGAGGACGACCGCAACGTTGATCTCGCCGTCAAGTTTCTCCTATCCCACATCGAATATAAGCATCAGGAGCTGCGGGGTCAGCGCGTCAACGTGAAGGTGTCCACGGGCTCCAACATCAACCAAGTCACCGCTGGCGAGATCAAGCGGGCTGCCGAGGACGCTTACAAACAAGGCCGCTTGTATGAGTTCGAGCGCTTTGCCGGCGAGCTTTGGACGCGAGACCGGCTGATGGTGCGCCTCCTTCGCCACGCACAGGCGCGGCTCGATCCGTACTTCGATGGCGTAGGGGCCAAGGGCCCCAGTATGAGTGATCTGACCGACCTCTTCTCCGGGTCCGCACGCGACGTCTATGCCAAAGCCCTGGAGGTGGCCGAGATCATCGGCGTCAGTCACAGTTTCGACCGGTTCATCCGCACCATCTACGAGTACAGCGACCGTGCCGACGAGAGCTTGTGGACGGTGGGCGCTGACGGCCGCTACGAGCGGCTCGTGACCAACTATATCAATGCTGTTCCCGTTGAGCTTTTTATCCTGACCTCCAGCACGCATGGCAGCGACAACCAGGGCCTAGAAAAGCAGTTCCAGTTCCGCTTCCGAGCCCGCCGCGCGCTCTATGATTGCATGTCCGCAAACTATTCGGACCTCGTCGGCGGCGGTGCCAAGTCCATCCCGGTCTCCACGGCCGCAAAAGCGGATTCGACACGAGGTGCCACACTGGAGCGGACGCAAAACGTCGGCGGTGCTCAATTCGAGACTGGCGCCATCAAGACACCGGCGGCCCTCGAGACGTTCGAGGAGATCCCTGGCGCGTGGCGTCGGGCCGAGACGCAGGTGGGCTCGGTGTGCCGTCCCACCTTGCAGCGGATAACTCTGGACGCGACGGCGGGTAAGATCGCGCCAGTGCCGTCAAGATGGGACAACACCGCCGAGAGCGAGCGGGGCGGACGGACCGAAAACGCAGTGCAGCCCGCGCGCTTACAAAATCCGCAATAGGCTGATTGACGTCCACATGCCGAAGGTGTCGGAGGGGCGCCGTATCGAGTGACGTGCTTGGGGATGGGCGATGGTGTGGGAAAGCTTCTTGTCGCGTCGGGTTCGGATCATCGCAACCCTACTGCTGACTACGGCGATTTTGTCTGCCTGGGCGATCACTGCGGATGCTGTAACCCGGCATGCGCTCATCATCGGCGTTGGGAACTATAAAGAGGCGAGCGGCCTGGACCGCCTCACCGCACCACCCAACGACGCCGAGCAGATCAAGAAGATGCTCGAAAAGCCGGGCCTCGGCTTTGTAGCCGATATCCTCAAGGACGACGATGTACGCGACAAGGCGGCGTTCAACGCTGCCTTTCAGAAGTTTCTGTCCCGCGTGAAGGAGAAGGACGAGGTCCTGTTCTACTTCTCGGGCCACGGCTTCAACATCGACGAGAAAGGCAACTATTTCCTCCTGCCGGACGCCAAGAGCCAACCCGTCTTCCTAAAGGATCTCGGCGCAGCAGCCGCACGCGATCTGGACACACAGGACAAGCGCGAGCGTAAATATAAAGAGTGGGTGTCCGAGGTCGCGCTGTCGGAAGCCGCCATCGAGAAATCTATTGCCGACCGCCGTGCCGAGGTGATCGTCATCATCGCCGACGCGTGCCGCAATCTCATCTCGGGCACCAAAGGTGCTTCCCTCTCCCCCTCAGGCGTGGGGCTTCCACGCGAGACCACACGGGGTGCCTTCCGCCTCTACGCTGCCAGCAAGGGACAGGTCTCATTCGATAGCCCAGCGCGTGCCGAGGATACGAAAGCGCAAGCGGCCGAAAAACAGTCGGCCAAAAAGGGCGATAGCAAGAAAGACGACCAGAAAAATCTCACCTCTCTATTTACACGCGTGCTCCTGAGCGAGCTCGAGGTTCCACGTCAAGAAATCAATATCCTCGCAGCCAAGGTCAAGATCAGCGTGCGCGATCAGGCGCGCAAGCTCGGCAAGGAACAGGTGCCGGACTTCAGCGACGACCCGCAGAACACCAAGTTCTATTTCTGGCAGGGAGACACGCGCTACGACCTCGAGGCGCGTTGCCAGACGTCGAAGGCCAAGCTCGCCCAGCTCCGCTACGGTGTTGCTTCGGGCAGCGTTTCGGCGACCGACCTCGAGCAGGCACGCATTGACCTGGCGCCCTGCGACTTCGCCGATGATATCGAGCGGTTATCGCGCCTGCAAAGTAGCGGCGCCGGTGCGTTGTCGACCCTGCTGCGGGACGCTCCGGCATCCGGCGGCGATCCCAACGACCCAGCGCAGCAGTGCGACCTGCGCGCAGCCTCTCCCTTCGACCCCAATCGACCGCAGAACATCGGCGGGACCGAGATCCAGAAAGTGGCCATGCTCGGCCTGTCGGGCGGAGTCGACGAGCGTAGCCGCGCCGTGCGAGACATCCAACAAGCCATTGATTTTTGCACCCGTGCGGTTAGCGAGCGCAGCCGCGTTGCGCGCTACAAGTACAATCTGGGCCGCGCCTACTACGCCTTGGCCTCGCTGTCGAGCCAGCTAGGTGTCACCGACGCGCTCGAGCGCGCCTCGCTCTTGTACGAGGAATCGGCAGACCTCGGCTACGCCGCCGCCTACAACGATCTGGCGCTTCTGTACCAGAATGGCGAGTATCGCGACCGCAGCGGCACGCGTCTCCCCGTCAATCGCGGCAAGGCCCTGGAGCTTTTCAAGAAGGGGGCCGATCTCGGCCACGTCCTCGCGCTCTACAATCTCGGCATGGCGCAGAAGAACGGAGACCTCGGACTTGTCAGCCAGCTTGCGGAGACCAAGGACACAGAAGCCTTCCGCAGGCTGTCGAAGGCGGCCGAGGCCGGCTTTGTACCGGCCACCATCGAGACCGCGCTCTACCTGAAAACAGGCATCCCGGGGAGCAGCGGCCTGGGAATACAGGCCAATCGCAAGCGTGCCGTTGAAATGCTGGAAATTGCCGCGTCCCGCGGTTCCTGGGAAGCGATGTACCAGCTTGGCGAGATGCACGCCAAACTCGAAGACAACGAGGCAATCATCTGGTATGCGCGCGCGGCGGAAGCCGGCGATACGCGGTCGCAAGCACGGCTCGCCGACCTCATGTCCACTGGGCGCGGCCTGCCTGCACCACAACCTGAGGCAGCCGGGCGGTTCCTGCGCCTCGCTGCCGATGGCGGTGACATTGGAGCCATGTTCGACCTCGCCAATCGCCTGCGCGACGGCAAGATACCTTTCCGTCCACGCCTTGATGGCAAGCCGGATGCGGGCGCCAAGGAGATCGGCGACCTCTATCGCGCGGCGTTCGCGCTCGGCAATCCGAAGGCTGGCTTGGAGCTGGCCAGATTGTACCGCACGGGCTTTCCGGTCGATCGTCCCTCGGATGCGCTGCCGAAGGATCCCGAGCGCGCCATCGATCTGCTGCTCAAGGTCATCGAGCGTGTCCGATCTGCTCCTACCGATAGCGCTGCCGCGGACCCCATGACGGAGTACTACGCCGGCTTCGAGCTTATCAAGATGTACGACGCCGGCGAGGCCAAGCGGAAGGATGGCACGCCGGCTATCTTCGAGGATCAGATCGATCTGCTTCGCGCCGACTACGGCGACGGCAGCAAGATACTCTACATCTGGGTGGGAAACATCTGGCCGGTGGCGTGTAACAATCGCGGTCAGGATCTTTGGGTGGCGGTGTGGGACTGGAAGCGTCCGGACCCGCCCACGGAGACGCAATTCGACTGGTTCGAACGCTTCAACAAATGCAAGGAACGAGGACCCGCGGATAAACGCAAGGAAGAGGACCTCGGCGTGACCACGCGCATACGGGATGTATTCCGCAAGGAGCTCCAGGCTTCCCGCGATCCGAAGGCCAAGAGAAGCGCAGTTTCGTCGATCGCATGGCCAGCGTCGTGGACAAAGCGTCGAAGGGTTCTGCTCGCTGAGAGCTGCCGGGAGCGTTCTGATGCGATGGCCGCGCAACCGGACGGCTTCTGTGCCGGCCATGCTCCTGGTCGCGATCGTCAGCATCTACGCCCTTGCCCCACGAGCGACCGCTGCATCGCCGCCGATCCAGTCTCACGGCCGCGGCGCCGTGCGCGCGCTCGTTATCGGCATCGACAACTACCGCAATCCGCTCGCCGCATCGCCCCTAGACGGCGCGGTCGCCGATGCACGCGACATTGCCGGTACGATGCAGCGCGGCGGCGTCAGCGATCTGGCCGTGCTTATCGATGAGGCAGCCACCCGGGCCTCCGTCGAGCGGGCGCTCAGCGAGTTGGCCCAGCGCTCGGGGCCCGGCGACCTCGTGCTGATCACCTTCGCTGGTCATGGAGCACGCGAGCCCGAGCGCGTGCCGGGCAGCGAGCCGGACGGACTCGACGAGCTTTTTCTGCTGTGGAGCTTCGATACCGACGGTCCGGGCACGCTGGAACGTGTTCTCGACGACGAGATGAACGTCTGGCTCGGCCGCATTGCTGCGACCGGTGCTCAGACCGTGTTCCTCGCCGACAGCTGTTTCGGCGGCGGCCTGACGAAAGCCGTGGACCCGCGCGGGCGTGGCCTCAAGGTACGGGGCCTCAAGCGCGTGGACCGGCCGGAGCTCGTGCGCAGCGGCACCTACTTCATCGATCCGCGCAACGACCGTCTGGCTCCTGCCGCCCGCTGCCCGCCGACGACAATGCCACGAAACAATATCCAACCCTCACCTTCATCGCCGCCGTCGACGCCGAGCACGAATCTCCCCGAGGTCCAGATCGGCGGCGAGGCCACACCCCGAGGGGCGGCAAGCTTTGCCTTGGCACGTGCCTTCGAGGGCCTGGCGGACCAGGAGGGCGACGGGAACGGCGTGACGACGCGGCGCGAGCTGTTCGCCTACCTGCGCCGCAACATCCAGATCCTCAGCGCCAACCGTCAGAGCCCCGTGGCTGAGCCCCGCACGCCGGCGAGCGCCGACACAGCGCTTTTCCGCACGGGTCATGGCCCCATTGCGACTGCCGCCATCCCCGATGTCAGGCCAAAACCGCTGCCTCCCGTGGCGGTCGTCGAGCCGAAAGCCGGCTCCAGTCCTGCACGTCCGGATGGCGGCAAGATGCAGATCACCTGGGACCCGCGCAACGGTGATGTTATCGACCTGACCGGCACTGTCGTGGCTTTTGGTTTGGCGCGTGATGCTCTGCCGAGCGTTATCGAGCGTTTCGGCGCTGGCCAGCGCCTGACAGCCCTCACGCTCGGCCGCGCCGCGGACATCGCCATCACGCCGTCTGACCGCGATTTCCGGTCCGGAGAAAAGTTCGACGTCACCATCGACGGCCTCTATGGCCGCTATCTCCTGCTGGTCAATCTGACTGGCGACGGCACGGTTCAGTACCTCTTTCCCGAAGGCAATGCTGACCCGTACATGGACAAGGATGCACTCAGCTTCACCCTTTCCGCACGTGCGCCGTTCGGCGCCGACACGCTCGTCGCCATCCTGACAGAGGCGCGCCGGCCGGCCCTCGAGCTCGAGCTCAAGCTGCTCGATGAGAAGCGCAAGCCGGAGGAGCTGGCGAGTGCCGTCGAGCGGCACCTGAAGGCCGGCGACCGGCTCGGCCTCGCGACCTACACCACGCGCCCGCGCTGAGCATTCGAGATAAGCGTGCGCGCTAGCCGCCTTGTAGTTTTGTGGCAAGATGCATTCGGTTCTGCGGCCAACAAGAGCATTCAATCGGCGAGTGGACGCGAGTATGCGACAGGCACCCAGGCCACGCACCCGGCGCGCGGCAGCACTGGCACGGGCGAGCGGGAACGAAACGCGTCACGCCGTTCTGACCATCCGCGTGGATTTTGGCGCCCACGGGTTTCTCGGGCCCGGCAAGATCAGGCTGATGGAGCTGATCTCCAAGCATGGCTCGATCTCGCAAGCCGGCAAAGAGATGGGCATGTCGTATCGGCGCGCCTGGCTGCTGGTCGACGAGATCAACCACATATTCCGTGAGCCGCTGGTGGAAACGCAAATGGGCGGCACGGGCGGTGGCGGGGCCCGCCTGACCAAGCTCGGCCGCGATGTAGTTGGCCGCTATCGCGCCATCGAGGGCGCTGCCACCACGGCGTCCGCGGCCGATCTGAGGGCGCTCAAAGCCTCTCTCCCATCAAAGCCTTTGCTTCACAACGACCCGTGATAACTCTCTGTCGTCCGCATGTGCGTGTGTGTCCGATGCGGACAAGACGCTCCCTCCCAAGTTGCGCCGGTCGAGCGCCACGCTCTTGACCAGAGCGTGCACCGGCGAGCCGACCGTCAGACCCAGGTGCTCAACGGAATAGCGGGTCAAGCGTGCAAGCAATGTATCGCCGCTGCAATCGAGCCTGACCTCGACGGTGGACGTTTCGCCGGCCGTCATTTCGGCGATGACCGCGGGGAGCACGTTGAGGGCGCTCAGGTCCGAGGGTGCAGACTTGGCCAGCATCACATCGCGAGCGTGCACACGCAGTCTTAGTCGTGCGCCAGGTAGCGCATCGAGGCGCGGCAGCCGCCACAGGCCGGCGCGCGAGCGCAGCTCAGTCAATCCGAAGACTTCGTCGTGGCGCTCCACCGTAGCCTCGATGATGGCGCCGGCTTCCGCCTGCCCGGTCAGCGGCACCAGGTCGAGCCGATGCAGGATGTCGGCGGTCGGTCCGACCGCGACGACCTTGCCGTCGGCGAGCAGCACGATGGTGGAAGCGAGCCGGGCGACCTCGCCAATCGAGTGGCTGACGTAGATGATCGGCACGCGGCTCTCATCGCGCAGGCGCTCGATGTAGGGCAGGATCTCGGCCTTGCGCCCTTCATCGAGGGAGGCAAGCGGCTCATCCATCAACAATAGGCGCGGGTTGGCGAGCAGCGCACGGCCGATGGCGACGCGCTGCTTTTCCCCACCCGACAACCGGCCTGGACGACGCTCGAGGAGGCCGCCGATGCCCAGCAGATCGACCACGCGCTCGAAATCGTCGCGCCGCTCGGATGCCGGGGTGAACCAGCGGCCGTAGAGCAGGTTCTGCCGCACGGTCAGATGCGGAAACAGACGCCCCTCCTGGAATACGTAGCCGAGCCTGCGCTTGTGCCGCGCCACGAACACGCCGTGCTCCGTATCGACCAGGGGAACACCGTCGATTAGCACCGAGCCACTGTTCGGTCGGATCAGGCCGGCGATGATGTTGACAAGCGACGTCTTGCCTGAGCCCGACCGTCCGAACAGCGCGATGAGGCCATGACCCGTCTCAAAACGCGTATCGAGCAGGAAGTCACCAAGCCGGTGCTGGACGTCGATGGCGAGCATCACTCGATATCCAGGCGACGGTTCATGCTGCGCGCCATCAGCTCGGACGCCAGCAGTGCCAGCATGGCGATCGCTATCGACACGAGCGTCAGACGCAAGGCACCAACGTCGCCGCCCGGCACCTGCGTGAAGGTATAGATGGCGGACGGCAGCGTCTGCGTCTCACCCGGAATATTGGACACGAAGGTGATGGTGGCACCGAACTCTCCCATCGCCTTGGCGAAGCACAGGATCATGCCGGCGATGATGCCCGGCACCATCAGCGGCAGCGTCACCGTGAGAAACACCCAGACGCGATTGGCCCCGAGCGTGCCGGCCGCCTCTTCCAGCCGTGCGTCCACGGCCTCGACCGACAGGCGGATGGCGCGCACGAGCAACGGAAAACCCATCACACCGCCCGCGAACGCCGCACCCGTCCAGCGGAACGAAAAGACGATGCCGAAGGTGTCGGCAAGGAAGCTGCCGATCGGCCCGCGCCGCCCGAACAGGATCAGCAGAATGTAGCCCGTCACCACGGGCGGCAGGATCAGAGGCAGCAACACCAGCCCGTTGAGCAGCGATACGCCCCAGAACCGGCCTCGCGCCAAAACCATCGCAACGGCAATGCCGATCGGCAAGCTGACGAGAGTGGCCACAATAGCCACTCTCAGACTGAGGCGGACCGCCGTCCACTCTTCAGGGCTGAGGGCCATCCAATCCATGCGTGGAGACCTTCACCCCGGCATCGCGAATTGACCAACCTCACGACTGCCCGGGGCCGAGCACGCTAAAGCCCTGTGCCTCGAACAGCGGCTTGGCTTTAGCCGATTTTACGTAATCCAGGAATGCCGCGGCGTCTGGATGGTTGGCACCGGCTGTTAACGCGATCGGGTAGATGATGCGCGGGTGCGTATCCTCCGGGAAGGTGCCGACGATCTTGACGTTGGGGTCGGACGCCGCATCCGTCTGATACACGATGCCGGCCGGCGCCTCGCCGCGCGAGACCAGCAGCAGCGCCGCACGCACGTTCTCGGCCTGTGCGATCTTGCCCGACACGCTGCCCCACACGCCGAGCTTCTCCAAAGCCGCCTTGCCATATTTGCCCGCGGGAACGGCATCGACATTGGCCATCGACAGGCGGCCGTCGCCCAGCACCTTGGCAAGATCGAAGCCCGCCTTGATCTCGACCGGCTGCGCCCTGTCCTTGGGCGCGATCAGCACGATGCGGTTGCCGAGCAGGTTGGAGCGCGTTTCCGGTTTGATCAGGTTCTTCTGCGCGACATAGTCCATCCAGTCGAGGTCGGCCGATATGAACATCTGCGCCGGCGCCGCCTGCTCGAGTTGTTTGGCAAGTGCTGAGCTGGCTCCATAGGAGATGGTCGCTTTCTTGCCTGTCTCCTTCTGCCACTGGGCATTGATTGCATCGAGCGCGTTCTTCAGGCTCGCGGCGGCAAACACCACCACGTCTCCGCCCTGCGCCTGAACAGGCGCCTGCGGCGGCCCCCACGCCAGCAGAGCGGCGGCCACTGCGCCTGCAATGCCCAACACCTTGCGTCTGCTCATCCCCATCTCAATTCTCCACAACGCCCGTATCGGAACGACCGATACAGATACACATTTCTACGCTATATTCTACAAGATATCTCGATAACCTCGTCCGGCACTCACCCAATGGGCTGCGGAAAAGACAGACTTATACTGGTTTTGGCTGCCGTAGCGCTGTTCATGGCCACTCTTTCGGCCTGGGCACAACAGCCACCGCAAACCATCGTCGACTCAGCGAACCGATCTGTCGCAATACCTCGACAAATATCACGCGTTATGGCTGCAGGACCACCGGCAGCGACGCTGCTCTACACGCTGGCGCCTGAGAAATTGATCGGTTGGGTGCGGGCACCGGGCTCCGTCGAGAAGGGCTACCTTACTTCGAATGTACGCGAGTTGCCGGAGTACGGCCGTCTCACGGGGCGCGGCGACGCCGTTGATTTCGGCAACGCGCTGAAGTTCAAGCCCGACCTGATCGTCGATAGCGGCACAGTGAGCCCTGCCTACGCCTCACTCGCCAACAAGGCGCAGGATCAAACCGGCATCGCCTACATCCTTCTCGACGGCCGGCTCGACAAGGCAGCGGAAGTGTATCGGCTGCTTGGCGCCTTGCTGGGCGCGGAGGATCGTGCAGAGCGGCTCGCCCGGTACACCGAGGAAACACTCGATAGTATCAGCCGCCGGGTCGCATCCATCGCCGAACGGCCGCGTGTCTACTATGCGCGAGGCGCGGACGGTCTGGAGAGCAGGGGCGCTGGCTCAATTAACACAGACATGCTGGAACGGCTCGGCGCCAACAATGTTGCAGCCGCGACGGGAACCGATTCGGCCGGCAAGATCACACTCGAGCAAATCCGATCGTGGAACCCCGGCGTAATTCTAACCTCCGACGCGGGCTTCTACCGATCGGTTGCGACCGACTCACAGTGGGGCTCGGTCAACGCCGTACAGGAGAAGCGCATCTACCTTGCGCCCAGCCTGCCTTTTGGCTGGCTTGACCACCCGCCGGGCATCAATCGCCTGATCGGCGTGCGCTGGCTCGCATCCATTCTCTATCCGGCGCAATTTCCGGAAAACCTTCGCGTCATCACACGCGATTTCTACAAACTGTTCTACCACATCGACCTGAGCGAGCCGCAGCTCGACGCACTGCTGACACCGGCGCCAGTGGCAAAACGGGAGTAGCGGCATGAGGATCAGCGCGCGCAATGTTCTCAGAGGCAAGATCGTCGAGGTGATCAGGGGCGCAACGACCGCGCACGTTAAGATCGACATTGGCGGCACTGTGGTGACGTCGTCCATCACCAACGCTGCCGTAGACGATCTCGGACTTGCTCCTGGCAAAGACGCTTACGCCGTCGTCAAGGCCTCGGACGTCATGATCGGCATCGACTGACATCCGTCACTTCAAGGTCTGGTGCTGCAGTCGCTGCCGCGCGCAGGCTGGCGCAGCCTTCCTTTGGCTCATTCAACTGCAACCGGTACTCGACGTAGGCCACAATGTGGCCCATCATTGGCCCGTCCCTCCGAGCCAGATACGGCAGGCTGTTGCTATGAGCGGGCAGATCTGCACGCGCGACTTGGCTCAGCATGATAACGACACAACCGATCGAGTGAAGGAAGCCTCTGAATGACCGAACCAAAAGATGACCCCGGCCTCGCCGGCAAGGTCGCAATCGTTGCCGGTGGTGGCGCTGTCGGCGACGGTATCGGCAACGGACGCGCCGCGGCCATCCTGCTGGGTCGGGCCGGTACCAAGGTCCTCGTGGTGGATCGCGATATCGCACTCGCCGGCCGCACGGCCGAGATGATCACGGCCGAAGGCGGCACGGCCGCATCGCACGCGGCCGACCTAACGGACGAGAAGCAGGCCCGTGACATGGTGACGGCGGCGCTCGACCGTTTCGGCCGTCTCGATTTTCTCGACAACAATGTCGGCATCTCCAGCCGCGGCTCCGTCGTGGAGGAAAGTCCCGACACCTGGCGCCGCGTCATGCAGGTCAATGTGGAGCCCATGTTCCTGGCGTCCAAGTACGCGATCCCGGCCATGATCAAGACCGCCGGTCGTGGCGCCATCGTCAACATCTCGTCCATCTCCGCGCTGCGCCCCCGCCGGCTCACCGTCTACACGGCCTCCAAGGGTGCGGTGATCGCGCTCACGCGCGCCATGGCCGTCGATCACGCCGGTGAAGGCATACGCGTCAATTGCGTAGCGCCCGGCCCTGTCTACACGCCGATGGTCTATGCCGGTGGCATGACCGACAAGAACCGCGACCAGCGGCGGCGCGCCTCACCGCTCGGCATTGAGGGCCGTGGCTGGGACATCGGCCAGGCCGTGCGCTTTCTGTTGTCGGACCACGCGCGCTATATCACCGGCCAGACGCTGGTGGTTGACGGCGGCGTGACCCTGATGTCGCCCACTCGCGAAAGCGACGATCACTAACCTTGATCGCATTTGACAACGCAAAAACTGGAGGACTCGCCTGATGGCGCGCGTGCCCTATCTCGAGAAAAAGGATCTCGCTCCCGAGCACAAGGACTTGCTCGACCGCGATATCAATCTTTACAAAGCCCTCATTCATAGCCCCGGCGCATTCAAGGCCTTCCGGGAGCTCGGGACCTATATCCGTTTCGGCAGCAAGCTCGATCCGCGCTTGCGCGAGCTCGCCATCCTGCAGGTCGGCTGGCTCGCCCGCTCACCCTACGAATGGTCCCATCACGTCAAGATCGGCTACGATTTCGGCGTCTCGCCGGACGACATTCGTGCGCTGATCGACGAGACGGACGGTAAGGACTCCAAGCTGGAACCCATCGCCAAACTGGTGTGCAAGGGCGCGCGCGAGATGACCAACGACATCAGGATGTCGGACGCAACGTTCGGCGCCTTGCAGAAGCATTTCAACCCGGCTGATCTCAACGACCTCATCATTACAACGGCTTTCTACAGCGCCGTGGTGCGCATCCTCGCCACGCTCGAGGTCGACGTCGAGGACAGCTACATGAAGTACCTGGAGCAGTTCCCGCTGCCCAAAGCGAAGTGACGGAGAGAAAAATGCGTTTGAAGGATAAAGTCGCCATCATCGTGGGTGCCGGACAGAGCCCCGGCGAAGGCGTGGGCAACGGTCGTGCTACCGCGCTTCTGTGCGCACGCGAGGGCGCCAAGGTGCTGGCGGTGGACCGCGACCTGGCCTCGGCCAAGGAAACGGCCGCCATGATCGAGAAGGAAGGCGGCACGGCTGCTGCCTTCGAAGCCGACGTCACCAAGGAGGCGGCGCTCAAGGCCGCAGCCGACGATACGGTGAAGCGCTGGGGTCGCATTGACGTTCTGCATTACAATGTGGGCGTGAGCATCGCGGGCGGGGATGCCAATCCGTTCGACATCACCGAGGAAGCGTTCGACCGCTGCAACGCCATCAACCTGCGCGGCCTCATCATGGCAGTGAAGCATGTGCTCCCGGTTATGCGCCAGCAGCGCTCGGGCTCGATCATCTCGATCTCGTCGGTGGCAGCACTGTCCTCGACCTACCCGCTGGTGGCCTACAAGACGACAAAGATCGGCATGATCGGATTCACCGAGATGATCGCCAAGCAGAACGCCGAGTACGGTATTCGCGCCAACGTGATCCTGCCGGGTCTCATGAACACGCCAATGGCCGTCGATACGCGCGCCCGCACCTTCAAAAAGCCGCGCGCTGTTGTGGAGGCGGAGCGCGATGCGCGCGTGCCGCTGCGCGGCAAGATGGGAACCGGGTGGGATGTGGCCTACGCGGCCCTGTTCCTCGCCTCGGACGAAGCCAACTTCATCACCGGTGTCACGCTCCCGGTCGACGGTGGCGCGCTGCTCCGAAGCGGCGACTGAGACGGGTGTTTCTGTCCCTCTTTGTACGCCATTCTCGGACTTGACCTGATCAGGTCCGAGGATGCCTCCCAAAGAATGCTTGCGGTCGCTCACGGCAGCACCGGGCACCGACCAATTCCGGTTGATCGTGGTTTGCCCAACGTCTAGCCTGCTGCCCAACGATAACAACACCCGCTCCGTCCCACGAGCGGCTTCCAGGAGGAACGCGATGAGCCGGACGGCCGTCCTATTATTTTTCGTCGCAGCAATGACAGCCCTTGCTGCAGCCAGCACTCCTGCCCTGGCGCAGAAGCAGGGCGGCACGCTCAAAATCTATCACCGCGACAATCCCCCGAGCGCGTCCGTGCACGAGGAGGCCACGGTTTCTACTGTTCTGCCGTTCATGGCCTTGTTCAACAACCTCGTCGTCTACGACCAGACCAAGGATGTGAATTCCGTCGAAACCATCGTGCCGGACCTCGCCGAGAGCTGGTCCTGGGACAGCACCAAGACCAAACTAACCTTCAAGTTGCGGCAGGGCGTGAAGTGGCACGACAGCAAGCCGTTTACCGCCAAGGACGTCCAATGCACCTGGGACAAGCTGCTCGGCAAGGACCAGGATACCTTCCGCAAGAACCCACGCGCCATCTGGTATCAGAACGTCAAGGAGATCGCCCTCAACGGCGATCACGAGGCGACCTTCGTCCTCAACCGGCCGCAGCCCTCGCTCTTGTCGATGCTCGCGTCCGGCTATTCGCCCGTCTACCCATGTCACGTCTCCACCCGCGACATGCGCACTAAGCCGATCGGCACCGGCCCCTTCAAGTTCGTCGAGTTCAAACAGAACGAAGTCATCCGGCTCGCCCGCAATCCGGACTACTGGAAGAAGGGCAAGCCCTACGTCGACGCGGTGGAAATGCGCATCATCGCCAACCGTTCGACGCGTATCCTGGCGTTCGTGGCCGGCGAGTTCGACATGACCTTCTCCCAGGACATCACCATCCCGTTGCTGAAGGACATCAAATCACAGGCGCCCAACGCTATTTGCGAGATCAAACCGCAATACGTGCCGCGCAACCTCATGGTGAACCGCGAAAAGCCGCCCTTCAACGATGCCAAGTTGCGCACCGCGCTGGCACTCGCCATCGACCGCAAGCCGTTCACCGACATCCTGACCGAAGGCAAGGGCGACATCGGCGGCGTGATGCTACCGCTGCCGGAAGGCCTGTGGGGCATGCCGCCCGAGGTGCTGAAGACCATGACCGGCTACGGCGGCGATATCGAGAAAAACCGGGTCGAGGCGCGCAAGATCATGGAGAGCCTGGGCTACAGCGCGCAGAACCCGCTCAAGGTCAAGGTCTCGACCCGCGATATCGCCATCTATCGCGACCCTGGCGTCATACTCATCGACCAGCTCAAGCAGATCTACGTCGAGGGCGAGCTGGAGGTGGTGGACACGACGATCTGGCACGCCAAGGCCGCGCGCAAGGACTACACCATCGGCATGAACCTGACAGGCATGTCGGTCGACGATCCCGACCCTGTCTTCTACGAGAACTATGCCTGCAAGTCAGAGCGCAACTACACACAGTACTGCGATCCGGAGGTCGATAAGATGATCGACCAGCAGTCGCAGGAAGTTGATGTGGAGAAGCGCAAGAAGCTCGTCTGGGCCATCGAGCAGAAGCTCAACGACGATCTTGCGCGGCCGATCATCTATCACGATCGCGCCTCGACCTGCTGGCATCCTCATGTCAAGGGGTTCGTGGGCCACCAGAACAGCATCTATAACAACTGGCGCCTCGAGGACGTGTGGCTCGATAAGTAGGACGCTAGTGTCCCGATCGCGAAGTTCGTCGTCATTTGCCGCAAGCTCTCAGCGAACTTCGCGATCGAGAGGACACTAGCAAGTCTATAATGCTAGTGGGATTCAGATCGAGAAATTCGCTCAGAGACAAGCTGCGAACATCGGCGAATTTCTCGATCATTACACTAGAACGTCTTGTCTGACTGCGGCCGCTCTGAGCGCCAGCGCACCGCATGTACATCCGTCGGGCGCTCCACGCCGGGAGGAGTTGAGCGTTGGCAGCGTATATGGTCCGCCGCTTTTTCCTGATGATCCTGACCTTGTTCGGGATGTCGGTGCTGATCTTCGTGCTGCTGCGGGTGATGCCAGGCAACATCAGCGACATCCTGTTCGAGTCGGCGGGACTGGTGAATCCGGCTGAGAAGGCCAAGATCGAGAAAGAACTGGGCCTCGATCAACCGCTCGTCGTGCAGTATTCGCAGTGGATCAACGGCCTTGTGCGCGGTGACCTCGGTTACGCCTATGTCTCAGAGAAGCCGGCGCTGGACGAGATTCTGCCTCGCATCCCGGTCACAGCCAAGCTGGCATTCCTCGCGCTGTTCTTTTCCATCGTGCTCGGCGTGCCGCTTGGCGTCATCAGTGCCGTGCGTCAGGACACCGCGCTCGACTATGTCTTGAGGGTCATCAGCCTGAGCGGTCTGTCGCTGCCGTCGTTCTGGCTCGGACTGCTCATTTTGATGGGCTTCGTGCAGTATCTGGGTTGGATTCCCATCTATACCGACAAGCCCTCCAGTGTCTGGCACGAGCTCGGCCTGCTCAGCATTCCCGCCGCCGCCGTCGGCTTCCGCGCCTCCGCGCTGATCATGCGGCTGACGCGCTCCTCCATGCTGGAGGTGCTGCGCCAGGACTACATTCGCACCGCCCGCGCCAAGGGCGCCTCGGATCAGTCCGTCAACTACGATCATGCCTTCCGCAACGCGGTGCTGCCGGTCATCACCATCATCGGCATCGAGGCAGCCTTTCTGATCGGCGGCCTGATCGTCACGGAGACCGTCTTCAATATTCCCGGCGTGGCGCGCTTCCTGGTCGAGGCCATCCGCTGGCGCGACTATCCGATCGTGCAGAACCTCGTCATGTTCATCGCTTTGGTCGTGGTCATCGTCAACTTCCTGGTCGACATGGCCTACGTCATCCTCGATCCGCGCATCAAATACGAAGACTGAGAAGTAGCGCTAGCGGAGTTGCCGAGTGGCAATCGTCGATCACAAAGCCGAGCTGAGCCGTGCGGGCGCCAACGTGCACGGCTTCTGGGCCTCGGCCGCCTTCCTCATGCGCCGCTATCCACTCGGCGCCATCGGCGCCCTGATCGTGCTGTTGTTCGTGTCGACTGCTCTCTTCGCTGACTGGATCACGCTCTACGATCCCACCTCCACCAATCCGCGCGCCTCCCTCGCACGCCCCGGCGGCGACCACCCGCTCGGCGCCGATTTCATGGGCCGCGACATGTGGAGCCGCATAGCCTACGGCGCGCGCATCTCGCTGGCCGTGGGCGTGGGATCGACCTTCCTCGGCTGCCTGATCGGCGTTGCCATCGGCCTTATGTCGGGATACTTCGGCGGCTGGTTCGATCTGCTCATCCAGCGCCTCATCGACATCATGCAGGCGCTGCCGCTGCTGGTCATGGCGCTGGTCATGGCCGCCTCGCTCGGACCGTCGCTCATCAACACGATCATTGCCATCGCCATACCGCTGGTGCCCAACGTCGCCCGCGTCATACGCTCCAACACGCTGTCCCTGCGCGAGATGCCCTACGTGGAGGCGGCCAAGGCCGTGGGCATGGGCGAAATTTCCATCGCCATGCGCCACGTGCTTCCCAATACGCTGGCGCCGCTCATCGTGCTGGCCACGGCCCAGCTCGGCTCCGCCATTCTCACCGAGGCCGCGTTGTCATTCCTCGGCCTCGGCATCCCAGAGCCGCATCCCTCCTGGGGCCGCATGCTCTCGGAGTCGGCAGCCGAGTACGTGCGCACCGCACCGTGGCTCGTGATCTTCCCGGGCATCGCCATCAGCCTCGCGGTGTTCGGCACCAATCTGCTCGGCGACGCCATGCGCGACTACCTCGACCCGCGCCAGCGCACGTGATTCAAGAAGGACGCGCAAAAAGCATGGATGCCAAGACCGACGCTCCGCCGGTCACTGCCACCAAGATGCTGCTGCAGGTCGACGACCTGCAGACATACTTCTTCACGCGCCAAGGCATCGTCAAAGCCGTGGACGGCGTCTCCTTTTCCCTCGAGCGCGGCGAGACGCTGGCCATCGTCGGCGAGTCCGGTTGCGGCAAGAGCATCACGGCGCTCTCGCTCCTGCGCCTGATCCCCGATCCACCCGGCCGCATCGTCGGGGGCTCCATCCGACTTGCCGGCACCGATCTCATGACGCTCGATCAGGCGGCCATGCGCAAGGTGCGCGGCAACGACATCTCGATGATCTTCCAGGAGCCCATGACTTCGCTGAATCCGGTCATGACCATCGGCCGGCAGATCTCGGAAGTAATCCTGCTGCATCAGAACATCAGCCGTAAGTCCGCGCTCGAGAAGGCCGTCGACATGTTGCGGCTCGTGCGCATTCCCGAGCCGGAGCAACGCATCAAGGAATACCCGCACCAGCTTTCCGGCGGCATGCGCCAGCGCGCCATGATCGCCATTGCGCTCGCCTGCAATCCCAGGGTGCTGATCGCCGACGAGCCCACCACCGCGCTCGACGTCACCATCCAGGCGCAAATCCTGGAGCTGATCGTCGAGCTGCAGCAGAAGCTCGGCACCGCCGTGATCCTCATCACCCATGATCTGGGCGTCGTCGCCGAAACCGCCCAGCGCGTCATTGTCATGTATGCGGGCCGCAAGGTGGAGGAAGCGCCGGTCGGCGAGTTGTTCGCGCGATCGCTGCACCCGTATACGCATGGCCTGCTGGCCTCCATCCCTCGCCTCGACCTCATGCGCGGCGAGACCCGCGACACACCGGCTCGGTTGCAGGAGATCACCGGCATCGTGCCAGCGCTCACCGACCTGCCTCAAGGATGCGCCTTCGCGCCGCGTTGCGCCTACGCCGATGACCGCTGCCGCACGCAGTATCCGCCCTACGAGGAGAAGCGGCCTGGTCACTGGGCCGCCTGTTGGCGCTCCGATGCTATCTATGGAGGCGCCAATGCTTGACGAGGTCGAGCCCAAGCGCGGCGCCCACGCAGCCAGCATCAGGTCCAAACCCATCCTCGAGGTGAAGGACCTCAAGAAGCACTTTCCCATCAAGAAAGGGCTGCTGCAGCGCACGGTCGGTCACGTCTATGCCGTCGATGGCGTCAGCTTCTCCATCGCTCCGGGCGAGACGCTGGGCCTCGTCGGCGAGTCCGGTTGCGGCAAGTCCACCGTCGGCCGTGTCGTTCTGCGCCTGATCGAGCCCACTTCCGGCAGCATCGAGCTCGAAGGCCGCGACCTCACCAGCCTCAGCAAGAGCGAGCTGCGCCCCTATCGCCGGCAGATGCAGATCATCTTCCAGGACCCGTTTTCATCGCTCGATCCGCGCATGACAGCTGGCGAGATCGTGGCCGAGCCTTTGCGCGTGCACAAAATCGCCCGCAGGCGTGAGCGGCACGACCGCGTCGCCGCCCTGTTCGAGCGCGTCGGTCTGCGCCGTGCGCAGATGGACAACTACCCGCACCAGTTCTCGGGCGGCCAGCGCCAGCGCATCGGCATTGCCCGCGCGCTCGCCCTCAACCCCAAGCTCATCATCGGCGATGAGCCGGTGTCCGCACTCGATGTCTCGATCCAAGCCCAGGTCATCAACCTGCTGATGGACCTGCAGCGCGACCTTGGCCTCGGCTATCTCTTCATCTCGCACAATTTGGCGGTGGTCGAGCACATCAGCCACCGAATAGCCGTCATGTATCTCGGTCGCCTCGTCGAATACGCTGACAAGCGCACTATCTTCACGAATCCCAAACACCCCTACACCGAGGCGCTGCTCGCCGCCGTACCGGTGCCAGACCCCGCCATCAAGCGCGACAAGCGCGTCGTACAGGGCGACGTGCCGAGCCCCATGCGTCCACCGCCGGGCTGTCACTTCCACACGCGCTGCCCTTACGCCGTCGAGCGCTGCAGGGTCGAGGTGCCCCAACTCCGCGATCTCGGCGGCGGGCAGCTCGTTGCATGTCACTTGCGGTGAGCCGGTGCTCGCTACCTGAAATCCTCAGGGCGCAACTCGATGGGCGTGCCGTGCGGCGTGCGGTCGGCGGCGCGGTCCCAGGCATCATAGGTGCGAGCGAGCGTCTCTGGGTTCGTCAGGCCCTTCGCCGCCACCATACGCTCCAGCGTTGCGAGCCAGTGCCTGTAGTAGGTTGCCCCCGTGTCGGGATCGCCCGCATCCTGCGCCTTCCGGATCTCCTCACCCAGCATGTCCGCCCAATCGCTCCAGGCGAACACGCCGCGGCTCTGCAGGGCGACCGCCATGGCGAAAGCCTGAGCTTGCCAGGGCTCCTGGAATACGGGTCCTTCGGCATCGCGGGGAATGCTCGGGACAGCAGCCGTCGCTGCTCGAATGGCGGGATCTTGTTTCGCCATATTACACGGCCTCGAGATAGGGCTCGAAGGCATCTACCGACACCTGCACTGTCGGGTCGGCGTCGGGGCCCCACAGATCGCGGTTGTCGAAGGTGACGGTGTAGAGCCACTGCGGGCTCTCGGCATCGGCTGCGACGATCGCATCCGGGAAAACGTGGCAGCCATGCAAACGCTCGACCACACCGACGTGGCCGCGGACATAGCGCGGCAGCCGGGTATGGGACAGCGGGTGCATGTTCTTGGCACGAACGCGGTCACCCACTTTGAAGCGTGCCGGCGCGCGTGCGGGCCGGAAGTAGGAGCCGCGCGACAATACCTTCTCCGTATCGGCAGCGGTGAGAGGTTTGCCCTTCAACGGTCGCCCTGCGCCGGAGGAGTGCCCCGCGGCGATCTCCGTCCGGCTGACAAGACCACGCGCCACACAAAGGTTCTCGAGTCTCAGGAACCACCGCTGGTAGTAGGAGCTGGCGAGATAGACGGGCGCCGGCAGCATTTCGATCCAATAGCGGCCGACGTCGATGTTCCATTCTCCGGCCGCAGTCATGGCACGGCTCAAGGCCAGCACGCGGCCTTCCCACTCGCCGTGGAACGTCGGCTCGTTGGCCTCGGGCTCGACCTTGCCGAAGCCGTCCATGCCGCCCATGTCGTGCACGCCATTCATGCGCCGGCCTCTTCTGGACGCTTCGCAAAGCCGGTGCCGATCATAGAGTCTCGCGTGACGAGCTCCGCAAGTTTCTCCTCGTCCCAGCCGTCGGTTCCCTGGGGCCGCATCGGCAGCACCATGAACCGCGTCTCCGCCGTCGAATCCCAGACGCGGATGTTGGTAGACGCCGGCATCGTCACACCGAAGTCGGCAAGGACGCCACGCGGGTCCTTCACAGTGCGAGAGCGGTAGGCAAAGGATTTGTACCAGACCGGCGGCAGACCCAGCACGTCCCAGGGATAGCAGGAGCAGAGCGTACACACGACGATGTTGTGCGTCGCCGGCGTGTTCTCGACCGCAACGAGATGGTCGCCGACTTGATTGGAGATGCCGAGTACAGCAATGGCCTTGTTTGCGTCCTCGAGCAAAGCTTGCTTGAAGGCCGGGTCCGTCCAGGCTTTGGCCACCACGCGCGCGCCGATGTGCGGCCCGATCTTGGTCTCATAAGCTTCGACGATGCGGTCCAGTGCCTCCGGATCGATGTAGCCCTTCTCGGCCAGAACTGTCTCGAGCGCACGCACGCGCAACTGAACCTCGGACAGCTCCGAGCCGTGCTCGTGGTGGTGATCATGCGGCTTGTCGTGCGCATGATCATGATCGTGGTCATGTCCCGACATGCGGCTCCTCGCGCGATCTTTCGGACCGACTGAGCAGCTTCGATGCTGCCGATTGACCGATAAACCGCCTTCAAAGTCCGCGCAAGCGGCCTCGCCGAACTGGATGGAATTGAGACGCCCTACCGCCGCCAGCCACCCACGCTCTGCAACGCCTGCCAGTTCGCCTGCGCCAGAAACAGCGCCACCAGCATCAGGAAGAAGGCGTTCGGTAGCGCCACCAATCCCACGCCGACAGCAACGATCAGGCCGATCACCGACACAATGCGCGTCGACCACACCGATCCGAACAACGCGCCGAGCCAGGCATCGAGTGTGTGGCCACCGTCCAGCGGGTAGGCCGGCAGCAGATTGAAGATCATCAGGAAGAAGTTGGCCGACGCCAGCACCGCCAGCGGTAGCGCCAGCATCGACTTGCCAAACTCCGCGGCCTCGCCAGCCAGCAAGCCGAGACCTTGCCACAACAGGAGGTTCACGGCCGGTCCGGCCAGGTAGATGACCGAGCGCTGAAGCGCCGAGCGGGGCAACGAGCGCTCGAAATGGGCAATGCCGCCCATTCCGGTCAGCTCGATATGCGACACCGGCGCGCCGAACAGGCGGCCGATCAAGGCATGGCCGAACTCGTGCAACAAGATCGACAGCAGCAGTCCGGCGACGATGATGAGCCCCGCCGACATGAGCTGCGTGTTGCCGCTGGTGAAGTAGGGATGGCAGAACACGACCACCACCAGCACGAACAGCATGTCGAGATAGATCGGAATGCCGGCGACGCGGCCGATCTCCACGCGGGTCAGCATCAAGTTCTTCTTCTCTTTGTGGATCAATGGCCCTTGTTGCGCATCGCCAGCGTACGCAGGCGCAGCGCGTTCAAGCGGATGAAGCCCTCGGCGTCCTTCTGGTCATAGGCGCCCTTGTCGTCCTCGAAGGTGACAAGCGTGGAGGAATAGAGGGACTTGGGGCTGTCACGGCCGGTGACGATGACGTTGCCCTTGTAGAGCTTCAGCCGCACCTCGCCCTCGACATGCTCCTGGCTCTTGTCGATCAGCGCCTGCAACATCTCGCGCTCGGGCGAGAACCAGAAGCCGTTGTAGATCAGCTCCGCATACCTCGGCATCAGCTCATCCTTGAGATGCGCGGCGCCGCGGTCGAGCGTGATGCTCTCCATGGCGCGATGCGCAGCGAGCAGGATGGTGCCACCCGGCGTCTCGTAGATGCCACGCGACTTCATGCCGACGAAGCGATTCTCGACCAGATCGATGCGGCCGATGCCATTGTCGCGACCCAGATCATTGAGCCTGGTGAACAGGGTCGCCGGCGACAGCGCCTTGCCGTTGAGCGCGACCGCATCGCCCGTCTTGAAGCCGATGGTGATCTCCGTTGCCTTGTCGGGCGCCTCCATAGGCGAGATGGTGCGCTGATAGACGATGCTCGGCGCCTCCACCGCAGGGTCTTCCAGCACCTTGCCCTCGGACGAGGAGTGCAACAAGTTCGCGTCGACCGAGAACGGCGCCTCACCTTCCTTGTCCTTGGCGATGGGGATCTGGTGCGTGCGGGCAAAGTCCAGAAGCTCGGTGCGGCTCTTGAAGCTCCACTCGCGCCACGGCGCGATAATCTTGATCGAAGGCTCGAGCGCGTAATAGGTGAGCTCGAAGCGAACCTGGTCATTGCCTTTGCCGGTGGCGCCATGCGCCACCGCATCAGCACCCGTCTTGCGGGCAATCTCGATCTGCTTCTTAGCGATCAGCGGACGCGCAATGGACGTACCGAGCAAGTAGACGCCCTCATAGAGCGCGTTCGCCCGGAACATCGGGAACACATAGTCGCGGATGAACTCCTCTCGCAGATCCTCGACAAAGATGTGGCTCTTCTTGATGCCCAGCATCTCCGCCTTCCTGCGGGCGGGTTCCAGCTCCTCGCCCTGGCCCAGGTCGGCAGTGAAGGTCACGACCTCACAGCCATAAGTTTCTTGCAGCCATTTCAATATGATGGATGTATCGAGGCCGCCCGAATAGGCGAGCACCACACGCTTGACCTTGCTCCGGCCGGCTTTCGCCATCTTCAATCCTGCTCTCACCTGTCCAAGACGGCCGCACTATAGGGCAACGCCCAACAAGGCGTCACTCGCGATCCAGGGGATCGGTTGTCCACAAAAAGAGCGGAAGGGTCATGAACTTTTCGGCCGCTGCGGCGTCTTATGGCTCGTGTGACGGAAATGTTGGGTAACGAACGTTATCCTGTCTGTGAATGCGCCGGTCCTCCTTTTCCCCCGTCGAGGAGGCCGGCACGAGCGCCGCAAATATCTTGCAGCCGTAATTCCCCCGTCCCTCCGCGGCTGTGAGGAACATAGGTGCGGCGTAACAGCCGGCGACCGTTCCGCCATTTCCCCGGGCGGCCGGTCGCCGGTGCTGTTTCTGTCTCGCGTCCTCCTGATCCGATAGGGTGCTCCGCAACCGGCGGAGGTGAGCTGCATGCCCAAGCTCGAGTTCTGGTACGACTTCGCGTCGACCTACTCTTACCTGTCGGCCATCCGCATCGAGGCGATGGCCAAACCGGCGCAGGTTGAAATTATCTATCGGCCCTTCCTGCTGGGACCGATCTTCAAGAGCTACGGCTGGAACACGTCCCCTTTCCGGCTTTTCCCTGTGAAGGGCAACCACATGGTGCGCGATATCACGCGCATCGCCGGCGATCGCGGGAGTGCGTTCCACATGCCCGAGGTGTTTCCGGCCAATAGCTTGCAGGCTGCAAGAATGGCCCTGGTGGCAGAGGAGCAAGGTTGTATCGGCTCGTTCACACGATTGGTTTTTGAGGCCGAGTTTTCGGAGTGCCGTGACCCGCGGTACTCTCCGGCATCGCTGGAAAGCTCGGCCTCGATGCAGCTCGCGGCTCCGATCCCGCGATCAAGGACCGCCTGCGAGCGCAGACGGAGCGCGCTGCTGCCCTCGGCATCTTTGGCGCGCCCACGTTCATCACCGAGTCGCGGTGAGCTTGTTCTGGGGTGACGACAGACTGGCGCAGGCGCTCGCATGGGCGTTGTGAGTTACGCGTTAGTCATTCCACTCCCGCACTTCCCAGGACCACGGCTGAGGAGTACATTGTGCCGTCGGGGAATCTGGAGGGAACGGCCTTGCGAAAATCGATAGGTTTCTTGGCGGGCGCCGCCGCGATTGCGCTTGCTTTTTCCGGTGCTGCAATCGCCCAGCAGAAAGCTCCGGAAGCAAAGAAGCAGGTGGCCAAGAAGGCGCCGTCCCCGTGCGCGGGGCTCGACGAGGCCGCGTGCAAGGCCAACACGGTCTGCACCTGGTATCGCGAGACCACCACGAAGAAAGGCCAGAAGCGCAAGGCGCATTGCCAGAAAAAACCAACGCCGCCGGCCAAGAAGGCTCCGCCGGCCGAGAAGAAGAAATAGCCCATTCGCGCGACGATTTCGGCTGCGACAGCTCAGACCGTCGCAGCAATTGGTTTTCCTGAACAACGGCTCTCAGCGCGCGAACATCCACGCGGGCGAGTGCTGCCAGGAGGCCGACGTCCAGCTTGTTTGCCGGGGCATCAGCGCATCGAACATGGCAGCCGTGGCATGGCCGCTGGCGGTGCGATAGCTGGCCGCGATCATCGATGCAGTGTCGGCGGGCGACGGAAAGTACTGCGGTGAGGTCAGCGCGAACGGAGTGAGAAACGCGGAGTAAGACCGCGCCAGGGGGAATGCCGCTGTCCATGCCTGCGGAGACATGAGCCAGCCATTTGCGGTGGCCCCGTAGGTGAAGGTGCGCATCCAGTCACCGTAGAACGACAAGGGAGCCTGCCACCAGTTCGTCGGCGCCGGGCTGCCAAAGCCCGCAAACCAAGACCACGGCCACGCGGAGACGGGTGTCATCACAGGCGTCCAAAAGCTGAATGCGTAGGACGGGTGCGCGCCCGGAAGCCGCGGGTTGAAGCCGCGCGCCGCCGCCGCGCCCATGGAGCCTGCCAGGGCGAAGCTCGCGGCAGCAGCATCGAGCCAAGCCTCGGCCAGCTTGGTCTGCATGGTGAATGGAAACACGAGGTGTGCTCCTCTGGCCGGGGTGAATGAGCTCTGGCCCCGCCCACCCTGAAGTTCCTAAAGCCGTTATCGAGGGAAATGCTGATTGGGAATATATCACGCTTTGTGCGCTGCAGCAATTGGCTTAGCAATAGCGGCAGCTTTGGTTAACGGACGCGCCAAGCGACTGTGGCATCCGGCTCGGGCGTGCTCCAAAATCAGTTACCTTGAAAAAGTCAGAGAGCAATCGGAACGGGGGCAGGAAACTCGATGATCAAGAAGCCGGAAAAGCAGATCGCCGGGATTTATCACCGCCGCGTCGGCGATATTGTCGTCACTGTCGTGAGCGACGGCTTCCTCGACGGCACTATCGATGTCTTGCGCAACATTACGCCGGACGACGCACGCGAGCTTCTGTCGGCGTCGTTCCGTCCAGCGCGCCGCACGGCCGTCAATACGTTCCTGATCTACTCGGCCGGTCGGCTGGCGCTGGTCGACACGGGGTCCGGCAACTACCTCCTGCCAACGGCCGGAAAGGTCCTCGCCAACCTCGCAGCAGCCGGGGTCGATCCGGCGGTTATCGACACCGTGCTGCTCACCCATATGCACCCGGATCATTCCGCAGGCTTGAGCGATCCCGCTACCGGCCGTCGCTACTTTCCGAGCGCCGAGCTCGTCGTGCACGAGAACGAGCCGCGCCATTGGTTCGACGACGCCAAGATGGCGACCGCAACCGAGCGCGCGCGCAAGCTCTACTTCCTGTGCGCGCGCGAGCAGACGGCACCCTACAAAGACCGCACGCGAACTTTCCAGAAGGGCGAGGTATTCCCCGGTGTCACCGCCATTCCCTGCCCCGGCCACACGCCAGGCCACACCGCCTACATGATCAGCTCAGGCAAGGACCAGCTGCTCATCTGGGGCGACACGGTGCATGTGCCGGAAGTTCAGACAGCACGTCCGGAGGTGTGCATGGAGTTCGATACCGACCTCGACGCCGCTGCCGCCACCCGCCGGCGCGTGTTCGACATGGTCGCCACGGACCGGCTGCTGGTCACCGGCATGCACATGCATTTTCCAGGCTTCTCACACCTGGTGCGACGCGGGTCCGGCTACCAGCTCATTCCTGCGGCCTGGGAGCAGGAGCTCTAAAGCCTCTGGTGGGGAGCGGTGGACTGCAGTAACGAGCCGCGAAACTAGCTATGGCTGGGACTTGCCTCACCGCGCTTGTCGCAGGGCGCCGCTCCCCGGCGCGAGCATGTAGGCCCCTATTCTTACAGAGCGTTGACAGACCTGTGACGGTCCCCAACGGGCCGACGTGCTAGCCCGAAATCAGCAGCAGGAACGGGAGCGGTGGACCATTCTTGTCCGGAATGAGGGAGCCGATGGCCGTGATGATGCCGCGCTCCTTGTTCTTCATGACGCCGTTGAGCTCCCAGTCGGCGTTCGTTTTCAGAACCTCCTTCTCGACGTGCTCGAAGAACGCGGCAACGACCTCGTCTGCCGTTCTCTGCATAAGGTCCGCAGGCCCGGGAAAGGTGTAGGATCCCTCGCCGTTGGTTTCCGCATCGAGCATGCGTGCATAGTACGTCGCCATGATCCCCCCTCGCTGCCTGCGTGCGGCGCGCAGTTGTCGATGCGGACCATGACAGACAGATGACGGTCGCGTGGCGCGGACGGGAACTAGTGTCCCGATCGCGAAGTTCGCCAGAATTCGCATCAACCGTTGAGCGAACTTCGCGATCGAAAGGACACTACAAGTTTATTGATTCTAGTGTGATTTAGATCGAGAAATTCGCTCCAGAGACATGCCGCGACTTCCGGTGAATTTCTCGATCATCACACTAGCCTAAAATTGACTTTGCAGCAGTCGCAACTCGCCCATGTTCAGGTCCGAGATCGCCCAATAGGCTATCCCGCCCCTGATCCATGTGACCGTGTTGTAGCCCTTGTGCACGAAGTCACGCGGCGCGCTGTCCGCGCCGTCCGTCGCTGGCCACGCGAAGACATTCACCACGTGCAGCCGGCGGCGGTACACGAGCGCCGCAACCCGTCGGTCTCCGATGTAGTCCAGGCGCGCGCCCGCGAGCGGAAATCCTTCCGCCGTCAGATCCTTGACGCTCGGCGCAAATTCGAGGCGCCCAGTGAACCACGGCTTGACGGAATGCGCCTCCGAAGATGCGACCTGTACCGGGCTTTCCTGCAGCAGCGAGCGCACATGAGCGGCTGTGACATCCCGATACAGCGTGGCCATGCTGGCCATGTACGACATCATGGCCACAGCCGCGACGGCGGTCGCGCCGCACGCGAGCAGTAGGACAGCCGCCCGCTGCGGCCAGTCCCGCGCTTGCCATATTGCCCCTTGGCGCATCGGCGTGGTCTGGTCCGCCGCCGGGCTGTCCAGCACCTTGCACACACTGTGAGTGAGCCTCCCCGGCGCAGGCTGTCGCCCCATGGCAGCGATCTGCCGGCTCATGCGGCCGATGTCGTCACCCACGGCGGAGCATTTCGGGCAGCCCAGCAGATGCGCTGCCACCTCGCGCCGCGCGTCGATATCCAGCTCCTGATCCATATAGACGCCGATCAGATCGCTTACCCGGTCACAGCGCATCGCTGTCGTCCTTTGCAGTCATGCGTATCAAAGTCTTGCGCAACTCCGCACGTGCGCGCGCGAGCCTGGACATGACTGTCCCGATTGGAACACCTGTCAGCTCGGCAATTTCGCGGTAGGACAAAGCCTCCATCTCGCGCAGAACGATCGCCTCACGAAAGATCGGCGCGAGCTCGGCCAGCGCACGTCTGACGCTCGCTCCCTCCCCAGCGACGATCAGAGTCTCCTCAGCTGACGGCGTGTCGGTGGGAACCTGCAAGGCAACCGATTTGCCTGTGGCTCTGTCCAAGACGGCAGCATCGAACGAGATCACATTGCTCGTGCGCTTCTGATCGCCAAGCCTGCGGAAAGCTACGTTGCGCACGATCTTCAGCAGCCAAGGGCGAATATTCTCGCCTTGAAAAACATCGAAGCCACGATAGGCCCTGAGATACGCATCCTGCACCGCGTCCTCGGCGTCGGCGCGGTTGCGCAGAAGCCAAAACGCCAAGTTGTATGCTGCATCCATGTGAGGCAGCGCCAAGCGCTCGAACCTAGCTCGTTCTGTCATCGATCCGTCACATGCAGGACACGCAGGCTTCACGAAGTCATATCCGCGGGCGCTGAAGTTTATTCCCACGAGTTTGTGATGGCCGCGCGGATGTGCGCGCGGGAATAAAACAGCCCGCCGCCGAGTAGGGCCATTGTGGCGCGTGATCGAGAAAACACGCCCGCATGCGTCCTGGGCCACGATGGAGATATGCCGTGTCCATTCTTTCGCGTCGCGATGTTGTTGCGTCCGCAGGCCTTGCAGCCGCGTTCGGTCTTGCCTCACGTGTCGTTCATATTGCGCCAGCGCACGCGCAAAAGACGCCCGGCCCTGCCCAGCTACTCCACAAATACAAGGTCGGTACATTCGAGTGCACCGCCGTCTATGACGGCATCTGGGAGAAGCCACACGATCCGGCCTTCATAAAAAACGCCGGCCTGGACGATGTGAAGGGTGCGCTGAAGGCCGCTGGGCTGACGGACGAGTTTGTCCCGATCCCGTTCACACCGCTGCTCGTCGACACCGGCCGCGATCTTGTGCTCTTCGATGCCGGCACGGGTGGCCAAGTGCAGCCCACTGCCGGCAAACTCCTCGACAACATGAAGGCAGGCGGCATCGACCCGGCAAAAATCACCAAGGTCATGATCTCTCACTTCCACCCCGATCATATCTTTGGGCTGATGGAGAAGGGGACGAATGCCCAGGTGTTCCCCAATGCGGAGATCGTGGTCTCCGCGGCAGAATACAAATTCTGGACCGACCCGGCTGTCATCACGGGGCTGCCAGAGGCCCGCCGCCCCCTAGCAAACCGCATACAAGCCACCTTTCCGACGTGGAAGAACATGCGTCAGATCGAGGGCGAGGCGGAAGTTGCCCCAGGCATTCGCACCGTGGCGGCCCCTGGACACACGCCCGGCCACATCGCCTTCCATCTGGCCTCGGGCAACGCGCAAATGATCTACTCGGGTGACACTTTTTATCAACCCGCGCTGTCGCTCAAGACACCCCAGTGGCACGGCGCGTTCGATCAGGACGGGCCGCTCGCCGAGAGATCCCGCCGTGCGCTCGCCGATCGTATCGTCACAGACAAGATCATGCTCTCGGGCTATCACTTCCCCTGGCCGGGAGCGGGCATGCTCGCCAAGGACGGCCCCGGTTATGCCCTGACGTCGATTTGAGGTGGAGCACGGGCTGCACGCGAACCGTGCGATGTGACATGGCGCGCGCGGCGCAAAGGCAAGAGCCGAGAGATCAGGAGATATCAATGATGCAAATCACGAGACTGGCCGTCGGCCTTTGCCTTGCCGCAACATTGGTCGTGTCGGCAGCGCTCGCCGTAGACACCACCACCATCTCGAAAGATGCGCCCGATCTCACGGCTGTCCGGGCCAAGATCAAAGCCAAGGACTTCAAGAGCGCGCTCGTCGACTTGAACGGCATGATCGACGGCGGCGTGCAGCATGCCGACGTGTATAACCTGCTCGGCTTCAGCCTACGCAAGACCGGCGACTATGCCAGGGCCCTGACCTTCTACAAGAAGGCGCTCGATTTCGACGCCGATCACAAGAGCGCGCACGAATACCTGGGCGAGCTCTACGTCGAAACCGGGCAACTTCCGAAAGCGAAGGAGCACCTTGCGATTCTGCAACGCCTTTGCCCGCAAGGTTGCGAGGAGCGCGAGGACCTCGAGAAGGCAATCGTCGAGGCTGCACCAAAAACCAAGTGAAGTTTCGGCATGATCGCATCGTCGCCGCATCTGACCTCTGCAGGACTTGCGCTCGGCCGCTTGTTGCTGGCCTCGATCTTCATTCTCGAAGGGTGGAGCAAGCTCAGGGGCTACGAGGCTGCCACCGCGTATATGACCCGCTTCGGTGTACCTGGCGCGCTCTTGCCGGCCGTCATCGCCCTCGAGCTCGGCTGCGGCCTCATGATCGCCGTCGGCTGGCGCACGCGGCTGGCGGCTGCGGCTCTTGCCGTCTTCTGCGTGCTGGCCGCTTTCCTCTTCCACACCAACGTCGCGGACCGTAACCAGCTCCTGCACTTCGAGAAGGATCTCGCCCTGGCCGGTGGTCTGCTGGTGCTGGCGATCGCGGGAGCGGGCAGCTGGTCAATCGAACGCGGATCACCCGAGCACTCCGGGCCTTAGCCCTCGTACGCCGCCAGTCCCGGCTTCAGCAATCCAGGTGCCGGCGCTACGCAGCGCCTGGACCATACCCCACAGCAAAACGTCGACTGTCACACAACTGAGATGTGAACTCGCGATGGTGCGCTGCTCCCGCTGGTGAGTCGCAGCCGAAATACGCGCGTCGGCGTACCGTGGGCCTCACAGCTCGAGTCCGCGACGGGGAAATTCTTCCGAGAACGAATGAGGTAGTGCATGCGCGTGCTGATTGCGACTGACGCTTGGCATCCGCAGATCAACGGCGTCGTGCGAACGCTGGAGGCCCTCGCGGAGAGCGTGGAAGCTGTTGGCTCCAGCGTAATATTCCTCACTCCCCGCGGCTTTCCGACAGTGCCGTTGCCGACCTACCCCGGATTGCGCTGCGCCTTGCCCAAACCTTCCGAGCTTGCCGCCCGTATCGAGCAGGCAAGACCCGACGCCATCCACGTCGCCACCGAAGGACCCATCGGCTTCCTCGTGCGGCGCTATTGCCGCGCGAGGGGCCTGCCGTTCACCACCAGCTTTACGACCCGCTTTCCCGAGTACATCGCCGCGCGCGTGCCATTTCCTGTCGCCTGGGGGTACGCGGCGCTGCGCCGCTTTCACGCCGCCGCGCAGGCGACGATGGTGTCGACCCCATCGCTGATGGCCGAGCTTGCCGACCGTGGCTTCACACATCTGAAGCTGTGGAGCCGTGGCGTGGACACGGAGCTGTTTCGGCCTGACCGAGTCATCGGTCTCGATCTCCCGCGACCGATATTCGTGAGCGTGGGGCGTATCGCGCCGGAAAAAAACCTCGAGGCATTCCTGTCGCTGAGGTTGCCCGGAACGAAGGTCGTCATCGGTCACGGACCCCAGGAGGCCGAGTTGCGCGCCCGCTTCCCGGACGCCGTATTCCTCGGCAGCATGAGCGGTGCGCTGCTGGCGCAGCACGTCGCCGCAGCCGACGTGTTCGTGTTTCCGAGCAAGACCGACACTTTCGGCATCGTTCAGCTCGAGGCCCTCGCCAGCGGTGTTCCCGTCGCAGCCTTTCCTGTGACCGGCCCCAAGGATGTCATCGGCGACGCCCCGGTGGGTGCGCTGGACAACGACCTGGGGCGTGCTTGCGTCGCTGCCCTCGGCATGTCGCGGGCCGCGTGCCGCGCGCATGCGCTGCGGTTTTCCTGGCAAGCGAGCGCCAGCCAGTTTCTGAGCCATGTCAGTCGTATTGGTGCTGTGGCCGTGCCCGCCACTGAGGCCAGCCCGGCGACAAGCGAGGTCGAGCCCATGGGCTCGCTGGAATCGGTCATCAGATCGTCATGACACGCAAGCAATCGATCCCATCAACGCACAGGGAGTGAGGTTGAGACAGCGATGGCATTCGACTTGAGCCACAACACGGTTATCAAAACCTACGGCCGCTGGGCGCCGATCTACGATCTCGTCTTCGGCCAGGTCTTCGAGCGGGCGCGCCGTACCGCCGTGCGGGCCAGCGAGCAGATCGGCGGCCGCGTCCTGGAGGTGGGCGTCGGCACGGGCATCTCGCTGCCGTACTACTCGTCGAGGTGCCGTATCGTCGGCATCGACATTTCCGAGTCGATGCTCGAGGTTGCACGGCAGCGCACGGCGGAGCGTCGACTGTCGCATGTCGAGCGTCTCATGGTGATGGACGCCGAGGACCTCAAGTTCGAGGACAGCTCGTTCGATGTTGTCGTGGCGCAGTACGTCGTCAATACGGTGCCCCATCCAGAGATCGCACTTGATGAATTTCTGAGGGTGCTCCGGCCGGGTGGAGAACTCGTGATCGTCAATCGCATCGGCGCCGAGGACGGCTATCGGCGTGTGTTCGAGCATTTGTTCCAGCCTGTCGCGCAGCGTCTGGGCTGGCGTTCCGAGTTTCCTTGGGAGCGTTTCGAGCGGTGGGCCGAGCGCTCGTCGTCTACCTACCTGATCGAGCGCCGGCCTGTGCCGCCACTCGGGCATTTCTCACTCATCCGCTTCGGCAAGAAACCCGAAACAGCCGAGCGCGAGCCGCGCCGAGCTGCTTGAGATCCGAAACCTACGCAAACGGAAACGGGGACATGACATGACCGCCTTCTTCAAAGAGCTCGAGACGCAACGGTGGGACGATCATCGCTACTATCATCACAGCCGCATAAATCAGTCGCTTCATCTCGTGAGCGCGCTGAGCTTCCTCGTGGCCTACGGCCTGCTGTTCTTCGATCCGCCGATGGCGGCCCTGGTCGCCTGGCTGATCGGCATGACGACCAGGCAGGCTGGCCACTTCTTCTTCGAGCCCAAGGGCTATGACCACGTGAACGAGGCGACGCACGAATACAAGGAGGAGGTGAAGGTCGGCTACAACCTGCAGCGGAAGGTGGTGCTCATGGGCGTGTGGGCCCTCCTGCCGGCGCTGCTGCTCATCAATCCTGCGCTCTTCGGCATTCTCGAGCCGCACAGCGATTGGATCGGCTATGCGCGCAACGTCGGCATGATCTGGCTGGCGTTCGGCGTGCTCGGCATCATCTTCCGCACCGTGCAGCTGTTCTTCGTCAAGGACGTGCAGGCCGGTCTCGTCTGGGTGACGAAGATCCTGACCGACCCCTTTCACGACATCAAGCTGTACTACAAGGCCCCGCTTCATGTCTTGCGCGGCGAGCTGATCGATCCGGCAGCCGAGCGGGCGCACTGACGGCGTCTGCAAGAGTGGATCGAGCGCACTCGCGATTGGCCGGTTGTTCAGCGATGCTTGCCGGCCAGTCGTGGAAAGCTATGCACGAGCATCTCTGTCAGCATGCGGCGCTTGATCGGCGTCTGCGGTGCTGCGGCTGCCTCGGCTTCGAACCACCAGCCGTCTTGCGCCATGGCCTCGGCGGCGGCGAGGAAGCGCTGGGCCACCTCCTCGAACTCCGCTGCGGTGTAGTTGAGGCTGAAGATCAGGCGTCCCGTGCCGACCCAGCTCAAGGCAAGACCTTCGGCGCGCAAGTAATATTGCAGCATCCAGTTGTAGCGGGACGGCCGCAGATAGAAGACGGTCCACACGGTCGACATGTTCGACACGCGCAACGGAAGTCCCTTGGCCTCGAGCCGTTGATTGAGGTCTGCAGCCCGTGCATTCCAGGTCTGGTCGAGATCGACGTACAGCGCCTTGATCTCCGGCGTCTCGAGCTGCAGCAGGAACTCGTGCATGGCCCCCATCACATACGGGTGGGAGTTGAACGTCCCACGCGCGAAGCAAACGTCGACGGGCCGGTCGTCGCGATAGCGCTTCATGAGATCGCGCCTTCCGCAGACCACACCGACAGGCAGGCCGCCGCCCAGCGTCTTGCCGTAGGTGACCATGTCCGCGCGTACGCCGAAATACTCCTGTGCACCTCCTGGCGCGAGCCGGAACCCGACAAAAATCTCATCGAGGATGAACACGATGTTGCGCTCGGTGCAGACTGCGCGCAGGCGCTGCAGCCAGTCCGAATAAGCCTGGCGGTCGAAGGCGGCCCGCCGCGAGCTGTCGACCAGCGCGGAATCGCCCGGAGCCGGCGCATTGGGATGCATGGCCTGGATCGGGTTGACCAGCACGCAGGCGATATCGCGCCGGGTGCGCAGCACGTGCAGCGCGCGGTCAGACATGTCCGCCAGCGTATACGTGTCGCGCTCAGGAATGGGGTTGCCGATGCCGGGCTGCACGTCACCCCACCAGCCGTGGTAGGAGCCGCTGAAGCGCACGATCCGCTTGCGCCCCGTGTGGTAGCGGGCGAGGCGAACCGCCTGCATCACCGCCTCGGTTCCCGACATGTGGAAAGAGACCTCGTCGAGACCCGAAATCTCGCGCAGCCGCTTGACGTTGTAGGCGATGGCAGGGTGGTAGGCGCCGAGCACCGGCCCGAGGTCCGCCACGCGCGCAGCGCCGCGCTCGATGCACCGCTTGTAGAAATCGTAGCCGAGCAGGTTGACGCCGTACGAGCCGGCAACATCATAAAAGCGGTTGCCGTCGACATCGGTCAGGAGCACGCCGGACGACGATTGCAGCAGCGGCCCCGCGCCGAGATGCTCGCGCACCAGCCGGCTGTACTGATAGGGCACGCGGTAAGCATCGGTGAACTGCAGGTCCGAGATGCCGTCCTTGATCTCCGACTTGATGACGATGGTGCTGACGAAGCGCTCCTTGTAGTCGCGCGCCAACCTGTCGAAACCGGCCCGGCGGCGTGCGGCAACGTCCGGCGGCGCCCCGTCAGAGCTGAAAAAAGCCCCCTCGTCGAACTCATAGAAGGGGATGAGACCCGCCACTCTTTTCGCCATCCGCACATGCCCGGTGAGCGAAGCATGCTTGGCACGGGAGAGCTCCAGGCGCCTTTTGGCTTTGAAAAGGCCGACTGCGGTACCCGCCGCACCGAGCCCGAGAAGACCGAGGGTAAGAAATTGCGAATCCATGCGACCTATATGAATCCGAGAAACAATACAAATCCATGACGATCCGCACCGCTATCAACCGGCTGACCGATCAGGAAACGCTCAATTTCATTCTGACGAACCGGATTCCGCGCCGGGCTTTGACGCGTTTCATGGGCTGGTTCAGCAAGATCGAGCAACCGCTCGTTCGCGACCTGTCGATCGCCACATGGCGCCTGTTCTCCGACCTCGACCTGAGCGAGGCCAGGGAAACGAAATTTCGCAGCCTGCGCGATTGCTTCGTGCGGCAGCTCAAGGACGGCGCACGGCCGATTGATCCTGGCTTCGGCAGTGCTCGTCAGCCCCTGTGATGCCATTGTCGGAGCGTCCGGAACCGTAACCGACAATATCCTGCTCCAGGTGAAGGGCTTCCCCTACACGCTCGACGAATTCCTGTGCGATCCGGAGCTTGTGGCGCTCTACCGCAACGGGCGCTACATCACGCTGCGTCTGACGGCCAGCATGTACCATCGCTTTCACGCCCCGCACGATTGCCGGGTCGAGCAGGTCACCCACATTGCCGGCGATGCGTGGAACGTCAATCCGCCGACCCTCAAGCGCGTCCCCAAGGTCTACTGCAGGAACGAGCGCGCCGTCCTCAGGCTGCGACTTGCAGATGGATCGCCGGTCGCGCTGGTTGCTGTCGCCGCTATCCTGGTCGCCGGTATCCGGCTGCGCTTCGTCGAACTCCCGTTCGAGCGTCAGCATGAAAAACCCGTGACCATCCCTTGCGACGCCCCTTTCGCCAAGGGTGAGGAAATGGGTTGGTTCGAACACGGCTCGACCATCGTTGTGCTGGCGCCGCAAGGTCTGAGCCTGTGCAAGAACGTTGTGGAGGGCTCGATCATTCGCATGGGGCAACCGCTTCTCGTGTCAGGCAATAGCCCTTTCGGCTTTGCGCAGAGGACCGGCGCTTAGGCCGCGAACGTAGCTAGAGCAGGATCGCTTCGGATTGAGTCACCTCGCCGCAATCGCGACGTCTCGGCCGAAGCGTGAATCCTGCTCTACACTTGGAGTTTAGAGTGCGATTCACGTGTCGCGGCAGAGCCGCGCTACGCGCGGACACATGGAAGCGGTAGTGCTTCCATGTGAGGCGATCGCGCTCTAGCCTCACTCCATCCACCATTCGAACGGAAGGGCCCCGGCTCGTACTACGTTGGCACCGGCGATCGTGTCCGCCTCGTTGAGCTCCAGCGCGATCTTCTGCGCCAGCATCACGTCCGCAAATGGAATACGGCCTTCCGGCAGGAAGCACAGGTGAGCCGCCGGTCTCCCCATGTCATCGAGCAGGTCCACATTCATCTGATGGCCGCGGCGAATACGATAACGCGCACGGGTCTCTCCGCCGACGACATGGAAGTGACCGAGCTTCCTGAAGCTCATGAGCTGTTCAGCGCTGAGATTGGCCTTGAGCAGGTCCAGCGCTCGCGTCTCGGCATGCCTGAATGCAAGACGCTCTTGTCTGAACGACGCGAGTGGCCCTGGCATCCGAAGGGGCGACCACAAGGCTCGCATCAGCCCGCCTGACGCCGTCCATCGCATGGGGCGGAACCCAGATCTCAGCCGCAGATCAGCCGCCCTGTAGATGGGGAATGAACAACGTCTGCTCCACGTCCGGCTCGAACTGCCGCAATACCCGGCCGGGTTGGCCACCCGGAGCCAGCGCCACAGCCCAGAAGCCCTGTTTCAGCAATTCGTGGAAGCGCTTCTCGGCAAGCATTGTCGCGGCGCTATCGGACGAATCGAAGTGGTGACGCGTATCTCCGGTATGATCCATGACGATCTGCACGGCCATGGTCCTTCTCCTTCGGAGCGTGCCATCTGCAGCTACTCTATGATCTGCGGCATGACGGTTGCGTGACAGGGAGAAGAGTCCGCGGAATCAAACCGATCGTGGGCACAAAGGCTCAAGTGCGCCTATCCCTGCACCGCGCGCTGATCACCTATGCATAGAAAGGCGGAGGGCCTCCTTGAGCGCGGGCACAAAGCGCCCGACCATACGCCCGTCAAGGCACAGTCGGGTCCGCCGGAAGTGCTCGCGACGGTTTAATCAAGAAAAAGGTCGGCCTGGCACTGGAAACACCAGCGCCTCGCCGGGTGAAGGAAACGGACGCCAAGAGAGGACTTCCCTTGATGCTTGCCTTATTGCGCGGCATTGCTGCCGCAGCTATCGCCTTGTGCGCCACGTCAGCCCTTGCGCAGTCCTGGCCCGAGCGGCCCATTCGTGTGCTCGTTGGATTCAGCCCGGGCGCCACGCTGGACGTGATGGCACGCGCGCTCGCTCCGCCGCTCTCCAAGCAGCTTGGTCAATCGGTCGTGGTCGAGAACAAGAGCGGCGGTTCAGGGACGCTGGCACTCACCCTCCTCGCCAATTCACCACCGGACGGTTACACGCTGGAGCTTACGGGCACCGGGCCGTTGTCCATCAGCCCGTTCGTGCAGCCTTTCGATCTACCGCCACTGCAGCCGATCTCGCTCGTCGCGCGCGGACCGATGGCGCTGGTGGTGCAGTCCTCCCTCCCCATCAATAGCGTCGCAGAGCTGATCGCCGCGGCCAAGGCAAAGCCGGACTCGCTTTTCTATGGCTCATCCGGTGTGGGCAGCACGCCGCATCTGGCGGGCGAACTGTTCGCCATGAAGGCCGGCGTTCGCCTGACGCACGTGCCCTACAAGGGCAATCTCGACGCCATCAACGACGTGCTGGCGGGCCAGATCCAGATCACCTTCTCCGGCATGCCGCCCATACTCCCGCACATCCAAGCGGGCCGGCTCAAGGCGCTCGCCGTTGCCAGCGCGCAGCGCAACGACACCTTGCCGTCGGTCCCCACCATGGCGGAGGCAGGCCTTTCGGGCGCCGAAGCACTCTCGCATTACGGTTTTCTCGGGCCAGTCGGCATGCCGCCGCAAGTCATTGCACGCCTGAATGCCGAGATCGCCAAAGCGATCGCGCAGCCTGAGATCGCAGCAATATTCAAGAACCTGGGCACGGAGCCGTTCTCCTCCACGCCGGAAGGCCATGCCAAGGCCATCGCTGAGGACTCGGCCAAATGGAAGGGCGTGGTGGAAGAAGCAAAGATCTCGATCAAGTAGAGCGAATCGAACCACGCATGCATCTGTGCATCTGTGCGCGTAACCGTCTAAAGTCCTGCCACGAGCACGCGTTCGGAGGCTTCCATGGCAAAGAAATCGGTCCGCATCGGTGCAGGCGCGGGCATGGCAGACGATCGCGTCCCGCCCGCGGTCGATCTCGTCGAGCGGGGTGATCTCGACTACCTCGTGTTCGAGTGCCTCGCCGAGCGCACGATCGCGCGTGAGGCTCTCGACCGTACCAAGGATCCCGAGCGCGGCTATACGCCCGGCATGCTGCCACGCATGGAAGCCGTCCTGCCGCCGGCCCTGGAGCGTGGCGTGCGCATCGTCACCAACATGGGCGCAGCCAACCCGCGTGCCGCGGCCCGCGCGCTCTTGAAGGCCGCACCCAAGTGGGGCATCAAAGACCTGGCTTGCGCCGTGGTTCTCGGTGACGACGTGACGGAACTGCTGCGCGAGCACCCAGATCTGCCGTTGATGGAGGACGGCGCGCCACTCGAATCGATCCTGCCGCGCATGGCCTCGGCCAATGCCTATCTCGGCGGCGATGTCGTACGGGAGGCGCTGCAGACCGGCGCTCCGGTCGTGCTGACAGGGCGTGTGTCCGACCCGTCCCTCTTCGTCGGTCCGGTACTGCATCACCTCGGCTGGTCCTACGACAACCTGGATCATCTGGCGGCGGCCACGGTGACAGGCCATTTGCTCGAATGCTCGTCCCAGGTCTCCGGCGGATGCTTTGCCGATCCGGGACGCAAGGAGGTTCCCAATCTCGCCGATCTCGGCTACCCCCTAGCCGATGTCAGCGACGACGGCACGATCGTCGTCGGCAAGACGCCGGGTTCCGGCGGTCGGGTCAGTACCGCCATCTGCACCGAGCAACTGCTCTACGAGATGCACGATCCGGCGAGCTACATCACACCGGACTGCATCCTGGACATCACGGACGTGCATTTGCGCGAGGTGGAGACCGACCGTGTTTCCATCATGGGCGCTCGCGCGCGGGCGCGCACGCCCACCCTGAAAGTCGTGGTCGGTTATTTCGACGGCTATATCGGCTCGGGCGAGATCACCTATGGCGGCATCAATGCAGTGGCGCGCGCCAAGCAGAGCATCGAGCTGGTCAAGGAACGGCTGCGCCGCCGTGGGTTCACTTATGTCGACTTCCGCGTCGATCTGATCGGCATGAACAGTCTGCTCGGCGATGCCGGCAGCATTTCGAATACGGAGCCGAGCGAAGTACGCCTGCGCATGGCCGGGCGCGCCGAGAGCCGCACCGCCGCCGAGGCGGTCGGCGCCGAGGTGCGCAGCCTGCACCTGCACGGCCCAGGCAGCGGCGGTGGCGGGATCAACTACGGTGCGCGTGAGGTCCTGGCCGTGAAATCCGTGCTGCTGCCCCGTCACCTGGTCAAGCCGGAAGTCGTCGTGGAGGCGATGCAATGACGCTGCGGATCTACGATCTCGCGCATTGCCGGGCGGGCGACAAAGGCAACACGTCCAACATCTCGGTGGTCGCCTACAACGAGCGCGCGTGGGACATCATCCGCGCGAAGCTCACGATCGAGCGCGTGCTGCAGGCTTTCAGCCACATCACCAGCGGCCCCGTGCGCCGCTACGAGCTGCCGCGCCTGCGTGCGCTCAACTTCGTCATCGAGAATGCGCTCGGTGGCGGCGTGACCCGCTCCCTCGCGCTCGATCCGCACGGCAAGGGCCTGAGCTCGCTGATGCTGACCATCGAGCTGCCGGAGGAGCAGTCTCCGTAATCGGACGGAGGCGTCACGCCAAGCAGAGATCCGCAATAATCTATTGCTCGCGCGAGCCGCGTGGATGCTAGAGCGCGATCGGTTCACATGGAAGTACTGCCGCCTCCATGTGAACCGTGAATCGCACTCTGAACTTTATGTGTAGAGCAGGATTCACGCTCCAGATGGATCGCGAATGCGATTCCATCTGAAACGATCCTGCTCTAGGCTTGCCGAAATACCTGAAAAGCCTGGACGGGAGAGAAATGCTCATGATGACGCGCAGACTGGCCGTGCAGGGCCTGGCTCTTACGATGCTGGCCCTCGCGCCCTCGATGGCTGACGCCGCATATCCCGAGCGGCCGATCACTCTCATCATCCCCTTCCCGCCGGGAGGCGGCACCGACCTGTCGGCCCGCATCATCGTTCCGTACATGGAAAAGTATATGCCGGGCGCAAAGTTCGTGGCGGTGAACAAGGCCGGCGCCGGCGGCGCTGTCGGCGCCCTCGAGATCGCCACGGCCAAGCCGGACGGCTACACCATCGGCCTCATGAACGTGCCCAACACGATGATGAAGGCGCACGAGCGCGATACGCGCTGGACCATCGACAGCTTCGTCGCGATTGCCAACCTGGTGTTCGATCCGGCCGTGTTCGCGGCGGTGCCCGGAGGCAAGTTCAAGAACCTGAAAGACGTGCTCGAGCAGGCGAAGAAGAAGCCGGGCGAGCTCACCGTCAGCTCGGCCGGAGTCGGCTCCAACACGCATCTCGACCTCATCGCCTTGGAGAAAGCCAGTGGCACCAAGTTCTCGCACGTGCCGTTCGAGGGCGGGGCTGCGGCGCGCAACGCGCTGATGGGCGGCCATGTCGACCTCATGGCCTCCGGCCTCGGCGACGTCCACCGCTTCGTTGCCGACGGCAAGCTCCTTCCGCTCGCCATCTACACGAAGACGCGGTCACCCCTTTCGCCGGATATTCCCACCCTTGCGGAGCAAGGCTTCGATATCGTGCAGGGATCGGCGCGTGGCCTGGTCGGCCCCAAGGACATGCCAAAGGAGGCCGTAGCCGCCATTGCAGCAGCGGTGGAGAAAGCGCTGAAGGACCCCGAGCTGCTGAAGAAGACGGATGATGTTGCCTTGCCCCTCCAGTACATGGGTCCTGACGAATATGCCGCCTATCTGAAGGCATCCAATGCCGACCTGGCTCGGCTCTGGAAGGAAACGCCCTGGAAATAGAGCAGCGAGCAAGCGCGTGTCTCTCATCGACAAGAATGTCATTGGCGCTGCCGTACTGCTTGCCTGTACGGCAGCGGCATTCTTCGAACTGACGCGTTTTCCTGCGGAGGCCAGACCCTTTCCGGCACTCGTGCTTGTTGTCCTGGTCGTTACCGGCGTGATCTGGCTGGTGCGGTCGCTCCTTGCGAGAACCGCATCGGACAGCGGCGTCGGCACGGCCGGCAGCAAGCGGCGGCTGATGGCGGCCGTTGGGCTGACGTTCGCCTACGCTGTCGCCGTATCGCACTTCAGCTACTTCGTTCCCACCCTCCTTTACATCCCGGCGATGGCGATGGTGCTCGGCAATCGCCAGCCGCTGGTCGTTTGCCTGGCGGGCGTCGGCTTCACCGTTGGCGCCTATCTGATCTTCGTCGTGGTCTTCGAACGCCCCATCCCTCTCCTTTAGGCCCATGCTGGATCACATCCTCACGGCTCTGCCCGCGGTCCTCGCCTGGCAAAACGTTGTGGCCATGGTCGCCGGCACCATCGCCGGCATCGTCGTGGGCGCCTTGCCGGGCGTGACCGCCGCCATGGCTGTAGCTATCCTCCTCCCACTCACCTTCACCATGTCACCCCTGGTTGCGCTCGGTGCCATGGCCGGCATTTACAATGGCGCCATGTACGGCGGCGCCATTCCCGCCATCCTGCTTCGCATCCCTGGAACACCGGCGGCAGTCGCCACGACATTCGACGGCTACGCCATGGCACGCCGTGGCGAAGCCGGTCTGGCGCTGCAGATTTCATCCTATTCGTCCGCGGTCGGCGGCATCGCCAGCGCCATCGCCCTCATCCTGCTTGCACCCCCACTGTCGATCGTGGCGCTGTCGTTCGGGCCGCCCGAGATGTTCTGGGTTGGCATTTTCGGGCTCGCCTCACTCGCGCTGTTGCTGGGAGAGGACCGCATCAAAGGCATCATCAGCGCCGCCATCGGCCTGTTTCTGGCCCTCGTCGGCGCCGACCAGGTCTCCGGACACGAGCGTTTCACGTTCGATCGGCTGGAGCTCGCCAGCGGACTCGACATCGGCGTCGTGCTGATCGGCCTGTTTGCCTTGCCGCCGACGTTCCAGATGGCCGAGGAGCTGCTCCATCGCGGTCAGGTCGGCGACATCTCGGCGATCCGCAGCGCCATCGGATTGATAGAAGCGTTCAAGCGGTTCTGGAAGGTTTGGATCCACACGTCGATCATCGGCATCATCATCGGCATTCTTCCGGGCGCCGGCGGAAACGTGGCGGCGATCGTCGCCTACAACGAGACCAAGCGCTACTCCGACGATCCTGACGGCTTCGGCAAGGGCAAGCCCGAAGGTGTTGCCGCTTCCGAGTGCGCCAACAATGCCGACAGCGCCGCCTCCATGATCCCGGCGCTGACGCTGGGCGTTCCGGGCGGCCTCGTCGCAGCCTTGATCATGGGCGGGCTCATGATCCAGGGGCTGCAGCCCGGCCCGCAACTCTTCCGCGATCGGCCCGACGTGGTCTACGGCTTCATGCTCGAGATGCTGATCACCTCGGCGTTGATCTTTCCGCTCGGTGGTCTCGTCGCCTCTCGCATTTTCGCGCGGCTGCTGCACATACCGCCAAGCCTGCTGATGCCGCTGATCGTCGCCACCACCGTGGTCGGCGTCTACTCGATCAACAACAGCACGTTCGACCTGATGATGTTGTTCGCCTTCGGCCTACTCGGCTACGTGATGGAAAAATTGGACATTCCCCTCGCACCGGCGTCTCTGGGGCTGATCCTCGGTCCGATGATCGAGGCCAACATGCGCATATCGATGGTGCTGTCGCGCGGCGACCTGACGATCTTCTTCACCCGCCCCGTATCGCTCGCCATCCTGGCTGTCGCGGCAATCATCATCGCCACACCGCTCATCAGCAGCTATCGCAAGCGCAGCATCGGCGGATGACGTTGCGCATGGCGCTGTCCAAGTTGACGATTAATTGTATACAATGTTGGTATGGAATACGGCTTTGAATAGCAGGGAACATGTATGCGAGTCGCTCTCAATCGGGTGATCCTCTATGTGCTGGACGTCGAACGCCTGGCGGCGTTCTATCGCGATGCTCTCGGGCTTCCCGCGATCGAGGAGATCAAGGGTGAATGGACTGTCCTCGACGCTGGGCCCTGTCAGCTGGCTTTGCATAGAGTTGGAGCCGCCTACCGCACCGCCGATCCCGGCTCTTGGCAGGTCCAGAGCAACGCCAAGCTCGTCATGACTGTCGACCGCCCGCTGGCCGAACTGCGTGCCGAGTTGGTGGCCAAGGGCATACCGATGGGTGAGTTGAAATCGTATCCTGGCTACACGGGCGCGCTCTGCGATGGAAAAGATCCGGAGGGCAATGTGTTTCAACTCGCAGAGGCCTCGTCGACGGGGCTATAGTCGCCACCGCATCGCCTTCCGGTCTCGAAGCTCGATCATGGCTCGTCATCTTCGCGCACTGGCGCGCGGCGCAGAGATGCCCTAGCCTCAAGGCAAAGCACATATATCGGGAGGAACGACCATGACAGCGCAATCGCACATCTTTGCGGGCGTGGCCGGCTACGTGGGACGCCCGGAAGCACAAGGCAACGTCGGCGTGTTTCGCCGCGCGGCCGAGGGTGGCGAGTGGCGTCATGTGCTGCCCGATCTCGAGACATTCACGGTCGCGGTCCATCCGACCGATCCTGCCATCGTACTCGCCGGCACCGCCGACGGCGTGTGGCGCAGTACCAATCGCGGGGAGACGTTCGCCCGCACGGCCTTCCCCGATACGGCCAAGCAGATCTGGTCGTTCCTGGTCGACTCCGGCAACCCCGACCGCATCTATGCCGGCGGCTCGCCCGTCGACATCTACCGCAGCGACGATCGCGGCGCGAATTGGCGTCGTCTGCCGAACCCTGGGATCAAGGACCGTGCCACGGCCCCCTTCGCGGTGCGCGTGATGCGCATGGCGCAACACCCGAAACGCCCGAACGAGATCTATGCCGCGCTCGAGGTCAACGGCGTGATCCGCACCACCGACGGCGGCGAAACCTGGTCAGATTGCAGCGCAGATCTGCTGCGGCTATCGGAGCTGCCGCACCTCAAAAGCAAGATCGTCAGCGACACCTTCGCTGAAGGTATGCTGGACGGCCACGCCATTGCCATCAGCGCGGCCGATCCCGATGCCGTCGTCCTGGCCTGCCGGATGGGCCTATTCCGCAGCGCCGATCACGGCAGCAGCTGGCAGGACATGGAGATGAAACGCTTCTCACCCATCACCTACGGCCGCGACGTGAAGGTGGCGCCACAGGACCCCAAGACCATGTACGCCGCCCTAAGCGTTGCCGCCGCGAGCAAGGACGGCGGTCTCTACCGCAGCCAGGATGCCGGCCAGACATGGAAACGCTTCGACAAGGTGCAGGTGCACGGCACCATCATGTCGGTCGGCCTGCACCAGTCGGACCCCAATCAAGTCTACATCGGGGCGCGCTACGGCGGCGAAATCTTCGGCACGCGGGACGGCGGCAACAGCTGGGAGCCGATGCCGTTGCCGGGCCAAGTCAAGGACATCTACGTCGTAGCCTGCGGCTGAGGGAGAACGGACATGGCCGAGCCGGGCACGAGAAGCTACTCCGTCGAGGCCTACAACATCTCGCACGCCTCAGAGAACAAGATCCATGACGACGCCGTTGCCCAGAAGCTGGGCTTCAGCGGCGGCCTTGTTCCGGGCGTCGAAGTCTATGGCTACATGACCCACCTCGCACTCGCGGAGTGGGGACGCGCATGGCTCGAGCATGGCGAGATGGAAGCGCGCTTCCTGAAGCCGGTCTATGACGGCAAGACCGCTGTCGCAACGGCCCGGCAATCCGGCCAGGTTCTCGAACTCGAGATGCAGAGCGAGGGCATCCTGTGCGCGACCGGTCGCGCCTCGCTCGGCAATTCCTCACAAACGCCACCCTCTTTGCGCGACTATCCCGAACTCAGTCCGGCAAAGAGCCGTCCACCCGCCGACGAGGTAAGCCTGGCGACGGGCACTCGGCTTTGCGCCGCCCCGGTCAAACTGACGGCCGACGTTGCAAGCAGCTATTTGCGCGACGTGCGCGAGCGGCACCCGATCTATGCCGAGGAAGGCCTGGCGCACCCGGGCTGGCTGCTGCGCCTGTGCAATTCCGCGCTCAAAGACAATGTCCTTCTCTCACCGTGGATCCACACCAGCAGCAAGATCCGCAACTTTGCCGTGGTTCGGATCGGCGACGAGGTGACAGCCCGTGCGCGTGTCGTGGACAACTACGAGCGCAAGGGCCATCGGCTGGTGGACCTGGATGCGGTCATCGTTGCCAACGGAACGGCCATCATCGCGCAGGTGCTGCACACGGCCGTCTACCGGCTGCGTCAACTTGCCAACGCGTGACAGCCACTCATAGCGCCTGCCCGGGCGGGACACCGATCAGCGCGACCGGCGCGTCATCGGACAGGTTCTCCAGCTCGCTGGCGGCCAACGCCATGGCTTGCTCGACCGTCTCGACACCCGAGAGGTCGATCACGTGGCGCTCATACATCAGAAACAGGCCAGGCACTGCTGCGCGCCCACCCGCGTTATCCGCCGTCCCGGACCATAGGTGCTTGATGGCATCCCCTGCCCCGCCCACGCTCGACCTGCTGACCAGGGCCCGGCTGCGCCGAACCCGAATGGCGCCCTCCCAATCGACCGCCCGCACCGCCCCGAGCCCTTCGCCAGGCGCCTGATAGATGCGCAGACCTGGCGTTTCCGCCGCCAGTCGCAGCGTATCGGCGACGAGATCCATGGAACGGGCAGCGATGCTGCGCGCCTCGCGCTCGGAGATCGAGCCGCCAGGATCCTTGACGTGCATCTCGGCTGCGCCCATGGCGGTGGCGCGGACGCGATGGGTCTGGCGATCGATCTCGATCGTCACATCGACGCTCTTGGCGTCGGCGCCGAGCCGCACGGCGGCTTGCAGCGCCTCGCGACGGATGGCTTGGAGGTCCTCCGGTTTCGGATGCGGGATGATGCGCTCGATCACATCGCGGACCAGAGCCAGGGCGACACCGATCGACGAGATCACCTCGGCATCCTTGGAAATCTCATGCCTGAGCCTCGTCCGTTCTGAGACATACGGGATCAAGGCCCCTGCTCCACCGCCCTCACCAATCAACAGACAGTCGTCGGGGTCGATCTGATATTCCCGCATCAAGCCCTCGACGACGGGAATGACCTTGTCGGTGGCACAATCGAGCACGGCACCGGCGGCGGCTTCCACGCTCATGCCCAGATAGTCGGCAAGCGCCGCGAATGCGCGCCGCGCCGCCGTTGGATTGCCGTAGGCATGCATACCTGGCTTTGCATAGCCCAGGGCATTGGCAGCGCACGTCGTCGTCAGCGCGAAGCGCCTTCCATCGGCCACCTGCACGGCGACGTAATCGTCGCCGTCGCCAGGCCTTGGCTCGAACAATTCGATGCGCGGAGCGACCATCGCATCCTGATCCGCGAACGCTGCATAGGGCAGGCCGGCGATATGCGCACTGCGTGGTCCGACATCGACGATGGGCCCAGGCCGCGCGCGTATCAGGCTGCCGCCAGCAATGCCGATCACCCGCACATCCAGCGAGCTGACATAGGTCTCGTGCCCGCCCACGCGTGCATACGTGACGGTCGGCCGGCCATTGCGGATCACGCCGATGTTGGTCGAGGTGCCGCCCACCTCGAAATAGAGACCGTCGGACACCCGTAGATGCATGAGCGCGCCGGCAACGCTCGCCGCCGGCCCCGACAGCATGGTCATGGCCGGCCGCCTGCGCATCTCGCCGATGTCCATGACACCGCCGTCCCCGCGCATGACCATCAGGGGCGCCGCAATGCCCGCCTCGCGCACGCTCGCAGCCGTCATGTCGGCTGTGGCGATCATCTTGGGCAGGATCGACGCATTGATGACGGCGGTGCGTGTACGCGTGGTCAGTCCATAGAGACGTGTGATCTCGTGCCCGCACGTGGTCGCCAACCCGGCTTCGGCACCCATCCGTCGCGCCAATTCCTCGCTCCCCGTATTGTCCACGCCAAAGGCACTGGACGCGACCAGAACGCTTGCGCCCTCCGCCTTGAGTCCCGCGACGGCCTCACGTACATCGGCCTCGCTCATGCTGTCGGTAACAAGGAAACGATTGGCCGTGGCGATGCTGCGGCCCGGCGCCAGCTCGATTGGCGCAACACGAACCTGGACTTCGGCCAACGCCGCGGCAGTCTTGCCGGCCATGCCAAGCACACCCACGGGAGCAACGTCTCCCTCCAGCAGTGCATTGGTGGCCTGCGTCGTGCTGTGGGCGAGGAAGACCACTTGATCGGGCGAGACACTCGACTGCGCCAGCACATTGCGGAACACCTCGACCACCCCGGCGGCAACACCGCGCGCGTGACTGTGCGTTGTCAGCACGGAGTAGCGGCCGACCACAGCATGGTTCGCATTGTCGATCAGTACCGCCTTGGTGAATGTACCGCCGACATCGATGCCGATGCGATAGGCGCGTGCCGGCGCTTCCCCGTCAGACATCGGGGAACTCGCGCGCAAACTGGCGCCCTGCCCTATCGCTATTCCATTCCACTGGAACGTCGCCCCGGCGGTAAGTCCTTGCAGTGCAGCAACATATGCGGCTCAGTCGACGCTCCGCGCGGTGGCGAGTTGCCGCGTCATCGCCATCGAGGTTAGGAGACCTCGAGAAGTCGGCTGCCGGCTATGCCGATCCGGACAATTCAGCCATCCGATCCGGCAGCTTGACGCAGAGTGACTTGTCGGCGTTAAAAAGCCATTCGTATTGCCAGCCACCGGTTACATCGGCGATCCGGGACTGGCAACGCCATAAGAGGCAGAGCATGGAAAAGTTCACGACGCTGACGGGCGTGGCCGCTCCCCTGAACATGATCAATGTCGATACCGACAAGATCATTCCGGCAAGATATCTCAAGACCATCAAGCGGACTGGTCTCGGCAAGGCACTCTTCGCCGCGATGCGCTTCGATGACACTGGCCGCGAGAACCCGGATTTCGTGCTCAACAAGGGGCCGTTCCGCAAGGCCACCATCCTGGTCGCCGGCGAGAACTTCGGTTGCGGCTCGAGCCGCGAGCACGCCCCCTGGGCTCTTCTTGACTTCGGCATCCGCTGCGTGATCGCGCCGTCCTATGCCGACATCTTTTTCAACAACACGTTCAAGAACGGCATCCTGCCGCTCGTCCTGCCCGAGGCGCGCGTCAACGAGCTACTGCGCTTCCTGCTCGAGCTGCCGGGCGCCGAGATCACCGTCGATCTGCCCAACCAGACTGTGCGCGGACCGGACGGGAAAGAGGACAAGTTCGAGATCGATCCCTTCCGCAAGCACTGCCTCGTCAATGGCCTCGACGACATCGGCCTAACTTTGCAAAAAGAGGCCGCCATCAGCGCTTACGAGACCAAGTCTACTGCCCAACGGCCCTGGCTCTAGCCGCCTGCTTCTGCGACAAGACCTCAGCCGCTCCGACTTTAGCGCGTTTGTTCAACGATCAATCGGGGCCCGGCAAGGATACCGGACCCCGATGACCCGCACTGATCTTCCAGCTCGAATGCCAACCGCATTCAGCGCGCGCGCTCGGCGCCTTCTGGTTGCGCGCCAGTGCGCGGCGCAGTGTCGGCGAGATCGCTAAACACAGTGCGGGGGGCAGTCATATCGATATCGACGAACGGCTTGTTCGTGCGCGGGGCCGACTTGGCAAGCTGATCCCATACGGACTTGGCGCTGGCTGGGCCACCAAGCGCGGCAACGACCGAAAGCGCGGCTGCGAGTGCTGCGATGTGGTGCATGGCTTCCTCCTTGCGCTGGGGCGGCTCCTCACCGCCTGGATGTCGAAGGACGCCTTCGACGAGTCCCATACTCCACGAGGTGCGTGAGACGATCGGGAAGCGATCGTGAAAGAATGATTGTTTGCGGACCAAAGGGGGTCGCGTCGTTGGCGCACGTACCGACGGTTGTCGAGCGTGAAGCGAGCGTGAATCGGACCATTTGCTCAGCTCACGGGCGATTGACGGTCGTCGACTAACCTCTCACTCGTCGCTCCGACCTGCTCTGGTGCGACCGCACGAGTGGAGAGGTGGACCATGACCGATCGCCCGAGATTCGAGCCGGTCAGCTGCCGGCCCGAGGAGGCACACCGCCGCTATCACGGCGGCCGCCTCGTGGCTCTGGTGTTCGGCATCGTGGACCACTGGGCATTGCAACGGCCGGCCGGTCGAGCCCCGCGTTCTCTCAAGTTTGAGGTGCGCGTCCCGATTGCGCTCGTGCTCCTTCTTATTGGCGTTGCGGGTCTCAGCGCGGCGCATTCGCAGAAGTCCCTGCGGTCCGTAGCGGCTGAGATGATGCTCGGGCGAGATACTTCGCCTGACGATGAAGTCTGCGTGAACCGCCGCCGCCCGCAAAGTGCCTATCCCCAAGCCCTCTACACACCCTGACCCGGATCCAAATGCCTGCCGCATGGCGGCTAAGCTCGTCATCTTCGGCTTCGCAGCAATCCCGCAGCGCAGCACAAATTGGCCCTAACTGCGCCACAGGACTTGGCGTATGCTCAGTAAGACGGTTGCCGAATGCGCACGCGGCTTTGACCGCACCCGTCCGTTGCAAAAACAAGGCGCATTCGAGCTGCAGCCCGAAGGGAGGACTGTCCTATGCTCAAGCGCAAGCTTTCGCGGCGGCGTTTTTTGGCCGCGTCCGCCGCATCCACGACGCTGATCGCAATGCCCCATGTCCGCGGCGCCCATGCCGCCGGCAAGCTCACGATCGGCCTTTGGGATCATTGGGTGCCGACGGCCAACGCGGCCAGCACGGCACTGATCGAGGAGTGGGCCGCCAAGGAAAAGGTCGAGGTCCAGATCGACTATATCACTACCCAAGGCAACAAGCTGCTGCTGACGGAGCAGGCCCAGGCCCAATCGCGAACCGGCCACGATGTATTTACGTTCCGATGCTGGGGTCCAGCCGATCACGCCAAGCTCCTCGAGCCAGTCGACGACGTGATGGAGCCGCTCATCAAGCAGAACGGCGATGCCAATGCGACCGCCAAGTATCTCGGCAAGTCCGAGGGGCATTGGGTTGCGGTGCCGGCGACGCGCGGCAGCAACGTCAAGGGGCCGTGCTCGCGCATCGACTATTTGAAGCAGCATGCCGGCATTGACGTGCAGGCTATGTATCCGGCGGGTGCCCCGGCCAAGGCGGACAACTGGACACTCGACACTTTCATGCAAGCGGCCCAGGCGTGCCACAAGGCCGGCGTCCCGTTCGGGATCGGACTAGGCACGACCCCTGATTCGGTCGATAGCGCAGGAGCGTTTTTCGACGCCTTCGGGGCGCATCTGGTCGACGCCAAAGGCAACGTCACCGTCAAGACCGACGCGATGCGCCAAGCGCTCGACTATTACACCCGGCTGGCCCGTTTCTTCCCAGCCGACGCGCCCGCCTGGGACGACGCCTCCAACAACAAAGCCTTGGTTGCCGGCAAGTCCGCGCTGATCCTGAATCCGCCGAGCGCCTGGGCCGTCGCCAAGCGCGACGCGCCACAGGTCGCCGAGCAGCTATGGTCGCACGGCATGCCGGTCGGGCCGAAGGGTCGCTACACGCCCTGTATCCCTTACTTCTGGGGCATCTGGGCGTTCGGCAAGAACAAGTCGGCAGGCAAGAGCCTGCTCACGTATCTTTCCCAACCGGCTGCAGTCGAGAAAATGGTGGCGGCCAGTCAGGGCTTCGACAATCCAGCATTTGCCAAGCTGACGACGCTCAAGACCTGGGAAGAAGAGGGACCGCCGAAGGGTACGCTGTACCACTACCCGAACCGGCACGACCACCAGATCGTCTCGATTGCCGGAGCGCCAGCCCCGCCCAAGATCGCCGTGCAGATCTACGTGCATGGGGTCATGACAAAGATGACCGTGCGCCACATGCAGGGTGAGCCGATGGAAAAGGTGCTGGCCTGGGCCGAGACCGAGGTCGAAGGCTTTATGCGCACCTGACGGCGCCCTCCGAACTCGTGGGCTGACAAGCGTCCGCGAAAGACCACGTGAACGATCCCACCGCCAACTTTGGGGGTGGGATTTCTACTTTTGGTGGGGGCTAGCCCGCCAGGCGCGCAGCCGGTCGATCCTGAGTGCGGCCTCAAATCAGCTCGACGTGATGCGCTTCACCCAGATATCTGATGGCCAGTTCGTAGCGCACGGACCGCCTTTGCGGGAAGACTAGCTTGAACTTTGGCCACTGTGCTAGCGTGCCGCCGGGATGGCGCGGCAAGGCGACGACGGACCAACGGCGTCAATTTGCCGAGAATAGGTAAAGCTTTCCAGGGCAGGCTAACGCAATCATTCAAAGGAGGCCGTATGCGGATCACTCGCCGCAAGGTAATGACCGGTTCTGCTGCAGCAGCAGCGACCCTAGCGTCGGGCGTCTATAAGCCCGCCATCGCCAACACTGACCCGATCCAGATTGGATACCTGCCGGCCTTCACGGGACCGAGCTCGTCGACCGGCATCGGCATCGGCCGCGGCACGCAGCTTGCGGTGGACGAGATCAACGCCGCCGGCGGCATCAAGGGTCGCAAGATCGAGCTCGTGATGCGCGACACGCAAAGCGAGCCGACCAAGGCCGTGAACGCCGCGGCCGAGCTGACCCGCCGGCACAAGGTGCCGATCATGTGGGGCCCTCTCAACTCGGGCGAAACCGCAGCCGCGATTGCGAACATCGCGCGTGATGGCGTGCCGCATATCCACCCTTGCTGGGTGGACGTGCTAATCGATGTCAAGAAATACCCGATGGCGTTCCGCAATGGACCAAGCAACCAGCAAATCGGCGGCGCTGCCAATCATTACGTCGTCAACGTATTGAAGGCCAAGAAGGTCGCCGTCATCAGCGATACGTCCGGATACGGAACGGCGTCTCTCGACGCGTACGTTCCGATGCTGAAGAAAATCAACGGTGACGTTGTCTACTCGGGCAGCGTTGACGCCAACAACCCCGACCTGAAGCCGGAGCTCCTGCGCATGCGCTCGGGCGGCGCCGAGGCGATCATGCCGTGGAGCGTGAATGCGGGTTTCCTGGCGCGCATCATCAACACGCGCGCCGAGCTCGATTGGGACGTGCCGATCGTCGGCCAGACCACGCTCGGCTCCGGCCAGACGAAGGCGCTCCTGGCGAAGCCCGAGTACTGGGAAAAGGTCTACCCGAACAACTTCCGCAACGTCAGCTACAACAGCGCCGGCCAGCTGCCGCCGCAGACGGTGGAGTTCGTGGAGCGGCTGAAGAAGGCCAAGGTGGACTTTGCCGATACGCTGATGTGGTGGGTGGCCTTGGGCTACGACGGGCCGCGCCTCATTGCCGATGCGCTGCGGGAAGCCGGAACCGCTCCCGCGGATATCACCGCGTATTGGAACACCAAGGTCAAGGGCTGGAAAGGCGTCTACGGCACCATCACGTGGTCACCGGAGAACCACGACGGCTTCCAGAATGACGAGATCATCATGTGCCAGGCGAACTCGCTCAAGGACGGCGCCTTCAAGCTGGCCCCCGGGTACGCCTGATCGATGCTCGTCGAATCCATTGTCTCGAACGGACTGGCGGTGGGCGCGGTCTACGCGCTCATCGGCATCACCTATAACGTAATGTTCTCGGCCTCACGTGTGTTCAGCTTCACCGCGGGGTCGGTGGGCATGCTAGGTGGCGTGTTCGGCGCCATCTTCATCGGCCAGATGGGCATGCCCGTAATCGTCGGCTTGGCGCTCACGCTGGCGATTGGCGCAATTCTCGGCGTGGTCACCGAGATCGTGACGGTGCGCCCCGTTCTCAAGAGCCTGGACCAGCATCTCTACGTGCTGTCCACTCTTGCAGCTGCATTGATGATCCAGCAGCTGACGGCGATCTACTTCAGCACGGACGCCGTTCCGTTCCCGCGCGTCATTCCGATCGGCCCAGGATACTTCGACCAGAAGTTCTGGTTGCCGATCCTGGCGTGCATCGCGACGATCGTCGGACTGGAGTACCTGTTCCGCCATACGTTGGTGGGGCGCGCCTTCCTGGCGATATCGGAGGACAACTATGCGGCGCGCGCGCTCGGCCTTCCCGAGCAAGGGCTTCGCATCGCCAGCTACGCGCTCGCCGGCATCATTGGCGTATTGGCCGGCTTCTCCGCAGGACAGCTGCTGTTCGCCTCGTTGGCAAACGGCCCGTTGCTGAACTTCTACGGTTTCGTCCCTGTCGCCCTCGGCGGAATGGGCTCCAATCGCGGTGCTGTGGTCGGGGGCCTTGCGCTCGGACTCTTTCAACAGGTGGCAAACTACTTCTTCGGCGGAATCTTCTCATCGGTCGCGGTCTTCATCGTGTTCATCGTCGCGCTCCTCGTGCGGCCCGAGGGCCTCGCCGGTGCAGCAACTGCTCGGCGGGTATAAGAGGCTCCATCACGTGATCGCAGAAACTGCAAAAGCCGGCACTGGCGCCGGCAAGCTCGCAGCATGGCTGCCAGTCATCTTGCTAGCTGGCGTTGGAGGCAGCCTCCCGTTATGGGGCGACTCCTTCTTCGGCCTCATTGCCACGCGCGTGTGCGTCTACTGGGTGCTCGTCGCGGGCCTCAATCTGGTCGTGGGCTTCGCCGGCCAGCTCGCGATCGGCTGGGTGTCGCTGCTGACGATCGGCGCCTACGTGGCGAGCGCGCTGGCCGGCGGGCGGGTGACACCGGAAATCCCGGCATTCGTCTCGCTGGCGATTGCAGGCCTGTTCGGAGGCGTCTTCGGTGTCATTGCAGGGCTTCCGGCGCTGCGCCTGCGCACGTTCTACTTCGCCATGACGACCCTTGGCTTGTCGACCATCGTCACGCAGATCGCGCTGGCTTGGAAAACGGTCACGGGTGGCGGTGTCGGCATCGCGGGACCGTCGATGCCGGCGCCGCTCGATACGCCGTGGGGTTTCTACTACTTCTGCCTCGTGCTTGCGCTCATCTGTACGTGGATGACCTGCAATATCTCAGCGAGCCGGTATGGGCGGTCGCTCGTGGCCATCCGCGATGCCGAGGTCGCTGCCGAAGCGGTCGGTATCTACAAGCCTTGGCTGCTCGTCACGATATTCCTGTTCAGCGGCGCGCTCGCCGGTCTCGCCGGCGGCTTGTTCGCTTCGCTGCAGTCCTACATCACGCCCGATGCCTTCACGTTCGACCTGTCGGTGCTGTTCTTCATCGCCATTCTGATCGGCGGGCGCGGCTCGATCCTGGGTCCGCTGATCGGCACTGCCGTACTCACGATCCTGCCCGAGTTCGCGGCCCCCCTCGTGCAGTGGTCGACGTTCCTGTACGCCGTGCTGCTATTGCTGATTGTGCTCCTGGTCCCGGGCGGCATAGCGGACATGCTCGATTTCAAGAACCGACGGTCCCTCGACCAGCACCGCGAGATCCGCCCGCGCCCGGAGCTGCTCGCACAGGTCATGGGTGACGGCGCCAGCAAGAGCGAGCTTTCTCTCGAGAATATCGTGCTGAGCTTCGGCGGCGTGCGCGCCGTTGACGGCGTCGACCTGAAAATTCGCACGGGTGAAGTGCACGGTCTGATCGGCCCGAACGGCAGCGGCAAGACGACGACGCTGAACGTCATCTCGGGCTACTATGCGCCGCAGCAGGGCACCGTCAGCCTGGACGGCGTCGACATGACAAGCAAGGGCCCACACACCCGCGCCAGTCATCGCATTGCACGCACGTTCCAGACCCCACGCCTGATCGGCGAGTCATCTGTGCTCGAGAACGTCATGATCGGCGGCACGATTGACGGAACCGCGACGTTCTCAGAGGCACTCTTGGCGTTGCCGCGTCATTGGCGTGACGAGGCGCACCTGCGCCAGAACGCCATAGCGGCGCTAGCCATCGTCGGCCTGGAGCGACTCGCCGGCGTGCGCGCCGATCGCTTGCAGCACAGCGAACTGCGATTCGTCGAAATCGCTCGCGCGCTCATGATGAAGCCGAGCTTGCTGCTGCTCGACGAGCCGGCGGCCGGCCTGTCAGTCGATGAGATCAAACGACTGGCAGGCCTCATTACCGCTATCAGCCGGCAGGGCACGGGCGTGCTGCTCGTCGAGCACCATGCAGATCTCATCTTCGACATCTGTGATCGCGTCACCGTGCTCAATCTTGGCAAGGTGCTCGCATCTGGCAAACCGGACGAGGTCCGGACGCATCGTGAGGTCGTCAATGCCTACCTCGGCGCGTGATCCTCTGCTCGCGGTCAAGGGCCTATCGGCCGGCTACGGCAAGATCGGCGTCCTCAGTAACGTCGACATCGTCGTCTATCCGGGCGAGATTGTTGCCATGCTTGGCCCCAACGGCGCCGGCAAGACCACGCTGCTCAAGGCCGTGTCCGGCCTGCTGCCATGGGCCGGGGAGGTCACGTTCGGTGGCAAGAGCATGACTGGCGCCTCACCGCGCGATGCTGTCAATGCCGGCCTCGTGCATGTCGTCGAGGGGCATCGCGTCTTCACGCAACTGACGGTCGAGGACAACGTGCTGCTTGCCGGCTACGGCATGCCCTCGACGCAGCGCAAGAAGCAGGTGGAGGAGGCGCTGGACTTCTTCCCCGAGATCAAGGCCAAGCGCCACGATCGCACTGTGACGCTGTCGGGTGGCCAGCAACAGATGCTGGCGGTGACGCAGGGCCTCGTACGCAAACCTCGGCTTCTGATGCTCGACGAACCATCGGCGGGCCTCTCTCCGGTACTCGTGGATCGGGTTCTGGCAGCCGCCACGCAGCTCCGCGCCGCAGGGACAGCCGTCCTGCTGGTCGAGCAATTGATCGAGAAGTCACTAGCTGTTGCCGATCGCGTCTATGCTCTGACGCGTGGCTCGGTGATACTTCAAGCTCGTGCTGACGAGGCGGGCTTGGCGGCGAGGCTCGAGCGTATTTACTTCGGGCTGCAGGACACAGCATAGCGATTGGAGGCGTGCGCTCGCGCCCGCCTAAGAGCGGATATAGAGGGTGCAACGAGTTAGAAGCAGGCGCCCGCAACCGCCTGCTGGACTGCGATCACAGTACGCTACTCGCGTACCGCGCAGCCTGCACGATTCGGTGTGCCGGCAGTCGGTTAGCCGTCAGAGTTTCCCCCGGGCTTCGGAGGACCGCCACCACCCGAAGCGTAGACCGTTTCAGTGCTGACCGAAGTAAGGGCCGCAGCAGCAGCTGCGGAAAGAACTGTTGCCAACAATGCGAGCCAAAGAGTTTTCTTGCCAAACATTTTTCGTCCCCCACACAGTCAATCGAAAACACTATTGGTTATCATGCGGCCTCGAGCGCAACAAGATCAGATCAGTACCGTGACATTTCCTGCGTGGCAGCAGCGCATCAGCGCTGTGGCGAATCGCCGAACAGCGCCGCGCCGGATTGCACTCGAAGGGAGGCTCGATACAGACTTTTTGCACACATTTCTGCGGGAAGCATCTACCAAGAGGAAGGACCGGAAGAGGCAGAAGTAGGGAATACCTGACATGCTGCACGATAACGGCAGGGCAGCAATCAGCACCGATCTGCAATCCCTCGGCCTGTTCCGCATCTGCTTTTCGAGCTATTTGCTCATCGATTTCTTTGTCAACAGTCTTCCATATTTTTGCGATTTCTACACTGACGCTGGCGTGCTGCCGCTTTCCGCACTGCCATCGGACATGCCCCTGCCGATTGCCGACGGTCTACGGGCATTGCCTCCCGATGCACTGATTGCCGCAATCTATCCGCTGTCCCTGATCAGCTTCGGGTTGGGATTCAAGACACGGTCCGCCAATGCAGTTGCGTTCGCGGCGAACAGCTATCTGTTGTGGCGCAACCCACTCATCAAGTCCGGCGCCGAGGACTTGGCTCACTTGCTGTTGCTCTGGTGCCTTTTTCTGCCGACTGATCGATTTTGGAGCATATCGGCAGCACTGACCTGCCCATCGCAGCCGCGATACTCCAGCGTCCCGTTTGTTGCGATGCGCCTGCAGGTTGCCTCGCTATATGTCTTCTCGGCCATCTTCAAATTGATGGGAGCGCCGTGGCGCGAAGGCACGGCCTTGGGCGCCATCCTCAAAGATAACGTGTTTGGCGGCACGCTCGTTGGCACGCTGCTCAGCGGTCTGCCTCCTGCGTCACTAGTCGCAGCCAATTACCTCATAATCGCCTTTCAGCTGATGTTCCCCCTTCTGGTCTATTGCCCTTGGCGCAACGATCACGTCCGTGCGCTTGCACTCTCAAGTGCGGCCGCCATGCATGTGAGTTTCATATTCTGCCTGAACGTCGGGGGGTTTCCGTACCTCGCACTGATCATGCTCCTTCTTTTGGTGCCAGATACATGGGTGGATCGACTACTGCAGCGACGGCGCCAAAGCCTGGCCGACGTCCGGATCTACTATGATCCGGAGTGCACGTTCTGCCGCCGCATATCGCTGCTGTTGCGGGAGTTCGTGCTGTTTCGCGCCGGATCTGTTCTGCCAGCCTCAGATGACGTCGAAGCAGCGCGCCTGCTGACTGAGAACCAATCCTGGGTCGTCCGGGGTGTCGACGGGCGAGTCTACTTGAAATGGCAGGCCTTGGCGCATCTCCTGGTGCAGAATCCTGTGCTCCGCATCTTCGGATGGATCGCCAACGCACGCGCCCTGCAAGCGTACGGCGATCGCCTCTACGACTTCATTGGCTCCATTCGCCATCGGCTGGGCCCGGTAACGGGATTTCTCTCGCAAAGCAGACCTAGCGGACCGCTAACGAGTGCAGCAGTCGCCCTATGTGCCGTTCTGGCGGTGCTCGCATTGTTCAGCAACCTAGTCAGCGTCGGCCTCCTGCGCGGCGACACTGGGGTGATGAGACAGCTTCACGCCTTGAGCGCAGTGCTCCAGGTGCAGCAGAGATGGTCACTATTCGCGCCCGTACCCACCCATTGGCAGCACTACTACCGGATAGATGCCCATCGGACGGATGGGTCCGCCGTCGATCTGATGCCCGCGCTTGCGGACCCACTCTTTCAAGTTGCGGAAGATGGGAGAAGCTTGACGTTTGCGAACCACCGATGGCTCAAATATTTTACACGGCTCTTCGAGTTCACCGATCCCCAATGGGAGGCCTTCGGCAGCCATTTTTGCCGACTCGCACAACAGCATGTCGCAAACGTCCGAGCGGTGACCATGACAGCCGCGCTGCAACCTGTCGTCGCTCCAGGCTTCTTCGCCCAGTCCCCCTCAACCAATCGCGAGTTCACGTGCGCGCTCGCATCGTACTGAGGATGGGCGCCGTCCGAGGTCTTCAAAGAACGGGAGGATGCCTGCGAGTTGCCTTGGGAAGATGGTTGGCTATAGTCGGTGTCCAGTGCTTCCGGGGGGCACCATGCTTGCAACCTTCGACGGGATTGGAAGGCGCATATTCGCGTTGTGGCTGCTGATCTGTGCCATATTTTTAGCTACGCCGGCAGCATCCGACGAGCCTGTACTGCGTATCGAGACAGGCGGACACACGGCCACTATTCTGGGTCTTGCGGTCTCGAGCGATGGCTCGAAAGTGGCGACAGGTGCCTACGATCAAACAGTGCGCGTCTGGTCGCTGCCCGATCTCAACCTGCTTCGCACAATCCACCTTCCCGTCGGGGAGGGCGTGCAGGGCGCGGCCAACACGGTCGCCTTCTCGCCGGACAACAAGACACTCATCACCACCGGCCAAATCGGAAACTGGGACGGCAAGAGCGGCCCCTGGTGCTTCTACGTCATTGATTGGGAGAACGCAGAGATAACACGCGCTGTTTGTGATCTGCCGCGGGTGGCAAAGAGCATATCGTATTCGCCGGACGGTCGGTACTTCGCCCTGGTCCTGGAGCATGGGCAAGGGCTTCGGGTGTACCACACCTCCGATTTCAGCCTCGCCGCCGCAGATGCGACCTACGGCGACACGAGCACCTGGCTCGACTTCGACGCGTCGGGTCGTGTGGTGACGTGCGCGCTGGATGGCAAGGTGCGCCTTTATGACAACCAGTTCCGGCTGATCGCCTCGGGCACGATGCCCGAGGGGCGAAAGCCGCTCACGGTGAGCTTTTCTCCCGACGGCTCGCAAGTTGGCGTGGCCTACGCCGAGCCCGAGGGTGACGATCCTCGCTGGGCGCCTGCGATCGACGTGCTCTCAGCAACCGACCTCTCGGTTCTGTTCCGGCCCGATGTGCGTGGCATCGACAACGGCGCTCTCTGGCGTCTTGCATGGTCGTCGGATGGCAAGTTCTTGTACGCGGGGGGAACCTGGCAGAAGGGTACTCGATTTCCCCTGCGCCGATGGGCGGACGGCGGACGGGGCCGGCCGCTGGATGTGGCGAGCGCACCGGCGCGCATTCTGCGCATCCGCCAAGTGCCGACCGGCGGGGTCGTGTTCGTAGGTGAAGTTCCGTATATTGGAGTCGTCGGACCCAGCGATCGGTTGGTTGCCGAGCACCCCGTCTCGGTCGCCGACTACACGCACATCGGCGACAAGCTTGCCGTATCGGCCGATGGGCTCACGGTTCAATTCGCATTCGATGCATTCGGCGAAAAGCCAACCCGGTTCTCGTTGGAGACGCGCGTGCTCCAGCCTGGGGAGCTGCCGGACTCGCTCGGGGGGGTGTCCCGCCCGATCACCGAGAACCCCGATGTCGACCTGCGCAACTGGTCGTGGAGCTACAAGCCGACATTGAACGGCGAGCCGCTCTCGATGAAGCCGCATGACGTATCGATGGCCTTGTCATTCACGCCCGATGGCCACAGCTTTGTATTGGGCACGAGTTGGGAGATCATCCGGTACAACGCACGCGGCCAAATTACTTGGCGGACGCCGGTGCGCTTCAACACACATGGCATCGTCATAACGCCCGATGGCCGCTTGGCTGTCGCTGCGATCGGCGACGGCACCATTCGCTGGTATGCGATGGATACAGGCAAGGAGCTGCTTGCGTTCTTTCCGCATCGAGACGGCAAACGATGGGTGGCGTGGACGCCGTCCGGCTACTACATGACCTCCGTCGACGGCGAGTCACTGATCGGATGGCAGGTGAACCGGGGACGAGAGAGCGCTGCAGACTTCTTTTCCGTGGGGCGTTTCAGCAGCAAGTACTACCGGCCCGATATCGTACTGCGCACGCTCGCCTCCCTCGACGAGGAGCGGGCCATCCGTGAAGCGCGGTCGGATGGCGTGCGTACAAACAGCAACCTCAAGCTGGCTGACCTGTTGCCGCCCGTAATCAGCATCCAAGAGCCGCGCGACGGAGCGGCCATAACGGATCCTCGCGTGAAGGTTCGCTACCGCGTGCGCGCGCCATCTGGAGAAGCGATTGACCAGATCATCGTACGCAGCGGCGGCCGCCTTCTCGGCACCTTCGACGCTCCTGGGCTGGATGCGCAAAACGAGGCGACAGGCGAGATCGAGATCGCGGTACCGAGACGCGACAGCGAACTTTTGATGTTCGCGCGCAACCGCTTCGCCGTCAGCGAGCCTGCGCGCGTCAAACTGAAGTGGGCCAACCAGAATTTTGACGTCGAGACCGATTTACGCAACGTGTACGTGTTGGCAATCGGGGTTGGCAAGTACGGCGACGCGCAACTCGACCTAGACTTTCCTGCCAAGGATGCGGCCGATTTCGTCGGCGCGTTGCAGCGGCAAAAAGGCAGAGCCTATATCAACATCTGGCCCCGCGTGCTGACGGACCGGCAGGCGACACTGGCGCACATTCGCGAGGGCTTGGCGTGGCTGGGTAGGAGTGTTGGCCCTGACGATATCGGTATGGTCTTCCTTGCAGGGCACGGCTTTGACGCCGCCGATGGCACCTACTACTACCTCCCGAGCGATGCCGACATTCGACGGCTCACCACGACATCACTGTCATTCAAGGAGCTGATTGCCGGGTTGAATGGAATTGGCGGTGTTCCCGCCCTGTTTGTCGACACCTGTCATGCGGGTGACGTTTTCGGGCGGCGCGGGCGCGCCTCGATGGATGTGATCGGCCTGGTCAACCGTGTGAGCGAGCCATCGAACGGGGTGATCGTCTACGCGTCATCCACCGGAAACCAGCTCTCTCTGGAATCGTCGGAGTGGGAAAACGGCGCATTCACACGAGCAGTCGTGGATGGTCTCAATGGCGAGGCCCAATATCGCCAGCGCAATTACATCACCACTTCGATGCTGGCGACATACGTCAAAGAGCGAGTAAAGGACCTGACAACCAATCGGCAAGCGCCAACGGTCAACATGCCGCTGGCGGTGCCGGATCTCCTCCTGGCACGTGTGGGCACGGACGAGATTTCAGGAGCAATTCCTCAGCCGCCAGCCGGCAACCTGGCCAAACAACCATCGCCGCAGCGCAAAAATACGCGACCGCGCAAAGACCAGAAGGCCAAGGCCAATGACGGCTGGAAGTCCGATGCGTTTGGCGTGACGAGCGGCACTCGCTGAGGCAAATCGCATCCCAACGGCATCCTCTGTCGAGTTTGAGGGGAGGATTTCACGTGGAGTATTTGGTGTTCACGTTGCTGCGCTTTTGCGCCGAGCAAACTCAGTTGCGTCATCGAGCGCCCGGACGGGTCCGAACAACTTTAGGAAGATCTTCTCCTGGCCATGCATGAGCTTGAGAGCAGGGGTCCGCAGGTTCGAACCCTTCTGTCCCGACCAATTCTGCAAATCGCTTAGCCAGCGTGGATACAGGGGTGGTTACAGAAGCTGAGCGCGTCTTAAGCGGTCTGACTTGCCGCCGGTTTCGGACTGGATTGATCGCGGTCCCGCGAGCCTCGTCAACGCGGCAGGAGGGCGTCCTATGCGACTGACCTGCTCAGCCGACGCCCCCTTTCTGCCCATCGTGCGTGCGCTGCGCTGGGCAAGGCTCCTGAAGCCTCTTGTGACTGCCGCCGTCCAGTTCTTCGCAGTCAGCATGAAACCAGGCAGTCTCGGTTGTTTCTTTGAGCCATTGACCACGCGGACCATGCGCTGCAGCAACCCCGGTCGGTGCGCCGCTCGCCATTGCTGGTCAAACTCCTCATCACTCAAATGCGGCAGTGAAATTCGCGTCTGCCATTTATAGACAGTTGGAAGCATCGCCTTGGCGGCCTGCTTTTGCCAGTGGTCGGGCATGTGCAGCACATGGACCAAAGTTGCCTCAAGCTCCTTATTCATCCCCAGCTCCAACCACAGTTGGTGCCCGCTCACCTGCTCAAACCTTGTCTCCGCAAAGATTTCGCTACACGCGCCTTGCTTTTCCGTCCCACTCCACGTGTTGAGCGGGCCCGATCGCTACGGCATAGGCTGAGTTAGCGGCTCGGTTGGATCAACGCTTGCGCCACGGTTGCGCTCGCATCGTATCGGCTTGCATGGAAGTTGTAGCCGGCCAACAGAGCCAGCGCGACAAACACGCCTACAGTGATCAGACGTTCATTCGAGCCCATGCCAAGCACTCCGCTTGTTGCCCGCGCGGCAATATCAAACTGATTTCACGGCAGCTTTGCGGCAGGTCCACGCCTTGCCGCCAGCCAGGCGTACTCCGTTGAGCGCAGGGAAGGAGACAGCAGGTTCGAACACGCCACTCCGACCAACGCGTGCAAACGTCTAAGAGGCGTGGTCGCCGAGGTCGCCACAACGGCTAGGCGCGAACCTACCCGCCGAGACCCGAGCCCCCGAACCACGTCGGAAAAGCACCTATCTTCAGGCCCGCCCGATGATACCTATTCTCTGATGGAAGCCCACCCACGGCCTGTCGAAAGCCGGTGACGCAATCCACGATCGCCCAAAAGCCATGCGATATCGCCGCTGCCATCCGGCGAACAGCACCAGGTGCTTTGGCTCCCGGTGACGTGAGCCAGTGGGCTTCATACCATCCAGGGTCGACCCGGAATGCCCGAGGGGACGTCGAAGCGCGTCAACGGCTTCAAGCTCCCCGAGCACGCCGATCATTTCTTCGACGGGCTGCGCAAAGCCGGTCTCCCAGATTGACGCGCTGACCCAATGCCTAGTCGCCTTCTCCCTGTTTTGAAGTGCCACACGTTGGCTAGATCGTTGCCTGTTCGGCAAGTTCAAGATCGATAGGTTCTTCGTCATGAACCTGGTCGACAATGCCCGCTCGCTTCACGATGACGGCCACAGCGGAAGGCGTGGCGACCCAAGCAGCGGCAGATGGTTAGCTGAGGTCGACATCAGCAGAACAGGCGCGTTGACCAGACAGCCTGGTTCGTGATCTCGTTGCTTACGCGCGATATGCTTTGGAGGACCGAACCATGGCGTCCTATCGGAAGATCGAGGTCAAACCCCTCGCTGGTGCGCTCGGTGCCGAAATCAGCGGCGTCGATCTCAAGCATGTCGACGATGAGATGTTCTCGGAGATCCAGGCCGCCTGGCTGGAGTACCTCGTCGTGTTTTTTCGCGACCAGGACATCACGCCAGAGGAGCAGATCGTGTTCGCCAAGCGCTTTGGCGAAATCCACCATCACCCCTTCATGAAGGGGATGGAGGAACATCCCGAGATCCTCGAGATCGTCAAGGAGGAGGGCGATACGAGAGCATTCGGTGAGACTTGGCACACCGACCAAATGTTCAATCCAAAACCGGCAAAAGCGACGATCCTCTACGCCAAGGAAACACCAGCTGTCGGGGGAGATACCATGTTCGCAAACATGTATCTCGCCTATGAGACGCTGTCTGATCCGATGAAGACCGCGATCGATGGCATGAAGACTTGGAATGTCGGCGATCGTAAGAAGCTGAGCCAGGGCGACAATATGGGCTCGACGCGCGACGGACGCTATTCGGGCAATGACAAGATGGCTGCCAAGGTTCGTGACCCCGGCAACCTCCAGACAGAGGTCGCCCATCCACTTGTGCGCACCCACCCCGAAACCGGCCGCAAGGCACTATACATCGGCAATCACACGCAGACCCTCCACGGCTTCAAGCCCGCCGAGGCACGGCCAATCGTCGACTTCTTGATGACGCATTCAGTACAACCGGAGCTGACCTGCCGCTTCCGCTGGGAGGTCGGCTCGATGGCGATCTGGGACAATCGCTGCACCCAGCATCGCGCGCTCAACGACTACCCCGGCAAGCGTCGACGCATGCATCGCATTACGATCGCGGGCGATGCGCCGCGCTAGATGGGCGTTCCATGAGGCGCTCGTTTGACGGCAGTGTCGACCACAAGGTCGAAAGCAAGCCGACGTAGCCGCAGCGAATTGAGGTGATCACGGGCGTCGGCGCGCTGACGCTGGTCGCAGCAGGAGGCCGACGCGAAAGCATGCGGAGGCCGGCGACTACCTAAGTGCCCGCCGTTTGCCGGCAAGAACTACCAGCGACGCCAGCCGCCGCGCCATCCAGCTCCGCGCCAACCGCCATGCCATCCTGGGCCGCGCCAGTCATCACCACGCCAGCCTGCGCCGCGCCAGCCCCAATCCGGACGATGCCAATCGCCGCGCCAGCCCGGTTCGGACCAGCCAGCATCCCAGCCTCGGCCACCCCATCCGTAGACTGGTCCCACGACCACGACGGGCGGCCGATAGATAACGACAGGCGGTGGCGGCGCGACGACAATGGGACCCGGCGCCCAATCAGCCTGGCGGCGCGGCGGGCAGCCGCGACAACCGCAGCGGTCATAACAGCCAGGACCAAGGTCAGCGGCTGCGGTCGGTTCAGCCATAACCGCAACAGCACCTGCAAAAAGCGCCATACTTAGCAGTGACTTGAGCATAACTGCCTCCGACGACCCAGCCTCTTGAGCTTTGCCATTTGGGCTGATCCGGGCAATCGCTTTCAGTGGATGGAGTTAAGGGATGGTCCAATGCCGCTAGCCCGACGGCTAGGTGCAGTAGCGATCCGGCCGTTCTGTTTGTCGAGCGGCGTGACGGCACGATGGTGCACGCATCTCGGCAAGCGGAGGCTCACGCGTCGCGCTGTTGCCGACAGTCGCGCATTTCGTCGCTGGGCTTGACGTCCTGCGAGCGGCTGTAGATCGCGACGGCGACGATCAGCACCATGGTGAGCACTCCGAACAGGGCACGGTATGCGGTTTCAGTGCGCGCGCCGTCGGCCAGCGGTTCGAAAGCGCCGACGATGATGCCGGAGAACGTCTGCATGCAAGCGACGCCGAGCATCACGGAGGTGTTGATCGTCGCCATGCCGCGACCGATCAGCCGGTCTGGGAAAATGCCGCGGGCATGCGTCATCACCATGGTGCTGGAGGCGCTGAAGAAGCCGATGCCGAGGATGGCGCCGATGGGCACCCAGACTGGCGGGTGGGACGCAAGCGCCAGGGTGGCGAGGATGGAAATGATCACCAGACTGCCGCCAATAGCGATCCATTTGCGCGTGTCCAGCAGGCGGTCCAGCGGGCCGAAGGCGAGCATGCCAAGCTGGTAGGCGATGACGGCGACGAACAGGACGTTGCCGGCCTCGATAGGGCTCAGGCCATGCACCTCGCGCAAGAACGGACCGCCCCACAAGCCCTGCACGGTGAAAGTGCAGGCGTAGCTGCAAAAATTGAGCGCCAGGATGGGTTTCAGGCGGGGGTTACGCAGCACCTCCATCAGGCCTTGCAGCATCTGGCGTGGTGGCTCCGGGGTTCGGGCCAGGAAGGGGTGGCCGGGCGGGGCGTCGCGCACCACCAACCAGACGGCGATGGTGGCGAGCGCAGTGAAGACGACGGCGGCGCCGAACACGGCGCGCCAGCCGATGGCCTGCGAGGCCCAGGCCAGCGGTGTGGTGGCGGCCAAGTTGCCGAGCAGACCGATGGACAAGACCATGGCGGTGAGGGTGGAGAAGCGGTCCGGCGGGAACCAACGGGAGATCACCACCATGCTGCCGATGAGCATGACGCCGAAGCCGGCGCCCATCAGCACGCGGCCGGTCAGCAGGATCGGCCAGGTCGGCGCCAGGGTGAAGACGATGCCACCGATGGTTGCGAGGACGAGCATGCCGACCACGGTACGGCGTGGGCCGTAACGGTCGAAGAAGAAGCCGCAGGGGATCTGCATGGCGGCGAAGCCGAAGAAGAAGGCGCCTGTAAGCCCGCCCAGGGCTTCCGGCCCGATCGACAGGTCGCGCATCAGGTCCAGGCCGATGGTGACGTTGGAGGCGCGGAAAAAATGGCTGGCGACGTAGGCAGTAGCCAATGTCATGACGATGATCAGGCCCCGGCGGTGGGGGAAAGGGCGCCGCTCGGTGGACTGCATCGATGGGGTGATGTGCCGCTTATTGTTGAAAATTGCTCAGCAGGCGTTCTCAATAGCTGAGCCTATGCGGCCTTGGTGTGCAGCTCAAGGCTGGATCTGATGGCGTGCTTGGCCTGATGGGCCAGTAGGGCGCCCCGGAAGATAGGTAGTTGCTTTCGGCAGGTGAGCGATTAGCGAGCCTGTTGCGATCTTAGGGCTCGTGGGGGCTCGCAACACCGCGTCCCCGTGCGCGAATCTCGGATGAGGAGGTGTCAAGACGGAAACGGTGCTCTGGGATTTCGGTGAAGAGATCGGTATAGCGACCCGGCACGGGGATGTCGCGCAGCGCGCGTATGCGCCCCGCGCCGTCGATACGCACGGCCACCAGAAAGCTACCCCCGGAATTGCCGATTTCCTCAAGCGCGAGGTGCATGCGAACCTCATCATCTCCATAGTACTTCGGCGCAACCAGCCGCTCCGCTGTATCCGCCCCGATCACAAACGTAGTCCTCGGAAACAGGCGCGACTTCTCGACGAAGGTGGGCGCTCTAGTGAGTTCCACCGGCGACTTCCAGGCGAATTGCGCGAGGCGGTCTCTCACCGTCTTGCCCGCCAGCGGCGGCTTGTCGACGTTGGTGACAGAGATTTCGAACGCCAAAGGCTGCTGCCTGAGCTCTTCGGCGGTCCGCGCCAGCAAGACATGTCCGGCGTGCACTGGGTTGAAAGAACCCGGCAACAGCACAACTGGCTGCGGCGCTGACAGCATCATTTGACCATCAGGCTGAGCGGTGATGCGATCGAACTCCCCCGCCAAGAGCTGATCGATAGTATCCAAGCTCGCGTCGACCGCCTCCGCAAAATGCTCATCCGTATCGAGCAGGCCGCGTGGCGACGGCGCGGCGACCCCGCATGCGTGGGCTAGCCACAGGACGATCGCGCGCGAGACGAGGTCTTCTTCAGCGGCGCGATCGCGCCGGCCCTTAGCCATCACGCCCGTGCAGTGCGCGATGCGGGCAGAGCTGGCGAATGCGATGTGAAACCGATGCTCGCCTTTTCGCGGCCGATCGCTCACCAGTGCCGCCGTCGCACCGAGACCAACCAGCTCGGTACCAGCCGGCACCAGTTTCGCTGCGCGTGCCCGCACACTCCGTGCCATCGCGATTGCGGTGTCAGCACTGCATGCCTGTGCGGGCGCAAAGCCGAGAAACGTTGCAAGCGCCAGTGCGTCGTAAGGAACCTGTGCCTCGACTAGCAGCCGAGAACCCCCGGGAACACGAAGTAACTCGCCGACCGCACCACTACCGCCGCCGGTGATCGCGAGTGCAGCCTTGCGGCCCGACGCGTGTAGTGCGGAGACCAATTGTTGCCACGCAGCGTCCGAAGGGCTCATGGTGCCTGTGTGGTGGTCTGAAGCTGTAATTGCCTCTCGGATGGTGAGAGACAGTTCCGACAGAGTCAACAGAGTGCATGGCAACGCTGCCGAGGCCCGGAATGTCCGGCATGATCGTATGGCGTCGCCCAGGCGATTGCATTGCTCAGAAGGGTCGAGAATGCGCCCGATTCCCATGGTCCTCTGAACGTCGCTGGCTGCTCGCTGCCCCCACCGGCGCCCATGCGCGAGTACGGGTTGTGGCAGTGGCCGAGCGCCAGGTAGGTCACGGCGCCGCCGCCGACCGGGCGCGTGTAGCCGAGCACGCGCGTCTTGCCGTCGGACTGCACGGAGGTGTCGGTGCCGTAGAGCTTCTCGACCACTGGCCATCTGCTCGTCGCGCCATAGTCCGCCGTCAACAGGATCTGCGCTGAGGCAGGGGCCTGAAGCTCGATGAAGTAGGGCTCGTCCTCGACCTCGAACGACTTGCCGAGCCCTTGCGTGACCGGGTGCTCCGCATCGCACACATCGACGCGGAATCGGCATGCTGGCGGATGCGTCAGGAACATGCTGCCGAGCAATGTATGATGCTCGGTTTTCACGGTGCGGCGTTGCGTCAGGCCCTCGACGCGTTCGGCACGCCCACCGCTGGTGCCATGAAGCGCCAGCCAATGGCCGCCGGCCTCGAGCCAGGATTCCAGTCGGGTGCACTGCTCGGCACTCGGGTAGGGGCCGGCGACGTAGGTGACGAGCAGCCGGCTCACCGGCAGCCATTTCTCCAAGTCGGAGAAGTCGTTGGCGACGGAAGCCGGAATTTGTCTCTCGGCCAGCAGTGTGAGGAGCCGAAGACGGGCATAGTCGTGGTCGTGACCGGCGCTGGAACCAGGCGGAAAGCCGCCGGCAACGACATGAGCGCGGTGGTGGACGATGTCGGCCATGTGATGCCTCTTTCCCGTTCGACGCCCGATGCTATCGGGGAACGCTCCGCCGCGTCCATCAGTCCGTCTGCCCGTTCGATCGCATCTACGGTTGCGCGCTAGGCTTTCGGTGGGCGGATGCAGCCGCTCACAGAATCCGCCGCATGCCACCTCGGACCTTGTCCTCGGCGGTCCAAGAGCCGATGATCGCCCCTCTTTCGACGAGGGAGAGACAGCATGAGGCTGAAAGACAAGGTCGCCATCATAACCGGTGGTGCCCACGGCATGGGCGAGGCGGAAGCCCGGTTGTTTGCGAAAGAAGGTGCTGCGGTTGTGATTGCCGACCTGCTTCAAAAAGAGGGTGAAGCGGTCGCCGCCGACATTTCTGCCAGCCAGGGCCGAGCAATATTTGTGCAAACAGACGTGACGTCGGAGACGGCGTGGAGCCATTTGATCGCTACGACCATCGAGACTTACGGCAGGCTCGATATCCTGGTGAACAACGCCGGCATCAGCGGCAGCTCGGTCGGCGACGAGTTGGCGCTTGCGGGATGGGAGAAACTGATGGCAACCAATGCCACCAGCGTATTCCTCGGCACCACCCGTGCGGCGGCCGAGATGGCGAAGACCGGTGGCGGCTCTGTGGTCAATATCTCGTCGATCATGGGTTTCATCGGAGGCGCCGACAGCCATCCGGGGTACAGCGCGTCGAAGGGTGCCGTGCGCATCTTCACCAAGAGCGCGGCCGTTCGGTTCGGACCGACCGGCGTGCGCGTCAACTCCGTCCATCCAGGCTACCTGCCGCCGATGCTGAACAACACGAACGCCGCCGGACGTGCCTCCAAGGCCGCCGTCACGCCGCTGCGCCGTTTGGGCGAGGTGATGGATGTCGCCTATGGCGTGCTGTACCTGGCGTCCGACGAGGCATCCTTCGTCACCGGCACCGAGCTGGTGATCGATGGCGGCTATATTGCGCAATAGACAACGGGCTGCCGGAAGGTCCCAGATTACTTCGTGACCGTCGGCAGACCACTGCGCCTTTCACCCATCGACCCAGCTATGCAAAAGCGGACTGTCGCGGTTCGGCGGTCCGCGACAGCTAGGGCGCTTGCGGATCCTGACCAGACGTGAGTTCCTCTTGGCCTTTTCAATGGCTCGTGATCTTGCTGCGGCAAGAATTTGATGGGCGATCGCGGCTCATCGGGAATTGGCGCTTTTCCGCACCTGGGATAATATACGTGATCCGCCAGCAGAGCGGGCCACCTGAAACAAGACGAATGGTTTGCGCACAGCCCACTAGGGAGGGTTCACCATGCCGCTCTTTATGTATCAGGCCGCCTATACGTCGGAGTCATTGGCCGCCCAGATCAAGAATCCGCAGAACCGCGTGGAAACTGTCGGACGTCAAGCCTGCGAAGCCGTTGGAGGCAAGCTGGTCGGTGGTTGGCTTTGTTTTGGCGAGTACGACCTTATCGTGATTGCCGACGTCCCCGACATCGAGAGCATGGCAGGAATTGCTCTTGCGCTAGGCGCGGGCGGGGCCCTCAAGGCAGGCAAGACCACCGCGCTCATAACTGGGGCGCAGGGCGTTGAAGCGCTGAGGAAGGCTGAAACCGTCGCCAAGACGTATAGGCCTGCTCGCTGACTGTGATCGGCTGAGGATGCACTCATGACGTCTAGATTGAGTCCGGAGGATGTTGCCCGTTATCACCAAGATGGGTTCATTTTTGTACGTGCGCTTTTCGACGCTGAAGAGACGGGTTTGTTGCGTCGGGCAATGGAGGAAGACCCGGCAATCACGGAGCACTCGCTCTTGCGGGCTGACCAAGAGGGCGGCGCTACACGGATCTCGCTCTGGAATCGAGCGGGCGATAGCGTCTACGGACTTGCCGCGCGCACACCGCGTGTCGTGGACACAGCAGAGGCGTTGATCGGCGAGCCGGTCTATCATTTCCAATCCAAATTGACGGCCAAAGAGCCTCGCGTCGGCGGTGCTTGGGAATGGCATCAGGATTACGGCTACTGGTACTACAATGGATGCCTCGAGCCGAAGATGCTGAGCTTCATGATCGCGCTCGACCACACCGACGCCGAGAACGGATGCCTCAAGCTGTTGAAAGGCTCGCACAAGCTTGGCCGCCTTGATCACGTCCAGGTAACACCTGGTCAAAACACGACGGACCCCGAGCGTATGCCCTACATTCTTGCGAAGTACGAGCTGATAGACTGCGTACTAGCACCAGGCGACGCAGTAGTTTTTCATGGGAATACGCTGCACCGATCCGATCAGAATTGCTCAGACCGGCGCCGCTGGACGTTCCTTTGCTGCTACAATGCGGTGGGCAACGATACTTTCAAGAAGGATGACGACCGCTATTTCGTGCCGCTGGAGAAGGTCAGCGACGACGCGGTCAAGAAGGCAGGGGTAAGGTTTGCTGCCGGCAATCAAGAACACTTCACGTCGAAGCCCTATGTGCCGAAGGTAAGAGCGGCATCCTGATCATCCACGAACGCGATACTTGGTGCGGCGCTTACACTGTCTTAAGCAACCCTGAAGTGGAGCGCGCGCGAAGCCGTCGCGCGATCAAGCGTGGGTGCGCGGCTTGGCAAGCAGCGGACCGAAGCTCAGCGCAAAGGTACCGAACGCCAGCACCCAGGCTGTGGCGGAGATGGTGAGCGCGGCGTCGCGCCAGACATCAAAAGCCGTGAGCACGCGAGCTGCGGCCGCGACCAAGATCGCGGCGTAGATTACCTGCGTGGCTGGGGAGGCAACGAGCGCCTGACCCGTGTGACCCAGGCTGGCGCGTGTCATGACGGCAAGCGTCATCGTGCCGATGGCACCGACCGTCCATGCATGCAGCGCTCCGCTGGCGACGACCAGGTCCGGCGCGACAATTGCCAAGGTCAGAAGCAGGAAGCCGATGGGTACAAAGGCGTAGCCAAGATGCAGCACCAGAACCAACGGCTCGGCAGTGGTACGATAGCCTACCCATCGCACGAGGCGCAAGGCGTGCAATGCGCCAGCCAGAGCGGCCAAGCCGGCCGTCGGCCACGCGTGCGGATAAGCGATCCAGCAAGCGATCGCCAAGGCGCCGATGGCAAGACTGGCCACATCGAATGGTCCGAAGGCAATCGGCAGACGTCCCGCCGATTGGCGCGCAAGCCAATTGCGCGTGAAGCTTGGAATGATACGGCCGCCGATCAGAGTGATCAAAAGTACGGCGCCGCCAATGCCTATGCGCGCGCCGTAGCCACTGCCACCGTTCATCAGGCTCGCCTCCGCGTGAAAAACGGCGTTTCCGAAAAGAAGCAGTCCGACCAGAGCGAGGACCTTGAGATTGCGAAGATTGCGGTCGGCGATGATTTCCCGCGCGATGACGCCTGCAAGACAGGCGAGGAACAGCAGATCAACTGCAGCTGCGACCGGTGCGCCGATCCGAGCAGAAAGCAAGACAGCTATTCGCCCAGCCGCCCACACGCTGACCAGCGCGAGCAGAGGCGTACCCGTGACGGGAAGACGGCCAGTCCAGTTTGGCACCGCCGTCAACAAGAACCCGGCTACGATGGCGGGCACATAGCCGTAGACGAGTTCGTGCACGTGCCATTCGAGCGGCGATAGCGCCGTTGGGAGCGCGAGAATTCCCGCGAGCATCGGCAGCCAGATGGCAACGACCACCGCGGCCCAGACCGCGCCAAACAGAAAAAAGGGCCGGAACCCGTAGCTTAGGATCGCCGGGCCACTATGTATGCGCACGCGTTCGGCCGTCGTCGGCATGCTCTGTGTCCGTTGCAGGATCGTGAAGCTTCAGGGGTGACAGGAGCACGCAGGCTTCTTCGGAGACGCAAACCAGGTCCCTAGGATGTATCTGAGGCACGCCTTGCCCGGATCATCGGCCTTGCTCGTGACGGCCAACAGGGACAGCCATGCAGCGTCGTCCGCGCGCGCCACAAACGAACCCACGGCCGTACTTGCAAAACAGCCAAGAGGTTCGCCAGCTTCGGCAGCCGCCTCGCGCATGCGCGCCATCAGCACCAGATCGTCGAGGGACGCGAGCTTCTCCAGGATGTGGGTTTCATCGGAGAGGTTGGCAATGATCGATCCAAGCAGCATATATCGCGCTCCTAACTCACCCTGAGGTCCGCGGTCGTCGGCAGGTCGACGCCGCCGACTTGCGCTCGCGCGGCGAGCCGGGCCACGAACTGGGCAATCGCCAGGCGCTGCGAGCGTTCGGCGAGGTAGGCCGCGATCCTCTCCCGCGCGATCTCGAACGGCAGCTGCCGGCCCGGGACATGCCGGTCGAGCCTGATGACATGGAAACCGTAGCAGGTCTCCACCGGCGCGCCTGACATGTCTCCCGCCTTCAGCGCGAAGAGCGCCTGCTCGAACTCCGGCGTCGTGTCGCCGGCGGTGAGTTGGCCGAGGTTGCCGCCCGATGCGCCCGATGGGCAGTCGGAATGCGCCTTTGCCATCTCGGCAAACCGATGCGGCTCGCTCTCCAGGTGCGCGTGGATGGCAACGGCGCGGTCGCGCGCCGCGGTGAACGATGCCGTATCGTCGCGCCGCGCGGCGATCAAAATGTGCGAAGCCTCGTAGATGTCGGCGGAGCGAAAGCGCGCGCGGTTGTGCTCGTAGTAGCGCCGACAAGCGTCTTCGTCCGCTGCCGGCGTCGTCACTTGCGCGTCGATAAGGCCGCGGATCAAGGCCTCCTCCTCCGTCTCCCGCCGGCCCTCGGCATCGGCCAGAGGATCGGCGCGCAGGCCGCAACGGCGCGCCTCCTGCAGCAGCAGCTCACGCACGGCCAGCGCGCGGGCGGCAGCCCGCCAGGCGTCGATCGGCTTCGGCGCGGGATGGTTCTGCGCCTCGCGCGAGATGGCATCGTGCGCGATCGTCACGCCGTTGACGGTCACGGGAACCCTGGCGGCGCCGGCGATAACGGAGCGGACAGAGCAGGTTGTAGATGTCATTGCCTCACTCCGCCGGCTCGACATTGCGGCGCACCCGCGCGCCCTCGGGGCGGCCGCTGGAACGCACCACCTGATAGCCGCGCCGGCCGAGATACCAGATCGGCGCGCTCCAGATGTGCACCAGCCGCGTGAACGGCGTGATGAGGAACAGCGTCAGGCCCAGCACGATATGCAGCTTGTAGATGAAGTAGGCATCGAGGATCAGGTCGGCAGCCCCCGGATTGAGGCGATAGAGACCCTGGGCCCAGGCCATGAACTTGAGCATCTCTTTGCCGTCCAGGTGATCGATGGTCCAAATCGTAGTCATCAGGCCCAGCGCGATCTGCAACCACAGCAGCGTCAGTACACCAAGATCGCCCCACGACGAGGTCTTGCGAATGCGCGGATCGATCAGGCGTCGGTGCAGGAGTAGCGTGCAACCAACGAACGCCATCACCCCCGCAATACCGCCGACAACGAGCGCCATCACCTGCTTGAAGTCGTGCGTGACGCCCACGGCGTCGAAGACGCCGATCGGGGTAAGCAGGCCGATGAAGTGTCCCACCAACAATATCAGAACGCCCAGATGGAACAGGTTCGAGCCCCACATCATCTGCCGGCGCCGCAGGAACTGACTCGACTGGGACCGCCAAGTGTATTGCTCGCGATCGAAACGTATGATGCTGCCGAGGATCAGCACCGTGATGCAGACGTAGGGGTACCAGCCGAACAACAGGTAGTTGACGAATTCGCGCATGGGGCCTCCTCAGGCGCGGTTGGACGCGCTGGTTGTGATCACGGGACGCTTAGGCTCGGCCACGGGAACGCCGGGAGCCGGCCGCCGGCCCGCACGCAGCTTGACCGCGAGGCCGTCCTTGCCGCATTGCGCGGCCGCCGCCGCGCCGGGGCCGAAGGTGACCTCCTCCTCTTCCCAGGCCGCGTCGAGGGCAGCGAGGTCATTAGGGTCCTCGTCCGGCTCCGCGCTCAGCGCCGCGACGATGTCGCTCGACGGCCTGGCTTGCGCCAGCGCCTGGACGCAGGAGAACACGGAGGAATACGGCACCTTGCGCTTCTTGAGGCGCTGGCGGATGGCCTCCAGAATGTGCGCCGTTTCCTCGATCAGCCCCCGCGCCTCGACCTCGGGGATCTGCGACAGGAACTCCAGGAACAGCGGCAGGTGGTCCGGCAGCTCGCTCGAGCTCATGAACAGCCCATGCCGCTCGTAGAGCGCCTTCAGGTCGACCATGGCCTGCCCGCGGTCGCGGCTCTCGCCGTGCACGTGCTCGAACAGGTGCAGCGACAGCGAGCGCGTGCGGTCGAACAGCAGCACGTAGCGCTCCTGCAGGTCGTAGAGGTCGCCGGTCGCGATCTCCTCGAGGATGCGATCAAGGCGGTCGCGATTCTTCTGCGGCAGCCGTGCCTCGGCGTCGAGCGCGGCCCGCATCTCGGGAACGGCGGCCTGCAGCTCCGCCGTCGGATAGGCGATGAGCGCCGAGAGGATCTTCAACGTGCGTTTCATGAGATGAACTCCGTCGGCGTGCGCGCCGCTTTCCTGCCTGGCGTTCCGAACAGCCCCGTCTCGGTGCGGCCATCGCTGCAGCCGTTGCCGAACGAGAACCCGCACGACCCGCGCAGCTCGTAGGCGTCCTCGCCCAGCTCGCGATGCGAGGTGGGAATGACGAAGCGGTCCTCGTAGTTGGCGATCGCCATGATCTGGTACATGTCCTCGATCTGCAGGCCGGTGAGACCGACCTGCCTGGCGATCTTCTCGTCGATCACCCCGTCAATGGTCTTGGCCCGCATGTAGGCGCGCATGGCCAGCATGCGCTCCAGGCCGAGTGCGACCGGCGCCTCGTCGCCAGCGGTGAGCAAGTTGGCCAGATACCTAAGGGGGATGCGCAGGCTGCGCACGTCCGGCATGGCGCCGTCCGAGCCCATCTTGCCGGCCTCGGCCGCCGACTGGATCGGCGACAGCGGCGGCACGTACCACACCATCGGCAGCGTGCGGTACTCGGGATGCAGCGGGAAGGCGACCTTCCACTCCATCGCCATCTTCCAGATCGGCGACTTCCTGGCGGCTTCCAGCCAAGCCTCGGGCACGCCATCCGCACGCGCCTGCGCGATCACGGCCGGGTCGCTGGGATCGAGGAAGATGTCGAGTTGTGCCTGATAGAGATCCTTCTCATCGGCGACGCTGGCCGCCTTCTCGATGCCGTCGGCATCGTAGAGCACCGCGCCGAGGTAGCGGATGCGCCCCACGCAGGTCTCCGAGCACACGGTCGGCTGCCCCGCCTCGATGCGCGGATAGCAGAAGATGCACTTCTCGGATTTGCCGCTCGACCAGTTGTAGTAGATTTTCTTGTAGGGGCAGCCCGACACGCACATGCGCCAGCCGCGGCACTTGTCCTGGTCGATGAGGACGATGCCGTCCTCCTCGCGCTTGTAGATAGCGCCGGAGGGACAGGCCGCCACGCACGCCGGGTTGAGGCAGTGCTCGCATAGCCGCGGCAGGTACATCATGAAGGTGTTCTCGAACTGCCCGTAGATCTCCTTCTGTATTCCCTCGAAGTTGTAGTCGGCCGAGCGCTTGGAGAACTCGCCGCCCAGGATCTCCTCCCAGTTCGGGCCCCACTCGATCTTCTCCATACGCTCGCCGGTGATGAGCGAGCGCGGGCGTGCCGTAGGGGATGCCTGCATCTCGGGCGCCTTCTGCAGGTGCTCGTAGTCGAAGGTGAAGGGCTCGTAGTAGTCGTCGATCTCAGGGAGATCCGGGTTGGCGAAGATCTTGGCGAGCACGCGCCACTTGCCGCCGATCCTGGGCTCGATCTTGCCGTTCCTCTTGCGCTTCCAGCCGCCGTTCCAGCGCTCCTGGTTCTCCCAGTCCTTGGGATAGCCGATGCCGGGCTTGGTCTCGACGTTGTTGAACCACGCGTATTCCATGCCCTCGCGGCTGGTCCACACGTTCTTGCAGGTGACGGAGCAGGTGTGACACCCGATGCACTTGTCGAGGTTCAGCACCATTGCGATTTGCGCACGGATTTTCATTCTGCAGTCTCGATCTTGGGATGGACGGAGAGGTGCTGCGGCTGGTCGGCTGCCGGGCGGTCGAGCCAGTCGACCTTGGCCATCTTGCGCACGATCACGAACTCGTCGCGGTTGGTGCCGATGGTGCCGTAGTAGTTGAAGCCGTAGCTCTGTTGGGCGTAGCCGCCGATCATGTGCGTGGGCTTGATCACAGCGCGCGTCACCGAATTGTGGATGCCGCCGCGCTGGCCCGTCATCTCCGAGCCGGGCACGTTCACGATCTTCTCTTGCGCGTGATACATCATGCACATGCCCTGCTTCACGCGCTGCGAGACGACGGCGCGGGCCACCAGTGCGCCGTTGGAGTTGTAGGCCTCGATCCAGTCGTTATCGACGATGCCGGCCTTGGCCGCGTCCTTCTCGCTGATCCACACGATGGGGCCGCCGCGCGAGAGCGTGAGCATCAGCAGGTTGTCGGTGTAGGTGGAGTGGATGCCCCACTTCTGGTGCGGCGTTATGAAGTTGAGGACGACCTGCTTCTCACCATTTGGCTTCGTGTCGATCACCGGCTTCACCGAGCGCGTGTCGATGGGTGGCCGGTAGACGCACAGCGCCTCGCCGAAGGCGCGCATCCACAGATGATCCTGGTAGAGCTGCTGGCGGCCCGTCAGCGTGCGCCAGGGGATCAACTCGTGCACGTTGGTGTAGCCGGCGTTGTAGCAGACCTTCTCGCTCTCCAGCCCCGACCAGACCGGCGAGGAGATGATCTTGCGCGGCTGGGCCACCACGTCGCGGAAGCGGATCTTCTCGTCCTCCTTAGGCGTAGCGAGATGCTTGTGATCGCGCCCGGTGAAGCCGCCCAGGGAGGCCCAGGCCTTCACGGCCACCTCGCCGTTGGTCTCGGGCGCCAGGGTGAGGATCACCTCGGCCGCGTCGATGTCGCTGTCGATCCTGGGCAGGCCCTTGGTGGGGCCATCCTCGGTGACGACGCCGTTGAGGCGCTTCAGGAAGTCCACCTCGTGCTCGGTGTTCCAGGCCATGCCCTTGCCGCCGTTGCCGAGCTTGGACATGAGCGGCCCCAGCGACGTAAAACGCTTGTAGAGGTTGGGGTAGTCGCGCTCGACCACGGTGACCGCCGGCATGGTCTTGCCGGGCACCGGCTCGCATTCGCCCCGCTTCCAGTCCTTCACGTCGAGCGCCTGGGCGATCTCGGCCGGAGTATCGTGCATGATCGGCGTGAGCACGACATCCTTCTCGACGCCCAGCACCTCGGGCGCGACTTGCGAGAACTTCTTGGCGATGGCCTTGTAGATCTCCCAGTCGCTGCGCGCTTCCCACACGGGGTCCACCGCCCCGGTAAGCGGGTGGATGAAGGGGTGCATGTCGGAGGTGTTGAGGTCGTTCTTCTCGTACCAGGTGGCGGTGGGCAGCACGATGTCGGAGTAGACGCAGGTGGTCGACATGCGGAAGTCGAGCGTCACCAGCAGGTCGAGCTTTCCTTCCGGCGCCTCGTCGTGCCAGACGACATCGCTTGGCTTCTGTGCGCCCATCTCGCCCAGCTGCTTGCCCATCACGCCATGCGACGTGCCGAGCAGGTGCTTGAGGAAATACTCGTGGCCCTTGCCTGATGAGCCCAGCAGGTTGGAGCGCCACACGAACATGTTGCGCGGCCAGTTCTTCGGGTTGTCGGGGTCATGGCAGGAGAGCTTGAGCTCGCCAGACTTCAGCGCGCACGCGACATAGTCCTTCGGCTCCTTGCCGGAGGCAGCGGCTTTCTTCGCGACCTCGAGGGGATTGACTTCCAGCTGCGGGGCGGAGGGCAGCCAGCCCATGCGCTCGGCGCGAACGTTGTAGTCGATCAGCGTCCCATCCCAGGGCCCAGCGGGTGCTGTCGGCGATACGATCTCACCGATGTTGAGCGTCTCGTAGCGCCACTGGTCGGTGTGAGCATAGAAGAATGACGTGGAGTTCTGCTGCCGGGGCGGGCGGTTCCAGTCGAGCGCGAAGGCGAGCGGCAGCCAGCCTGACTGGGGCCGCAGCTTCTCCTGGCCCACATAGTGCGACCAGCCGCCGCCCGACTGGCCGATGCAGCCGCACATCACCAGCATGTTGATGACGCCGCGGTAGTTCATGTCGCAGTGGAACCAGTGGTTCATGGCCGCACCGATGATCACCATGGAGCGGCCCTTGGTCTTCTCGGCATTGCGGGCGAACTCGCGCGCTACCTGCACGATCTGGTCGCGCGGCACGCCGGTGATCTTCTCGGCCCAGGCCGGCGTGTAGGGCACGTTCTCATCAAAGGATTTTGCAACATGCTTGCCGCCGAAGCCGCGATCGAGGCCGTAGTTGGCAACGAACAGGTCGAACACGGAGGCGACCAGCGCCTCGCCATCCTTGAGCTGCACGCGCTTGGCCGGCACGTTGCGCACTAGCACGCTCGGATGGTCGGTGCCGGCGAAGTGGTCGTGCTCACGGTTGCCGAAGTAGGGGAAAGCGACGGGTGCAAACTCGTCCTTGTCGGCGGCGAAGCTCAATTGAAGGTTGGTGTCGCGGCTGCTCGCCTCCTTCTCCTCAAGGTTCCATTTGCCCTTCTCGCCCCAGCGGAAGCCAACCGAGCCGTTCGGCACCACGATGCTCTCCGAGGTCCCGTCGTAGGCGACCGTCTTCCACTCGGGGTTGTTGGTTTCGCCGAGGTTGTCCGCGAAGTCGGAGGCGCGCAGCAGCCGGTCGGGCACCAAGTGGTCGCCCTGCTTCACCAGGCGCACCAGCATGGGCATGTCGGTGTACTGGCGCGCGTAGTCCTCAAAATACTGCGCCTGGCGGTCGATGTAGAACTCGCGCAGGATCACGTGGCCCATGGCCATGGCCAGCGCCGCGTCGGTGCCCTGCTTCACCGAGATCCAGAGGTCCGCGAACTTGGAGGCCTCCGAGTAGTCCGGGCAGATGACGACGCTCTTGGCGCCCTTGTAGCGCACCTCAGTGTAGAAATGGGCGTCGGGTGTGCGCGTCTGCGGCACGTTCGAGCCCCATAGGATGAGGAATCCCGAGTTGTACCAGTCGGCCAACTCGGGAACGTCGGTCTGCTCGCCCCAAGTTTGCGGGGACGAGGGCGGCAGGTCGCAGTACCAGTCGTAGAACGACATGCACACGCCGCCGAGCAGGGAGAGATAGCGCGAGCCCGCCGCGTAGCTCACCATCGACATGGCGGGGATCGGCGAGAAGCCGATCACGCGGTCGGGGCCGTAGGTCTTGGCGGTGTAGGCGTTGGCGGCGGCGATGATCTCCGTCACCTCGTCCCACGTCGCGCGCACGAAGCCGCCCAGCCCGCGCTTCCTGGTATAGGCGGCCCGCTTGGCGGAATCCTCGACGATGGAGGCCCACGCCGCCACCGGCTTGCGCAGCAGGCGCGCCTCACGCCACAGCTTCAAGAGCCGCGAGCGCACCAGCGGATATTTCACGCGGTTGCCTGAATAGAGATACCAGCTGTAGCTGGCGCCCCTGGAGCAGCCGCGCGGCTCGTGGTTCGGCAAGTCCGGGCGCGTGCGCGGGTAGTCGGTCTGCTGCGTCTCCCACGTGACGATGCCGCCCTTGACGTAGATCTTCCACGAGCACGAGCCCGTGCAGTTGGCGCCGTGCGTGGAGCGAACGATCTTGTCGTGCTGCCAGCGCTTGCGATAGCCGTCCTCCCAGCGCCGGTCCTCATTGGTGGTGATGCCGTGACCGTCGGCGAACTCGCCGTCGATGCGCTTGAAGAAGGTGAGGCGGTCGAGGAAGTGGCTCATGGATCGTCCCCAATCATTCGGCTGGCTGGGTGGCTGGCGCACGGGCGGTGGGCGAAGGCCCTCCGCGCTCGATGTCGCGCAAGAGTCCGCCTGGCCTTGTGTAGAACCACCAGGTGATGGCGATGCAGGAGAGGTAGAAGACGAGGAAGGCCCACAACGCGGCTTGCGGTCCGCCTGTCAGGGAGATCGAGCTGCCGTAGCTCTTCGGAATGAAGAAGGCGCCGTAGGCGGCGATCGCCGAGGTGAAGCCGATGATCGCCGCGCTCTCCTTGTCGGACTGGCGCACGCGCGTGGCCGGGTCCGCTGTCGGCATCAGCCGGTCCATCTCCTTGCGCATGATGGCTGGGATCATCTGGAAGGTGGAAGCGTTGCCGACGCCCGAGACGAAGAACAGGAACAGGAACATCGCGAAGAAGCTGGGCCAGCTGCTGATGCTGAGCGCGTAGAGGACGCCGGCGACGCCGATGGTCATGCCGATGAACACCCAGAACGTCACCCGGCCGCCGCCCCAGCGGTCAGACACCCATCCCGTAAGCGAGCGCGAGAGCGCGCCGACGAGCGGCCCGAGGAACGCGTAGGCCAGCGCATTGATCTCAGGGAACTGCGTCTTGGCGAGCAGCGGGAAGCCTGCCGAGTAGCCGATGAAGGAGCCGAAGGTGCCGGTGTAGAGCCAGCACATGATCCAGTTGTGCTTCCGCTGGAAGATCACCGACTGCTCGGCGAACGAGGCCTTGGCCGAGGCGATGTCGTTCATGCCGAACCAGGCGGCGAACGCGCTGGCCGCAATGAACGGCACCCAGATGAAACCGGCGTTCTGCAGCCACAGCGGGACTTCCCTGCCGCCCTCCTTGACCATCACGGGATCGCCGCCGAGCCAGCCGAACACGCCGGCCGTGACGATGAGCGGCACCGCGAACTGCACCACGCTCACGCCGAGGTTGCCGAGGCCGGCATTGAGCGCCAGCGCGTTGCCCTTCTCGGCCTTGGGGAAGAAGAAGGAGATGTTGGACATCGAGGAGGCGAAGTTGCCGCCACCGAAGCCGCACAGCAGGGCGAGCGCCAGGAACAGCCAGTAGGGCGTCGCCGGGTTCTGCACGGCCATGCCGATACCGACTGCGGGAACGATCAACGACCAGGTGGTGAGCGTGGTCCACAGCCGGCCGCCGAAGATCGGCACCATGAAGGAGTAGAAGATCCTGAGCGTCGCGCCCGACAGCCCCGGCAGCGCCGCCAGCCAGAACAGCTGGTCGGTGGTGTAGGTGAAGCCGACCGCGGGGAGCTTGGCCACCACCACCGACCACACCATCCACACGGCGAACGAGAGCAGCAGCGCGGGGATGGAGATGAACAGGTTGCGGCGGGCGATGGCGCGGCCCTTCGTCTCCCAGAACTCCTTGTCCTCTGGCCGCCAGTCCTCGATCAGATGCGGGCCCAGCACGCCGACGTGCTTGGCCTCGTGGATCTCCTGCATCTCGGGCAGTTCGGGGAGCTTCTTGAGCTCCTCGCCGTAGACGCCCTTCTCCATGGCGCGGATGGTCAAGTGCATCCACACCAGCGCGAGGCCCGAAATGGCGAACAGCGCCATGAAACAGCTCTGCCAGACGCCGGTGAGGTCGTTGAGCAGACCGAACAGGATCGGCAGCACGAAGCCGCCGAGGCCGCCGACCAGACCAACCACGCCGCCGACCGAGCCGACGTGGTTTGGGTAGTAGACGGGGATGTGCTTGTAGACCGCCGCCTTGCCCAGACTCATGAAGAAGCCGAGCACGAACACGATCACCGTGAAGGCGAACAGCCCGGTCTCCAGCCGGAACGTCATGGGCCCGCGGATGCCCTGCACGATGTACTCGGTCGGTGGGTAGGACAGCAGGAAGCAGGCCGCCACCGAAACGCCGAAGGTCCAGTACATCACCCGGCGCGCGCCGTACTTGTCGGAGAGCACGCCGCCGTAGACACGGAACAGGCTGGCGGGAACGGAGTAGGCAGCGCCGATCATTCCGGCGGTGGTGATGTCGAGGCCGTAGACGCCGATGAGATAGCGCGGCAGCCACAGCGCGAGTGCCACGAACGCGCCGAACACGAAAAAGTAGTAGAGCGAGAAGCGCCACACCTGGATGTTCTTCAAGGGCTCCAGCATGGCGCGGAGAGGCTCCGGCTTGGCGCCGCTCTTGCGGCGGGCCTGAAGCTGCGGGTCGTCCCGCGTCATCAGCCAGAACACGATGGCCATCACGGCGATGGCGACGGCCCAGATGTTGGCGACCGCCTTCCAGCCGTAGGCGACCATGATGAAGGGGGCGACGAACTTGGTGACGGCCGCGCCGACGTTGCCCGCCCCGAAGATGCCAAGCGCGGTGCCCTGGCTCTCCTTCGGATACCACTTGGAGACGTAGGCGATGCCGACCGCGAACGAGCCACCCGCGATGCCGACACCGAGCGCGGCCAGCAGGAACGTCGGATAGTCGTAGGCGAAGGTGAGCAGCCAGGTTGCCACGGCTGCCGACAGCATCACCGCCGCGTAGACGATGCGCCCGCCATACTGGTCGGTCCAGATCCCGAGCATCAGGCGAATGAGCGAGCCCGTCAGAATGGGTGTGCCGACCAGCAATCCGAACTGCGTGTCGTTGAGCCCCAGGTCGTTCTTGATTTGCACGCCGATGATGGAAAAGATCGTCCACACCGCAAAGCAGACCGTGAAGGCGATCGTGGAGAGCCACAGCGCCCGAGCCTGGTCGCCGCGCTGTACCCTTGCCACGTCGTTCATGGATCGCTCCCCGTCGAAACGCCGCGGGTTTCGGCGGCGACGGGAAGTATTCGATCCGTCATGCGCAAGCTCATTGACCTAAATCAAGCGCAGAAAATCTTAGTCTCATCGGCGCGTTCGATGAACTCGACGCTAAAGCGGCCAGTGCGAAGCGACGACCTCACAAGATCCGAGTCGCTGCGTCAGCTCATTGGTCGCAGTCACGTTTGATTTAGATCAAGGGCGCTCTAATGAGCACGCGGCAGAATTAACAAGGTACGGACCGGTGTTATCACCGGTTAGTGTCTGACCTCGCCAGGTCAAACTGATGAAACGCAGGAGTGGTTTTCATAGGTGCTAGCAACTCCACGATGTTTCCATAGGAGGTAGTCATGTCCTGGCCCATGTTCCGTCGGGTGGAACGGCAAGCCCGGCGCTTGCACGAGATGATGGAACGACTGGATGTTGATCCAAGGCAGCTGGTGCGGCTGCGAGCTGGGGATGCCTACGCGGAGGCACGTGCGACATGCTTGTTCTGCGGCACCAGCGACAAGTGCTTGCGCTGGCTCGATGATCCGAGGCAGGCCGGCAAACGGCCGGAGTTCTGCCCAAACCTGTCATTGTTCGAGGCCTGCAAACGAAAGCCTCCGCCGCCCGATTCAACTTCGGTCACCTGACACGCAATCCGCATTCATCATGTCAGTGAGAGCCGTCCTGTGAGCACATATTGGCGGTCAGTCGTCTGCTGACTTCATGATCGCATTCCAGGTCGTCGAATCCTCTAGGCGTCCTGTTCCTCGCCGTCGGCGAGGCTCTTCAACTCATCGATATCGAGCAACGTCACCTGATTGCAATGCGGCAGCTCGATTAGTCCGCGCAGCTTGAGTTTCGTGAAGGTGCGGCTCACAGTCTCGATGGTGAGACCCAGAAAGTCGCCGATGTCGGTACGCGTCATCGGCAGCTCGAAGCTCGCGGGATCCTGACCGTTGCGTGCGTTGCGTCGGGAGAACGCCAACAGAAAACCGATGACTACGGGACAGCGCAGCGCCGTCGACCTCACGCTCATACTGCGAGTGAATGCCAATGACCCTCGCTTATAAGGATCAGACAACGGCAGCGCGGGCGTCGGCACAACAACACAGGCCGCAGCCGGGGGAAGCAACGTTTCGTAAAGCTGGATCATTGGATGCTCAAAGGTTCGGCGTGGTGCGCGCTGACTGCGCAAGCCCGCGCGCTCTATGTCGAGCTCGCCCAACGTTACAACGGCTTCAACAATGGCGAGATCTCGATGTCCGTCAGAGAAGCCGCTCGTGCGTTGCATATTGCCAAGGATACCGCCACGAGAACCTTTCATGAGTTAGAGGAGAAAGGTTTCATCAAACGCCATGTGTGCGGCAGCTTCGATTGGAAAATACGGCACGCGACCACATGGATCCTGACCGAGTTCGCGCTGGGCGAAGATCCCGCTACCAAGGAATTCGCACGCTGGCGTCCGCCAAATTTGGAAACCGGTCCCAAACCAGAGACGAGGTGTCCTAATCCAGGGACCGCCAACGCGAGATTCTCGTTACGGAGTCTCCGGGATGTCCTTGGTTTGGGACCGTCGGCACTGTTTGGGGCACCCGCACGGTCCCAAATTACGGCACGCATATAGTCTGCCATGCCATGCGCAAAATGCGACACGCCCGAACGCACCGAAACGACCCGCTCGTACCGCTGCAATTTCCTCTTTCATCGGACCTAAGCCGCTCTCGCACGTGCCCCCATCCCCATAGCGTGGCGGCTGGTTGGTGGACCAGGATTTCGCAATGAGCTCGGATGATCATTGGCTCGAAGTACCGGTGCAGTGGGTCGCTCACGCTGCCAGGTTGCCGGGCAAGTCGGTCCAAGTCGGACTAGCGCTCTGGTTCGTCGCCGGGAAAGTTAGCGCCCATCGCGTGCCCCTGAGCAACATCGAGGGCGACCGCTTCGGCCTTGAGCGTAGCAGTAAGTACCGCGGGCTCTTGTGGCTGGAACAAGCAGGCCTGATAGTAGTCGAGCGCAAACTTGGTCGTGCTCCGATTGTGACGTTGCTTGCGCCTTACACTGGGCTGGAGCGGGACCTCTGACGTGCCGTGGCCGATCTTCCCACAAATCCCGGTGCCTGGCCCCGGCTGATGCGAGCCGCTACAGCGGCGGCGTATGTTGATGAGCGCTCCGTTGGCGCGTTCCGCAGATCGGTGGGTAGTATGTGGCCTGAGCCTCTCAAGTTGGCAGGAAAGGGAGAGCGATGGCTGAAGGAGGACCTGGACGTGGCGATCGACCGAGCAACGCAACGTGTTTCCATGGTGCGAGACGCCGCCGACGTCTTGTGAAGCCGGCGGGCTGGCCGCGTTACATGCTTGCCAAGCGGCTTGGTAGTGGTCACGTCGCCTATTACTGGAATGCGCGCAACGCTGACATCGCTGGTGGCTTCACCCTGCATCGGGAGGCGCTTGGCATTGACTACGGCACCGCCAAGGCGCGCCGACCAGCTCAATGCGCACCTCGATGATTGGCGAGACGGAAAGGGCACAGAGCGCTCACTGGATGCCTCGCGTCGGTTCGGAACGGTTGACTGGTGGCTGGAAACGTATGGCCGATCTCCAGCGTTCGAAAAACTGAAAGCTCGCCCAAACCAAGCTACCGCTATCAGCTGCGGCTCCTCGCCGAGATCAAGACACGGACTGGCGATCGCCTCGGATTGCTGCCTGCCAAATCGATCACGCCCAGCGCCGTCGACAAGATCTACGAAGCGCTGCGCGGCGGTAAGGACGGAACCAAGTTACGCCGTGCCAATCACACCATCGACATCGCCAAGAAGGCCTGGGCTGTCGTGCAGCGCACGCATCCGCATCAGTTCGTGCAAGCCAATCCCTTTGTGGGACTGACGCGCTTTCGCAGCTCCTCGACGATCCAGCATGCCACGCGGGCTGAAGCCTTCGCCTTAAGCGACGCCATTCGCACGTATGGCCATCCGCACTTGGCCCTCGTGCCGCTCGTGTGCTTCGAGTGGCTGCAGCGACCCGAGAACGTCCTAGCCGGTCATTTGTCCTGATCGGACTACCGGCCGGCAGAACGGCCCAACCACGTGCGGATCCTCCATCACAAGACTGCGCAGGTTGTTTGGCACCCTCTCGAGGCCAGCGGCGAGCAATTCTACCCCGAGCTTGAAAACGCCCTCGTTGGCCTTGCGAAGATCTCCATGCCTATCGTGGCCACGCCCGGGGAGCGCGGGACAGCACACCCCTATTCTTGCTCGTACGCGAAACGGATCGTGCGCGAAGCCCGGCGCGCGGCTGGCCTGCCCGAACACGTCACTATGGCGGCCTGCCGTCATGGCGGCATGACCGAGCTGGGAGACGCCGAGCTGACGGAACAAGGCGTCATGAGTTTGTCGGGTCATCGCACGCCGGATGCGGCTCGCGGCTATATCAAAAAGACGGATGTGCAGCGCCTCGCGGCGGCACGGAAGCGACGCGCTTGGGTCATTGAAATAGAACACGCGCAGAACGAGAGTCAGAATGAGCACCAGATGCGCGAGTCAGAATGAGAACGCGGAGAACATTTGTCCTTTCCGTAAGCCCCCATCGCGTCAAGGGAATCGTTGGCGACCCCGGCAGGATTCGAACCTGCGACCCCCAGATTAGGAATCCACCCAGCTCTGATGTTCGCCTTTGAGATTGGCGGCTTGCTCGTCTGATTGTGCACGCGTGCAGCAATCCATGTTGCTCAATCTGTGGCCGGAGATTGCCCATGCGGAAGCGATTGAACGAAGAGGCTATCGACGCGCTCATAGCCAAACGAAAGCGCTACCTCGTCTACGACAGCATCGTGCCCGGCCTCGCCGTACGCGTGAGCCCGAAGCGCAAAAAGACCTTCGTGATGGTCGCCCGCTTCAATGGTAACAAACATCCCACCCGACGTAGCCTTGGTGTGTACGGCAAGCTGACGCTCGATCGTGCGCGTGAGACAGCCCAACGCGTCCACAGGGGAAGTCAAGCGTCGAGCAAGGACACATTTGGTGAGATCGCCGAGCGCTACTTCGATCACATCAAACGCCTCAGGCGATCCCACGAGGTTGAACGCGCACTCCGACGCGAACTGTTCCCGAGGTGGGAGCACAAGGCGCTCTCATCAATCACCAAGCGCGACGTGATCGAAGCCATTGATGCCTTGAAGGCGCGTGGGAAACCAAGCGCAGCCCACCACCTGTTCGCCGACATACGACGCTTCTTCAACTATGCAGTTGGTCGCGACATCATTGAGCAGTCCCCATGTGACAGGCTCAAGCCAAGCGCATTGATAGGCCGTAAGGCGATCAGGTACCGCGTTCTAGACGATAACGAGATCCGCGCATTGTGGAAGGCGTGCGAGCGCATTGGCTATCCCTACGGGCACCTGTGGCAGCTCCTGCTCATCACGGGTCAGCGACGCAGCGAAGTTGCACATGTGCGTTGGACTGAGTTCGACCTAGGCAAGCGCCTATGGACCATACCCGCAGCGCGCTTCAAGTCGAACGCGACGCACCTCGTGCCGCTGTCACAGTTAGCCATGGACTTGATTGCGCAGCTCCCGCGCAACGGCGATTACCTGTTCGGGCACATCAACGGGTTCAGTAAGGCGAAGCGCCGTCTCGATCGCGAAATCGGTGATCCCGCGCCCTTCGTCATCCATGACCTGAGGCGGACAGTGCGTACGCGGCTGTCGTCGCTCCGCGTGCCCTATGAGGTTGCGGAGATGGTGATTGGCCACGGGCGCAAGGGGCTGGCCCGCGTCTACGATCAGCACCAATACGTGGATGAGATGCGTGAGGCCTTGGATCAGTGGGCTACCTATCTCCAGTCGATCGTTGCGCCTGCTTCCCACTGACAACTGCAATTTCGCAACGCTCATCCCTTTGTACAGGGTCTGCATTAACCGTGAAACCGACATCACCACACAGCGTCCCCATCGTAGGATGCTACCGAATGAGCAGGAAAGGAATTGGGCTACAAAGGAGCGACCCTATGTGCAAGGTGATGTGGCTAGCATTTTCTTTGACTCTCGCGCTGTTGTTCGTGCATCCGGCTTCGGCTCAACCTCGTTGCACGGAGACGGATCTATGGGCGAACGGTACACCGGCAACGCTCAAAACCATCGCGCGGCGGAACGCGCGTGCCGCCTGGTTGGCGAGAGCTCGCGGCGAGCTCGGAGAAACCTACGCAACGTGGAGCAATGCCAAAGGACCGCGGATCACCTGCCCGAGAACACAGCGCATGTACACCTGCACGGTTTCGGCGAGAGCATGTAGAGCGTAGCGGTGCGTCGCGTGCTGAGGCCTCTCTGCAAGCCTGCAGTTCACTTGGGACGCCTGGCCACTGAAGCGTTACCGTCTGGGAGACGCGCTTTGCGCAGCTTCGGCCAAAAGCCGCCCAAGCTCTTGCGCCTGTAGAGCAAACGCCTGCATCTGAGCCTGCGCATATCGGCTTTGAATAGCGAGGATATCTTGGACGTCCTTGGCGTTTGCCAGCTCACTTGCTAGGGCGAAGCAGGCTTCAGCGTTCTGTTTGGCGAAGCGGACGCTCCGCTCCTGAACAACTTTGAAGCCCGACGTCATCTCGTTGGCTGGCATGGCGCCCCACCACATGCTCGTCGCCTGGACCATAGCGTCCATGAACTGAGCGTAAGCGGCACGGCCTTGTTCAAGATTCCGTTCGGTGAGATCGCGAAGCTGCTTGGGCACTTCGAAGGACTGGTTATCGGCCATGACTTTGTTCACTCCCAACCCGCTCAGTTGCGTGGCTCAGAACGCCCAAGTTGTGAAGCATACACGTTCATTCCTCAATTTGGGTTTGAATTGCAGATACGCGAAGCGATCGACCAGTGGGGTCACTTGCCTCAAGTCGATCGTGGCTGACGATACGCAATGATCGTCCGCATTACCCCTAAGCCGACCGCGAAACATCTTCGCGTTAGAAGCCACATTGGCCGCATTGGCTCGATTGAAGCCAGCGGTTACCGTAACGGCGCCCCGTACATCGAACTCAGGTGACACGAGCAGAATCCCCAGTGGGAACTATTATCGCGGTCCATGGAACTTTCGCGCACGGCGACGCCGAGGGCGACCAGTGGTGGCAAACGGGAGGCCTGTTCGAGAAGGAGCTCGCAAAATACGTCGTCTCTGCCAATGGTGACCCCATCGAATTAGACCCTCTCCTTTGGGACGGGGAGAACACCGAATCGTCACGACGCATGGCTGCGAGTGACCTAGCCGCCAAGCTCAGGACAAAAGCGCGGAATGGCTCGGCATGCGTAGTCGTTGGTCATAGTCACGGAGGGTCAGTTATCGTCAATGCCGCGCTTGATGGAATTCGTCTCGCCGAATTGAAATGCTTGTCGGCTGTAGTCACCATCGGTACGCCCTACCTGCAATTTGCGAAGATGAAGTTCATATTTAGTCGATCAAGTCTGCTCGCCAAATCCGCGCTGGCTTCGTTAGCGTTCGTTGCGCTTGGCTCGTTTGCGATGCTTGGGCCAGAGGATAAGGGCCTGTACGAACACTTGCTCGGCAAATGGGTAAGCGCCAACTATTGGATATTTACACTCGTCAGGGCAATCGTATGCAGCGCGCCCCTTCTTATCGTCTACGCAGGGTTGCGCATCGTGGATAGCCGCAGATACAGAAGATATCGCAAGTTTGTCGGGACCGCTGCGCATCGAGATTTAATCAAAAAATGGATATGCCTATATGATAAGAATGATGAGGCGATTGGCGGGCTAGTTCTACTAAGAGACATGAACACCAAAATTTTTCCAGCCCGATTTGCGGTCCCGTTCTTGTCCCTTCTCGCCATTTTCGTCTTGCCTTTAGCACTTATCGTGCTGTGCGCGACCCCAAGTGCAATGCTGATGTTATCTTGGCTGTTCGCGGATGTTGATCCGCATGGGGCCGGCCTCGTAAAAATGGCCGGTGGCCAAGACCTTGAGACCAATATCAGCTTGCTCGCCAATGCCGGTTACATACTCTTGATGAAGGTCTTTGCGCCAATCGTGCTAGAGAGTGGAGGATCGAGCGCAGCCGTACTATATTTTTTTGGCCTCGTGCCACTTCTGTTTTTCTGCGCTTCTTTCGTGGCGACGTACATCTCCATCCTTATTTCAGTAAAGGCAAGTGAGTGGACGGGATTGATTTTGGATCGACTGACTTGGAGAGCTATAAGAAAGACGGCATTTGGCGCAGACACAGTTGGAGAGGTCGCGCGTCATGCGTCTGCAGTCCCAAACTGGCTCGTAACTGGGTTCAATTCCCTGCCAAGTCAGTTGAGTGAAGAGCTTAATGACTTTAGTAATGCCGCCGCGTCAAAATCAATTCCGCATCTACGGCAGCTGTTGAGCCAGCTGGCTTCGTTCGACAATGCCGCAGATCCAAATAAATTCATCGAGAATTATCTTACATGGAACGAGTTAATCCATACATCGTACTTTGCGCTGCCGAGATTTCGGAAGTTCCTTTGCTATCTGATTGCCAACGTTGACGGGTTCAAGCCGTCTGAGGCACTCGAGAACGACTCGGACTATTCCTTATTAGCCCAATGGCGTCGTGACATTGAGCCTAAAGGTCATACATCCTTGCTTGATGAGAAGGCGATGAGCGTCCGAAACGTGCCCCTCTGAGACGTCAGAGGTTGTAGTGCGGACGGCCGCTCCTTGGGCGAACACGGTCCTGCGCCAAATGCTATGGGGGATAGAGCCTCAGATTTCAGATCAGACCGAGGAGCGCACCACCACGCGCGAGACCGTCGGCGTTGGCAACGAGTGAAGCAACGAAGCGCTCTCATTAATCCCGAACATGAACCGTCGTTCACTTGGTTTCTGAGCTATCCGACGCTATGCGCAGCAACTAAAGCCAGATACGGTGCGTTTTTCCCTCCATGCAAAGTGGAGGTACCAATGAAGAATTCTAAGCAAAGCTCTTTTGCTTTCCGTCGGAGCCCTCACGGTCTCTGCCGGCGCCCTGACCTTCTCCGCGGACACAGCCTCGGCAGCAGTTGTTTGTAATCGCGACGGTGATTGCTGGCGAGTTCGCGGAAAGCCCCGCTACGGCCCAGACCTCGGACTACGCATCTACGGTGACAACTGGCGCTGGGGCCGCGGCGAAAAGTACAGGTGGCGGGACCATGGCCGTGGACATGGCTACTACCGCGATGGCGTGTGGATCACCATTCGCTAATCACTAAAGGAAAGCCTCTCTCACCAAGCGGCTTTTTTCTTTCGTCGTTCATCAACGCGTAAGGTTTCCAACGCACAAGCGCCGCAACCTTCTGCTGTTCATGATGTTCTTCGCCCCGCTGGGGCAATCAAGGAGCACGTCAATGAAGCGCTTGGTCCTTCTAGCCCTACCTCTGTTTGCCTCAACGCCAGCATTAGCAGCAGACCTCGACCGTCCCCGATATAGCGAGCGTGAGGTCGAAATTGAGCGCCAGGTTCCGCCGCGTGTCGTTGAGGATGATGACGACTATCGTCCAATGTACGCCGAACGCATCTACGAAGAGCCTCGTTACTACACGGGTTACGATCGCCCATTCTTCGGCTACTCATACTGGCGTCCGCGCCATCACCACTGGCGTCACGAGGGTCGACACCACTGGCGTCACGCTGGTCGACACCATCACCACCGTCGCTGGTGAGCAATCCACACCCCATGCCGGCTTATGGCATGATGGCAGCATGATCAACGCGGTATTCCTTGGGGAAGCGGCGCACTAGCTCGGCCAAGATCATCTGGCCTTCCTTGAGGTACCGGTGCTTGATGCGATCGCGCGTGTGTCGTGTCCGTGCTTGCTTTAACCGCGGCCTACGACACAGGTAGTCCTGGGCCTTGCCCTCCCAATAGGCGAGCGATAGGTCGTCCGCCAGCGCTAGTGCATCTGCGAACTTGGGGTGCTTCCTCGCCCATCCGACGAGCTGCTGGCGCGACGTCTTCAGTCTGGCCGCCATCTGCGCCCGTGACGCGCCGTCTCGGCCAAGGTTGATGACGATCGCATTGTAGACATGGTGGTACGTCCTCATGGCGCAGATAGGCCACAGGTGGACCTATTGCCCCGTCTGCGTTGGCGCCATGCCTCGAAGCGCTGATGACGTTCGGCCTCTTCGTGAGCGTAGAACTCCTCAAGCTCCTGATCGCGCTCGGCCCATGTCGCGTGTGTGGCCGTCGAGGCGAACACAACCCCAACAACTGGCAGATGCTGACGCGAGCGCGGAACAGCTCGAAGGGCAATCGATGCAACGATTGCTGGTGCGACACACTGGCTAAGACGTTGCCAGTTGATAGCGCCTCTGGCGGTAAGTTCTGGCGACCCCGGCAGGATTCGAACCTGCGACCCCCAGATTAGGAATCTCAGTTCCTCTGGTGTCATAGACCGCCACTCACCCGCAACCGCTTGAAACTGTTGATAGCCGGGATCCCCCAGGCGACTCAGAGTGCCACACGCCGCTATTGAGATTGGCACTACGCTGGCACTACGGGAGCGGCCGATGGCTAGGTACAAGACGGGAAACATCACCACGCGATTAGTCGAAGGCCTAGCGCCGGGCGAGATCGTTTCCGACAGTCGGCTGCCCGGCTATGGCGTACGGCGACAGCTCGATGCGCGCGTCTATTTCGTGCGGAAGTACTGCAATGGCCGGCGCCACTTTCTGAGCCTCGGTGAGCATGGCCGAGCGGGGATGACCGAAGCCAAAGCGCGGCAGGCCGCGTTCCTCGCAATCGCAGCCATCAAGGAAGGCCGCGATCCTGCCGTCGAACGCGCACGCGTACGGGGCATGCCGACACTGGCAGAGTTTGCCGAGCAGTTCCTTGCCGATCGGTCAGGCAAACTTAAGCCGAGCACTCTGGCCAACTATCGGGGATTGCTCAACACCCATCTCGCTCCACGGGATGAGCGCGGCAAACCAAAACCTGGATGTCTCGGTTTGCTGCGCCTGGACCAAGTGACCCACCAGCACGTAGTAGGCTTGCACAAAAGCCGGAAAGCCACGCCGCGAGCCGCGAACCACACTTTGGATTTCTTGAGCAGCATGTACAGCGAGGCTGCAACACAGGGCTTCGTCGAAGAGAACTTCAGCCCTGGCCGACGGGTGCCCCGCTACCGCATCCAGCCTCGGCAGCGCTTCCTGAGTGAGGCCGAGTTCGAGCGCCTGGGAAAGGTGTTGCTTCTGGCAGAGGCCGCGAAAACCGAGGATCCCTACGCGATCGCCGCACTCCGGCTTCTGATCTTCACCGGCTGTCGCCGTGACGAGATCCTGACTGCGCGTTGGGACTGGTTGGATTTGGATCGCGACCTTCTCAACTTGCCGGACAGCAAGACCGGTGCAAAATCCATCTATCTGAGCGCGCCCGCGCTCGAAGTGCTCCGCAGTTTGCCGCGCGTCGCAGGCAATCCCTACATCATTGCCGGCAAGAGGGCGGGACAGCGTTGGGTCAACCTGCGCAAAGTTTGGGTGCGCATTCGTCAGAAGGCGCAGCTTGCCGCGATGCCTGACCAACATGGCAAGCCGCAGCAGGTCCGCCTCCACGATTTGCGACACAGTTACGCGAGCCTCCTCGCATCCGGCGGCGCATCCCTGCCCATAATTGGCGCCCTGCTCGGGCATGCCAACCCGGCGACGACGGCCCGGTATGCACATCTGGCCGCCGATCCGCTGCGACGCTTGAGTGAAGTGGCCGGGCGTCAGGCACTGTTGGCTCTTCGCAAGTCTGCGGCATGAGGTCGATCGATGACGAACGACGCTCCTTTCAATCCGCGTGTAAATAGCAAGCTCAGGTTCCATGAGATGCGGTGTTTGGCACGAGAGCAGCTTCAAGCAGGATCAGTACCGGCTTATCTGCTGAAAGCACTGCCCTCCGAAGTCATGCAGCGGATCGTGCGCGAAGCCGGTCTTCCGCAATCGCTGGAGGTTCCGTTGTTCGAGATCGCGGTCGCGTTCGACCTCGCGTTGTCTCGACCACCGGATGACCCAAAGGCTCTCCGACGAGAGATCAAGGACCTCTTTGTCGCCATCGACAAGCTCATCGGTCAACTCGATGAGCTGAGCGCAGACGCGCAACTGACGATCTGGGATTTTTTTGTAGACGATTCCGCTGGCGAAGATCAGGAATGGCCAGCGTGGTTTGAGCCCGGTGTTTGGGGCGAACTTTCAGCAGTGCTCAGGCGGGCTCGGGATGCAAAAGCTGGCATCCAAATCGACCACGGAAGTGCCGGGCGCCGACGGTCAGCCTTCCGAATGGCTGCTGAAGCGATAATCGAGGCCGTCGAAGGGCAGGGTACTACGATGTCAGGCGCCGATCTGACGCGCCTGGTCGATGCCCTATTCCACGACGTCAGAGTGCACCATCAGAGCCTTAGCAGGTCTGAGGATCGCGATCACGACGAAACTCCGCGCTCTCGCGACGTCATCGCAAGCATTTTGAAGGAGCGCGCACGCCACCGCGCATAATCGGACTCAGAGCTGGCCTATTTTGCGCCGCAGCCCTGATGGTTCCCCGCGAGAAGTCCTTCGACGGTCGCTGACGGCCAGCGCTGATTTGGAGGAACCAATGACCGACACTGCCAAAACGCTCGATCCCTGTCAGTGGCTGACGCAGGATCAACTCGCCGCCCGGCTGGACATCTCAGTGCGCTCGCTGGAACGCATGCGCAATGCGGGCACAGGCCCACGCTTCGCCAAAGCCGGCAAGCGCGTTCTTTATCGCTTGATTGATGTCGAGGAGTGGCTTGCCGAGCATAGCTTCTGCAGCACGGCCGAGGCCAAGTCATTTGGCCGGCGCAAGTAGCGCCCCCCTCCCCCCATCGTTGGACTTGAGCCATGCGTGACGACCATCACGAGCGGGTGACTAATGCTTTTGCGCTGGCAGCGCCGGGACTGCTGGCGGGCGGCCACTCCCCTTTGCCTCTACAGCTCGGAACCAAGAGATGCGTAGAGCAGGGTTGGTCCGTTTACTGCTTGAAGCAACCATCTGAGCAGCAAGTCGCCACTTGGGCGCAACGTCCAGGGGCGGGTGTCGGAGTCGCAACCGGCAACGGCTTGATCGATATCGATATCGACACCGACGATCCCGATATCATCACCGCGATCCGTTCGGTCCTTCCCGAGTCGCTGGTCGCCAAACACGGGGCCAAGGGCCGCACCGACTTTTACTTCGATCCCACTCGAAGCCTAGTCTCGCGCAAAATCAGAGATGCCGCGGGTAAGAGCCTGGTCGAGGTGCTCGCGGTCGGCTGTCAGACCGTCGTCCCACCTACGCTGCACCCAAAAACTCAAAGGCCCTACACTTACCTTACAAGGCAGACACTCGCAGATACGCGACGTGAAACTTTGCCAGACGTCCCCGTGGACTTCTTTCCTCGACTGGAGGTCGCATTGCAGCGGTGGACAGCGGTTCCATCGAGACAGGTAGTCGGCAATCAATCACGCGGCAGCTCTACCGACGGCAGAGCCTGGGCGTTGAAAGCCTTGGAAGGCGAGACCGCAAAGATTTGCCGGACCCCGCCAGGAGGTCGAAATCCGCAGCTCTTTTCCTCGGCATGCGCGGTTGGCCGCTACGTACACCATGGTCTTTTGAGTGAGCAGGAATTCGTCGCCGCTTTTCCAGGCGCCTGTCAGGCTAATGGACTACTGGACGAAGACGGCCTGCGCCAATGCCGTGCGACGATCCAGCAGGGCCTAGGCAAGTCGTGTAACGATGGCCTTCCGGACGCCTTACTCCAGATGCGTCCCGCGCAGCCACATGTCCCCAAAGGGCTCGGTTCCGGCAAACTCGCGCAGCCAGCAGGCCCGGGACACAACTCGGGTGAAGCCATCGAAAGATACGACACGGAACGCGACATGGCTCTCGCCTTCGCGGGAAAATACGCGGATCACATCCGTTTCGATCACGACCAAAGGTCGTGGTTCTACTGGGATGACGACGTTTGGAGCAAAGATCAAGCCGCGTACGTCTTCCACCTGATCCAGAACTTTTGCGCACTGCACGCCGGCGCCCGAAGACAGTATTTCTCGTCGAACCGAGGAATTCAAAACGTCGAAGTTCTGATCCAAAAGCAGCCGTCAATTGCAGTCCACCAAGAGCTATGGGACAGCCACAACATGGTACTTGGCTGCCGGCGCGGCTACGTTCACCTAGACACCGGGCTCATAGCAGCGCCAGAGCCGAAACTATTTATCACTAAGCTTGCGTCCGTCAGTCCGGCACCAGGTAGGCCAGATCTCTGGCTACAAGTCCTCAACCACTGGTGCGGTAGCGACCCCGAGCTCATCCGTTTTTTGCAGCAAATGTGCGGTTACCTCCTGACGGGCGATACATCGGAGCAGAAGTTTTTCTTTTTGCGCGGTCCATCCGCCACGGGCAAAGGTACTTTCGCTCATGTCCTCTATGAGATCATGAAAGATCATGCCGCGGTGGGTGACGAACGTTTGCTTGCCCTTGGCGGTCGTTTCTCCATCGATGAGGCGCTTGCAAGCGCACGCGGCGCCCGCTTGTATCTGTTCGACGAGCTGCCCCGCGGATTTCAGGTCAATGACGCCCTCCTGAAACGGCTGACCGGAGAAAGCAGAATCACGGCGCGTCAGGTCTACCAACGCCGGTTCGACTACTTCCCCACGTACAAAATCGTCTTGCTGTCGAACTATGACCCCAGCATTCCCCCCGGTAGTGAGGCCATCAAGCGCCGGTTGATGGTTGTACCCTTCGAGCACAAGGCCGAGCAGATCGATCCGCAGCTGCGATACCGGCTGCGCGACGAGTACCCTCAAATTCTGAACTGGATGATCGAGGGCACGGCGGATTGGCGCCGCCACGGACTTATTACTCCACGCTCCGTGGAAGCGCAGGGTAGTGAGTATTACGCGGCACAGGACACCATCGGTCAGTTCATTGACGAGTGCTGTGAATTGGATGCCGAAGCAAAGGTCACGTCGGCAGAACTGTATTCCGCGTGGAGGGCGTGGACATCCCAGCGCGGCCTACGGCCTGAGTCAGAAGCAACGTTTGGCGCAGAACTCAAGCGTCGCGGCTTTGAAAGCGCCTGGACGTACCATCCGCGTAGACGGGCTCGGCTGGGACTAAGAATGCGGCGCGCGAACCCAGAGGAGCCTGCGGGGCGCATTGACTGACGGAACAGGTCGCACGGGTTTGCCGCCAACAAGTATTGCTACTGAGAGTCCTCTTCTCTTTTCTATAAGTTTCCGCTCAAACCTGTTCTACCTGTTCCAAACCCAGAAGGACTAAGAAGATTCTCGACTTTGGTCGGCGGAAGCCCGTTCCGTCTTGTTCTTCTGGACGACTTTCGACCAGGTACGGCGCCACATCACTTGGCGAATTAAGATGGCTTTGCCGGCGCAGGGTCGAGCATCCGGGAAGTCTCTGAGTCACCGCCTGGCGGCAAATGCGTTCGCTCGTCGTTGTGTGTCGCTCGGGTTTGCGCGTAGGCACTCTTGCGGCTAACCCGGTCAGATGTCCGCCGCCGGAATTTCAAGTCCAACTCAATCTCGGCTTCTGCGATGGCTTGCGTATGCGGCGGCTTCAACGCTGTGCGGTATCAGCGCGCTGGCAAACCTGAAGTTCGGCATGTCTCTCGGCGCCGATCGGGTTGATCAGATGGCTCTCGGCGGCGCCAGTGTCGCTGTCGACGTCTTGAAAGCTGCGCTGCCGCTGTTGGTCCTCAACCTTTGGAGTTCGACGGTATCGCGTCCTGGCCATCGCCGGCGCGGTTCTGTGGATTGGCTGCTTCAGCTGGTCGGCGTGCTCGGCCATTGGCTTTGCCGTCGACAGCCGTAGCCAGGTCAACGCCGACCGAACGATGCAAAGCGCGGCGTCACAGGGTTCGATGGCGACGATCGGCCGAGCGGAGCGTCAACTGACGGCGATTGGCACCACCCGTCCAGTCGCCGTCGTGAAGGCGGACTTGGCTGCGGCGAACGTGCCGGCTCCCGTCTGGGCGCGAACCAAGGAATGCACCGCCATCACGCTTCCGGAAAGCTATGCCGCCTGTGCGGCTGTCGTCAGCTTGCGCCGAGAGTTGGCGGTCGCCGAAGTGGCCGAGCGACTCGAACAAAGCCTGGCCGCCGAGCGCGAGGGGTTGCGGACGGCTAAGGCCGGTCCCGGTGAACCTGATCCGCAGGCAACTGCCTTGGCGCACTTAGCCAGCGTTGAGCAGGCCTTCGTGCGGACGGGCCTGGCTCTGCTTCTGGCCACGGTTGTGGAGGCGGGCTCTGCCTTGGGCTTCACCATCGTCGCCTTGGCCACCAGGGCCCTTCCTGTCCCCTCTACGGGCCGAGCGGTGGCAAGGTCGGCACAGACCGCGGCCCGCCCTCGCACGGCGGCCTGGCGCCGCAAACAGTCCAAGCAGCCCAGCGCCGCAACTGACATCCCGAAGACGCGAAAGCTCGCCCGTCTCGACCATGTGCGGGGCTTCCTTCAGGCCCGAACAATCCCCGTTGAAGGCGCAACGTGCGGCGCAACCGAAGGCGCAACGTGCGGGGCAACTGAGCTGTATGAAGCCTTCAGGCGGTATTGCCAGCGCCAGGGCATTCCTGAAGCTTCACAACAAGCGCTGCGCCGAGAGCTGACACGCCTGGGTCTAACCAAAGGCCGATGCAGCCGCACAGGCCGCTTCGCCTATCTCGGCCTCGCGTTGAACGATCGGCACAAGGAAACGATCGCAACCGGTCCGATCCTTACGAACAAACTCTCACAGCCGAAGGTTCAGCAGCGACCGGCAGGAATGGCCCAAACGGCACCGTCGACCGGAACGTTCGGAATGCCGGTTTGGCATCGCGGGTTCATGCCATGGCAACAGCCTGACGAATAGTCAATAATTTCAGTGTCCGTGTCCGAGTTTGCCGAATGATTTCGAGAAAAACAGAGACGCGACATGGGCGGTTTTGGCTCCGGGCGGCGGCAGCGATATCAGCGCAGGACGACTGAAGGTTACCTGGCGCTAGACATCGCCGTCCTTCGACGTCGTGGCCTCTTGCAGCCCGGACGTTCGAGCCTGATCACCTGGTCGCGTGGAGAAGTGAGGATGGGCGCGGTGACCGTCCGCGCGTCTACTGCAAGCCTGAATCTGTCATACCAGCTGGTGACAGGCGAAGGTTCAGCCGTCGCTGTCGATGAGGTCGTGAACCTTCGGTCGACAAAGACATCGCTCGCCGGCATACGCCGATGGTTCGAATGTCCCGGATGCAATCGTCGCACTCGCATCCTGTACGGGCCTCGTTTCCGCTGCCGGCTCTGCCATGGCCTATCGTATGAATCCCAATTCGAGAGCCGTGCCCAGCGCGCCAACCGACGCGCCCGCAAGATCCGGCGGCGGCTCGGCGGCTCCGACTGCCTCATGGACGAATTCCCGCCCCGGCCGCGCGGCATGCACTGGGCAACCTATCGTCGCCTCGAAGCTTTGGAGGCGGCCGCGGATTATCAGTGGATGGCGGCCGTCGTTGCGCGCTTCGGACGCTCCAAGGGACGTCACAAACCAAGGAGACGGGACAAGTGACAGTCTTCAGCCTGTGCGGCTGGCAGCCGAGCCGGACTCCGAAGTGGGCCAGGGTTAGGATCGGTTTTGCGTCGACTGCTATCGGGGGCTTCTGGCACTCTCCTACCCTTTACGCCGTGCTTCGACACGGCTGTCCATTGCGGGGTGTCAGAAGGTGGTCCTATTCTCCGGCTGACTGACAACGACGCTGCTTGTCGGAGGCCGCGGATCGCTCACCCCCCGAAGTCGCACTGGAAAGAACCGCCGCAATGGAAATCCCGCTGACGCCGATGGAATTCGCACGCCGCGCGCGCCGGCTCTACGCCAACCGCGAGGCTGTTGTCGACGGCGCTCTGCGGCTGACCTACGCGCAGCTTCTTGAGCGCTGCGACCGTTGGTCGGCGGCCCTACAGGCGATGGGTGTCAAGAAAGGCGATCGCGTCGCCTACATCGCCCCGAATACGCATGCGCATCTCGAAGCCTACTACGCCGTGCCGCAGATCGGCGCGGTGCTGGTGCCGATCAACTATCGCCTGCTGCCCGGCGACTTTGAGTACATCATCAACCATTGCGGCGCGAAGGTCGTCTGCGCGCATGGTGACTATATCGAGGCCATCGATGGACGTCCGCAGCAAGGTCAGGGGTGTCGAACACTTCGTCGCGTTGGAAGGCGCGGGCGAGGGCTGGATCGACTACGAGACAACACTGGCCAAGCATGGGCCCGCGTTCGAAAAGCCGGACATCGCCGAGGGCGATTTACTCACCATCAACTACACGAGTGGGACGACGGCGAGACCCAAGGGCGTGATGATCACGCATCGCAACGCCTACCTGAACGTGATGGGCACGCTCGTGCAGCATCACCTGACGCCAGCCGACCGCTACCTGTGGACACTGCCGATGTTCCACGCCAACGGCTGGACGTTCACGTGGATCAACACCGCGCGCGGTATGACGCACGTGTGCATGCGGCGCGTCGAGCCCAAGCTGATCTATCAACTAATCAAGGATGAGCGCATCACCATGCTGTGCGCGGCGCCCACCGTGCTGATCAGCATCGCCAACGCACCGGCGGAGATACGCATCGGGGCGCCGCGCGGCGTTCGACTGTTCACGGCTGGCGCGCCGCCGGCGGCCGCGACCATCGAGCTTGTCGAGCGGGAGCTCGGGTGGGAGTTGACCCACGTCTACGGGTTGACTGAGACGGCGCCGCTGATCACGTTCTGCGAGCCGTTGCCCGAGCACCAAACGCTGTCGCTACAGGAGCGGGCACAGATCAAGGCGCGCCAGGGCGTCGAGCTGGTCAGCTCCGGGGAGCTGAAGGTGGTGGACGACGACGGCAACGAGGTGCCGCACGATGGCCAGACGCTGGGCGAGATCACGGTCCGCGGCAATGTCGTCATGAAGGGCTACTACAACGACCCCGAGGCGACGAGCGCGGTGATCAAGAACGGCTGGTTTCATTCGGGCGATGCCGCGGTCGTGCATCCGGACGGCTACATCGAGATTCGCGACCGCTTCAAGGACATCATTATCTCGGGCGGCGAGAACATCTCGTCGGTCGAGATCGAGGGCTGCTTGCTACGGCATCCGGCGGTGCAGGAGGTCGCGGTGGTCGGTAGGCCGCATCAGCGCTGGGGTGAGTCGCCCCATGCCTTCGTCATCCTGCGGCAGGGTGCCCGGGTGACGGAGGACGAATTGAAGCTGCACGTGCGCAGTGCGCTCGCACACTTCAAGACCCCGCAGTGGATCAGCTTCGTCGACGAGCTGCCGAAGACGGCGACGGGCAAGGTGCAGAAGTTCATGCTGCGCTCCGGCAAGGCTGGCATCTCGCGACAGTAGAGGGACAGTCCGTGGTCCAAAAGATCGGCCGATGACCGGCCGCCCTACCTCGGCCCTCGTAAGAGCGGTACCGCAAATGCGGTGGCCGACAATATTTCTGCCACTCGTGCGGTGGCGCAGTGCGTCCTCATTCAGTGGAGAACCAACCTGTCCATGGTCCGCTTTGCGGCGAAGTGATCCCCGCGCTCGCTGACCGGTAAGTTTGTGCCAACAGCAGACATGCCCTGGCGCTTCCCGGTGAAATAGGTCAGACCGGACAATGCCCTCTGACGACATTGGCCCGGGCAGAGTATCCAACACCACCGGGCAAAGGTCGTAGATCGGCTTCAACCGCCTCTATCAGCGCCTGCCGGTCCCTCGGGGACATGGCGGCGATTACCTTCGTGGTTGGCGCATAGCGCGGCGTCTGCGAAAGCCAGAACGCATCGAATCCGCGAAACGACACCGCAACCTCTATGCTGGTGGTGATGACTGCGCTCAGTCTCGCCTTCGTGAAAAGATCGGCAAGCCCTGCGAGCCCGGACGCGTCCGCGCCTGGAACTGGCGGTGGGTGGATACCTAACCGCCGCATCGCGCGGCGCAGGGGTCCGCTCGGCGAGAGCTCGGCCGCAAAATCCCACACGCACGCGGCGATAAGACCGCCAGGACGCGCAACGCGGCGCATCTCCGACATCGCGCGCTCCCTATCGGGTACGAAATTGATGACCAGGGCAGAAGCGACGACATCGAACGATGCATCTGCAAATGGCAGCTCCTGCACGTCGGCGAGACGGAACTCTGCTTTCCTTAGTGTGCTTCCCTTTCGCGCATGGGCCACCTGTGCCTCTGACGGGTCAACGGCAATCAGTGATGCCGGTGCACACGAACTCAGAGATCAGCTCCGTGAGGATCCCCGTGCCACAGCCAACGTCGAGCCAATGCGCCCCCCTGGGCGATTGCAACTCAGCGAGGAAGGCCTTGCCGATCTCGCGGCTCCAGCGGCCCATGAACTGCTCGTAGGCCTCACTATCATCGAAGCTGTATGCCGTCACAGATTACTCCGCGCAAAGACCGGCCGCTCGTACGAGCGGCCAGGTCGACCGGGTCAGGACCGATCACTGGGCTTTCAGGCCGGCCTCGTGCACCAAGTTTGCATTGACTGCGATTTCTCTGTGGACGTGAGCGGCGAAATCAGAGGGTGACATCGGCATCTGATCGATGCCGAGCGCGGCCAGCTTCTCGCGAACCTTTGAAGCCTGGAGGGCCTTGACGGTCTCACCGTGCAGTTTCTCGACGATCTCACGCGGCGTCTTGGCGGGCAGGAACAACCCAAACCAAATCGGATACTCGGCGTTGGCGATCCCCGCTTCTAGCGTAGTCGGAACGTCGGGCAGGGCGGACGATCGCTTGGCTCCATTCACCACGAGCGCACGCAATTTGCTCTCTCGAACGTGTGGCAGGACGAGTCCGACCGGCCCGAAGAAGAAATCGATGCGACCCGCAATCACCTCGTTCATTGCTTCAGCCCCACCCTTGAACGGAACGTGCAGTGCGTCCACTCCCGCGCTGTGCCGGAAGCGCTCGGCGCTCAGATGGGTTGCGCTGCCGACGCCAACCGAGGAAAAGTTGAGCGCGCCCGGTTTCGCCTTGGCAGCGGCGACCAAGTCGCTCACGGTCCTCCAATCGCGCTCCGGCGGTACAACCAACACGTTTGCGGTAGTGCCCAGTGGGATAACAGGAATGAAGTCGCGCGCCGGATCGAAGCTGAGGTCGGAATAAAGCGCCGGCGAGATGGTAAGGGCGGAACCGTGCGCAAGGAGCGTGTAGCCGTCAGGCTTGGCCTGGGCCACAAAGCTACTGCCGATCGTACCTCCGGCGCCAGCACGGTTCTCAACAACGATGCTTTGGCCGAGTTGGGAAGATAGCTGATCGAACACGACGCGTGGAACGATATCCGTGGTGCTCCCCGCTGCGAATGGGACGATCGCCCGAACGAATTTCGACGGCCACGTATCCGCGCGAGCCTCCGGCGTCGCCAACCCAAATCCGATCACCGGCAGCAGCGTTGTCAGGTAGATCGCTTTCATGGCTATCTCCTCGTTTAGCGTTGGAAATTGCCGGCAGGCAAAACGTGATGCAAGGGCCACTAATCGTCCAATACTTTATTCTTCTGGTTCTTAAGGCCGTTTTGGCATAAGCAAAGGCATGAACCTGCGTCACGCCCGAACCTTCGTTACCGTGGCTGAGCTCGGGACCGTCTCCAAGGCAGCGCTGCGGCTGCGCATCGCCCAGCCGGCATTGTCGCGGCACATCAGTGACCTCGAAGCAGAACTCGGTTTGCAGTTGTTCGACCGCGTCGGGCGACGCCTTCGCCTGACCGGTGAGGGCGAGCAGTTGCTCGGGCATTACCGAGGGCTGCTGAATTACGCGAATGCCATAGGAGAGCAGGCTCAGCTCCTTAAGCGCGGCGATACCGGCGTGCTCAAGGTTGCCGCGTCGTCTCAGAACCTGGAAGGTGCCATAGCACCATTCCTGCATGGATACGCGCGGCGCTATCCGAACGTGCAGGTGAAATTGTTCGACGTAATCGGCCCCGAGGTCCTCGCGATGCTAGAAAGGGGTGATCTGCATGTAGCGCAGAGTTCGATCCATGCGCTGCAGCCAGACGATCACCGCTTCGCGCACCTGGCGTTGGCTCCAGTCGAGATACTGGCAGCGTGTCACCCGAGCTTGAAGTTGGGCGAGGGTCCAACGATCGATATCGGCCGTCTGGCGCCGCATCCGCTGATCCTGCAAGATCCCGCATTCGTGGTCCGCAGGGTGTTCGACGCCGCATGCCGGCTCGCGGGACTGAAGCCCAACATTCTCTTGGAAAGCCGCGCCCCCCACACGCTGGTGGCGATGGCGGAAGCCGGTCACGGCGTTGCCATCATTCCGTCGGCGCTGCGCACGCGACACTACAAGGTACGGATCTTCGGCGTGACATACCGGGGCAAGCCATTGCGCGAGCAGCTCGTCATGCTGTGGGACAAACGACGCCCTTTGCCGCTCTACGCTACGAGCTTTTGCGAGATGCTGGCCGCGCACTTCCGCGCCGTCTTTCCCATCAGCCGGCCCAGCCCCCCCGAGCAACATGGCGCCACCCGAAGGCGTGGAACAACGCGGTGACTTCAAGCGTCGGATTGGCAGGTGCGATGCTTCACTGTGAGGTTTTCCAACCTTCGGCAGCGTCGGGTCACACTCTGCCGATCTGGAAGTGGCATGACCACGGCAGCTTTACCTCCGAATGTGTTGCAGAACTCGCTGTCGCATCGTAGCTGGCGCCGGTTCTGTTTGCCGGCATCGCGGCTTGTGTCGGCTCTCCTATGGGAAGCCGCGGCCTCGACGCCCGGCAGCAACGCTCGACACCACTTGACGCCTACGTCACGCACTCAGCAGTTTGCGGTGGACTTCGACAGATGAGCTTGGCGAACCACGCTTCGCGGCTCACAGCAACGCACTTCTGCAACAAAATCGGCACCGAGCAGACGAAACCGCTGCCGCTGGACGTACGTCAGGTATGAGGGGGAATGTGTTGCAGAACTCCCATTGAGAACTGAGGCGAACCGTGATTCCGTCGGCCTGAGGCTGTGGTCAGCGGGAGCCTGCGATGATGGGGCGGCGGGAAGACAGGCAGGGCCAGTTCTTCTACGAGTTCGACCTCGACGAGGTGGTGCCGCCGGATCATCTGGTTCGCCGGATCGACGCGGTACTCGATCTGGGCTGGGTGCACAAGGAGCTGGCGCCCTACTACTCCCACACCGGGCGACCGTCGATCGATCCGGTGCTCATGATCCGGATGCTCATCGTCGGCTACGTGTTTGCCATCCGCTCGGAGCGGCGCATCTGCGCTGAGGTGCAGGTCAATCTGGCCTACCGGTGGTATTGCAGGCTGAGCGTCGAAGACAAGATCCCGGATCATTCGGTGTTCTCGCGGGCCCGGCACGAGCGGTTTCGCGACAGCGACGCCTTGCGCCGCGTGTTCGAGCGGGTGGTGGGGCTGTGCATCGCGGCAGGTCTGGTGGGCGGCGAAGCATTTTCGATCGACGCCAGCCTGATCAAGGCCGACGTGGACAAGAAGAAGCGTTCAGGAGGCGACCAGCCGATCGATTGGCCGACGCCCGAGGAGGCATCGCATGCGGTGCGTGAGTATCTGGCGGCTCTCGACGCCGCGCGCCGCGATGAAGAGAGTGGCGGTGGAGATGGCAACGGCTCGGGCGGCAGCGGCGGCGGCAAGCCAGCCCAAGCAGATCTCGCTGACCGATCCACAGGCGGCCTGGGTCGCACGCAAGGGTGTAGACCCGTTCTTTGCCTACGATGCCAACTATCTGATCGACAACAAGTGCGGGATCATCCTCGACGCCGATGGCACGCGCGCCAATCGCAGCGAGGAGATGGCCATCGCCGAGACTATGGTGGATCGTGTCCAGCGCCGCTTCGATCTCAAGCCCCAGCGGCTCGCGGGCGATACCGCCTATGGCGCAGCAAAGCTCCTGAAGTGGCTCTGGGATCGGGGCATCACGCCGCACGTTCCGGTGTGGGACAAGTCCGCCCGATCCGACGGCAAGTTCAGCCGGGCCGACTTCATCTTCGACAAAGAGCGCAACGTCTACATCTGCCCCGCCGGGGCCGAGCTCACGCACTCGGGGATCGTCGATCAAGGACGCATTCTTCCCTATCGGGCGAGCAAAAACGATTGCTCGATCTGCAAGCTCAAGCCCAGGTGCACGACGGCCATCGCCCGCAAGGTCTCGCGCGACATCGACGAGGACGTGCGCGAGCAGGTGCGTGCCCTCGCCAACACCGAAGCCTTCCAGCTGTCACGCCGCGAGCGCAAGAAAGTAGAGGTGAGGTTTGCGCATATGAAGCGCATCCTCAAACTCGACCGGCTTCGCCTGCGCGGCCTGAGCGGCGCGCGCGACGAAGTGCTGCTGACCGCCACGGCGCAGAACTTGAGGCGGCTCGCCAAGCTCATGTGTCGGAGCCCACCGCAAACCGCCGAGTGCGTGGCGTAGGCGTCAGTGGTGTCGAGCGTTGGTGCCGGGCGTCGAGGCTGCAGCTCCCGATGCGAGAGCCGACACAAGCCGCGATGCCGGCAAACAGAACCGGCGCCAGCTACGAGTTCTGCAACACATTCCCTCCAAGAGCTGACGAACCTAGTGGGCCACGCGAGCGGTGAGTTTGTGCCAAAAGCGGCTGTAAGCACCCGCAGCGACGTCTGCCAGTCAGGACAGCAACAGGACTACCGATGCCTGGGCGACTGGGGCTGCCATTATGCTGTTCTGGCCCGGCCACTTTCTTCGTCAAGGGCGATGGCCCACTGCTGCGGAACTTGCGCGGTTGAAGAGGCATTTCGAAGCCATCGAGCAGGCAGCGATCCAGTAGAACGGCAACATGCGCATCCGGCGATAGAACGCCTGCTTTCCCGGTTGCCACCTTCTCTTTTCAGCTCACCTGTGCGGCCCCGGCCAGCAGCATCCCCTCCGCAACACCCCGCCAGAGCGGCCGACTAGTAACATGCGCGAGGTTGGAAGGTCCTGAACAAGGTAGGTCAGATCGAAGCGTTTTGGATGACCATTGCGGTCGCTGCGGGACTTGGCCTGCTCGTTTTGGCAATGGTAGGTCGATAGGACGGCATAGTGGCCAAGTCTTCCCACGGGTCTTGGCTATACTACTGCGTGAATAGGATCAGCTCCTGCATTTCCTTGCGAACCGCCTCGCGGTCTTCGGCAGCGAGGGACTGTGCATAGCTCGCAATCGCTTTCTGGATCTCACCGCGCTCGCGATGCGCGCGAGCCAACTCCCTGTAGACCCACTGAAGGATCCACGGGTAAGAGGTCGATCGCGACGCCTTGATGCACGAAGCGATTGTCATGTCGAGGTTTCTCTGATGCGCACACTCACCGAACACCTCGGCGCTTGCCTTAAGCGGACTGAGGAGCGGGATGAACGCGACGGCCATTGGCAACACTGGGATCCGCTTCATGGTGACCCTTCTTGGGCTGACCTGCGCTGCACAAGGATGCCAGCGCCCTTCTGGTCGTGCTTTTGGATGGGCTTAACCTGCCCTTACGATTGTCTTGATTTTTCCCCTCGCACCCGGGGATAGGGTGGTGAACAGAGGGACAATTGCGGCCTTTGGCACGCACGCTTAACCCAACACGGGTTAACCCGACCCGCACCTCGCTGGTCTTCGCCCCATTTACTTGACGCCCACGGCCACGATCATCTCGCAGGGGCCTTCGAAGCCGGACGACCCCTCGAAGTGACTGAGCTTCTGCTCGATCTCCGCCCAAGCAGCGCTGCGGCCAGCCTCATCGAGGCCGGCGAGCATTTGATGCAGTGCGCCGAACGATTCCTTCTCGAACCGTACGCACTCAGCCGCAGAGCTCAGCTTGACCGGCGCCGCGCCGCGACGCGTCTCGATGTCCCGAAACTCGGCCTTGGCAAACTGATCTTCGAGCACGCCTGGTGCGCCGAGGCTGAAGGGTCCTGGCTGGCCCGCCAGCGGCGCCGGCAGGTCGGCGCGACGGCGAATGATCGACACGGGAATCGAGAAGAATTTGTTGCTCTCGGCAGTGCTGTAAACAATGGCTGCCACTCGGCCGCCTGGCTTGAGAGCCTTCCTCATGCCGGCCAGAGCTCTTTGCTGATCGGGGAAATAGATCAGACCGACGCGTGAGATGACGGCGTCGAAGCTCGCCTCGGGCACGTCCAATTCTCGCCGTCGAGTACTTTGGTTTCCACATTGGCATGCCCCGCTGCGCGCGCGCTGAGTGCGGCAAACTCGAAGAATCTTCGACGAGATGTCGGTTGCCAGCACATACCCGTTCGGCCCGACCCGGGCCGCCGTTTGCGTGGTCTGATCGCCGGCACCCGCCGCGACATCGAGCACCCGGCTGCCTGGCCCGATCTTGGCCAGGCAAGCATGACCTCAGTGGCCGGCCCAAGCCATGCGCGCAAGAGCGGACCCCAGTCGTTCCAGGCCTTGGCAGCAGCTTGCCAATGTTCACGGGTGGCTTCCTTGTACTTTGCGGGATCGAACGTCGTCACGGTTGCGTCTCCTAGCTGCGGCTTCGTCTCGATGGTGAGTTCGGTGAGCAGAAGCGAGGTCCTGCCGATCAGGGGCGGATGAGGTTGGGAGTGCCCTTCTGGCCGGGGAAGACGACGAGGAACCGCGCGGGCTTATCACCCAGATTTCGGCCGTTGTGCCAGGTATGGGTCACCTCGGCGAAACCCTGACCAGCCTGGAAAGCATGTGTCCCATGGCCCTCCATCTCGATGGTGAGCGTGCCTTCGAGGACGTAGACGAAGAGCGGCACGGGATGCATGTGGCGCCCAACTTGGCCACCTGGCGCCACCTATGCGAGCACAGCAATCAACTGGTTCTCGCCTTGGGGAAACCGGATCGGTTGACGAGTGAAAGTGTCTCGTCTCAAGAAGTGGGTGTGAGCTTCAGCCGAATCGGCCCTTGCGGTCGCGGCGGCGCCGTCAAGCGTGGCCCCGCAAAGCCTAACGACGCCACGAATAGCAAGCGTATCATTTCATAACAGGTCTCCGAACGGGCTGACTGACTGCCGAGAGCGGTTTCGGTAGCGGGAGGATGGCAGCACCGGGAATGCCGGCGCGTCTACCATTCGGTTGATGCCGGTCAGGGGCGGAAAACACTTGGATCAACCAACCAGCGGATTGGAAAACCCGGCCACCAGCTTGACCAACTCGGCCTGGCGGCGGGTGCCGGTCTTT
>CAWIYZ010000005.1:0-36685 GCA_963840425.1 uncultured Alphaproteobacteria bacterium | reverse complement strand
TTAGGATCGGTTTTGCGTCGACTGCTATCGGGGGCTTCTGGCACTGTCCTACCCTTTACGCCGTGCTTCGACACGGCTGTCCGTTGCGGGGTGTCAGAAGGTGGTCCTATTCTCCGGCCGACTCAGACGGCGGCGCCGCTTGTCGGAGGCCGCGGGTCGCTCACCCCCCGAAGCACGCACAGGAAAGAACCGCCGCAATGGAAATCCCGCTGACCCCGATGGAATTCGCCCGGCGTGCGCGCCGGCTGTACGCCGACCGCGAGGCCGTCGTCGACGGCGAGGTGCGGCTCACCTACGGCCAGTTCCTCGAGCGGTGCGACCGCTGGTCGGCGGCGCTGCAGGCGCTCGGCGTCGGACACGGCGACCGGGTCGCCTACATCGCCCCCAACACGCACGCGCACCTGGAAGCCTACTACGCGGTGCCGCAGATCGGCGCGGTGCTGGTGCCGATCAACTACCGCCTGCTGCCGCACGACTTCGAGTACATCATCAACCACTCGCGGCGCCAAGGTGGTCTGCGCCCATTCCGACTATATCGAGGCGGTCGAGAGCATCCGCGGCAAGCTGCCCGGGGTCGAGCACTTCGTGGCGCTCGAAGGCGCCGGCGACGGCTGGATCGACTACGAGGCGATGCTGGCTGCGCACGGTCCTGGCTACGCCTGGCCGGAGATCGCCGAGACCGACCTCCTCACCATCAACTACACCAGCGGCACCACGGCCCGGCCCAAGGGGGTGATGATCACCCACCGCAACGCCTACGTGAACGTCATGGGCACGCTGGCGCACCACCACCTGACGCCGGCCGATCGCTACCTCTGGACCCTGCCGATGTTCCACGCCAACGGCTGGACCTTCATCTGGATCAACGCCGCCCGCGGCATGGCCAACGTCTGCCTGCGCCGGGTCGAGCCAAGACTGATCTTCCAGCTGATCCGCGACGAGGGCATCACCATGTTCTGCGCCGCGCCGACGGTGCTGATCGGCATCGCCAACGCGCCGGCGGAACTCAGGGCTGGGGCGCCGCGCGGCGTCCGTCTGTTCACGGCCGGTGCCCCGCCGGCTGCCGCCACCATCGAGCGGGTCGAGCGGGAACTCGGCTGGGAGCTGACGCAGGTCTACGGCCTGACCGAGACGGCGCCGTTCATCACCTTCTGCGAGCCGCGCCCCGAGCACCGGAACCTGCCGCTCGCGGAGCGCGCCAAGATCAAGGCGCGCCAGGGCGTCGAGTTGATCAGCTCGGGTGAGCTCCGGGTGGTGGACGAGGACGGCCGCGAGGTGCCGCACGACGGCGAGACGCTGGGCGAGATCATCGTACGCGGCAACGTCGTGATGAAGGGCTACTACAACGACCCCGAGGCGACCGCCCAGGCGATCCGCGACGGCTGGTTCCACTCCGGCGACGCCGCCGTGGTGCACCCCGACGGCTACGTCGAGATCCGTGACCGTTTCAAGGACGTCATCATCAGCGGCGGCGAGAACATCTCCTCGGTCGAGGTCGAGGGCTGGCTGATGCGCCACCCGGCGGTGCAGGAGGCGGCGGTCGTCGGCATGCCGCACGAGAAATGGGGCGAGGCGCCGCACGCCTTCGTCATCCTGCGCGCTGGCGCCACGGCCACCGAGGACGAGCTGAAGCTGCACGTGCGCAACGGCCTCGCCCACTTCAAGACGCCGCAGTGGGTGAGCTTCGTCGAGCGAGCTGCCGAAGACCGCCACCGGCAAGGTGCAGAAGTACGTGCTCCGCGGCGGCAAGGCCGGCATCTCGCGGCAGTAGAGCGGACAGTCCGTGGTCCAAAAGATCGGCCGATGACCGGCCGCCCTACCTCGGCCCTCGTAAGAGCGGTGCCGCAAATGCGGTGGCCGACAATATTTCTGCCACTCGTGCGGTGGCGCAGTGCGTCCTCATTCAGTGGAGAACCAACCTGTCCATGGTCCGCTTTGCGGCGAAGTGATCCCCGCGCTCGCTGACCGGTAAGTTTGTGCCAACAGCAGACATGCCCTGGCGCTTCCCTGTGAAATAGGTCAGGCCGGACAATGTCCTCTGGCGATTTCCACCGGGCAGAGTAGCCAATGCCACCGGGCAAAGGTCGTAGATCGGCTTCAACCGCATCTATCAGCGCCTGCCGGTCCCTCGGGGACATGGCGGAGATTACCTTAGTGGTTGGCATAGCGGAATGCCTGCGAAAGCCAGAACGCATCAAATCCGGGAAACAACACGCAACCTCTATGCTGGTGGTGATGACTGCGCTCATCACCTTCGTGAAAAGATCGGCAGAGACCCTGAGCCCAGACGCTGCGTCCGCGCCTGGAACTGGCGGTGGGTCGATATTAACCGCCGCAGTCGCGCGTCGCAGGGGTGCGCTCAACAGAGCTCGGCCGCAAAATCCCACACGCATGCGGCGATAAGACCGCCAGGACGCGCAACGCGGCGCATCTCCGACATCGCGCACTCCCTATCGGGTACGAAATTGATGACCAGGGCAGAAGCGACCACATCGAACGATGCATCTGCAAATGGCAGCTCCTGCACGTCGGCGAGACGGAACTCTGCTTTCCTTAGTGTGCTTCCCTTTCGCGCATGGGCCACCTGTGCCTCTGACGGGTCAACGGCAATCAGTGATGCCGGTGCACACGAATCAGAGATCAGCTCCGTGAGGATCCCCGTGCCACAGCCAACGTCGAGCCAATGCGCCCCCCTGGGCGATTGCAACTCAGCGAGGAAGGCCTTGCCGATCTCGCGGCTCCAGCGGCCCATGAACTGCTCGTAGGCCTCACTATCATCGAAGCTGTATGCCGTCACAGATTACTCCGCGCAAAGACCGGCCGCTCGTACGAGCGGCCGGTCGACCGGGTCAGGACCGATCACTGGGCTTTCAGGCCGGCCTCGTGCACCAAGTTTGCATTGACTGCGATTTCTCTGTGGACGTGAGCGGCGAAATCAGAGGGTGACATCGGCATCTGATCGATGCCGAGCGCGGCCAGCTTCTCGCGAACCTTTGAAGCCTGGAGGGCCTTGACGGTCTCACCGTGCAGTTTCTCGACGATCTCACGCGGCGTCTTGGCGGGCAGGAACAACCCAAACCAAATCGGATACTCGGCGTTGGCGATCCCGCTTCTAGCGTAGTCGGAACGTCGGGCAGGGCGGACGATCGCTCGGTTCCATTCACCACGAGCGCACGCAATTTGCTCTCTCGAACGTGTGGCAGGACGAGTCCGACCGGCCCGAAGAAGAAATCGATGCGACCCGCAATCACCTCGTTCATTGCTTCAGCCCCACCCTTGAACGGAACGTGCAGTGCGTCCACTCCCTCGCTGCGCCGGAAGCGCTCGGCGCTCAGATGGGTTGCGCTGCCAACGCCAACCGAGGAAAAGTTGAGCGCGCCCGGTTTCGCCTTGGCAGCGGCGACCAAGTCGCTCACGGTCCTCCAATCGCGCTCCGGCGGTACAACCAACACGTTTGCGGTAGTGCCCAGTGGGATAACAGGAATGAAGTCGCGCGCCGGATCGAAGCTGAGGTCGGAATAAAGCGCCGGCGAGATGGTAAGGGCGGAACCGTGCGCAAGGAGCGTGTAGCCGTCAGGCTTGGCCTGGGCCACAAAGCTCTGCCGATCGTACCTCCGGCGCCAGCACGGTTCTCAACAACGATGCTTTGGCCGAGTTGGGAAGATAGCTGATCGAACACGACGCGTGGAACGATATCCGTGGTGCTCCCCGCTGCGAATGGGACGATCGCCCGAACGAATTTCGACGGCCACGTATCGCGCGAGCCTCCGGCGTCGCCAACCCAAGTCCGATCACCGGCAGCAGCGTTGTCAGGTAGATCGCTTTCATGGCTATCTCCTCGTGTAGCGTTGGAAATTGCCGGCAGGCAAAACGTGATGCAAGGGCCACTAATCGTCCAATACTTTATTCTTCTGGTTCTTAAGGCCGTTTTGGCATAAGCAAAGGCATGAACCTGCGTCACGCCCGAACCTTCGTTACCGTGGCTGAGCTCGGGACCGTCTCCAAGGCAGCGCTGCGGCTGCGCATCGCCCAGCCGGCATTGTCGCGGCACATCAGTGACCTCGAAGCAGAACTCGGTTTGCAGTTGTTCGACCGCGTCGGGCGACGCCTTCGCCTGACCGGTGAGGGCGAGCAGTTGCTCGGGCATTGCCGAGGGCTGCTGAATTACGCGAATGCCATAGGAGAGCAGGCTCAGCTCCTTAAGCGCGGCGATACCGGCGTGCTCAAGGTTGCCGCGTCGTCTCAGAACCTGGAAGGTGCCATAGCACCATTCCTGCATGGATACGCGCGGCGCTATCCGAACGTGCAGGTGAAATTGTTCGACGTAATCGGCCCCGAGGTCCTCGCGATGCTAGAAAGGGGTGATCTGCATGTAGCGCAGAGTTCGATCCATGCGCTGCAGCCAGACGATCACCGCTTCGCGCACCTGGCGTTGGCTCCAGTCGAGATACTGGCAGCGTGTCACCCGAGCTTGAAGTTGGGCGAGGGTCCAACGATCGATATCGGCCGTCTGGCGCCGCATCCGCTGATCCTGCAAGATCCCGCATTCGTGGTCCGCAGGGTGTTCGACGCCGCATGCCGGCTCGCGGGACTGAAGCCCAACATTCTCTTGGAAAGCCGCGCCCCCCACACGCTGGTGGCGATGGCGGAAGCCGGTCACGGCGTTGCCATCATTCCGTCGGCGCTGCGCACGCGACACTACAAGGTACGGATCTTCGGCGTGACATACCGGGGCAAGCCATTGCGCGAGCAGCTCGTCATGCTGTGGGACAAACGACGCCCTTTGCCGCTCTACGCTACGAGCTTTTGCGAGATGCTGGCCGCGCACTTCCGCGCCGTCTTTCCCATCAGCCGGCCCAGCCCCCCGAGCAACATGGCGCCACCCGAAGGCGTGGAACAACGCGGTGACTTCAAGCGTCGGATTGGCAGGTGCGATGCTTCACTGTGAGGTTTTCCAACCTTCGGCAGCGTCGGGTCACACTCTGCCGATCTGGAAGTGGCATGACCACGGCAGCTTTACCTCCGAATGTGTTGCAGAACTCGCTGTCGCATCGTAGCTGGCGCCGGTTCTGTTTGCCGGCATCGCGGCTTGTGTCGGCTCTCCTATGGGAAGCCGCGGCCTCGACGCCCGGCAGCAACGCTCGACACCACTTGACGCCTACGTCACGCACTCAGCAGTTTGCGGTGGACTTCGACAGATGAGCTTGGCGAACCACGCTTCGCGGCTCACAGCAACGCACTTCTGCAACAAAATCGGCACCGAGCAGACGAAACCGCTGCCGCTGGACGTACGTCCGGTATTGAGGGGGAATGTGTTGCAGAACTCCCATTGAGAACTGATGCGAACCGTGATTCCGTCGGGCTAAGGCTATCGTCAGCGGGGTTCGGCGATGATGGGTCGGCGGGAAGATGGGCAGGGCCAGTTCTTCTATGAGTTCAAGCTCGACGAGGTAGTGCCGCCGGATCATCTGGTGCGCAGGATCGACGCGGTGCTCGATCTGGGCTGGGTGCACAAGGAGCTGGCGCCGTACTACTCCCACACCGGTCGGCCGTCGATCGATCCGGTGCTCATGATCCGGATGCTCATCGTCGGCTACGTGTTTGCCATTCGCTCGGAGCGGCGCATCTGCGCGGAAGTGCAGGTCAACCTGGCCTATCGATGGTATTGTAGGCTCGGCATCGAGGACAAGATCCCCGATCATTCGGTGTTCTCGCGGGCGCGACACGAGCGCTTCCGCGAGAGCGACGCTTTGCGCCGCGTGTTCGAGCGGGTGGTGGGTCTGTGCATCGCGGCAGATCTGGTCGGCGGCGAAGCGTTCTCGATCGACGCCAGCCTGATCAAGGCCGACGTGGACAAGAAGAAGCGCTCACCCGGTGACCAGCCGATCAAATGGCCGACGCCGGAGGAGGCATCGCATGTGGTGCGTGAGTATCTGGCGGCTCTCGATGCCGCGCAGCGCGACGAGGAGAGCGGCGGCGGGGATGGCAGCGGCTCGAGCAATAGCGGCGGCGGCAAGCCGCCCAAGCAGATCTCGCTGACCGATCCACAGGCGGCCTGGGTCGCACGCAAGGGTGTGGACCCGTTCTTTGCCTACGATGCCAACTATCTCATCGACAACAAGTTCGGGATCATCCTCGACGCCGATGGCACGCGCGCCAATCGCAGCGACGAGATGGCCATCGCCGAGACCATGGTGGATCGCGTCGAGCGCCGCTTCGATCTCAAGCCCCAGCGGCTCGCGGGCGATACCGCCTATGGCGCAGCAAAGCTGCTGAAGTGGCTCTGGGATCGGGGCATCACGCCGCACGTTCCGGTGTGGGACAAGTCCGCACGATCCGATGGCAAGTTCAGCCGGGCCGACTTCGTCTTCAACAGGGAGCGCAACGTCTACATCTGTCCCGCCGGGGCCGAACTCACACACTCAGGGATCATCGATCAGGGGCGCATTCTCCCCTATCGGGCGAGTGCCAACGATTGCTCGATCTGCAAGCTCAAGCCCAGGTGCACGACGGCCATCGCCCGCAAGGTCTCGCGTGACATCGACGAGGATGTGCGCGACCACGTACGTGCCCTCGCCAATACCGAAGCCTTCCAGCTGTCATGCCGCGAGCGCAAGAAAGTAGAGGTGAGGTTTGCGCATATGAAGCGCATCCTCAAACTCGACCGCCTTCGCCTGCGAGGCTTGAGCGGTGCGCGGGACGAAGTACTGCTGACCGCCACGGCGCAGAACTTGAGGAGGCTCGCCAAGCTCCTATGCCGAGGTCCGCCAAGGGCGACCGAGTGTGCGGCGTAGGCGTCCGGTGGCGTCGAGCGTTGGTGCCAGAGCGTTGAGGCTGCGCTCCCCCATCGGGAGCCGAAAGAGCCGGATGCCCCAAAATCAGAGCTGGCGCCGGCAACCGAGCACAGGCGAGTTCTGCAACACATTCCCTCCAAGAGCTGACGAACCTAGTGGGCCACGCGAGCGGTGAGTTTGTGCCAAAAGCGGCTGTAAGCACCCGCAGCGACGTCTGCCAGTCAGGACAGCAACAGGACTACCGATGCCTGGGCGACTGGGGCTGCCATTATGCTGTTCTGGCCCGGCCGCTTTCTTCGTCAAGGGCGATGGCCCACTGCTGCGGAACTTGCGCGGTTGAAGGGGGATTTCGAAGCCATCGAGCAGGCAGCGATCCAGAAGAACGGCAACATGCGCATCCGGCGATAGAACGCCTGCTTTCCCGGTTGCCACCTTTCTTTTCAGCTCACCTATCGTGCGGCTCCGGCCAGCAGCATCCCCTCTGCAACACCCCGCCAGAGCGGCCGACTAGTAACATGCGCGAGGTTGGAAGAGTCCTGAACAAGGTAGGTCAGATCGAAGCGTTTTGGATGACCATCGCGGTCGCTGCGGGACTTGGCCTGCTCGTTTTGGCAATGGTAGGTCGATAGGACGGCATAGTGGCCAAGTCTTCCCACGGGTCTTGGCTATACTACTGCGTGAATAGGATCAGCTCCTGCATTTCCTTGCGAACCGCCTCGCGGTCTTCGGCAGCGAGGGACTGTGCATAGCTCGCAATCGCTTTCTGGATCTCACCACGCTCGCGATGCGCGCGAGCCAACTCCCTGTAGACCCACTGAAGTATCCACGGGTAAGAGGTCGATCGCGACGCCTTGATGCACGAAGCGATTGTCATGTCGAGGTTTCTCTGATGCGCACACTCACCGAACACCTCAGCGCTTGCCTTAAGCGGACTGAGGAGCGTGATGAACGCGACGGCCATTGCCAACACTGGGATCCGCTTCATGGTGACCCTTCTTGGGCCGACCTGCGCTGCACTAGGATGCCAGCGCCCTTCTGGTCGTGCTTTTAGATGGGCTTAACCTGCCCTTACGATTGTCTTGATTTTTCCCCTCGCACCCGGCGATAGGGTGGTGAACAGAGAGACAATTGCGGCCTTTGGCACGCACGCTTAACCCAATACGGTGAACCCGACCCGCACCTCGCTGGTCTTCGGCCCATTTACTTGACGCCCACGGCCACGATCATCTCGCAGGGGCCTTCGAAGCCGGACGGACCCTCGAAGTCACTGAGCTTCTGCTCGATCTCTGCCCAAGCAGCGCTACGGCCAGCCTCATCGAGGCCGGCGAGCATTTGATGCAGCGCGCCGAATGATTCCTTCTCGAACCGTACGCACTCAGCCGCAGAGGTCAGCTTGACCGGCGCAGCGACGCGACGCGTCTCGATGCTCCCGAAACTCGGCCTTGGCAAGCTGATCTTCGAGCACGCCTGGTGCGCCGAGGCTGAAGGGCCCTGGCTGGCCCGCCAGCGGTGCCGGCAGGTCGGCGCGACGGCGAATGATCGACACGGGAATCGAGAAGAACTTGTTGCTCTCGGCCGTGCTGTAGACCATGGCTGCCACTCGGCCGCCTGGCTTGAGAGCCCTCCTCATGCCGGCAAGAGCTCTTTGTTGATCGGGGAAATAGATCAGACCGACGCGTGAGATGACGGCGTCGAAGCTTGCCTCGGGCACGTCTAGATTCTCGCCGTCGAGTACTTTGGTTTCCACATTGGCATGCCCGGCTGCGCGAGCGCTGCGTGCGGCAAACTCGAGAATCTTGGACGAGATGTCGGTTGCCAACACATACCCGTTCGGCCCGACCCGGGCCGCTGTTTGCACGGTCTGATCGCCGGCACCGGCCGCGACATCGAGCACCCGGCTGCCTGGTCCAATCTTGGCCATGTCAAGCATGACCTCGGTGGCCGGCCCAAGCCATGCGCGCAGGAGCGGACCCCAGTCGTTCCAGGCCTTGGCAGCGGCTTGCCACTGCTCGCGAGTGGTTTCCTTGTACTTTGCGGGATCGAACGTCGTCACGGTGCGTCTCCTAGCTGCGGCTTCGTCTCGATGGTGAGTTCGGTGAGCAGAAGCGAGATCCTGCCGATCAGGGGCGGATGAGGTTGGGAGTGCCCTTCTGGCCGGCGAAGACGATCAGGAACCGCGCGGGCTTATCACCCAGATTTCGGCCGTTGTGCCAGGTGTGGGTCACCTCGGCGAAGCCCTGACCGGCCTGGAAAGCATGTGTCCCATGGCCCTCCATCTCGATGGTGAGCGTACCCTCGAGCATGTAGACGAAGAGCGGCACGGGATGCATGTGGCGTCCAACCTGACCACCAGGCGCCACCTCTGCGAGCACAGCAACCAGCTGGTTCTCGCCTTGGGGGAACCGGATCGGTTGACCAGTGAAGGTTGTCGTCGTCTCAAGAATGGGTGTGAGCTTGAGCCCAATCGGCCCTTGCTGTTGCGGCTGCGCCGTCAAGGCCGTGGCCGCGCAAAGCGCTAACGACGCAACGAGTAGCAAGCGTATTGATTTCATGACAGGTCTCCGAACGGCTGACTGACTGCCGAGAGCGGTTTCGGTAGCGGGAGGATGGCAGCGCCGGGAATGCCGGCGCGTCTACCATTCGGTTGATGCCGGTCAGCGGGCGGAAAACACTTGGATCAACCAACCAGCGGATTGGAAAACCCGGCCACCAGCTTGACCAGCTCGGCCTGGCGGCTGGTGCCGGTCTTGGCGAACACTCGCAGCAGATGCGTCTTGACCGTGCCTCGGCCGATGCCGAGCGCGTCCGCCGTCTCCGCCACTCCGCCGACCTCCACAATGGCGATCAGCACACGCAGCTCGGTTGGCGTCAGCTTGAACGTCTTGGCGATGACCTCCGGCGGCGATGGCATCTCCAGCGCCGCTTTCTGCACAAACAGGACTGCAGCTGCCGCGTAGTCTGTGCCAGCTCTGCGCCGCGCTCCCGAGGTGAGCGGCAGCACGTGGGCGACGTACCGCTCGCCGTCGCGCTTGATCAGGGGCACGGCAATGCCCTTCGTACCGACTGCAGCATCCCCACTGCCAGCCGCAAGGAATACTTCGTGCAGCGCCTGCTCCGCGCCCGCATCGTTGGCGGCGAGTTTTCCGCCGGCCGAGTGCAAGAGACTGCGCTCGGCCAGCAGCGCGTGGCCGCTCGCATTGGCGTGGATGATGCGCCCACGCGCATCGACGAGCAACATGCCGGCGCTGATGCCGTCGAGCGTGTCGGCGAAGGTCGCGACTTCGGCAGTCTGCAAGCGGATCACCCGGCCGATCAGCACGGCGCGGCGGATGTGCGGAATGATGAGGCGCATGCGCCGGCGCATCGCGTCGTCGACCCGACCGTCCCGCTCGTGCCGGAAGACGCAGAGCACGGCGGCGCTTGTCGCCGACTTGTCGAGCGCAACATTCAAGACGTCGACTAGGCCCTGGGGCCGTGCCCATTCACGATAAGCGCGTTCTTGGAGGAGTTCGTCATTGCGAACGATGTCCGTGATAGCGACGGGTTCGCCGATCCTGGCGAAGGCGCGACCCATCAGCAGTGGATTCATCTTGACGTATTTTTCGAGAACGAGTTGCTTGAAGTGCTGATCGAAACCGGAGTAATACGCGACGCTGCGGGTCGGGTGGGCTGTGTCCCTGGAAACGAGCATTGCCGCTGGGCCGCCCACGAACTGCGCGCACTTTGCTAGCACGTCGATCCATAGAGTGGGCTTGAGCGCCGCATCGTAGATGTCGCCCGTCAGCGACGACAGCTGTTCAGCTTCTCGCATGGAACCTCCAAGGGTCGGCGTGTCAGCGGAGCCAGGCGACAATCCCAATGATGCAGCAGATCGGACGCGGGTTGACTACATCATGTTAACCCCGCTTTTTCGGCACATCATGGCATCGCCCGACCAGACAAAATGGTGCTTGCATTGAATGAGATGAGCGACTGGTGCCCTGAGATGGTTCCGGTGCCAGCTGGGACGTTCCTGATCGGTTCTCCAGATAGCGAGCGCGGCCGTCTTGCCGTGGAGGGCCCGCGGCAGTCGGTGACGATCAAAGAGCCGTTTGCCGTGGGAAGATATGCCATCACCGTCGATCAGTTTGCCGCGTTCACTGCCGATAGTGGCCATCCGGTCGGCACCACATGCAGGCAATGGAGCGGCACGGATTGGCACGATAGACATGGCTCATTCCGCAGTCCCGGCTTCGTGCAGACCGGTAATCATCCCGCGGTGTGCGTGAGCTGGGAGGACGCGATGGCCTACGTGGGTTGGCTGTCGTCGAGGTCCGGGCAGCGATTTCGCCTGCTCACGGAAGCCGAGTGGGAGTATGCGGCGCGGGCGTGCACGATGACGCCGTTCTGGTGGGGTGAAGCAATCACGCCAAACCAAGCGAACGGAAACTTCAGCTCGAAAGCCGACCCCAACAGCAACGGCGCCTTATGGCGACAACGCACCGTGCCAGTCGATCGCTTTGAGCCAAATCCCTGGGGGATATATCAGGTGCACGGGAACGTCTGGGAGTGGGTGGAGGACTGCTGGAGTGACAGCCACGCCGAAGCCTCAATCGACGGAAGCGCTCGGAAGGGGCCCTCGACCTGCAAGCGGGTCCTGCGTGGCGGCTCCTGGCTCAATCGTCCCCAAGGCCTCCGATCGGCCCGTCGCCACGCAGCTGAGCGTGGCTTGCGCAGGAGCGACATCGGCTTTCGCGTCGCGGAAAGCGTTTGAGACGGATGCAGCCCAGGAGAGGATGCCTGCTTTGGGTCAAAAGTTCGCGTCGGCAGCCTGCATCCACTACGTCCGGTCACCCAATAAGCGGAAGTGATCCCAGCGCACGCTGAGGGACGCCGAGCCAGAGCTGACGTATCCGCAGCTACTTATGTTCGTCGCTTCGTGCCACTTTCTGCCGTGCATCCGAGAAATTTTTCGGGTCAATTATTACCTTGCACGTAATCGACCGCCGGCCCGCCGAGCGCCATTGTCATCAAAACTTGGATGCAATGGAGCGAATCATGGCGACAGACAACCTGAAGTCAGGACGCGGCTATATCTATGTCGAGATGACGATCAAGGACCCGGAGGGATTCAGGCAATATACGGCGCTCTCGGCGCCGGCGGTGCAGGCGGCGGGTGGGCGCTACATCGTGCGCGGTGCACAGCCCGAATTCCTAGAGGGTTCCACCGACGCCAATCGCATTGTCATTGTCGAATTCGAGACAGCGGAGAAGGCTCGCCAGTTCTACCATTCAGCCGCCTATCAGGCCGCGCGACTGAGGCGTCTTTCAGCAGCGGAGTTCCGGATGACCCTCGTCGAGGGACCGGTTGCTACCTAGCTTGCTGCTGCGATCGGCGGTGTCGCCCAATGTTCGACCGCGGCGGCCAGGTGGCTAGGAATTGGCCCTCCTTCGCCCAGGCACAGCAGGCTCTCTACCACTCAGCTTGGCGTCCACAGCGAGCGCATAAATTGCACGCGCAGCCCCGCGCGCTCCATGTTGCGGTGACTGGTAGAAAAAGGAGCTGCGCCGCTGAACACCACGTCCGCACCCGCACCTGCGGCATCGACCATGCGACGTCGCAGAAGCACCAGTTGGAGGCCTCGACCACGGAACGAAGGGGACGTCGTTGCATCGGCCAGATAGCCCACGCGGTCATGCATGAACAAGGTCGCCGCAGCTGCTGGTTTTCCGTCGATGCGCGCGAGGTAGAGCGACCAGCCTGGCTGATCCAACCAGGATCGGACGTTGGTCTTGAAGACCGCGTGATCCTTGTCAGGAACCCCCCAGCCCGCGACGTAGGCGTCGAGATAGTCCTCCATGCACGCTGGGGTCGTCACTCGCTCGACCATGTTCGCGGCAATCGCTGGAGCCTGGGCTGGCAATTGGGACATCAAGGAAGCGTGGAACCCGGACTGGAAAAACCCATGGCGCGTCAGCTCGCGCCCAAGGCTGGCATCGTAGTGCCCGGGCACCATCTCAAACGTCGGATTGATGGCATGGTCCCGATACCACTGGACCAGCGGCTCGATGTGCTGCGCATGACCTTCCCGCAGGCCGACCACGCGCGAGAACGCAGGCAGGCGCGACATCAGCGCGACCGCCGTAGTGTCGATCCATCGATAGGCGATCCCGATGGGATTGCCGGGGAGCCGCTCCAGCACCTTCATCCGGGAAATCGTGTAGGCAATGTCGGCCGACAGGGTTCGCTGGACTGTTTCGAGTGACGGGATCACGCTAGGTCTCCTCCGCTTGCGGATCGGAGCCGCCGAAACACAACGGCCTTAGATCCGGGGCATGACAATCAATCCGCCACGCACCGATCATCGTTGCCCGCCATGCTCTTGCATGAGCACAGCAAAGTCCTGGCGGTCAAAATACTCGGCCCAGCCCAGGGCGGTCGCCTTGTACTTGTCGTCCCTAATGTTGGGATCGGCACCGGCATCGAGCAGCAACCGTGCGATCTCGATGGCGCCGTCCTCGATCGTCATGTGCAGCGCCGTGCTATTGCAGTCCCACATCGGCCGCTTGGCGCTCACGGCAACACCATGGGCGATGAGCCATCGGATGGATGCCAGGTTCTTCTTGTTGACGGCCAGGTGCAGCGCAATCGTGTCGCAGCCGTCGGGGCCGATGCGTGAGGGATCCTGGCGCAGCATGGTTTCCGCCTCGCCGTAACGCCTGAGGTTTACCGCCGTCAAGAAGTCCAGTCTTGCTCCTGCCGCCAGCAGCTCTTGAATGAGCATCGCATCGGCGTCCTCCTGCGCGGCCGTCGTCAACGTGGTCGCGCCAGTGGCATCGGTCGCGTTCGGATCCGCACCGAGTTCGAGCAGCAGTTGCACTATCCTGATCCGGTTCTTGGCGGCAGCGTGGTGGAGCGGCGTGCGGCGATGCTGATTGCGTGTCATGCGCGCACTCAACAGGGAGGGCTCGCCAGCGATCATCGCGCGAACCTCATCCCCGCGATCGAGCGCGATCGCGGTCCAAAGGTTCAGCTGCGCGCCACAGGAGAGCAGGTATGCCGCCACGTCCTCGCGCGTCAGGCGAAAACAAGTCGCCCAGCCGAGCACGCCCACCTCGTAGTCATCACCTTTGCCGGTGATGTCGGCCCCCGCCTCGACGAGCAAGCTTATGGTCTCCAGATCACCATGCAAGGCTGCGAAGTGCAGCGGCGCGGCGTTGTCCGGAAAGTCCCGTTGATTGAGGTCGGCCCCCCGTTCGATCAGGAGGCGGATGGCGGCGTGTCGATTCCGCAGCACCGCGAGATGCAAGGCGGTGGCCTTCTTGATGCCGCCACCCATGGCGTCAATGAGCTCCGGATGCGCGTCGAGGTGCCCACGAAGCTCAGGCACATCCCCGGCCTGCGCCGCCCCGAGAACGGCGCGCACGACCTGCGCCTCGGTCTCCGGACGGGTGGTCCCTTCCTGGAGGTCTCGGGCGAGCAGCTCGATTGCTTCATGGCGGCGCTCTTTCGCGATCTGATGAATCGTGCGGCCATCCATATCGGGCGTTGCGGGACCGAAACCCGAGGCGAATGCGCGACGCACTGCTTCGACATCCCCGGCGCGCGCGGCTTCGAACACGCGCTCGCGGTCGTGGTCAGTGGGGGCTATCCCGTTGACATGCGTTTTCAGCGCGCGCCAGCTTCCGAAGCCGTAGTCGCGGGCGATGGCCAGCTGGGCCTGGTGCAGCTCGGCAGTCGGGTTGCTGGCGCGTAGCTCTGCGAGCCGCTGCTTGGCGGTCTTCTTGAGCCAATCGATGTTGGGTTGGGCAGGGGGGACCTGCGGCATGGCACACCTTCTTTCTTCGCGCCCGGCGACCGCAGCTCTCGGGCAAGAAAGAAGGGAATGTCAGCTCAGTGCTGGAGGTGGGTTCAACCCTTTACGCGGTCCGTCGGTCGCCTGCTCGACCAAATCACAGCCTATATTCGGCACGAGCGGGTCGTCAATCCGATGCACCGAAAAAGCTGGTCGGAGCCTGCCCGAGCTCTCGAAACCGAGCGGTAAGTAGATGTGAGGTTGCGAGTTCATTGTGCCATCAAGGCCAACGATGAGGTCGCCAAGCTCGCCGTCGCGAGTCATCAAGCGCGCGGCACGCAGCCCCACGCGCTCTGTCGAGGACCCCTTGTTTACTCCGAGGGTCGCGACGCCCTTGAGATGCGCGCGCGTCAGGCAGCCCCAGTTAGGAGAAGCGCTCGATTTGAGTTTAAGATAGGGAGTGGGTGGAGGTGTGGGGGCAGTGTGAAGGCGCAGCAGTTGCTCGATCGAACGGCCTCAGGTCTTGGCGATCCCACCGCAAAGGTTATGCAACAGGCGTTTGACGAAGCTTGGAAGCTGATCGCCCAGCAATGGCGCAACGATCCGAAAGCCACACAGGATAATCGCCTGAAGCTCGCCGAATGCATTGTGACCGTTACTCACGACGGCGCCACTGACGCCGAGCAGATCAAGCTGTTGGCTCTTCAGATGTTGCAAATCATTCGCCGGGCTTGACCGGATCAGCAGCCCGATCTGCCGCAGTTGTTGCCCCTGCATGACCTTTGGTTAGTTCCGCCAGCTTGTCGTAGGCGGCGGCCATTCTCAGAACCATCGCCTTCTCTTCCGGGACGCGCATGGACGCTGCCAGTAAGCGCATCTCCTCGGCGCGATTGCGCCAGTAGCGTTCGTCCCGGCCGAGATACTCCATTACGCTGTCGGCGGTGCGCTGACGTCGCTTGTCACATAGGCATCGGGCAGCATTTCGAGGAATTCTCGCAGGCGATCTTCCTGATAGCCACGCAGCATCCAGGGCTCGGCGAGCATGCCTCGGACCAGGCTTCTTGCCTCGTACCAATCCTCGTGGATGCACGCGCGCATGAACTCATCGCGCACGGCCGAGCCGGGGCAATGCGCAGAGATCACGTCCGCTATGACCGGCACAAGATCAAAGATTGCACGCATGATACGCTCCTTCCGGAACTCCTTAGTTGGGGGCCGGATTGCGGGCGCCAAAGAAGGAAACGCGGTGGGAATGTTCGAAGTTCCTGGCGCTACGGCGCGTTATCGAGGTCGGGCGACTAGAAGCCCGTTGCGTGACAATGCAGCGATCCTTCCGACATAGAGCTTGCGCAAACCAAACGGGGCCACCTCAGGCCCCGCCGTCCATGATCATGCCACGCCGCGTGCGTTTGCGAGGGGGTATCCACGCGTGCGTCGGCAAGCGTCGCCCCTAGGCCACGAACTCATAAATTGGCGGCTTTGATCAACCGCCTGGCAACTCTTAGGTCGCGTCGGATCTTTGGTCCGCTCATGCCCCATGATCGGACGTCAGCGCGGCCGATTGCAATGTCGCAAAAGTGCCAGGTACAGAAGTCTACCCAGGTCTAGCAATGACCTTTGGCGAACCAGCGTGCACCCGGGACACTGGCGTTGACATGAATCAGCATTAAAGGTGTGCATCGTCCCAGAGGCTGTATGCTCCGGTCGCCAGCAAGTTTCCATTAGGCTAGGGGATCCATTGAAGAGGTTGGCCGCCATCTTAAGTTGGCGCTCGGCTCGCGGCTCCGCGCGCTTCCCTCCAAAGAAAAAGTGGTTACTCTATTAATAGGGCGCTCGTTAGGAGGGACAAATGATGATCTCGCGACGCGCAGTTGTCGCCACCGGCCTGACGCTTCCCTTTCTGGCTGTGCCGGGACGGGCACAATCCAAGCCGGGTCACTTGCGGTTTGGGCTCTCAGCTTGGCCGCCCAACCTGCAGCCCTGGGTCACCACCGGCGCCTCGGCCGGCACCGTGAAGATGCTGATCCACCGCAGTCTCATCTCCTACGACAACAAGGGCGAGCTGGCGGGCGAACTGGCGAGAGTCATGGTCGCGCGACGCGCGACGGCGCCTGGGTCTTCAAGCTGCGGCCGAACGCGATGTTCCACAACGGCGAGCCCGTCACCGCCGACGACGTGAAGTGGACGATCGAGCAGATCGCCGACGAGAAATCGACCGCCTACATGCGCGTCGCAGTTCCAGAGCATCGCGCGCATCGAGACGCCGGATCCGCGCACCATCCGGCTCGTCACCAGGGAACCGCAGGCGACGCTGCCGACCTGGTTCGCCAACTACAACATGCCGATCCTGTCGGCGCAAGTCGACCGCGAACGAGCCCGATCGGCGGCGGCACCTTCCGGCTCGATGGCGCAGGAGCGCGGCACCTCGATCGATATCGAGGCCTTCGACAAGCTACTACAAGCCGGGCCTGCCCAAGCTGCAGCGCATCAAGTTCATCGTCTACGCGGACGAGAACCTGCGCGTCGCCGCGCTGCAGTCCGGCGACGTCGACATGATCGAATACGTGCCGTGGCAGTCGATGGCGGCGGTCGAGGCCGACCCGCGCCTCAAGCTCGACACCCAGTACGGGCCGTTCATGGACATCCTGTTCAACGGCACCAAGCGGGCCGTTCTCCGATGCGCGCGTGCGCCGCGCCGTCGCCCATGCGGTCAAGCGCGAGGACATCGTGCAAGGTCGCCTTCTTCGGCCGCGGCAAGCCGCTCGAAGGCGTGCCGATCGTCGAGGGCACGCCTTGGTGCGACGCGGAGCTGTCGCGCGGCTGGCGCTACGATCCGGCGCGGTGCAAAGGAGCTGCTGGCGGCGGCCGGCGTGCCGAACGGCTTCCAGACGCGTGATGCTCGCCGACCGCGCAGTTCGGCATGCACAAGGACACCGCCGAGATCGTGCAGCAGCATCTCGCCGCCATCGGCATCCAGTGCGAGCTGAAGCTGCCCGAATGGTCGACGCGCGTGCGCTCTCGGCATGCGCGGCCAGTACGAGATCGCCATCCACGGCGTCGCCGCCGACAACAACGATCCGGACGGACTGACGATCGTGCTCGACACGACGCTGTCGCCGTCGCACGGCCGCTCGTTCGGCGTGCAGGCGCCGCGCACGGCCGAGCTGCTGGCGCGGGGCCGCGCCGAGTTCGACCAGACCAAGCGCGTCGCGATCTACAAGGACATGCAGCGCGCCGCGCTCGAGGAGGTGCCGCTGGTCGGCCTGGCCTGGCGCGCGCAGGGCTACGGCATGGACAAGCAGCGTGGAGGGCTTCACCAACCTGCCCGGCGCGCTGTCGACTCTCGTCCGGCGTCATGCTCGAAGAGACCTCGATTCGGCTGAGACGGGAGCTCGCATGCGCTGGTTCCTGCGCCGCCTCGCGACGCTCCATTGTCCTGGCCTGGGTCGTCGCGACGATCGTCTTCCTGGCGCTGCATCTCGTGCCGGGCGATCCGGCCGAGCTGCTGCTGTCGACCGGCGGCGTCGTCGCCCGATCCGGCCGCGGTCGCCGAGCTGCGCGAACGCCTCGGCCTCGACCGGCCGATCGCTCGAGCAGTATCGCGACTTCTTGCGCAGGCTCGCTGCGACGGCGATCTCGGCCGCTCGCTGGTCGACGACTACCCGGTCGCGAGCGAGATCGCGCTGCGCCTGCCGCGCACGCTCGAGCTGATCGCTCGCCGCGACCGCTGCTCGCGGTCGCTGATCGGCGTGCCGGCCGGCGTCTATGCGGCGCTGCATCGCGGCGGCCTGTTCGACCGCATCGCGTCGGCGATGGCGGCGCTGCTGCTCGCGCTACCGGTGTTCGTGCTCGGCACGCTGCTGGTGCTGCTGTTCGCGCAGACGCTGCGGCTGATGCCGGCCGGCGGCTTCGTGCCGTTCACCGCAGAACCCCGGCCAGCACTTCACGTTGCTGGCGCTGCCGGCCATCGCGATCGCCAAGGGGCTTGCGGCGATCGTCTTCCGCATGACGCGCGCGCTCGGTGCTCGACACGCTCTCGCGCGACTATCGTGCGCACGGCGCGCGCCAAGGGCCTGTCGCCACGCGCGCGTCCTGATCGCACCACGTGGTGCGCAACGCGCTGACGCCGGTGCTGACCGTGCTCGGCCTGCACATGGGCACGCTGCTCGGCGGCACCGTGCTGGTCGAGTACGTGTTCAACTGGCCGGGCCTGTCGACGCCGCTGATGCGCGCGGTCGAGGCGCGCGACTATCCGATGGTGGTCGGCATCGTGCTGATCATCTCCGTCCTGTTCCTGCTGATCAACCTGATCGTCGACCTGCTCTACGCGCGTGCTCGATCCGCGCGTGCGGGCGCGCATGAGGCGGCTGCTGGCTGCGCGGGTCGCGTTCCGTCGCTGCCGTCATCTGCTCGTCGTGCGCGCTGGCGGCGCCGTTCCTCGGCCTGCCCGATCCGATCCGCCAGGACGTGGCGCGCCGCCTTGCGGCGCCGCGATGCCGAGGCTCCTGGCTCGGTCGCGACGAGTTCGGCCGCGATGTGCTCTCGCGCCTGATCTGGGGCGCGCGCACCAGCCTCGTCGTCGCGTTGCTTCGGCGACTGCATCGCCGGCGCTCGTCGGCATCGCTGCTCGGCCTGATCGGCGGCTGGTTCCGCGGGCTTCGGCGAGCTCCTCACGGTGCGCCTCGTCGACGTGATCTTGTGCTTTCCGCCGATCCTGCTCGCGCTGCTGGTCGTCACCGTGCTCGGGCCCGGGTGCCGGCACGCTGATCCTGGTGCTGTCGATCCTCTACACGCCGGGCTTCGCGCGCGTCGCCTACGGCGAGGTCCTGTCGGCGCGCAACATACGACTATGTCGAGGCGGTGCGCGCGCTCGGCGCCGCGCCCGCCGCGCATCCTGGCGCGCACCATCCTGCCGAACATCGCCGGACCGCTGCTGGTGCAGTTCTCGCTCACGGTCGCGGCCGCCATCGTGATCGAAAGCGGCCTGTCGTTCCTCGGGCTCGGCGTCGTGCCGCCGACGCCGTCCTGGGGCCTGATGATCCGCGGCGCGCGCGCCACCATGGAGCAGGCGCCGCTGCTGCTGCTCTGGCCGTGCGCCGGCGCTGACGCTGACGATCCTCGCGATCAACCTGCTGTGCGACGCGCTGCGCGACTGCGGTCGATCCGCGCACGACGCGGGCGCGTCCGCGCCTGCGCGGCGATCGGCGCGCGGCTGCTGCCCGGCCTCGTCGCGCCCGAGCGCGAGCCGCGGCGCCGCCGTGCTCGACGGTGCGCGATCTGACGCGTCGAGATCGACACCCCGAGCGGGTCGCATCCGACCGGTCGCGGACGTGTCGTTCGAGCTCGGCGCCGGGCGAGACGCTCGCGATCGTCGGCGAGAGCGGTTCGGGCAAGTCGCTGACCGCGACGTCGCTGCTGGGCCTGCTGCCGCGCGACGGCGCGAGCCGTCCGGAACCGCTGTGTTCGACGGCGACGACCTGCTGCGCTCGGCGAGCCCGAGATGCGGCGGCTGCGCGGCAGCCGCCATCGCGATGATCTTCCAGGACCCGATGAGCAGCCTCAATCCGGTGCACCGCGTCGGCGACGCAGGTGGCCGAAGCGATCCGCGCGCATCGCGCCGCTGTCGCAGCGCGGCCGCGCGCGCCGAGGCGCTCGCGCTGTTCCGCCGCGTCGGCATCGCCGATCCCGAGCGGCGCCTCGCATGCCTATCCGCACGAGCTGTCCGGCGGCATGCGCCAGCGCGTCATGATCGCCATGGCGGTCGCCAACCGGCCCGGCGCTGCTGATCGCCGACGAGCCGACCACGGCGCTCGACGTGACCATCCAGGCGCAGATCCTCGATCTGCTCGCCGACCTGCGAGCGCGAGACGCGGCATGGCGCTGATCTTCATCACGCACAATCTCGGCGTCGTGGTCGCGAGATCGCCGACCGCGTCGTCGTCATGTATGCGGGCCAGATCGTCGAGCAGGGCCCGGTCGCGCGGTGCTTCGCCGCGCCGCTGCATCCCTACACGCAGGCGCTGCTCGACCGCGGTGCCCGAGGGGGATGCGACTGCCGGTCGGCATCCCGGCGTCGTGCCGCAGCCGCAGCGACTATCCCGCCGGGCTGCCGCTTCGCGCCGCGCTGCCGCCATGCCGTCGCGGCCTGCCCGCAGCGGCGCCAGCGCTGCGACGAGGCGAGGCCGGGCCGGCCGAGTCGCGCTGCATCCGTTGGACGGAGCTGGCGGCGAAGCCGGAGGCCGTCGCATGAGCGGCGGCGCGCTCGCATCGAGACCGCTCGTGGAGGCAGCCGGCCTGTCGAAAACATTCGGCCGCGGCGGGCTGTTCCAGCCGCAGCCGCGCCGGTGCAGGCGCGTCGACCGACGTCGATCTTGCGATCGCGGCCGGCGAGGCGGTCGGCCTGGTCGGCGAGTTCGGGCTCGGGCAAGAGCACGCTCGGCCGGCTGCTGCTCGGCCTGCTGCCGCCGACCGACGGCGAGGTGCGCTTCGATGGCCAGTCGCGTCGACGGCGCTTCTCGCGGCAGCGATTGGCGCGCCCTGCGCCGGCGCATGCAGATCGTCTTCCAGGACCCCTATGGCAGCCTCGATCCGCGGCGGCGCGTCGGTGCCCAGATCGCCGACGGCCTCGCGATCCACGGCCTCGTCGCCGACGGCTGCGCAAGGCGCGCGCGTGTCCGATCTGCTGCGGCGGGTCGGGCTCGACTCCGAGTCATGCGCCGAGCGCTTTCCGCACGAGTTCTCCGGCGGCCAGCGCCAGCGCATCGGCATCGCGCGCGCGCTCGCGCACCGAGCCGGACTTCCTGGTCGCCGACGAGCCGGTGAGCTCGCTCGACGTCTCGATCCAGGCGCAGATCATGCAGCTGCTCGCCGGGCTGCGGCGCGACCTCAGCCTGGCGCTGCTGTTCATCAGCCATGACCTGCCGGTGGTGCGCCATCTCGTGCGACCGCGTGGTGGTCATGTATCTCGGCCGCGTCATGGAGGAGGGGCCGGCGGCGACCGTGTTCGCCGCCCCGTGCATCCCTATACGCGCGCGCTGATCTCGGCGACGCCGCGCCTCGACCCGCGGCGGCGCACGCAGCGCATTCTGCTTGCGGGCGATCCGCCGAGCCCGCGCCAACCCGCCGTCGGGCTGCGTGTTCCGCACGCGCTGCCCGCACGCGATCGACCGGCCTGCGCCGCAGTCGTGCCGCCCATGCGGCAGCTCGGGCGAGACGCGCCGCGTCGCCTGCATCCGCGCCGAGGAGCTTCAATGACGTCGAAGTGGCACAACAGCTTGCTGGGAGCAGAACGCGGCATGGTGATCATCACGAATCCCAAAGTGCACATGGGCACGATCACCGGCGGCGAGGCGCGCGAGCTCTACGCGGCGAACCCGGTCATCCTGCTGCCGATGGGCAGTCACGAGGACCAGGGTCCGCACGCGCCGATGGGCGACTATCTGCTGGCCGAGAAGATCGCCGAGCTCGCGGCCGCTGCGCGCGACCGCGCAGGGCACGCGCACAGTGGTGGCGCCGGTGCTGCCGTTCGGCGGCGCCGATTTCTTCGGGCCCGATGCCCGGCGGCATCGCGATCACGCCAGGCGACGCTGACGCGGTCATCACCGACATGGTGGCGTCGCTGCATCGCAACGGCCTGACGCGCCTGATCGTCATCAACGGCCATGGCGGCAATGTCGGGCCGATCGCCGAGGTGAGCGCGCGAGGTCTACCGCGCGACGAAGCTCGTGATGCCGAGCCTCTACCTCTGGCGCATCGCCTACGGCCTGCTGCCGGAGATCGTCGGCGCGGAAAAGGCCAAGGCGGTATCTGGCCACGGCGCCGATCCGCTGACCAGCATCGGCCTGCACCTCTTCCCTGAGCTGATGCGGCCGGACCTCGATGCCCGCGGCCACCCGCTGAAGCGCGACCCGACGCTCGGGCTGCATTTCACCGGGCTCGGCACCGCCAGCTTCGAGGGCGCCGAGGTCGGCATGCCGCACGAGTACGACGAGGTCTATACGGCCGGCGTCGCCAAGGGCGACCCGCAGCTCAGCTCTGCCGAGACGGGCGCGGCGCTGGCTGAGCGACTCGTCGATCTGTGCGCACGCTTCGTCAAGCATTTTAGCGAGCGCACGCCATCCTCCGATCTCGGCATGGGCGGGGGCCAAACTCGAGCATGATCTTGCCGCCGGTTGTTCTGCAGGGCGCTGACGCCAGTAAGGCGCCCAGCTCTAGTGTGCACTTGTCGCAGCCACAGGTCAGGTCGGCGTCCGTGCTAGACTTGGGTCACATCCTACCGGTCCTGAGCTGACGATCTCACGGCAGGTAGGCCCTCAAGAGCGGACGAACTCTCAGCGACCTAAGAACGGAGAATTCGTGGCAGATCCGGACTCATACAGCGCAGCACATGACGTACGCGGGTTCCAATGAACATCAACCACTCACGTCTGTCGGAAGGATGAGTTCTCGCCATCACCGCAAGTCCCGAATCATCTCGCACTCGGCAAGCGTGGGTGTGTGAGCGAGCGGCCTGGTGGCACCCGTCGCCCGGAACCCGCATCGTTGGTAGAGCGCGACGGCAGGGACATTCCCGGAGGTAACCCAAAGGGACAGGCGCGCAGCTCCACACGCCCGTGCCCAAGCTGAGACGGCTTCGACCAGCCGGACGCCGATGCCTACCCGGCGTGCAGTACTGTCGACGAACATACTGACGAGGAGCGGACCGGCCTTCTCCAGATCATCTTGGCGAGCGAGGCCAGTCACTAAACCTAGCCATTGCCTGTCACGCTCCGCGATGAACGTCGCGCGATCGCAGCCCGCCGATGCACCGATGGCCCTTTCGCGCCAAACGGCATCTGAGAAACCCTGCTCAACAGCAAGGGTCGAGCCGAACGCCATTGGGACTTCCGCAAGGGCATGAAGTCGCAGCGCTCGCAACTTGGGACCCTCGTCTGCACATATCCGGCGGATATGCGGCAACAGGGCGCCTGTCATCGCCGTCCCTCGATCAGCCCCATCATCCGGCTCGACGGATAATGGGAACCCGCGTGCTTCCAGCCTGCCTTCTCAAGGAGGTTGACGTATTCTGCTTCCGTCCGCTCGCGGCCGGTACCCCAGCACATCATGTGGATGTCGAAGAGCTTGCCGAAGTGGGGCTCATCGTGTCCAGGCACGATGTGCTCGACAATGAAGACGCGTGCATCGGGCCGAGCAGATCTACGTACGTTGGAAAGTATCTCGACACATTCGGTATCATTCCAGTCGTGCAGAATCATTTTGAGGCTGTAGGTGTCGGCCTCGGGGATTTGCGTGAACATGTCGCCACCGACATACCGGCAGCGATCCTGAACGCCGAACTTCGCCGCACTCAGTTCGCCTTGATCGCCCACAACCTCGGGCAGGTCGAGCACAATGCCTGACAGATGCGGGTAAGCGCGCAGAAGGGCCGACATGAGATAGCCGTGGCCACCGGCCACGTCGCAGAATGTGTGGACGTCGGAAAGATCGAGGTTGCGTAGCGCTTCCAGCACAAGATCAGCCTGGAGAGCCGAATAACTCGACATGGCGTGCTTGAATCGCTCGGCATAGTCGCCGTCGACCTGGGCATGCTCGAAAGCCATGCGATGGAACTCGCGGGTGAACGCATTCTGCCGACCATCGCGGATCATAGCCGGCAGATGCTTCCAGAGCGCGTAGTGCTGCGGTCCTTCTTCCAGCCGCGCCATGGCCCGCATCGAGCGGGGATGCTCGGCTCTCAGGAGGTCGCCGGCTGCGGTCAGTGTGAAGCCACGCTCTCCGGTCTCTTTGAGCAAACCGATGGAGGCCAGCGCACGGAGCAAGCGGTAGATATGCGCCGGGTCCGCCTTCACGCTGCCGGCAACCTCCTCGAATCGTCTCGACGCGGCGAGATCGAGGTGGTCGAAGACGCCTAGCTCGACGCCCGCATACAGGATCTGGCTCCGCCAGCGCCCGAAGATGAGATCGGCCACATGACCGATAGTGTTGTCCATTGAATATCTCCTTGCTTTGAACATTTATGAGACTAGGTCGGATGGCGTCCGCTGCCCCGCGTGTCGTTGTCGTGGCACGATGATCCGTGACGCACGCCGGCACGACGTCGCCATGCGCTGGTGAGCGATCACTGATGGTTTGGTTCGGACAATCTGGTTATGTCGATGGTAGACGCTGCCCGGTCGCCAGCCAGTGGGCGCACTCCTCGCCGAGCTCTGCACGCGCGCGACGCTCATAGCGCTCGATATCCTCGGCTGTCAGGACATCGCGCCAGCGCCCGTTGGTGCCTTTGTTTATGAAGGTCTCCGCCCCACCATCCCAAAAACGACCGCCAAGCGGCACACTCTTGGTCGCATTCTTCTTCATGTAGTCGAAGCTGCAGTGCTCGACGATCGCATCCCATCGCGATGGGTCGATCGGGATGCCTAGGAACTCTGCTATGCCTCGGATCTCGCGAGGCATATCGCTCTTAAGCGCGGCAAAGTGGATCATCCTAACGTTCGGTAAGTGGCGGATAGCCCACCAGCTGCGAACATTCTCCCAGAACGGCCAGAAAGGATGTCCGTCGTGCGCCAGCCAGCCCTGAAAATACTGACGAACGTCGTTCGGGGGGCGGTCAATAGGTGATCCAACAAGGCCGGGTGTCTTGTTGAGGGTGTCGTACCAGCTCTGGTTGGCATTGGCGTGATGATTGTAGAGGCTCCACGCCACATCCCGACCATCGCGGCCGATGTAGATGTATTTCGCCTTGGGCGAGAACACCAAGGCATCAACCGGCAGGTGGGTCTTCAGGAAGCGCCGATGGGCCTGCGCCTCGACCGCGGGGAGCTTGATGCTTTTGGGCGGCACGCGCAGGTCGAGCCAAGGCGACATGCTCGCCACCTCCAACCCCTCTGCGCCTTCAAAAAGGAGCTGGGAGACGATCTGCTGCACCCATGTCGTCCCCGACTTGGCATACGTGCTGATGACGATGTCATCGTCGCGGAATGTGAGGTCGTTCCAGATCGTGGAATCGAAGTGATGGTTGTGAACCTCTCGGGTCTTCTGCGGAAAGGCTTGCGTCATCGCCGTGCACCAATCTGACCGGGCTGCTGCGCTTTGATGGGTTTCAAAAGCTGCCCGAGGTGATGTGCGGGTGCATTGCCTCGGTTGACAGAAAGCCTACCCGCGTGCCGTGATCCACGCCATGCCGGAAACGGAATGTGCATCATGGCAGATTGGAATTTGGACCTGCGCCTGCGCGAGCTGAGGGTTCTGAGCATTGCACTGCGGGAGCGCAATCTGACGCGCACCGCCGAGGTTCTCGGGACGACACAGCCCTCGATCAGCAAGGTCCTGGCGCGTTTGCGCGGGTATTTCGGCGATCCACTGTTCACGCGCAGTGGCAACGAGATGCATCCCACCCCCAAGGCACTTGAGATCGAAGGATCTCTCCGGACTCTTCTTGCGACCGCCGATGATCTCAGCATTTCGACCCCGTCCTTCAATCCAGCCACCTCGACCCGCGCCTTCAAGCTGCTCGTAAGCGAGGTCGGTATGATCGTTTTTCTGCCGGCGCTGATGCAGCGCGTGGCCCAAGAGGGCCCAAGCCTCAGCGTCGATGCGGTTCCTCTCGATGCACGGCCCTACGAGTCGAGGCTCGAATCGGGTGAGGCCGATCTCGCGCTCGGGGCCTTTCCCAAGGCCGCGCTCGGACTGCGACGGCAGCGCCTGTATCCGACCAGCTATCTGGCCCTGGCGCGACGCGACCATCCAAACCTCGCTGTGCTTCGCACTCGCGCCGGCTTCCTCTCGGCGCGCCATATCGTTGTCACGGCCTCCAACACTGGCCACGCTGCGCATCGCGTCGCTCAGCAGTCGATGGATCTGGAGCTTCCAGCCGAGAATGTGATGCTGCGCTTACCGAGCTTCACGGCCGCCGCCGTGGTCACCTCACAGACGGATGGGGTCACAACCCTGCCGATGAAGCTCGCCCGCATCATGGCTGCGCAGCTCGAACTCGTCACATTCAAGCCGCCAGTTCCATTCCCACCCATCGAGATCGCCCAATACTGGCACGAGCGCTTTCACCGCGATGCGGGTCACAAATGGCTGCGGACGATCTCATTCGAGCTATTTTCAGGGTCTGTTCGGTAATCTGCAAGCGATAGACGACGGACACAACTGTCGTAACCAGCCAGGCAACTTCGACCGTTCTGGGTCAAAAGTTCGCATCGGCACCCTGCATCCACTACGTCCGGTTCACCGCCATAAGCGGAAGTGGTCCCGGCGCCCGCTGAACGGTGAGTTCGTGCCAGAAGCGGTCATAACCCTCAGGCTACCGCGTGGCGACAGATTGGACGCGCTCTGAGATTTTTCGGGATGCTGCGTGGGCCAATTTGGTCAATCGCTCGATTTCGGCTTGGTCAACTTCCTTCTTGATCCTCGCAAGGACGAGGGCCGCGCCAACGGTATCTGGGGCGACAAAGATGGGCGCAGCGACCCCGATCAGATCCTTGTCGATATCGCTCGCCACGGCAACGCCGCGCTCGCGGATCTCTCGCAGCGTATCGCGAAACTCGGACCAGTTCTTACCCAGTCCGACGAGAGCGATTGCCTCAGCATGCTGCAAGAATAGACGCTGCTGCTGGTCAGTCGACAAATGAGCGAGGATGACGCGGGAGTGGGACCCCTGAAACAGAGTGAAGGGTCGACCGCGATCGAAGCTGGTCTTGATGCGATCATCAGTGCGATCTTCGTGAATGCTCAAGACGCGGGTTCCATAGTAGCGGAAGAGTAACTGAGTGCCTCCGACCTTCGTGCGCTGCGCGGCCATGATGGGCGGTGCGACCTTCAGCAGTGGGTCGGCGAGCCGGATTTGACGATCCAGCTCGATGAAACGAGGTCCAAGCGCATATGCGCCAGGCGCGACTGGCGCAAGGAAGCCCGCCGCCACCAGTGCCTTGAGGTCTCGATAGGTGGTAGCTCTGGAGGTGCCCTGCTCCTCGATGAGCGCTTCCGCCGTCCACACCGGTTGGGCCTCAGTGAAGAGATCAATAAGGCCCAGGACCCGATCATTGCTGCTCGCCAATTCTTCCCTCCATGAGTCGCATCGGCTTGCACGGTGCGCCCCCCGTCCAGACATAGATTACTGTCTCATATATTGAGACTTGTGGACAAGTCTCAGATATGGCACTAGCTAGCTTCTGCCACGACGGACATCAAGTAGCCGTCAGGAGGAGCCCCGATGAAGATGAAGCTGCATCACCTCAATCTGACTACCACCAACGTCTCGAAGATGAACGACTTCTACCGCAACGTCATGGGATTAGCGGCTGAGCCGTCGCTCGGCTCCGCCCGGATCACCAACCAGGGCTACGCGGGCGAGACGGCCTTTGCCACGGACGGTCAAATTCAAGTGCACATGTCCGAGAAGGATCTCGCTCTCGGTTTTCGTCAAAAGCAGTTTGTCAACCCGCTGGAGCGGGGACACATCGCCTTCCGCACCGACGACATCGCAACCTTCAAGAAGCGCCTCGACGAGAAGGGCGTGCCCTACTCGGACTACGGCACGTGGGCCATGAACGGCTGGCACCAGATCTTTTTTCACGACCCGGACGGCAACGTCATCGAGGTGCATCAGGCCAACGAGTGAGCGAGGCTGCGCCCGTTCACGTTCACTGGAGTTCCACGATGCGCATCGGCTTCCTCGGCGTCGGCAACATGGGTCAACCGATGGCGGGCAAACTGCTCGACGCCGGACATGAGCTCTGGATCTATGATGTCCGCGAGGACGCCATGCGCCCCCTTCTCGAGCGTCAAGCGCGTCGGGCGACCTCACCGAAGGAGCTGGCGGACACATGCGACACGGTTATTGTCTCGCTGCCGACACTGGCGATTTTTCGGCATGCGCTCTCCGGACCCACCGGCTTGCTCGCGGGGAAGACCCTAAAGACGCTGGTCAACACTTGCACGGTCGGCGGGCCGTTTGTCCGTGAGGTCGAGGCACAATGTGCCGCGGCCGAGGTCAGCGTCATCGACACCCCAATCAGCGGCGGAGTCGGAGGAGCCAAGGCCGGCACGCTGGCCGTCATGGTGTCCGGCGATCCGGTCAAAGTTGCTGACTTGATGCCGGTGTTCCGGCTGTGGGGCAGGACGATCGTCGTTGCCGGCGATAAGCCCGGGGCGGCGCAGACGATGAAACTCACCAATAACATGCTCTGTGCCGTTGCCTTCGTCGCCACCTCGGAGGCCATGACAATGTCGGGCAAGGCCGGCATTCCGGCCGACGCTATGCTGCAAATTCTCAACAATGGAACCGGCCGTAATTTCGCGACGATGCACCTCTTCCCGGAGACCGTGCTGTCGGGCACGTTCGACTTCGGCGCGACCATTGAGATACTCATGAAAGACGTTGATCTCGCCATCGCGCAAGGCGAAGAGCTCGGCGTGCCGATGTGGGTGTGCCAGGCGGTGCGGCTCGTCCTGAAGCACGGCGTCTTTCAGGGTCGGGCACAGCAAGATTTGTCGCGCATTGTCCAGATCATCGAGGATGGGACGCGCAAACAGTGATCTGCAAGGTCGATGACGCACAGCGATGCTCACGCCTTCGCCCCACGTGGCGCATCCAGCCTCCAACGGTCGAACTCGTGCACGAGCCCCAGGATGTGCGCCAGCAGCGGCGACGTGTCATTGGTTCGATAGGTCATGATGATCGGGGAGACGATGTTGGGTTCGCTAAGTTCGAGATAGACGACATCGTCGCGGCCGAGCCGGCGCACCGACGACGGCACCAATGACACGCCGGCGCCGGCGGCGACCAGTCCCAGGGCCGTCTGCATCTCGCGCACTTCGAAGTCGACCATCGGATTAAGTCCGAGATCGCGGTAGATGGACAGAACCTGGTCGGCATTGCGACATGGGTGGCTCCGGCTCTGGGCGACGGCAGCGCTATCAGCGCCGGACGACTGAAGGTTACCTGACGCTGGACCTCGCCGTCCTTCGCCGTCGTGGCCTTCTGCAGCCCGGACGTTCAGGCACGATAGCCTGGTCGCGCGAAGGAGCGAGGCTTGGCTCGGCGAGCCTGTTCGCTGAGTCCGGACGTCTTCGCCTGTCCTATCAGACAACCACGTCGGAAGGTTCAGCTGAGAGGGTCGATGAGCGGGTTGAGATATGGTCGACACAGACATCGCTCGGTGGACAACGACAATGGTTCAGATGTCCAGGCTGCCATCGCCAATGCCGCATCCGGTATGGCGGACCTCGCTTTCGCTGCCGGCTCTGCCATGGCCTGTCGTATGAGTGCCAATTCGAGAGCCGTGCCCAGTGCGCCAACCGACGCGCCCGCAAGATCCGGCGGCGGCTCGGCGGCTCCGACTGCCTGATGGAGGAATTCCCGCCCAGGCCGCGCGGCATGCACTGGGCAACCTATCGGCGCCTCGAAGCTTTGGAGGCGGCCGCGGATCATCAGTGGATGGCGGCCGTCGTTGCGCGCGTTGGACGCACTAAGGGACGCCACAAGCTACGGAGACGGGACAAATGAAGATCGTGTGCGATCCTGCCGCTGCTTCTGAAGCCATGGACACCATAGATCAGCGCCATGAAGCCTAGATGGGCCATCTATCCTCACGCACCTGATCAATTCCCAAATGGCATGCTGTCCCGGCCCTTCGGAGCGAGCATGCGGCCTCCGCGCGGTCTCCCGCAAACGGGGGTATCCCTTGCGTTACGCGGATGATCTCTCACCTTCATCGCCCGCCCCGAGCGAGAGCGATTACACAGTGGGCGACCAGAATTCTCCACGCCATGTTTGGCGACGGCACCGTGAGGGCCATTGATGGCGACAAACTCACCATCAAGTTCGCCGGCAACATCACCACGCAAATCCGCGCCGATTTCGTAAAACCGCGAAAGTCCTGAGAGCCGCTGCCGCCAGGGCGGCTGTCGCAGTTACATAGAAAAGGGAGCGGACACAGCGGTGTCGACGCTCCCCGTCTTGGGCACCCAAGTCGCTGTACTCAAGGCGCAGGCTTAGAATGCATCATCTCTATTCCAGTTCCCTTCCATTACGCTATCCGCGCCGGCACCGGCCAATGGACATCCTCAACCCGACCCAGGCGCCCTTCTGCAACCCACCACTCATGCTCGCGGCCACACTCTTTGCAGGCCATCCGCATCTTGTGCCCAGGCAGTCGACTTACCGTCGCCTCATCCACCGGAACGCCTGAACTCACATCGTGACCCGTATGCGGACACGTAAACACGATCATCAAACCCATACTCGTTCTCCCGCTGCGAAGAACTACGCATACGCTCCACAATGTGGAGGTCAACGCATCGTACGTGCGCTGCAATACTTGATCTGCACTGGTGAATTGTGAGGCGGCGACAGCGGGTTCTTGCAGTCAATGGATCCATTTGCACAACGCCTCATGGCGCACCGCCACAACGAAAGACGTCATCAAACGGCGCAATTCGACGGGCGTGTAGCTGGCCATTGTTAGCTGCAGCCGGCAGGGAGCAGACGATGCATTTCACTGTGATGAACTGGGAAAGTCCCACCACACGGTCAAACGTGTTTGGGGTGGTCGATGCGGCCAACCCCAAGTTGCTGCCAACGCTCTCGCCGAAGGGGTTCTGGGCTCACTTCGCGGACGTCGAAGGAGCACGGTTTGCTGACGCTGAAGCGGCCGAGGCAGCTATCGCAGCCCACGGTTTCTATCTACTTGGCGCGACTGACATCAACCTGCCGAACATGTTTGGAAGTCTTGGAAGGCGCCTCATTTGGTGGATTTGGAAGCCAAATTTGCACACCGAAACAGGTCCCTTTCGTACGGCGCCATGTACGGCGGCCCGCCTCCGACATGGTTTGGATCGCATTGGTAGTGGCCTGGATTGGTAAAAAGTCTTTCACGGTCACTTGCACTTGAACACGTACGTGAGCTCCTTCCGACGCGCCTCGAACGGTTCGGCCGCATAGAAATCGTAACCATGCGGGCATTCACGCACGGCGAGGCGATCTGCTAGGGCTTGGGCCTGCCGACCTATCAACGCTTGGTCTTGAGCAATTCCGGGCTTAGGCGAAAGCGTGAGACGTATGCGGCCATCTCTCTGTCTTGCAGTATTGTGCTGGAATTCAGTGGCACCTACGCGGTCGGTCCCCGTTGGCTGGGCCCAACCTTCGACAGGGCAGCTTAGCCCGAGAAAAACGATAGCGATCAGGATCTGGTCTCGGCGCATGCAGGGGCTCCACCGTCGGTGAGCTATCCCCCCAATCGCACTCGTTCTTATCGGCCGACTTAGTCCGAATTCTGTTTCTCAGCAGCGACCAACCGGCGCAGCACATCAATCTGTGCTTCGAGCTCCTCGTCGCTCAACTCATCGAGCGGGCCTTTCTTCTCAAGACCGAAATTTCTCGGCACTAGGCTGGCAATGATCTTCAGGTACTCGTGCGGCCGATGTCTCGCCACACGGGCAATGGCCGTGGCGCCATGCTCCCGCCAGCTGGGACCCTGCAATCTCACTGTAGATGCAGAGAGAGCGCCTGATCCTCTCCGGCGGTCTGACATGGCGGAATGACCTCAGTGCTCAGTTTCGCCGGCTTCGCCTCTCTCCCTGAGGCGGTGCGACAATTGCATGATGCTGCGGGTGAACTCTTCGGCCTCGCGCTGAACTTCCTCGTGCTTGTTGACGTCGAACTCGGCCTTGGACTTGTCGACGAGCAGGCCGTGCAGCTTGGCGATGCCCATGACCGCAGATACGGCGGCAGATGGGGTCTCAGTCTTGCGGGCGAGCTCGCGGTCCTCCATCGTCAAGGACGAGCACCGGCATCCTGCCGATCGCTACGTATTTGCGAAACTCTACGCTTGAGAGAACGGCGATAGCGGCACATGCTCAAGCGATTGGTCACGGATGACACCAGGGTTGCACGCATGGCACTGCTTATCATCGAGCTCGACAGACGCATCGGCGACGCGAACTCGTGGCGCGCCACCTTCAGCGACCTGCTGCCTGATCTCGAGATCCGCTTCTGGCCGGCGTCGGGCGACCCCGCTCAGATCGACTATCTCGCCTTCATGCATCCGGACTTCAATGCCCTGCCGGCATTTCCTAATCTGAAGGCCATGTTCAGCCGCGCGGCCGGCGTGGACGACATCGTAGGTCACCCGAAACTGCCCAAAGTACCGCTCGGCAAGATTGAACCGCCGGGCGGTGATCCCATGATGACCGAGTACGTGGTGATGCACGTGCTGCGCCTGCATCGCGAGATGCCGAAGTATCAGGCGGCACAGGTGCGGAAGGAGTGGCTGCGCATGCCGATCAAGCGACCCGAAGAACGCCGCGTCGGCTTCCTCGGCTTTGGCATGATGGCAAAAGCGCCCGCGCTCGTCCTGCAATCGTTGGGCTTCGTGGTGTCGGCCTGGGTACGTTCGCCCCGCGTCGGCGCCGAGGTGCCCATATTTCATGGTCCGAACCAGCTCGAGTCGTTTCTCAACCAGACCGACATTCTCGTCTGCTTGCTGCCGTTGACCGAGGAGACCGAAGGGATTTTGTGCGCCCGCACCCTTGCCATGCTGCCAATTGGCGCCATGCTGGTGAATGTAGGACGGGGTAGGCACGTCGTTGACGCCGACCTCATCGCGGCCCTTGATTCAGGTCAGCTAGAGCACGTCGCACTCGATGCGCTTTGGCCGGAGCCATTGCCGCCCGAAAGCCCGCTGTGGCTGCATCCCAAGGTGACTGTGCTGCCGCACGTGGCTCGGCGACCGACGGTCCGCCAACTCGCGACGGAGATCGCCGCCAACATTCGCAGCATGCGGTCGGGTGGCGGGCTGTTGCAACCGGTGCGCCTTGAGCTAGGGTATTGAGTGCACGGTGGATCACCAACTTCGCGAGATAGAGACTCAGCTTCACGCGACGAAGCCCGCCCTCAAACGCTCGCGTAACTCCGTCGCCAGCGCTCTACGAAAGCTGCGGATTCCAGCCCACCGGCATAACCAGACCGCTTGCCCATACACCAACCCATACCGAGCGTGAGATGAGGCGAGCCTCGGCGGCGCCGGCGCCTCGACCGGCAACACGGCCTTGACAAAATCGAGCCTTCACGACGCCGAAGGATCACGGCCATTGTCGAAACGATCCAACACGCTAGGATCGCCGGGAGATCACAGCATCTCACAAACAGTCAGGTTCCGAGGAAGAGCAGGCACATGGGGAGAGGACGAGACCGGGGTCCAAGACGGCGCGGCTTTGATGACGACTGGGACTCATCACCCCCTGCGCGCGATAACCGGCCGCAGCAGTCATTCTCGCGAGGTCCGCGCGAGCGCGCAGCTCCAAGCGGCCCGCCTGTCGATGCCACCGTCAAGTGGTTCAATGCGGACAAAGGCTTCGGTTTCGTTGCCCTGGCAGACGGCTCGGGGGACGCGTTTCTGCACGTTGGTGTGCTGCAAGCGGCCGGGCACGAGTCGGTCGATCCGGGAACCAAGCTGAGCGTGCAGGTCGGGCCAGGGCAAAAGGGGCGTCAGGTCACGGCGGTTGTTGCGGTGGACGCCAATACAGGTACCGCGCCTCCCGTCACGCGATCTTCATCCAAGGCATCATCGGGCCGAGCGCGGACTGATACGGCAAGCGCTGTCGATGTCGAGGGGACCGTCAAATGGTTCAATGCAGATAAGGGCTTCGGGTTCGTGGCCTGCGAGGATGGCGAGAAGGATGTGTTTGTCCACGTCTCCATCGTCCAACGTGCAGGCCTGCATGCCCTGCACGAGGCCCAGCGCGTGGCGATGAAGGTGGTGCGGACGCAAAAAGGACGTGAGGCGGTTTCGCTTACACTCCTGGCGTAGCCTGTAAGCTGACAGCCAGCCATTAAAAGCTCCGCTCAGTCCACAGTAGTGGTGCATTGCAAGCTGCATTCTGCGCAACGAACAGCCTGCCCCAGCTTGCTGGCGCGCCCTGCTTCTGTGAGCGTCCACGGACGCTCAATCAACGGTGGCTTGTGGCGAACGTGCTGCTGATGGCCGCATGATAGCTCGGCCACCCAGTTCTTCTCATCATCCTGATGAAAACCCACTATCGTGCTCGCTCCAAACATCGGGCGATCCCCCGAGACCCGTTTCAGGTATGACCAACTGTTGCCAGCACACTCGGCACAAGTAGCATGAGCAGGTATCGCCTCCTACCTTCGCGAGGGGCAGAAGTGGTCGAAATCGGGGCTTAAAGGCGTTGGCTTTTAGGTTGCTCAGCGAGCCTTCTTAGCACGCCGAGCCTCCACTTCCTTCCGCGTGATCTCTCCAGCCATAATCAGCGCGTCTACGCAAGTTGGCCTCAGTTTCTCACCATACGCTCTCATGCATGCCCGCGCCGACGGCCCACTGCGGTCGTGCTGGCCGCAATATGTGGAATAGTCGCCTGAGCAGGCGGCCTCCACTCGTTGATCGACTGCTCGGGCTGAAGTTGTACCAAGAAGCACGCCTGTGACGCTGATGATCGCCGCCACAAGATGCCGTCGCGTAGTCATTGGGCAAACTCCGGACTACGTGTTGCTTTGAGCGATCATCCAACGCCACGCGGGACGATGGGTTGCCGTCCTGTTGATGTGGTTAAGCCCGTCTCAGCGCCCAGCGCCGACGTCCTGGCGATCCCGAGCTCTACCTGACCGGTCTGCAACGCTCATTGTTGCGCTTGAACGGGTGTTTCACCGTGTCGGTTTGTCAGGAGGAACGCTGCACCCTGGACGGCGAGGCGGTTGCCATTGGTAGCGATGGCAAGCCTGATTGCCCGCGTTGTCTCCTTCGCTATGAGCGACGCTCTCCTATCCGATCCGTGCAGCAATGCTCGTCAGCACGGGCAAACATCGGCCGGAGGAAGGTACTTCCGAATTGAGTTCGCGGGTTTATCCCGATTTCGCCCGCTGGGCGCGTTTGCAATCGTTCATTTTGCAATGGCGCGTGCTCTTCTCGGGGAATTGTCATGAAAACTTTCCAAACGAGCGCAATCGTGTCCACCACGCTGTTTGCTTTGCTCGGAACTTCTTCCTCTGCTTTCGCCCAAACCGATCTCAAAGATCGCGTAGCTACCGCGGTCGAAGCCGTCGAGAAGAGCTGCGGCAATGACATCAATGCGCTGTGTGGCAAGGTCACACGTGGTGAGGGGCGCCTGCTGCTGTGCATGCAGGCGCATGAGGACCAGTTGAGTCGCAGTTGTCAGTTTGTGCTCTATCGCGCGTCGCGACGGCTTGAGAATGCGCTGCACCGTGTCGAGCGCACGGCCGATACCTGCTGGGCGGACATTGAAGCTCACTGCAACGATGCCGACAAGATCGGGCAGTGCCTGGTGCAAAAGCGGGCGTCGCTCTCTCAGGCATGCCAAACCGTGGTTACAGAAATTCAACAAGCGGTGCGAGGCGCTAGAGGGTTTGCGTGGTGCGTCTGTCCTCAGCTCCGATAACAAGGACCTCGGCCAAGTTGTGGATGTCCAACGAGGGGCTGACGGCAAGGTTCATTCAATAAAGGTGGAGGTTGGGCGTTTCCTCGGGCTCGGCAGCAAGGTCATAGAAATCACCGGCGACAAACTGGAAGAGATTGCCGACAAGATCAAAGCTCGCATTGACGGCGATCAGGTCCGCACTTTGCCGGAGGCGCCCAAGCAATAGCGCCGCGCAACCTGTTCGTGCGCGCACCTTCGAGGCAATGTTGGCCACGTCTGGCCAGGCTGTGTGGAATCCAAGGAGGCTGCGGTGCGGCATTTTCCGAAGTCATGTTTTGGCGCTGCCTTGGTGGTGGCGACATTCAATCTGGTCGATACGCCATCTGCAGCGGCGCTCACAATGAAGGAATGCAGTGCGAAGTATCGAGCCGCCCAGGCCGGCGGCACGACTGGCGGACTATCATGGCAGGCGTTCCGCAACGCCAACTGTAGTGCGAGCGGCTACCTTCCTCCTGGGACGGTAGTCCAATCAAAGGGCAGTGCTTCATTCCCCACGGCCATCGCGCCAAAATACGCCAGCAAGTCGCCAGGAAGAGCCCGCATGCACACTTGTCTCGATCAATACAACGCCAATAAAGCCAACAACGGTAACGGCGAGCTTCGCTGGATTGCGAAGGGCGGCGGATACTACAGCGAATGCAATAAACGGCTGAAGCGCTG
>CAWIYZ010000004.1:0-25193 GCA_963840425.1 uncultured Alphaproteobacteria bacterium | reverse complement strand
ATCGATCCGACAAACCTGGCTGCAGGTCTCAAGAGCGATGACAACTTCGCCGTCGCAGCGACATTTGATCTGGCCATGCCCAACAGCCGGCTGGAGCGCTACGGCATTCGCCTGAGCGATCGTCTGGACGGCGGCGGAGGTGTCCCGCCAGATCAGCCCGGCGACGACGTTATCGAGCTGGTCGTCAGAGCCGGCGAGGATGGCGTAGTGCGCCTCGAGCTGCGCGAAGTAGACCGTGTCGCCGATACGGTCACGGTTATTCAGTCTGCTCCGTTGGCGCCTCCGAGTGGAGCCACGCAGATCCTCTTCGAGACTTGCCCATTCGACGACCGATGTGGGCGCGATCACCGCCTCGATCGATTATCTCGCGAATGGAATAGTGGTAGGAACGCAAGCATTTTCGAACGTTGGACGCATCTTCGGAACCGGCACGGCCGATACCGGCGACGACGAGAACTGGACCCGCGCCCAGGTCATCGCGATCGCGCCCGAGCTCACCAACGAGACCGTCATCTCCAAAACGTTCAATGTTGCGCAGTACAGCATCGAGTGGATTGCTCCGACCGGCGGAAACGCGGGAAGTGCGAGCAATTGGAGTGGCAATCGTGTGCCGGGTGCTCTCGATGATGCCTTCATCGGCCTGCCGGCCGGGCAGGTTGTGACCTTCAACGCGGCAGGCGCAGAGATCGGGTCGCTAACAGCTACGGGAGCGACGCTGCAGCAGATCGGTGGATCTCTGACCATAACCAATCAGTTGTCCTCATCGGAACCGTCGCGCTGTCGAACGCCGCGCTTACGGGGGCCACTTTGGCCCTCAACGGCACCGGCACAGTTGGCAGTTTCACGCACTCGGGCGGCGTGTTTTCCGGAGTTGGTAATTTCACTGTCACCGGCGCCGCCACGCTTACTCGCGGCATCCAAAGCGGGCCCGGAACAACGGCGCTTCAGGGCGGGACGACGATCAACACACCAAGTACTATCAATACGAACTGGTACTACCTCGATGGCGGCCGTTCGCTTGCCCTTGGAGGGAATAGCCAGATCGTTGGCGCCAACGGCATTCTCAATTTGAATGGCGGAACGAACGTTTTCGGTTCCGGCAGCATCCGTGTCCAAGCCGGCGCGGTACTGGATGACCAGACAACGGCAGGGCTCCAAGTCCTCGCGCCAAGTGTGAGTGCAGCAGACAACGGCAGCGATGCCATCGTTGTCAACGAGGGCACACTCAGGAAATCTGGGTCAGCCGGCACGTCGTTCGTCGCCTCCCGATTTGACAATCGCGGCGTCGTCGAGGTGCAGAACGGCGCGTTCCGGTTCGACGGTGGCGGCACAGATACAGCTGCCATCTATCGCGGACCCGGCACTGTCCAGTTCAATGGCGGCAATCGGACCATCGATGCGGCGTCGACCATCGGCGCCCAGCTCGCACAACGGTCAGCGGGGGCTCAGTTGTCTTCGCAGGGTCGATCGCGAGTGCGGGAACAACCTTGCAGCTGACCGGCGGAAGCTTGAACTTGACGACTGCTGGCATTCTTCTCTCATCGCTTCTGCAATCTGGTGGCCTGCTGACGGGTACGGGCGTTGTGACGGCGACGGGTGCGTCCGAGTTCTCGGGCGGCACGCAGAGCGGATCGGGCACGACGGTTGCCCAGGGCGGCATGGCGCTCAGCCTGTTCCCGGCCCTGGATGGTGATCGCACCTTGCAGCTGGGCGGCTCAAGCACGGTGAACGGCACCGTGTCGCAGATCGATCTCAATGGCGGCAATCCGCTGAACGGCGTGAGCGAGATCGGCTCCGGCACCCTGACGATCGCGACGGGCGCCACGCTCGACGATCAGACCACCAGCACTGGTCTGCTGATCCACGCCAGCAACCGAGGCGTTGGCGACATTGGCGACGACGCCGTGGTCAACAACCAGGGCAGGCTGATCAAGAGCGGCTCGGCTCCACCCTCCACGATCTCCACCACCTTCAAACAACAGCGGCATCGTCGACGTCCAGAGCGGAACGCTGGAGCCCACAAAACCGATCGACAACACGGATGGCACCATCGGTGCCCATGGTGGATCCATGGCTGACGCTCCCGCGGCTTATCAGGTGGCACAATCGAAGTCGGCGACGGCTCCACATTCCACGGTCTGTCGGGGATCTGGTCCAATTTCACGATCGACTTTTCGCCGACCGGAACCGGAGCCGTCCAATTCGACCGTAACGCGACAAATACCGCGACGGGCATCCTGTTCATTCTTCGCAAGGAGTGTCGATTGTTGGGTGGGAAGCGGGCGATCAACTCATTCTGCCCGAGTTCAATACAGTCTTTGATGTTGATTACACGCCAGATCCGAGCGGGACCAAGGGCGTTCTGACGATTGGAACTTCTTCAACGGCGTTGGACTCGCGATGGATATTGAAGTCTTCGGGAATTTCACCTTCAACGACTTCTCGTTCACAGATCAGGAGACGTTCACATCCATCAGTATCAACGGAACCCCAGCTGCCGCACTTTTGGCATTGAGCCAGCCGGAGTTAGACTTGTTGCCCTTGGCAACAGACGCTGTGGATTCCACGCTAATTGCAACTTCTGAAATGGATGCCTTTGTCTTCAATCCCGGACTTGGCAAGAGGCGTTATTCAGGGCTTCAACGCCAGCGGCGAGCAACACGATATTCTTCAGTTCTCCGCTTCAATGTTTGCGAATTGGACTGCTCTCGAGGCAGCCATTCAAGACACGCCGCTTGGCGCCGTAATTGAAGTCTGGCACTGACTCAATCACGCCGTCGGACATCAACAAGGCATTGCTTGTTGCCAACCATGTCGATGATTTTCGCTTTGTCTAGGCAGCGTACAGCGTTAAGCGACACTGGACTTGAAGTGCAAGGTCCTCAACGAGCATTGAATTTCACATTCCAGCACCACCTGTCACGCCGCAAATGACGTTACCTTCGTCCCCCATTGCAGTGGCGTTGTGCGGTTGCCGCGCCGCTTTTTTCGGTGTCGGCATTTTCTCCGGTCTAATTAATCTTCTTTAGCGCTAACGGGCTCGCTGTACATGCTGCAGCTGTACGACCGGGTGATCCCGTCGCACAGCTTCGCCACCCTGATTGGGCTCACTATCATCATGGTGGTGCTATACGCGGGCTACGGCGTTCTCGATTTCGTACGCACCCGCATCATGACCGGGATCGGCATGCGCATCGACCGCTCGCTGCGCGAGAAGGTGTTTGCGACCGTGCTGCTAATACCCCTGCGCATGCGGGCACCCGGTGATGGGTTGCAGCCCGTGCGCGACCTCGACCAGATCCGCTCGTTTTTGTCGTCGGCAGGTCCGACTGCACTCTTCGATCTGCCCTGGCTGCCGATCTATCTCGGTCTCGTCTTCCTGCTGCACCCCTGGCTTGGACTGCTTGGAGCATGCGGTGCGGTGCTGTTGCTCGGGCTCACCCTTCTGACCGAGGCCAAGAGCCGTGCTCTGGCTGCCAGTGCCAGCGAGAGCGCTTCGAAACGTCATGTTTTCGGCGAGGCTCAGAAGCGCAGTGCCGAGACGGTCCAGGCCCTCGGAATGGGGTCTCGGGTGACCACGTTGTGGACCGGGCTGTCCGAAAAGCACCTGGTCAATCAGGCGCGTGCCGCAGACGTCATCGCCTTCTACGGCACACTGTCGAAGATGCTGCGTCTCCTCTTGCAGTCGAGCGTTCTGGGTCTGGGTGCCTATTTGGTTATTCGAGGCGAGGCGACTGGCGGGGTCATGATTGCGGCCTCGATCATGGTCAGCCGCGCCCTTGCGCCCATCGAGATCGCCATTGCCAACTGGCGCGGTTTCGTGGGCGCAAGGCAAGGTGCAGCGCGGCTGTCCGCGGTACTCGGGACTATGCCGATAGCCGGAGAAATCACGGCTCTGCCCAAGCCCGCTTCGAGCCTCGCGGTCGATGGGCTCTGGATCGGGCCGCCGGGTCAAACCAAGACCATAGTGCAGAACGTCACCTTCACGTTGAAAGGCGGTGAGGGTCTCGGCGTCATTGGTCCCGAGCGCCTCTGGTAAGACAACGCTGGCGCGAGCCCTGGTTGGCGCATGGCTGGCGCAACGCGGCACCGTTCGTCTCGACGGCGCGGCGCTGGCACAATGGCCAAGCGACGTGCTCGGCGCCCATATCGGTTATCTGCCCCAGGAGACCGAGCTGTACGATGGCACGGTTGCCAGCAACATTGCCCGCTTCGAGCCGGATGCACCCAGCTCCGGTGTCATTGCCGCGGCGAAGCTGGCCGGCGTGCACGACATGATCCTGCATCTGCCCGAGGGATACGACACACGCGTCGGCGATCGCGGTAGCGCGCTGTCGGCTGGCCAGCGGCAACGCGTGGCACTGGCCCGCGCGCTCTATGGCGCCCCCTTCCTGATCGTGCTCGATCGAGCCCAATTCGAATTCGATGCCGAGGGCGATGCGGCCTTGACCCGCGCGATTCTTCCGTGCGCGAACGTAACGGTATCGTCATAGTCATCGCCCACCGACCATCAGCGCTGGCCGGCCTCGACAAGCTGATGGTGCTGGCCAATGGTCAGGTTCAGGCGTTTGGGCCAAAGGACGAGGTGCTGCGGCAAGTCACGCAACAGCCTCCTGTGGCAGCCACCAATCCACGGTTGAAGGTGATATCGGATGCCGCAGCCACGGCCGACTAATGCGAAACATCCTCTGAGCAGGACAGGGCAGAAACACAAATGAGCCCCGGCACCCCGTTTCCAGATGGCATTGACTACAATCTCAAGCTTGGCCTGGCTGGCGCCTTTATCCTAACCGGAGTTCTCGGCGGCTGGGCTGCCACTGCGGAGCTTTCAGGTGCGGTAGTCGCTGGCGGTACACTGGTAGTTGAGAGCAATGTCAAGAAAGTGCAGCACCCGACCGGCGGCGTGGTCGGCGAGATCCGTGTGCGTGAGGGCGACAAAGTCGAGGCTGGCGACATTGTCATGCGGCTCGACGAGACGGTAACTAAGGCGAACCTGCAGGTCATTACGCGTCAGCTCGACGAGCTGGCGGTGCGTACGGCCCGCCTCAAGGCAGAGCGCGATGGCAAAGCACGCTTTGAACTTCCGGCGATGTTTTCCACGCGTGCGTCTGACGCCGAAATACACGAGATCCTGGCCGACGAACGCTTGCTGTTTGACAGCCGACTTCTCGGGCATAGCCTGGAAAAAGGCGCAACTGCAGGAGCGCATCGCGCAGCTTGACCAAGAATTTGTTGGGCTCAGCGCGCACCAAGAAGCCAAGCTGAAAGAAATAGACCTAGTACAAAAGGAACTGGCAGGTCTCGATAGACTTTACACGCAGAATCTTGTTTCTACCACCAAGTACACCGCCACACAGCGCGAAGCCACGCGTCTTACAGGCGAGCACGCCCAGCTTGTCGCATCCAAAGCTCCAGCTAAGGGCAAGATCGCCGAGATCGAGCTTCAAATCATCCAACTCGATCAGGATTTCCGCACTGATGTGATCAAGGAATTGCGGGACATCCAGGCCAAAGAGGCCGAACTAAACGAGCGCCGTGTCGCGGCCGAGGACCAACTCAAGCGCGTCGATATCCGAGCTCCTCTATCCGGAACTGTGCATCAGCTGGCGGTACACACGGTCGGCGGCGTTATCAGTCAAAGTGAGCCGATCATGTTGGTCGTCCCGCCATAGTGATGCACTAGTGCTCGAGGCTCGGATCGCGCCACAGGATATCGATCAGGTGAAAATCGATCAGGCTGCGTTCGTGAGGATCTCCGGCTTTCAATCAGCGCACGACGCCTGAACTTGTCGGTTCAGTATCGCGTGTGTCGGCCCACTTGAGCCGCGAACAGCAGACCAACCAAGCCTTCTATGTCGTCCGCATTGCGTTGACCGAATCGAACTGCAGCGACTGGGCAAGCTTAAGTTGGTTCCCGGCATGCCGGCGGAGATCTATATCAAGACGGATGAACGCACCGCCCTGTCTTACTTGGTGAAGCCACTCAGCGATCAGATTGCGCGGGCTTTCAGGGAAAGATGAGTGCTACATAACCTCTCGCCGAGTATGCCACGCTGCCGCCTCCACAAGCCGTTCAATCTTTCGCGCGCCATGCTGCGTTACCCATGGGGCGCATCGGTCTGAGCCCCAAGGTATGCTCGCGCGAGATCTGGATGTGCTTCGCCAGGCGCGAGACGGCGAGGTCCACGTTTCCCTTCCGGTAGGCGTCGAGGATGCCAACATGCTCCCGCGCGGCGATATCGAGCCGCTCGAGCGGTTCACCTATGTTAATGCGGAATAGGCGGAGGCGGGCCGCGTTGAGGCTGTAGTGCTTGCTGATGATCTCGTTGCTTTGGAAGTCAACGAGGTCTTTGTGGAATTCGTAGTCCTTGTCCAGCGCGCGCAGCCGAACCTCGCGGCTGTTGGGGTCGGCTGCGATCGACGCAAGGGAGGCCTCGACAGCGCGCACCATGGCGTCAATGTTGTCACGCGCCGCAGTCGCCACGAAATGGCGGACAAGCCCTGGCCATCGCAGCGCTCGCCTCGCTCGCTGCCGGTATCGCCGCCACGCTCCTGATCGCTCTCTTCGCTCCGCCGCTGGCTGAGGTCGCCTTGTTGTTCGGCCCGGCCGAGTATTTCGCACTGATGTGCCTTGGCCTCGTGGCGGCCATCGTGCTGGCGCAGGGCTCCCTGCTCACCGCACTCGGCATGATCGTGCTTGGCCTGCTCCTGTCGATGGTGGGAACGGATGTCAACTCTGGCGCTCCACGCATGACGTTCGACATCCCTGAGCTTGCTGATGGGATCGGCTTCGCGCCGGTTGCCATGGGGTTGTTTGCCGTCGCCGAGATTATCAAGAATCTGGAGTCGCCCGAGACGCGGTCGGTGATAACCGCACGCATTGGGTCGCTCTGGCCGACACGCGAGGACGTGCGCCGCTCGATTCCGGCTGTAGCTCGCGGCACTTCCGTCGGTGCAATTCTCGGGCTGTTGCCCGGCGGCGGCGCCATGCTCTCTGCGTTTGCCGCCTACACGCTCGAAAAACGCGTCTCGCGCGAGCCGCAGCGCTTCGGTCAGGGAGCGGTCGAAGGCGTGGCAGCGCCTGAAAGCGCCAACAACGCCGGCGCCCAGACCTCGTTCATTCCGCTGCTCACACTCGGCATTCCTGCCAATCCAGTGATCGCGCTGATGGCCGGGGCGATGATGATCCAGGGTGTGCAGCCTGGCCCGCAGGTGATGACCCGCAACCCGGAGCTGTTCTGGGGTCTGATCGCCTCGATGCTGGTCGGCAATGTCATGCTGGTCGTCATCAACCTACCGCTGATCCGCATCTGGGTGGCGCTGCTTAGAGTGCCCTATCGTTTGTTCTTTCCCGCAATCCTGGTGTTCTGCTGCATCGGCGTCTACTCGCTCAATAACTCGCTGTTTGAGGTTGGGCTGCTGCTGGGGTTCGGGATCGTCGGATATGCCTTTCTCAGGTGGGGCTGCGAGCCGGCGCCTCTCCTGCTCGCGTTCGTGCTCGGGCCGCTGATGGAGGAGAACTTTCGGCGCGCGATGCTGCTCTCCGACGGTGATGCAACGGCGTTCATGTCGCGGCCGATCAGCGCGACGCTCATTCTTCTCGCCCTTGGGTTGCTTGGTCTCATGGCCTTGCCGGCGCTGACGACCTCGCGCCGGCGGATCTTCAAGGAAAACGGCTGACGCAGGCAGGCGGCGGGCTCGCAAATGCCAACGCCAACAGGACAGGACGCGATGCGGACCTACGACTTCAGGAGCGATACAGTCACGTTGCCGACCCAGGCCATGATGGACGCCATCGCCACCGCTCCGCTTGGCGATTCTGCGCGCGGCGACGATCCGACCGTAGCGCGTCTCGAAGAGATCGGACGCGAGCTGACCGGCAAGGAGGACGCGCTCTTCGTCCCGTCCGGCACCATGGCCAATCTCGCCGCGGTCATCGCGCACGACTGCCGGGGCGGCGAGGTGATCGTCGAGGAGACGGCACACATCTACAACTCAGAGGGCGGCGGACTTTCCGTCGTCGCTGGCGCCGTGCCGCGTCCGATCGGAGGGCGTCACGGCGTCCTGGACGTCGCAGACGTCGAGGCGGCCATCAGGACCGGCACGGATCTTCGCGCGCGCCGACGCGACTGATCTGCCTCGAGAACACGCACAACGCCTCCGGCGGCATGGTGGTGCCACTAGCGGCGATGGCTGCGGTCAAGGCACGTAGCTGCGCGGGCGGGATTGCCCGTGCACCTCGATGGAGCCCGTCTCCTCAATGCCGCCGCCTATCTCGACGTGCCGCTGGCCGAGATTTGCCGGCATGTCGATTCGGTCTGGTTCGCGCTCTGCAAGGGGCTCGGCGGGCCGGTCGGTGCGCTCCTTGCCGGCGACACGGCCTTCATGATGAGGGCGCGCCGCGCCGCCAAGATGCTGGGCGGCGGCATGCGCCAGGCCGGATTGATCGCGGCACCTGCCATCGTCGCGCTGCGCGATCCCTATCCGCTCCTCAAGCGCGATCACGAGCTGGCCGGCGAGCTGGCGCGCGGTCTGGCCGCCATCGATCCATCATTGGTCGATGTCGGAGCGTGTGCAGACCAACATCGTCAATTGCTTCGTCGACGGGTTTGCCGCCGATGCGGCCCCCATCGTCCGCGGCCTGCGCGAGCGCGGCATTCTCGCCAACAGCAAGCGAGCCAAGATCCGGTTCGTCACCCACTACCACATCGATGAGGTCGCCGTCGCCGGCCGCTGTGCAGGCAGTCGGCCGAGGTCGTCGCCTCTCTGCGAAAGGCAGCGTGAGCCATGGACAGGGATCGGCTCAGCATCCGGCATTCCGCAAGCAGCCGCCCATCTTCTACGCCGGCGACGAGCTGCACGTCATCAAGCAGCGCCGCCTGCAAGAGACGCTCGGCGGCTTCGGGCCTCGATGCCCTCCTCTTCTTCAAGGCCGAGGCGGTGCGCTACATCACGGATTTCTATGTGAAGGGCTTCCGTCCCTTCATGGAGCCCGAGTACGTCGTGCTGGTGGCGAAGGGACGCCGCCAGCGGTCGGCTACGTCTCGGGCAGCGACGATCTGCGCATCCGCTTCAAGTCCGACATCGAGGATGCCCGCCGGTTGCCCGCGCTCGCCGGATGGGCTGCCGTCATCGGTGGAATGATCAGCGACTACGGGCTCGGCAGGGCCCGCATCGGCACCGACCTGATGCCGTTCATGGTCTACGAGGGGCTGAAGCGGCAATTCCCGGCCGTCACGTTCTCGGACGCCGGCGGCCATCTGGTCGCGACTGACGGCGGTCAAACATCCGGCAGAGATCGCGCTGATCCGTGAGGCGGTGCGCGTCGCCGATCTCGGCATGAGCGCCGCCATCGCTGCGGTGCGGCCGGGAGTCAGCGAGCACGCAGGTCTCTGCCGAAGCGGTACACGCGATGCGCCGAGCGGGCTCCGAGTTCGAGCCGTTCATTCCGCTCGTCGCCTCCGGCTACAACACCTCGATGTTCGAGCGCGTCGCGACCGAGAAGATCATCGCGCCAGGCGAGATGGTGATCCTCGATATCGGCGCGGTGGTCCGCGGCTACACCGGCGACCTCGGGCGCACCGTCATTTGTGGAGAGCCGACGCCGCAACAGAAGGCGATCTACCGGGCGACGCATCTGGCGCTCGAGGAGGCGAAAAAGGTCATCCGGCCCGGTGTCACCTGCCACCAGGTCGACGCCCGCGCCCGCGAGGTGATCGAGAGCGAGGGCTGGGGCCGCTACCTCTACAGCGGCAACACCGGCCATCAACTCGGTTACGGCCTGCACGGCGACCCGCTGGTTCACAAGGGCGTCGACTTCGAGATCGTCGAGAACATGGTGATGTGCCTCGAGCCGCGCATCGTGCTGCTTCGGATCGCCCCGACATCGGCGGCGCGCATCTCGAGGATGTGGTGGTGGTGACGCGCGATGGCTGCGAGCAGATCAACCAGTCACCTCACGACGAGCGCCTTACCGCCTAATGCCGCGTTTTGTGAAAGCGAGTGAAATACGGGCAAAGAGTCGAGCATGGCGATGATGAGCAAAGCAATCGCCGTAGCATGCCTCCTAGCCTTGACCGCCTGTGGCGCGTCGCACGCGCAAACGCCGAAGAAGGGCGGCATTCTGAACTTCGCGGTGGTGGCTGAGCCGCCGAGCACGGATTGTCACGCCGTCAACACCTTTGCCTTCATCCATCCGGCGCGGGCGCACTACTCAACGCTCCTGACGTTCAAGGGCTCTTACGCCGATCTGCGCATCGTCGGCGATCTCGCCGCGAGCTGGGAGGTGGCGCCGGATGGTCTCTCTTATACGTTCAAGCTGCGGGACAATGTGAAGTTCCACGACGGCAGTCCGTTGACGTCCGAGGATGTCAAGGCGAGCTACGAGCGCATCATCGATCCGCCGGCCGGCGTCGTGTCGCTCCGCCGTGCGCTCTATCAGGACATCAAGTCGATCGAGACGCCCGACGCGGTGACGGTCATTTTCAGAATGAAGTTTCCGAATGCCTCGATGCTCACGCACTTCGCGTCGCCGTGGAACTGCATCTACAGCGCCGCCAAGCTGAAGGAGGATCCCCAGTTCCCGGCCAAGACCGTGCTCGGCACAGGTGCCTTCGAGTTCGTCGAGTACAAGAAGGGCAAGTCGTGGACGGCGCGCCGGTTCGCCGGCTACTTCCTCAAGGATCGTCCTTATCTCGACGGCTACCAGGCCTTCTTCGTGAAGGGCAATGCGGTTGCCCCGGGGATCATCGGCGGTCAATTCGACGCGGAATTCCGCGGCCGAACGCCGAAGGAGCGCGATCAGATCGTCGACGCCATGAAGGACAATGCCGTCGTCGTCGCGGGTCCGTGGGTGACGAACTTGATGTTCAGCTTCAATACGCAGCGCAAGCCCTTCGACGATGTTCGCGTGCGCCAGGCGCTGACCTTGGCAGTCGATCGCTGGGGCGGAGCGGCGATGCTGGGGAAGATATCCGTCCTCAAGCATGTCAGCGGCATGTTCAGGCCCGGCTACGAATTCGGCCTTCCCCGGGCGGAGCTCGAGAAGATGCCCGGCTTCTGGCCGGACATCGAGAAGTCACGCGCGGAAGCCAAGAAGCTCCTGGCCGAGGCCGGAGCGGCCAACCTGAAACTGCGGCTCGTCAACCGCAACCTCGGCGAACCGCACACGCCAGCGGCGATCTACCTGATCGACCAGTGGCGGCGGATCGGTGTCGAGGCCGAGCACGTGCAGCTGGAAACAAAGCTGTTCTATGACGCGCACGCCAGCGGGAATTTCGATGTGGTCATGGACTTCATCTCGGACTTTGCCGACGACCCGTCGGCACAGTTCGACAAGTTCCTGAGTGCCGGCAAGTCGGCGCAGTCGGTCTCGCGGCACACGGACGCCATCCTCGACGATCTGTTCGACCGGCAGATGCGATCGATCGATCCGGCGGAGCGACAGAAAGCTTGTCCATCAGTTCGAGACGCGCGGGCTGACGCAGGCCTATTCGGCCCCATTCTATGGTGGGACAGGACCGTGGTGCACCACAAGCGCATCAAGGGCTGGGAGCTGCACCCGAGCCATTTCACCGGCTTCGATTTTGTCGACGTGTGGCTCGATCAGTGAGATGTGACCACTGCGCCGTGCGTCTTTGCTGAACGCCATCCGCCGTCGGGGGTGGAGAAATCAACCTTACGCTAGATTAGTCAACCGATGGTCGGATTAGGGCTCTTCCGCTTCTGGCAGATTTCGTTGACAAAGTCGGCGGCGAGATCGGGTTAGGGCCGTGGGAGCGGGTCAGCCCGGCCGTGCTCTGAGCCGAGAGCGGCGGCCGTCGGCGCACTCACCGACGCTGGACGCTACGACACGCTCACGCAACGCGTGCGGCAGCCTCGTCGGGTGGCGGCCGAATGATGAGCTTGGCAAGCTTGCGCAAGTTCTGGGCGGTGGCGGCGAGCAGGAATTCGTCTCTGGCGCCGCACGGCCCACGCAGGCGTGGCGCCCGAGCCGCAGGATGCGTTTCAAGTGCGCGAACAGCATCTCCACGCGTTTGCGATCGCGCCGTGACTGCTCAAAGGCCTCGGTGTCCTGGAGTGAGCGCGCAACATCGCGGGCATCCTCATGAATGTCGCGGGGGATCTTTCGAGATGGCTCCTTGGGGCAGCAGCGCATCTTGAGCGAACAGACATCGCAATCGCGTTTGGAGGCTCGATAGAGCAACGTCTTGTCGTCGTGAATCGTGCCACTTGTTCTGAGCACTTTGTCGTTCGGGCAGATGTAGACGCCAGCGCGCTTCTTCCACTTGAAGTCGGACCGCGAGAAGGTGCCGTCCTCGCGCTGGGACTTGTCGATGACGGGAATGTGCGGCGCAATTTGCCTCTCCTCAACGAGCCAATTGAGCATGGGAGCCGAGCCGTAGGCCGTGTCGGCCGCCAGCCGGTTGGGCTTCAGGCCAAAGCACTTCTCCGTGCGGTCGATCATGGTTCGCGCCGCACCGACTTCGGCTTGGCGGATGGCGCGCGAGGCTTCCACGTCGATGATGATGCCGAAGCTCACGTCGATGAGATAGTTGTCGGCATAGGCAAAGAAAGCTGGCCCGCGCATCGCACCTGTCCACTGGGCTGCGGGATCGGACGGCGAGACGAACTTTGGCGTGACCTCACTGGCAGCGCCAAATGCAGCATCATCGAGCGTGGCCAGATACTCCTTCACGGCGTGGTTTGCGGTCGCAAGATCGCGCGCTCTGTTCCATTCTGATCCCGGAATCGAGCGCTGCTTGTTGGCGTCGGCTTCGATCAGGCTCGCATCGACAGCAAATCCTTCACCGCCGACGAGACCGGTCGCTATCGGCTGCGACCACCCGCTCGAACACATGGCGCAGAACGCCGCTGTCGCGAAAGCGGCCGTGCCGGTTCTTTGAGAAGGTCGAATGGTCGGGAACCGCGTCGTCGAGGTCGAGGCGGCAGAACCACCGAAACGCTAGGCGATCCTCGACCTCCTCGCACAGGCGCCGCTCGGACCGAATAGCGTAGCAGTAGCCCAGGATGCAGCATCCGGATCATCAACTCCGGATCGATCGAAGGACGGCCGGTGTGGCTGTAGTAGCGGCGCAAGCTCCTTGTGCAGGTCGCCGAGCGCCGCAGTCACGAACACGTTGATCCGGCGCAGCAAATGGTTGGCCGGTACGCGATCTTCAAGGTGGAACTCGTAGAACAGCCGCGTCTGATCCGCCGTCTGCCGCCCCATCATCGCGTCTGCTCCCGCTGCTCCCGACAGCAGGAATCACTGTTCGATCCGCACTTCAACGGACTTCTTCAACACAATCGGCACTGAACAGACGTACAGGTTCCAGCCCAAAGATGTCCGCCCGCACCCACGTGCGCCACCGGGGTCATCGGTTCCGGCCACGTCCGAACGCGCGAGAAAGTTGAAGGGCACTCGCTCATGCAGCTCCGCTATCCAACCACCCCATCCGTCCGTCATTGAGTGGCCGTCAAGGACCGAAAGGGTCTCAGGATCTAATCAATGCATGAACAAGAGATGACGCACAATGCATTGATATCTAGGGAATTTATGGTCTCCATCTGTCTCTATCTGACGTGCACTGTCAGTCGCTGACAGAATCCCCATAGCGCCTGATCGAGTGGAGTTGGCGGAAGGGGTGTCCGCCTGCTTTGCGTCCGTAGATATCGGCCTTCGTCGCTCAGTATCGATCAAACCTGTTGAAACAAAGCCTCTTTGCTCCTGCCTACGTCTGTCCACGTCGACCTACATCTGTTAGCAGCGTGCAGGCGTTTGTGGACTGGTTTGTGGACAGACCGCCGGCGGGGGAGCCAATGCCTAAGACCACACATCGGCTCACCGCGATTGCGGTGAAGAACCTGACGGCTTGCATAGTGATGGTGCGGGCCCTTACCTCAAAGTCGTCGGCACGTCGAAGAGCTGGGTTTATCGCTACATGTTGGGTGATCGCGCCCGCTATCTAGGGCTCGGCTCTGCATCGGTTACCAATCTCAGCGCGGCCCGTGCACTCGCCGGGAGGGCGCGAGAGTTCGTTCGGCAAGGCATCGACCCCATCGGGCGAGCTGTGCACTATGGAGAGAAAGTGCCAATAACTGCCGTCCGTGCTTGCCAGCCCGTCGCGCAATTGCCCTCGCGTCGCGAACGGGGAAAGTGCCAGAAGCAGAGCATCGACGCCCGGCGGCCGATCCTGCGCCAATCAAACTTTGTCCTCAACGATGACGTCGAGAAGTGTGGGCGCGCCACGCGCAATCGACGCCTTGATTGCCGGCGCAATCGCATCGGGCTCGCTGACGCGCTCCGCCCTGATGCCCAGCGATGTTGCGAGGCCGACGAAATCGACCGGCGGGTCGGCGAAATCCATACCGATGAAATGGTCGTTCTTGTGAAAGGCTTTCAAGCGCTGTTTGATGATGCGGTAGCCGCCGTTGTTGCAGATAACCGTGGTGATGGGTAGCTTATGGTGCGCCATGGTCCAGAGCGCTTGGATCGAATACATGGCGCTGCCATCGCCGACGCAAGTGACGACTGGGCGCCCCTTCTGCGCCATCGATATGCCCACGGATGCAGGCAAGCTCCAGCCGATGCCGCCCGACGCGAGGCCGTGAAAACCGTAGCGGTCACGATACGCGAAGAGGTCGGATAGCCTGCGTGAGGTCGTGAGCCCCTCGTTCACGAGCACCACATCTTTGGGCACCGACTGAACGATACGCAACGTCAGCAGATCAACGTCTATCGGCTTGGCCGCTTTGCGGGTCTCGATGATACCGACCAGCCTCTCACGCTTCGCCGACCAGTTCTGCTCGGAAAGCGCCGCCATACGCTGGCTAGCGCTACGCCGCATGTCGGCGCCGCCCTTTCTTTCCAGCACCGGAAGCAATGCCCTGATGGTCTCACCAACGTCGGCGCGGATCGCCATCTCGGCTGGATAATTCTTGGCGAGGTCCCAATCCACGAGGCCGATCTGCACAGTTCTGAGACCGTCCGGCATGGGATCGACGTCGCTCCACACCGACATGCGCAGCGCATCGGCCCCGAGCACGATCATGAGATCGTACTTGGAGAGGACGGCGCGTACTTCGGCCTGTTCGCGGGTCAGACCGCCGATGTAACACGGGCTCTCCGACAGGAAGTGGGCGCCATAAGCCACGCTCTGCTGCATTGCAGGCGCACCGATCAACTCAGCGAGCTGTGCCCCCTCTTTGAGCGCGTCGCTCTTGACCAGCTCGTCGCCGGCGACGATCAATGGCCGCTCGGCCCTGATAATGCGGTCCGCCAGCGCCGAGAGCACTTCATCCGATGGCCGGGTGCGGCTATCGACGCGCGTGGCGCTGCCGAGATCTATGCCAGACTCCATATTCAGGATGTCGCCCGGCAGTGAGATGAACACTGGACCGGTCGGTGGCGTCATCGCCACTTTCGCAGCACGGCGTACAATCCTGGGCAAGTCCTCGAGGCGCGTCACCTCGATCGCCCATTTGACCAGGGGCTGGGCGATCGGCACGAGCGGCTCGTACAGCAGCGGCTCGGTCAGCCCGTGACCCTGCTCCTGCTGCCCGGCGGTCAAGATCATGGGGGTGCCGGTGAACTTGGCGTTATAGAGCGAGCCCATGGCATTGCCGAGACCTGGCGCAACGTGGACGTTGCAAGCGGTAAGCTGGCCCGATGCACGCCCGAACCCATCGGCCATCGCTACCACCAGGCTCTCCTGCATCGCCATGACGTAGGTGAGTTCTGGGTAGTCCTTGAGCGCATGCATGATCGGCAGCTCGGTCGTGCCCGGATTGCCGAACAGGTGCGAAACGCCCTCATCCTTGAGCAAGGCCAGGAACGCGGATCGCCCGGTAATCTGATTGCGCGGCATAGAGGGCTCCTTCGCATGCAGACGTTGCGCCTCGACCATCTTGCGGTTGTGTCGAGGCAGAATTGACCCAAAATTTGCCGCCGAGCTCGGTCGGTCGGACCGCGGGCGGCACCGGCTTCGTCCCGTGCTGACAACGCCGGGCCACCCGTCAAGCACCACCGTCGCAGGGAGCTCTGAGCTCCATGCGCTCCAGCCGCGGCATGCTCCTGCAGATAGTCGAGGAAGGCAAGGGAGGCACCCGAAAGCCCCGCAGCGCTCATTCAGCTCATCTCGGCGGCCACATCGTCTGGCGAGGAAGACCATGAAACCCAACACAGGGCCGAGCGTTCCTACCTCACACGCGAGGACGGGGTGAGCACGATGCCGATCGAGTTCAATCACACGATCATCTGGTCAAAGGATAGCAAGGCCTCCGCATCGTTTCTTGCCGGCATCTTGGGCCTGCCTCCGCCACGGAAGTGGGGCCCGTTCCAGATCGTCGCGACGGCCAACGGCGTCAACCTCGACTTCATGGACAGGGAAGGCGAGATCCTGTCCCGACACTTCGCGTTCCTCGTGAGCGAGGCGGAGTTCGACGAGATCTTCGGCCGCATCCAGCAACAGGGGCTACAGTACTGGGCGGACCCCGCGCGCACCAAGAAAGGTGAGATCAACCGGCACGACGGCGGGCGCGGCGTATATTTCGAGGACCCGAACGGGCATCTTCTGGAGATCATCACACGGCCGTACGGGAGCAGCGGGTGGGAGCCGTGAGCACCGGCGGCTGATCGGCAGATGCCCCTCCAGATTTTTTACGAAGCGGCGCAGGCCCTCGCACGGGAATTTCGTGTCATGAGCGGTCATTTCTGGATCGGCCTTAACGCTCGGAATTGGACGTGCCGGTAGTGTCGTTCGCGTAAGTCGGCCCATCAAGAATTGAGGCCGCAATTGATGCGCCAGAAGCTGCAGTCACGAGACAAGCGAGACGGGTTCGAAGGTCGTTTGCGCGGTGCATCATGTTTGGATAGCGTCATGGCCGAGCGCGATGATCGGGAGTTCCGATGAAGCCACGGCTCCATCTCAATCTCTTCATCTATGGCCGTGGCCATCACGAGGCCGCATGGCGCCATCCCCGCTCCTCTTCCCGCGCGCTGATGGACATCGACCACTACATTGACTGCGCGCTTAAGGCGGAGGCCGCCCACTTCGACTTGATTTTCCTCGCAGACGTTCTCAATCTGCCCCCCGATGTCGACAGCTCCGCACGACTTTGGCTTGAGCCCCTGACGGCGCTCGGCGCAATAGCGCATGCGACGAGCCGCATCGGCCTCATCGCCACAGCATCTACGAGCCACACTGAGCCGTTCAATTTGGCGCGCCAGTTTTGCTCGCTCGACCACATCAGCCGTGGCCGGGTCGGGGTGGAACATCGTCACTTCGTTCAGCATCGCAGGCAGCCGCAACTTTGGCGGCAGCGGTCGCCTTTCGCACTCGGGCCGCTATGACAAGGGTGAGGAGTTCATGAAAGTCGTGACGGCGCTCTGGAACAGCTGGAGCGACGATGCCGTCATCGACGATCGTACGGCTGGCACCTATTTGAGAAGGGAGCGCGTGCGGGAAGTCAATCATCGGGGCGAGAGCTTCGAGGTCGCCGGTCCGCTGAATCTACCGCGCTCTCCGCAAGGTTGGCCCGTGTTGGTGCAGGCTGGTTCCTCCGATACAGGCAAAGCCTTTGCGGCTCGCCATGCGGAAGCGGTGTTCACCGCACACATCCAAAAGAGCACAGCGGAGGGCTTCTATCGGGACATCAAGGCGCGCGTCGTTGCCGCTGGCCACCGACAGGATCAGCTACTTGTGCTGCCGGGAATTAGCGCCATGATCGGCGGCACCGAAGGGGAAGCAAAGCGCCTTCAGCAGGAACTCAACGAGATGGCTGACGCCAAGGTAGGCTTGACGCGCCTCTCCGACCGCTTCGACGGCTACGATTTTTCCCACATCAAACTTGATCAAGTACTGGTTCCCGAGGATTTCCCGGATCCTGCAGAAAACGAGAGTTCGCGCGGGCGCACGGAGTTGATCGTCGGCGCGGTGAGGCAGGAGAAACTTACCATGAGGCAACTGCTCGCAAAGCTGGCAGGAGCACGTGGCCACTTTGTGATGGCCGGCACGCCAGAGCAGGTTGCCGACACCATCGAGGATTGGGTCGACAGCGGCTGCGCAGACGGCTTCAACGTTATGCCGCCGGTGCTACCGTGGATGCTGGAAGCTTTCGTCCAGGAAGTCGTCCCGATACTCAAGCGACGAGGCCGCTTCCGCACGGAGTACGAGGGCCAAACGCTTCGCGAGCACTTCCGCCTCCGACGTCCGCAGGCATAACCCATCCATCAGAATATCGTTTGGGAGCACGAGACCCCTCGGAACTCCCTGCCCCACTATTACACGCGCGCCACCTGCTCACGTCCGAACAGCCCAAAGGGCCGCACGAACAGCATGGCAATAAGGGCAAGATAGCAAGCAACAAGTCCGCAGCCACCGCCGAGAATGGGATCCAGGTACGCGGTGGCAAGACTCTCAAGCACGCCGATGAAGATCGCGGCAATGATCGTTCCGGGGATGCTGTCGAGGCCACCGATGATAACGATTGGGAAGATCTTGAGGCCTACCAGTGCCATGCCGAACCCGCCTCCGCTGACGTAGATCCACAGCGTACCGGCGACCACGCAGATCGCACCGGCCATGCACCAAACAAGCAGCAAGTGACGATCAACATTGATCCCTGCTGCCATGGCGGCCTGCTGGTCATCGGCTATGGCGCGCAATGCCACACCAACCCGGCTGCGATGATGAAACCAGACAACAAGGCCAACCGAGATACCCGCAATGAGAGCTGCGATCAGCTTATCGCTCGGAATGCTGAGGTCATGCACGACTATCGGCCCTGGGCTGATCGGCAGCGGAATGCTGCTTGGAATGCCGCTTAAGGCAAAATTTCCCAGGCCGCGGAAAAGTGCCCCGACGCCCAACGTGACCATGAGGATGGATATGAGCGGCTGGCCTATCAGATGCTGCAGGACAAGCCGATTGAAAGTGAACGCGAGGGCAAACATGCCTGCACAGGCAAATGCCAGGGCGCCGAGCAGGCCCGCTCCCAGGACGTGCACGCCCATGGCGACCAAGAGCGCGCCAAGCATCAGCCACTCGCCGAGGGCAAAGTTGATCACCCGCGAGGCGTTGTAGACCACAACAAATGCCAATGCGATCAGGGCGTAGACGGTGCCCGCCAGCGCACCTTCAACGAGCAGCGAAAGGAAGAAGTGCATCTAGCTGGGCCTCTGGTGGTGTCGAGAGACCGACAGGATGGCACACCGCTTACGATAACCGTAACTAGCGAGCGCGCATCTCGCGCTATCAGAACACCATCGTCATACCGTCCGCTACCGCTGCCGGCCGGTAGTGACCGCACCGAAAGACGGCAGTTGTACGGATGTTGCGCAGCTAGGTTCCAGAAAAAACTCCATCCTTCCAAACCGCGTTGACAAGATTTGAACAAGTAGCCTGAAAAGGGCGGTTGCCATGCCTCGATCACCTAAGGCGGACATGTGAGCACGGTGGCTGCGGTTCGCGTGGCTCTGGGGCTGGCCGTGTGCGTCGTCGGCTACCTGCTGTTGGCGTACTTGGTACTTCCGTCTTTTTGGCAGCACTACGAGCATCAGCCGGGCCTGCGGGGCCGGTCGATGACGACAGTGACGGCCCAGGGCATTCCCGGTGATCCGCTGAACATCGCGCTCGTCGGCAGCAAGACGGATGTTATGGGTGCATGGAGATTGGCGGGGTGGTATCCAGCCGATGCGATCACGCTCAGGACAAGCGTGGAGATCGCCGAGAGCGTTGTGCTCGACAGGCCTTACCCGGATGCCCCTGTCAGCAATCTCTTTTACGACGGCCGCCGTCAGGATCTCGCGTTCGAGAAACCAGTAGGCAGCAGTGCCGAAGAGCGCCATCACATTCGGCTTTGGGCAATACTGGATGAGGGCGCGGAGCATCGACCGGTCTGGCTTGGTTCCGCCACCTATGACCGAGGCGTTGGCATCAGCCACTACACGGGTCAGATTACGCATCACATCGCGCCGAATGTCGATGCCGAGCGCAACTTTGTGATGGCTGAGCTAGTTCGTGCCGGCATGCTCGTGGAGATCTATCACGTTGCCGGTGTGGGCCCCACTGTTCGCGGACGCAACGGTGGTGGCGACCGATACTTCACTGATGGGGAAATGACGGTTGGGGTCATCCGGCCAAACGCCATTCCGACCAATGTCTCGCCCGAAACGCGAGCTAGCCCGCCCCACATTGCATTGAAAAATTCTATCTGGTCCGCAATAGGCAGGCTTCTCGACACCCGCGCCGATTAGGCGGTAGACATTGCCTCGCACGGGCTTCGCCCAAGTCATGTCCGTTTGACCTCTATGAACAGGCGTACGTAGGTCGAGGCCGCTAGGTCCGAGATGTGTCACTAGCGGAAGTACGGATTTACATTGCCACTCGGCCGATGGTGGCTGGCCGGTGCGATAAAGGCGACCTCGCCCTGCAACAGGACGTTTAGACGCGCGCATCCCTCGGCACGCGTCGCGCGGTTCGAATCGAGCCTGTACGATGCGCTGAGACGGGGTGACCGTCGCCAGCGCCTCCGGCGTCACCCGACCCGTCGCGGTCAGCCCTGCATGAAGGCGGCGAGATCGGGTGTCGGAATCGAGCGGTCGATGTAACCGAAGGTGCCCCTTTCCTTTACCTCGCGGGCGGCCTCGACGAGGCCCGTCATGGCGATGCGATAGAGCGAGGTCGCCAGGCTGATGCGGCGTACGCCCGCGGCTTCAAGCTCGGCGACAGTGAACGACTTGCCCTTGATGCCGGCCATGAAGTTGACCGGCTTGGACACAGCCGAGCACACCGCGCGCACTGCGGCGAGATCGGGCAGCCCGGGCGCCATCAGCACGTCGGCGCCGATCTTCTCGAAGGCCTGCAGTCGCTTGATCACGTCGTCCAGGTTTGGGTTGCCGCGCAGGAAGCTCTCGGTGCGCGCGGTAAGCGTGAAGGAAAACGGCAGCGCGCGCGCCGCCTCGGCCGCGGCCGCCACGCGCTCCGTGGCCTGGCCGATATCGTACAGCGGGCGGTCCGTGTCTCCGGTGGCGTCCTCGACCGAGCCGCCTACGAGCCCCACACCGGCCGCAAGCCGAATGGTCTCCGCCACTACCGAGGGCGCGTCGCCGAAGCATTTCTCGAGGTCGGCCGAGACCGGCAGGTCGGTGGCCTCCACGATCATGCGCGCGTTGGCCAGCGACTCGTCGCGCGTTACCTTGCCGTCACGCTTGCCAAGTACGCCGGCCTTGGCGCCGCTGGAGGTCGCGAGCGCCGGGAAGCCCAGCGCAGCGAGGACGCGGGCGGAGCCGGCGTCCCATGGGTTGGCGATCACGAACGCGCGTGGGCCTTCATGGAGGGCGCGGAAGTGCGCGGCCTTGTCGTTCTGGCTCATCGTCATGTCGAATCTCCTCGCGGCGCGATCATTTTCACCAGACAGTGTACAGTTACTCGACCCCGTCGGCATCAACCGATGGCCTTACGATCTGCATGCGCGATGCGCTGACTTGTTGGCAGCAATTCTACAAAAGCCATTTAGTGGGTCAGAACTGATCTTAGTGTCCGACCGCTTCGCACCCGAAAGCACCCGCGACGCAGGTTAGCCACTGCCGGCATAACGCCTTGGAAACATACGGGAGCAATTTCTGGACGACATGTCTGATCTTCGGCTGACAACGGACGCCGCACCCATCTCGACGAACGGTGAGTTCGTGCCAACAAGAGACATTCGACACGCGCGAGTAATGCGCAGCGCAATGCGCCAGATCACGTGGTGGGAGGTTTGTCAGGCCCGCGTTGACTGGGTTCATCCATATGGATGAGGCGGGCACGAGACTGATGAGCCAGGCCACCCCGATGCCCAGGACGGTTTCCAGCACACGGTAGCAAGTATGGGTCCATGGGTGCTCGCCCTGGCTAAGCAAGACTAACGCACTCACGTATCCTGCGACTTTGGCGCCACCACTAATGTTGGAGACATGACAGGTTGCCATGGCTATCAGAATTCCGAGGCCAACAACCCATTCTCTTGGTTCGAATACAGTCCAAAGGATCAATCCACAAGCAGCGCCAATGATCGTTGCGGCTAACCTTTGCAGGCCAAGGTTCCTGGTCTCAGTCGGGTAAAAATCGGTCACCCCAATTGCTGCAATCAACGCGTAAACCGGATGCGGCAAAACGAAGGATTTTGCCAACACGTAAGCTATAGTTGCGCCTGCCGCGGCTCGAACTGATAACTGGCAGCCACTCACTACTTTGTGTGCGCGAGCTTCCATTTAAGCACCTTGTTACATACGCGCGTCCTCAACTTGAACGTCGCAAGAGCGTGATGCGATGATGTTCACATGGTCACTCAGATAATAACTCCCCGAGTTCACCAGTTCGGAATGCGCGGTCAGCGAATTGGTTGCAGCAGTCAGCAAGTTCGATACAAACGGGTGTCCTCGAAAAGAGCTAGGTGATTGCGCGATGCGATAGTCACATGGGCATTTGCATCGCCTTGGTTAATTGCCTGCGCGCCGCGACGGCCAGCGACAACGAGGGCTACGCACCACAGCTCCAAGTTTCCGGCGACCCCATATCCATATTTGTGCTGATACAGCCACGTCCGAACACGCGCGAATATGAGCATCTCGGCGAATAAGGACATGCCCCATGAAATCAACAGTGGCGGCAATTTGTATCGCGCTGGCGGTCTACGCCAGCCCGAGCGTGGCACAACAATTCGACAGCAAGGCATTTTTCGAGGAGCTCAACGCGAGAGGCGTCAGCGTGCCCGCTAGCTTCGATGCCAAGAAGTTCTTCGACGAGCTGGGGACTAGGGGTGTCAGCGCGTCCAAGCCGCTCGATGCCAAAGCCTTTTTCGAAGAACTGTCGGCGCGCGGCGTAAGTGTGCCAAGCGAATTCGATAGAAAAAAATTCTTCGACGAAATTCAGGCAAGAGGAATTGCTCGGCCCCCCATGGTGGCGCCGTAGCAGCGCGCTTTGCAGTTTGCAGATGTCTAGGAGCAGCGGGAGCCGTGGCCCCCACGAAAGTTAGTACGCGTAGGCCGCGCGCGAAAGTTCTCGTGGCGGCGAGCTCCCGAAGGGTCAGCGTCTCGATGGCGGCATTGGTAACCATGATCTTTGCCGTATCGATGGGGAAACTGAGCAGCTTGGGATCGTCCACCTCGGGACCGACCAAGGTGCTGGCGTGCATCACCGCATGTCTTGGCCCCCCGAGGGCGATGACGTCATCCTTGTACAGAGCGGTAGTGGGGTCTGCTTCCAGAATCGTATCGGAGCGGCGCACGCGAAACACGGAGACGCGGGGTCCAGCCTTCGCGAGCTCAATTTCAAGGTCCGCGATCGTGCGGAACTTATCCGTTAGAAGGTGAAGCGCGCGAGACGCCGATATGGACAACGTCTCGGTCCTGTTCTTTGACGACACCGCCAACCTGCCATACGGAACCAAGACGCAAGAGTTAGTTGCAAGCCTGAGCGATGCGATCATTGAGCGATTGTCACCGCACTGCTGCGTAGTTGGGATCGCCTGCAACACGGCAAGCGCGGCGTGGGCTCACTACGGCCAGGCCGGCAAGAATGGCGGCCCCCGTCAACCCCGCGTGTTCAGCGTTGTCGAGGTTGCGGCTCGCCAAGCCTACGAACGGGCACGGGTACTCCCCGATCCACAACTGCAGCGGGGACGAAAAACAATCGGAGTACTCGGGACGGAATTGACGGCAGAAATCCAGTCCCACGCCGAGCGCATCGTTGAGCAGCATCGGCGAGCGCTCAGCGCGGCACTCGGGCACGAGCTGCCGCTGGTGCCATATCGGTTCGGGCAGGAGGGGATCGAACCGACCCTTCCAGCCGACATGATCGACTACCAGCATGCTCCACACATTGCAGTCCTGCGTGAGGACGAGCCTGGTCCTGGCGGCACGACACGTGCCGGCGTACGGCATTGGAGCCCGCCTGCTGGTCTGCCACATGACGTTGAGATCATTGCGCGCGCCGCACAGAAACTCGTGGCTGCAGTCGACGTTGCCCACATCATCGACGCAGAGGGGCGGGTGAAGCCGGATTGGCGCGAAAGGGTCCACACATACTTGCGTGAAGTTTCCCACGACCTAGTGCAGCGCAAAGCCACGGCCCTTATCCTGGGCTGCACTCACTTCGAGTTCTTCGAAGGCGAATTCATCAAGCTGCTGCCGACACTCGCTGCCCGCAACGGCATCATCAGCCCGTCCGGCGCGCTGGCGGTGGCTTTGTTCGATGCCTTCAACGAACATACCAAGGCTCATCCACTTGCTCCCGTGGCGCGAGATGGCCGCAGTTACTTTGCCTTCTCTGGTGACCGGCCTCCGCAGGACACGTTTGCGGGCCTGGGCATCGAGCACGCCGTCCATATCGGCCGGAAACTAGGCGCGCGGCTGACTGAATAGTTGGCAACGCAGTCGTACGACGGTAGCGAAGCGTTTGGCCTCCATCGGTGGAGCCAAGACCCGTCGACTCGATGCTGTGCAAACCGCTCATGGGATGTTTGCGAAGACCCTGGCGGCTGATGTCCCTTGAGGGTCAAATCCTACCGATCCTGTGATGACGATCTCACGGCAGGTAGGCCCTCAAGAGCGGACGAACTCTCCGCGACCTAAGAACGGAGAATTCGTGCCAGAAGCCAACCTGTATCGGACAGACAGGGGATACCCCTGTCTGTCTGGCCAGGAGAGCGCCACCCGTCGGCTCAAATTTCGGGTGAAAGACTTCTTCTTCTGCCCACCAATGAAGGTAGGGCCACGGCGAACACCACAACAGCGATGCCCACGACGTCGAGTGCGCTCACGTGTGTGCCAAGGAATACCATTGATATGGCCGTTCTCACAGGCGCACCGAGGCAAGTCAGCAGGCTCAAACGCCCGACTGGAGTGTAGCCTGCGGCGTAGTTCGACAGAATGTACAACCCACGGGACGCCAGCCGACATCCCAAAGCCTGGCAGGGGTACGCGTGACGAGCACGAGCAGCCACAATGCGAATGCCGCGAGCGCCAAGCGCAAAAACACGAATACACCAGCAGCAATCTCTGCAAGCGCGAACTTCATTGTGGGCGTTGCGGACGACCACAAAAGGACGGCGCCAAGCATGGCGAGGGTTGCGGAACTTTGAGTGCTCACGACATCCCCGAAGGTAACGCCGCTCATGTACACGACATTCAGGGGACGGGAACGCAGTTC
>CAWIYZ010000003.1:0-13212 GCA_963840425.1 uncultured Alphaproteobacteria bacterium | reverse complement strand
CATCCTATCAGCGGACGGGAATGGCGGTGTCAAAGGAGGGTGGCATCGGCGGACCTGGCCGCCGGTGAGGCCGAGGATCGGCCGCGAAGGGACGCCTGAAGAACGGTCGCCCTGAGCAAGCGTTGCGCCTGCAAATCGAGGCCAGCCGGAGTGCCCTCTAATCCCTATTACGTTTGAGGGGCCGAATTCCCCCACTTTCTACCAAAAGAATTTTCTAGTCCGTGCCGGTGCGCTTTTTGCGGTCCGCGCGGCTCGCCTTCTCGGCCTCGTTCCAGCGGGGCAGGAACTCTTGCGTTGCCTGCTTGTTGCGCTTCTCCATATCGCGCACGCGCGCAATGTGCTCGTCCTCCTCTTGCCGGTCTCGAAATGAGCGCGGTTCCCATCCCTCCTGGAACAGGCGCAAATGGTTGGGGCGCTCGTGATTGCGGGCGTCGCTCGGACTGTGGATCGAGTAGCCGGTGTTGGGCTCGGTCCCGAACTCCGCGTCCTTGATCTCGAAGTTCTCGCCCAGGTCGTTTAGGTCGACATCACCGTCGACCACCAACCCTTTGGCGATATCTTCCAGCCGCGACACCCGCAGCCCGAGGTGACGCTCGGGATCGGTGACGGGCAGCTCCTCCCGAGCCTTCTGCTTGCGATATTCGGCGACATCTTCCCGCGTGAGCGCATCACCGTGCTTGCCCCTGAAGGTGCCGAACAGTTCGAGCGCTCTGCGCCACCACGGGCGCTTGCCGTCGGCGCCGCGTTCATAGGCTGGCGGGGGCGCGACATCCAAGACGCGCGAAAGTTTGCCTTCGTGTTTGTGCTTCACGGTGCATGGATCCGACTACCGACGCACGCACAACCAAACGACGCGAACGCAATTTCGCCAATCTGTATGCCGCGGTCATGCCCGGAACTCAAGAATTGTTCGATTTGACTGCGCAACCCGACAAGCGATCTCCGTCGACCGGAAAGGATAGCCAATTGCACTTGCTCACTTGCGCGTTTGAGGCCCGAGGCCGTGCCGGATGGTTGGGCGTTCGATGACGATCCATGCGGGCGCATGATCGCTGGTACCTTGGCGTCCCCTGATTGCCCGATCGACGCCTGCGTCCTTCAAGCCGGACGCAATCGCCGGGCTGAGCAGCAGATGATCAAGGCGAAGGCCGGCGTTTCTCTGCCAGCGATTGCGCAGGTAGTGCCAGAATGTGTAGACGCGCTCATTGCCGTGCAGTTCGCGGATGGCGTCCGTCCAGCCCTGACTGACCAGGCGCGCGTAGGCTGACCGGCTCTCAGGTTGGACCAGTGCATCATCATCCCAGGAAGTCGTTGGATAGATATCGATCTCGGTCGGCGCAACGTTGTAGTCGCCCGCCAGGATGACCGGCAGATCTTGCTTAAGCAGCTTCCGAGCGTGTGTCTGCAGACGTTTGAACCATGCCAGCTTGTAATCGAATTTGGGCCCCGGCTGCGGATTGCCGTTCGGCAGATAGATGCAGCCGACGAGGATGCCGCCAATGGCCGCCTCGATGTAGCGAGCCTGATCATCCTTCGGGTCGCCGGGCAGGGTGGTGCGCGTGATGATCGGCTCAGCACCACGCGCAAGAATGGCTACGCCATTCCAGGTCCGCTGCCCGCGCCAAACGGCGTGATATCCGGCCTTCCTGATCGCGTCCGCCGGAAACTGCGCGTCCGTGCACTTGAGTTCCTGCAGGCAGACGATGTCGGGCCTGGCCGCTCGCAACCAGTCCAGCAGATGGGGTAAGCGACGGTTGACGTTGTTGATGTTGAAGGTGGCGATCTTCATCGGGCTGCGCCTCAGCCCGCGCGCTCGTCCGTGATATCCTTCTCCCACCCGAACACCGAGCGGCCATCGAGCGAGGGCGAGCGGCGGCGCTCCCCGGCGATGAAGACCTCCAGCGATGGTCCGGTAGCGGTGCGCTCCAGAAGGCGCGCCTGGTCGTCGAGCCGCTGGAGAGCCTGCATCTCTTCGGTCTGGCCAAGCTTGGCTGTCTGCACCGCGGACTTAAGCACGCGGATGGTCTCGTCGTAGACCTTGAGCGGCACGGGGTAGGGATGGCGGTCCTTGCCGCCATGCGCCAGCGAGAAGCGCGCAGGATCGGCGAAGCGATAGCGGTGCGCCGTGCACGACCTCGGCGACCATGGCCAGGGATTGCACCGTGCGCGCACCGACGCCGGGCGTCAGCAGCAGCTCCGCGAAGTCGGCGGGCCCGCGATCGGCGGCTGCGGCCAGCGTGCCGTGCAGGCGGCGGATGAAGACATCGCTTGCCCGCACGTCGTGGTGCGCGGGCATGACGAGATGCGGCAAAGTCCGGCTGTGCGGCGGGCGCTGCCGACAGCGCTGCGATACTCTCGCACGATCCGATCCGGCCCGAAGTCAGCGAGCAGATCGAGCTGCGCCGCGCGCGAGCGTCCCGCCCGACGGTCGGTCAGATTGATGATGTTGCCCTGGCCGGGACCGTCGATGGCGCTGTGCGGCTCCTCGACGAAGCTGGACAAGCCTTCGGAATGCCAGTGGTAGCGGCGGGCCTGGCGCTTGTCGCCGTTCATGCCCTGCTGCACCACGGTCCACTTGCCGTCATCAGTGACAAAGAACCCATGCAGGTAGAGATCGAAGCCATCCTGCACCGCCGCGCTGTCGACCTTGGCCACGAGGCGGCTGGTGCGCGTGAGGGCAGGCGCGTCGATGCCGATACGATCGCCGAGCGCGCGTAAGCTCGTCCGGCGTCCGGCGCGAGTGCTTGCCACGACCGCCGCAGACATGGATGCCGAGTTCGCCTTGCAAGCGGCGCGAGGCCTCGCTTCAGCGCGCCGATGACGCTCGTGGTGATGCCGGAGGAGTGCCAGTCCATGCCCATGACGGCGCCGAAGGACTGGAACCAGAAGGGGTGCGAGAGCCGGCGCAGGAATTCGTCGCGGCCGTAGTGATGCACGATGGCCTGGCAGATGACCGCGCCCAGCGTGGACATGCGCTCGGCCCAGCCACGCCGGCACGCGACCGCCGTGGAGGGGAAGGTCAGCGCTGCCAGTGCGTCGTGCCATCCTACCCATGCGAGTGATTCGACGTTTCGAGTGTAGCAAAGAGATGGGCGCAGCCGGCCATCGCAGATCTCACCAACACGCCGAAGCAGCAGCCACGTTCCCGGCTCGAGCACATGACGGGACGTGGGTCGCACGCACGCGTCTAGCCACGGCGCAGCATCGCTTGCAGCACCTCTTCGAGTGCGCGCGACGCGATGCCCAGTTCGGCAAATCCGGCAGCGCCTGGCCGCACCACCGAATTGATTTCCATAAGCTCCACCTGATTGCGTGTTACGGGCGGGTTCGGCAGCCATTCAGCCAGCAGTGCCAACCCATGCCATGCAGCAAACGGCATCGGCAGCAATCGCGCCCGGATGTTTGCCGTGTGCGCGATGCTTCTCAGCAGCTCCTCATAGGTGTAGATGCGCGGGCCGCCGCACTCGAAAGTGGTTCCGCGCGCCTCTGGCCGCTCCATGGCTCTGGCGATCGCCTCGGCGACGTCCTCGACATAGGCCGGCTGCAGTTTGGTTTCGCCACGCCCGAACATCGGATAGACCGGCAGCCGGCGCAGCAGATCGAGAAGGGTGCTGAGCAACGCATCGTCCTGTCCGAACATCACTGCCGGCCGGATCACGGTTGTGGCAGGGAACGCCCTGCGCACCGCCCGCTCGCCCTCACCGCGCGCCCGGATATACTTTGAGGGTGAGCTGGCGTCCGAGCCGATGCCCGAGACATGAGCCAGGTGTTGGACCTCGGCAACGCGGGCCTGTCTTGCCACGCGTTCGGCGCCCGCCACATGCACGGCCTGGAATGTCTCCTTGCCATGCTCGACATAGAGGCTGACGGCGTTGACCACGCCATTCGCTCCGGCGACGGCCGCCGCTACGGATCGCTCGTCGTGTATGTCAGCGCCAATCGGCTGTGAGCGCGCTATGTCGCCGCTGAATTGATTTCGGCCGCGCTCGAGATGCCGCGAGGCGACCCGGACCGAGTGCCCCTTGTCCAGCAGGTGCCGAACAATACGGCGGCCGAGAAAGCCGGTACCGCCAAAGACAGTGACCGTCATGGCCATACGTTTCGCTCAGAGTCTCCTGTACTCAACGGCGCTAAGGGTTCTCATGTTTCAGCGGAGGCTCACCGGGAAATGCAGCCGAGGCTCGATCAACATACCACCTTGCGCCATCTGCGGCGGGCTATCGGCTCATATCGTGCAGATCGCGCCAGGCCGGCAGGGCCATCGGAGGCCGGGTCAGTTCCATGACGCACGAGGTAGGTCCACATGATGATGCGGTGGAACAAGGTATAGACCCACAGCGCTTCTGCCGGTGCCGGATGGCTGAGTGCGGGCGCGCGATTGTCGAATGAGCGTCGCATGGCAATGGTGACTGCGGAGATCCGATCAGGAACACGCCTCTCTTGCCCGTTCGGCGTAGTCGGGGTGCCAGCGTGATAGTGGCGGGCGGCTCTCGATGATGTCTGCCGCCGCCCACAGTATGCGCTTCCGGTCCATCTCCACGCTCACCTCGCCGTCCGGACAGATGATGTAGAAATCCCCGCGCGCGATTCCCGCCAGCAACGCGTCAACGACCTGCTCCGGCAGCCAAGCGCCGGGCTTGTGGTCTTGTTTACCCGTCGTGGTCCACCCCGGGATGAGCAGATGCGCGGTTACGCGGGCATCGCCCTTATTCTCGGGATTCGACCGCAGCTCATGCTCAAGGGCTTCCGCATAGGTTTTCAGCGCCGCTTTCGTCATATTGTAGATTGGATGTCCGGGAGGATTGGTGATTCCCTGCTTCGAGCCGACAATGACGATCACGCCCGGCTCTTGGCGCGCGAGCATCGCAGGCAGAAATGCCCGTACGCCCAGCACTGGCCCAAACAGGTTCACGTCCACCGCCCGGCGCCACTCGTCCAGCCCCGCCTGATGCCCGCGCCCAACACGTGTCACCGCGTTGTTGACCAAAACGTTGCACTTGCCGAACCTCGCCGTGACGGTTTCGCGCAGCTCTTCAACCTGCCGCGCGTCAGCGACATCCGTGGCCACGCCGAGGATCGCCTGCCGCCCACGCGGTGACACGGCAGCAACCGCTTCAACAGCCGAGTCCAGATCGCCGCCGGGTAGGTCCGCCAGGACGACCGACATTCCGGCTTGCGCAAACCGTTTGCACATGGCGCGGCCGATCCCGAGCGCCGCGCCAGTCACGACGGCAACATTCCCGGGTCCTATCATCTCAGTTCTCTCCATGCTGCATCTCCGTGGCCGCCGTCTGCGTGACGCCGGTCCCATCGATGAGAATGCGATCGCTCCCCGCCGGCTCCAACATTTGATCGCTGCTGACGCCACTAAACACTGATTTCGAGCGTCCTGTCGTCTAGGTTAACGGTCTTAAACTCTTGATTTGCCTTAAATTTTTCACCGGTGTGGCGGAACTGCGGGAAGTCCAGCGTCGTTCCACTTCCATGGGACATGGAGTGGGACAATGCACACATACCGACTGGACCCCGCCCTAAAGAGCCTGGGCAAACGCCTCGACAGCATTCTCTGGGATATAGCGCGGCTACCTCTAAGCCCGCCAATCGACGAACTTCTCAAGCGACTCGAACTCGCTGAGGCGCGAGCTACGGCAAAGCGCGATCTTGAGTGCCACCCTGGTGGAACCCCGCGCACGCACGAAACCAGCTAAGTGCTGTGGAGCCGAGGGGAATTCGAACCCCTGATGTCAGGTGGTGCACATCGCTTCCAACAGATTTTTGCGAGCCCCCGTAACCACGGCAGTTGATCGGTGGGCTGCTGCCGTAATGGTGGCCTTTGCACATACGACAGATCCTGGCAGTGGTGGCCGGAGGCCGCACGCGAGATCGGCAGGCGATCAATCGCTGTTACCGAAATCACAATCTACGCAGGGATACCCGACTCTGCCGAGGTATATGGTCGGATGTTGGTCGGATAGATGACCATCTCGGGAATTGAGGTGTTGCGCGGCAGAAGCGCCACGAAGCGCATGGCATCCGCTAAATCTTGCGGCTGGATGAACTGAGCCAACACCTCCGGCGGATACTTCACCTTGCGCCGCTCCATGATTGGTGTGTTCACGTCGTCAGGACAAAGGCAGCACGACCTGACACCGAATTTCCAGGCCTCTTGGGTCAGTGAGAAACTCATACCCAGCATGCCGAACTTGGACGCGGAGTAAGCGATGCCGGCAACGCCGGTCACCCGGCGGGCAGCCGTCGACGCAACGTTAATGATAAGGCCGTCGCGCTGCTCGCGCATCGTCGGGAGCACGGCATGCACCATGTTGAATGCACCCGTCAGATTTACGGCAAGAACGTGATCCCAGTCCTCAGGTGTGATCTCGTCGAGGCGCCGGTTAGCAACATTGAGACCGGCGTTGTTCACCAGAATGTCGACACGCTTGAAACAGTCGAGCTGACGCGCAGCTGCGACCAAAACCTTCTTGCGGTCGCCGACATCGAGGGGCTCGACGACAGCCCTGCCGTCGAAGGCGCCAATCTCCCGGGCTACATCGTCGAGCTTGTCGCGACGGCGGCCAATCAGCACGACGCTGGCGCCTTCTCGCGCAAACATCAGGGCGCCGGCCTTGCCGATGCCGGTACCCGCGCCCGTCATCCAGACGACTTTTCCGTCTAAGCTCGCCATGTCGCCCGCAGCCGCTCGTTTCGCCCGTCAGGTCGGCTTGACTTTGCCTACTTTGTCAGCGGGACGCCGAACGCTTTGTACAGAGTAGACTCGCCTTTGTCGTCAATGCCGATTGCGTTCATGGCGCTGACGCCGACGTGATTGTCACGCGTTATGGTCACCGTATCGGCCAGTACGCGAGTATCGAACTTGTCGAGCGTCTCCATGGCGGCGATCCACTTCTCGCGCGTGGGGTTTGGACCCGCACGGCGGAACGCCTCCACTGTCGCAATGGCGACGGGCACTCCGAAATAGTAAAAGTTTGTCGGCGGACCAACCTTGGGCAACTCGTCCTTGGTCAGGTATTTCACGAAAATATCGTGAAACTCCTTCAGCGAGCCTTCGCCGATCTTCTCGTTGAACTGGTAGGGTTGGAAGAACCTTTGCCTGACCGCCGAGATGTCTCGCACCTGTTGTATCACTTGGTCGAAATCGGCTCCGAGCGCGCCGATCACCGGCGCGTTGACGCCATACTTTTTCATGTCGCGAATAAGTACGACCAGCTCGGGCTGATAGAGGCAGCCGAGCACAGCCTGGGCACCGGACGACTTGACCAGCAACACCTGCGCCGTGGCATCCGTCGAGCCATTCTCCATCGCCGCGTTTACGACGACCTCGCCGCCGTTCGCCTTGATGTAGTCGGTGGCGGGATTGCAGTAGCCATGCGCCCAATCGTTGCTGTGCGCGACTAAAGCAATCTTCTTGTTGCCGGGTATGGACAGAGCGAAGCGCGCCATGTTCGACCCGGATTCGATGCCCGTATAGGTGACGTGAAACATCCCCGGCACCGGTGGCCGCGTGAGCTTGGGATTGGCCGAGGCCCCCATCCACGGAACGCCTTCCTTCTCGAGCGTCGGCTTGATGGCCATCGCGACGCCGCTGCACGGGTTGCCCATAATCATGAATACTTTGTCTTCGTAGACGAGCTTCTTGGCGGCTGCGATGCCTTTGGCCTCGTTGCAGCTGTCGTCGGCAAACACGGTCTCGAACTTGCGCCCGTGAATGCCGCCCTTCTCGTTGACGTACCGCAGGTACGCCTCAGGTCCGAAGTTCAGCGGATTGAAGGCCGCGGCTTGACCAGTAAATGGACCGAGATTGCCGATCTTGATGGTCGTGTCTGAGATACCTTGCGTATTGTCGGCTCGAACCGAGCCAGCAGAGATCATCGACAAAACAAGCGTCAGACTTGCGAGAATGCTCTTGATTGTCATGGCATCACCCACCCTAAGCCACATGGACACTGAGGCGCCGAGGCGCGTTGGGAAGGAGCAAACGTCATGTAAGCCACTTGAGCGTTGCTCCTAACTGAGCCGCCGATAAGATAGGCGACCTTAACTGCCTACTTCAACTGCATTCGGCCAGCAGCGATCGACCACCTCGGTCTTTGTCTGCGCCCGAGGAGGCGATGGCGTGCTGTCGGTGCTGCCCCAATTGATCGTCGGTGGCCTCGCCACGGGCATGATGTATGCGCTCATCGCACTCTCCATGACCGTCGTCTACCGCGCCACCACGGTGGTCAATTTCGGACATGGCGACCTGGTGACAGCAGGCGCATACGCGATCTTTGTCTTCAGCACCGCCATTGCGTTACCTTTCGTTCCGGCGCTGCTCATGTCGGTTGCTCTGTTGTTCGTGTTTGGCTTCGTTCTCCATCGTGTGCTCGTTCTGCCGATCATTACCGGGCCGCATCTGTCGCTGGCGATGATGGCACTGGCCGCTGGCAATGCCGTCCGGGGTGCCGCCCGCCTCGAATTCGGCCGCGAGACGCTCATGCTTGACCGGCCCTACGAGCAGACGACCTTTCTGCTTGGCCAAGTCGTGCTCACCATGGACGACCTCGTCATCTCAGGAGTGGTTTTTCTGCTGTTTCTGGCACTGTTCGTGATCTTTTATCTCACGCCGACCGGGAAGGTGGTCCAGGCGGTTTTTCAGTCCCAGCGCGGCGCTGCCCTCGTCGGCATCAATGTGCCAGCGTTTCACGGCCTCATGTGGGGCATCGGCACGGCGCTCGGCGCCGTCGGCGGCGCCCTACTTGCGCTCACCGTTGCGCTCACGCCCGACATGGGAACTTGGACTCTGGTGCGCGGCTTCGCCGCTATGACGCTGGGCGGCTTCGGCTCGCTGCACGGCGCGATTGTCGGCGGTCTTCTCCTCAGCGTCATGGAAAAATTGCTGGGCTTCTACGTCTCCACGGCCTTTATCGACATCACAGCGTATGTCGTTACGATCCTCGTGCTGCTCGTTCGCCCCCAAGGACTGTTCGGGCGGACCGCGGCGCGACGGATCTGAGCGGCGACGATGCCCGAGGACGTTCCAACCAACTCGACGCCGCTCAGCAGGTCGTCGCGCGCGACTCCAAGCCGGCGCGTATTCTGGCTGCTCCCGATCGCCCTCCTACCGCTACCGCTTTTCCTCAATCAGTACCATCAGTATGTCGTCAATCTAATGCTCGTCTACATACCTGTCGGCATTGGCTTCAACGTGGTCGTGGGCAATCTAGGCCAACTCGCTTTCTCCAACGTGGCGTTCTTCGGCATCGGTGCCTACACGTCAGGCATCCTCATGCTCAAGCTCGGCTTTCCGTGGTGGGCCACAATCATTCCGGCCGGCGTGATTGGCGGGCTCGCCGGCTGCGCAGCGAGCATACCGGCGCTGCGTGGGGTGCGCTCGTTCTATCTCGCCATCATGACGCTCGCCTTCGGCGAACTAATGCGGTGGAGCTATATCCGGCTGGAGAATCTAACTGGCGGCTCGATGGGAATGGCCGTTCCAGCCGCGGACTTTTTCGGCTGGAAGCTCGACACCGAGTGGCACAAGTTCTACGTCTTCCTAGCCATTGCAGTCATCACGGCGATCGCGACCGATCGACTGTTGCGATCGCGCATCGGCCGTGCCTTCATGGCCATAAAGGACAACGAGACGGCAGCAGCGGCGATGGGCATTGCCACCAGCCGCTATTTCGTCCTGGGCTTTGCCTGGAGCGGGTTCGTCGTCGGCATCGGCGGCTCCATGTTTGCCGTCCTGATCGGGCATCTCTCGCCGGAATCGTTCAATCTCGTCGAATTGATCCTCGAGTTTGCCATCATCATGGTCGGCGGCCTCGGGAGCCTGACCGGCTCAATTCTCGGCGCCATCATCATTACCGCCATGCCCGAGATCTTCGCCGGCTGGCCGGGCTTTCAGGAGATGATTTTTGGTCTATTGATCGTCTTCGTGATCCTGTTCATGCCACGTGGCCTTGCGGGTCTGCTGGCGCGCCTGCACCCAATCTTCCGGGATCGGTACTACGATGACTGAATGACATGACAGCGTTGCTCGAGCTTTCCGGCGTGACCGTGCGATTTGGCGGCCTCAATGCGGTCGACAATGTATCCTTTCGCATCGACGCTGGTGAGATTTGCGCACTGATCGGCCCGAACGGCGCTGGCAAGACCACCTTGTTCAACGCCGTCACCGGCAACGTGCAGGCTGCGGCAGGGCGCATCGTTTTTCGCGGACAGGAGATCCAATCCCTGACACCACACGCGATAGCTGCCCGCGGCGTTCGTCGCACGTTCCAAAATGGGGGCCTGTTCGCCGAGCTAACGGCGCTCGAGAACATCCTCGCCGGTCTGCACGTCACGGTTGAAAGCAGCCTGACCGGGCTCCTGCTCGGCACCAGGCGTGCGCGCGCCGCGGAGCGGGCCGCAACCGAGCGCGCCCGTCGCTTGCTCGACCTCATGAACATTCGCCATCTGGAGGATCATCCTGCGGGACAGCTGTCCGGCGGGCAGCAGCGCATGGTCGAGATCGTGCGCGCACTGGCCACCGACCCACCGCTTCTCTTGCTCGATGAGCCTGCCGTGGGCCTCGCGCCGGCGATGCGCGAGCAGCTTGGCGTCATCATTCGCAGGCTGGCCAAGGAACGCAGAACTCGGCATCCTACTGATCGAGCACGCTATCGAACTGGTCATGAGCATCTCCGATCGCGTCATCGTGCTGAACTACGGTGCCAAGATCGCCGATGCACCGCCGCAGGAGGTCCGAGCCAACAAGAATGTGCTGGAGGCATACCTCGGCCATGGTTGACGAACTGCTCACCGTGCGCGGCGTAGAGGCCGGATACACGCAGAAGCAGATCCTGTTCGGCGTCGATCTCAGCGTGCGTGAAGGCGAGGTGGTCGCGCTGCTGGGCGCCAACGGCAGCGGCAAGTCGACGGTTTTGAACACGGTGAGCGGCTTCGTGCGCCCGATGGCAGGCTCGATAAAATTGAGCGGCCAAGAGCTGGCCGGCAAGCGGCCACATCAAACCTTCCGGCGCGGGGTCGTCCAAGTTTCCCAATCACGCGACCTCTTTCCCGACATGTCGGCCGAGGACAACCTGATGCTCGGCGCAGTCGTGCGCCGTGGGCAGACCGCCAAGCTGTTGGCCAGCGTTTACGAATCCTTTCCACGGCTCAGCGGCTTGCGGCACCGCCACGTCCATCTCATGTCTGGGGGCGAGCAGCAGATGGTAGCGCTCGGCCGCGCGCTTATGGCCCAGCCGAAGATCCTCCTGCTCGATGAGCCTTCGGGCGGCCTGGCACCGCGCCTCGTAACGGAGATCGCTGCCATCATGCAGGCGTTGAAGGAGCGCGGTGTGACCATGCTCATGGTCGAACAGAATATCCGACTTGCGCTGTCCGTCGCCGACCGTTTCCTTGTCTTGCGCGACGGCCGCGTCACCGAGCGAGGCGATATGACTGCCGGCGCCACTGTGCGCGAGGAGGACATAGTCCGCAGTATCTATCTCTAGCTGTACCGCGCGGCCAGCAAAACATCGGACATGACAACCCGCATGGAAGGCGAGGAACATGCCACTGACTTGATCGTCGTTGGCTCAGGCGCGGCAGGATTGACGGCTGCGCTAACGGCAGGCGTCGCCGGACTGTCAGTCACAATCGTCGAGAAAACTGCCAAGCTCGGCGGTACAAGCGCCATGTCTGGTGCGGCGGCATGGATCCCTGCGAATCACCACGCGACCGCGGCGGGCATCGCGGACAGCCCCGCGGAGGCCCTCGCCTATCTGCGCGCAACAGCTCCGGACGGTTGGAGAGAAACCGAGGATCGGCTGTGGCAAAGTTTTGCGAGCGAAGCGAGCCGCATGCTTGCCTTCGTCGAAAAGCATACGCCATTGCGTTTCGCGCTCACCTCCGAACCGGATGTGTTCGCCGAGGCGCCGGGTGCCAAAGTCAGAGGCCGCATGACCGCGCCGCTGCCTCTCCCGAGACAGATCCTCGGGCCATATGCTGCGCACGTGCGGCGATCGACCTTACCCCACATCTTCACCTACCAAGAGACAAGTGAGCGCGATCTCTATCGGCGGCCGATCCATACCGTACTGGCGCTTGCGCCTCGTCTCGCCCAACGATGGATCTCGGGATCGGCCGCCAAGGGTACGGCTTTAATCACTGGACTTCTGCGCGGCTGTCTCGATCACGGCTGCAGGATTGAGCTGGAGGCGCGGGTCACCGAGTTGATCGTCGACGACGCAAACTGCGTTACCGGTCTCGTCTTCGAGCAGCGCGGCCGGGCACGCCGGATTGCGGCGCATCGCGCGGTCCTGCTAGCAACCGGCGGGTTTGAATGGAACGCAGAGCTTCTCTCCCGGCACTTTCCGGGCCCGGTCGGTCTCCTTGGCAGCCCAAGCGGTAACGAGGGCGATGCGCTGCATCTGGCCGAAGCCGTCGGCGCGCAGCTCGCCCACATGGACCAGGCGCTGATCTATCCCTGTGTACCGACGATATATGAAGGCAAGCTGCAGGCCTTGCCGCTTCCGTTCCACATGGAGCCGAACGCGATCGTAGTGGATCGTAGCGGCCAGCGTTTCGTCAGCGAGTTTGCCGTCGACCTCGGCGAAGCGCTCGACCGCCGTGACCCACGCACGGGATTCCCGCTGCATCTTCCCGCCTGGCTGATCAGCGACGCCAATTTCATGCGCTTAGCCATTCGCTGGTATGCGCGCAACGACCCGGACTGGATCAGACAAGCCGCGAGCATCGAGGCGCTCGCCAACAAGATCGGCATCGAGGCAACTGCATTGCTCGCCACGGTCGAGCGCTTCAACACGCTTTGCGCATTGGGGCGAGACGAGGATTTCCATCGCGGCGAGACGGTCTATCAGCGCGCCAAATCGGGCGGGCGGCCGACCATGCGGCCCATCCTCAAACCGCCATTCGTCGCCGTATCGTTCAACCGATCCGTGCTTTCAACCAAAGGGGGGCTACGCACCAACGAGCATAGCCAAGTCCTCGCCCGCAACGGCAGCGTGATCGCGGGCCTCTATTGCGCGGGCGCGGCGATGGCAAACCCGATCGGCACGCGCGCCATTAGCGCCGGCACGACAATCGGCCCCAACATGACCTGGGGCTACATCGGCGCCCAGCACGTGCTCACGTCCAATCGAGGTGCGCAGACGTCGGCATAGCTGAGAATCAGCCTAGTGTGACTTACTCGGCAGCCTGCTGGCG
>CAWIYZ010000002.1:0-336417 GCA_963840425.1 uncultured Alphaproteobacteria bacterium | reverse complement strand
CTGTGCTCGTCATTTCGCTAACGCTGGCAGCGAGGAATCGCCTGCGATGATCTGCTGACCGTCTACGCCTTTTTTCTGCGCTAGCTGCTTTTGGACATCGCCAGCATGGCACACAAGATCTCGCTCGACGATTGATCCTTGCTGCCTGACGAAGCCCTGATCTCAATGGAAATCGAGGCTTCGTTCACGGCGGCCGGTGCTCGTGTTCGTGTGCGCAGGACCGTTGGCGGCGCAATGCTGGTAGCAGAGGACGCAGACCTGGTCGCTGCTGTGGTCAACCATGCTCTTGAAGATGGAGACCTCTCCAGTGTGCGCGCGCCTCACGGAGCGCGGCATTCCATTCGTGCTCTTCAGTGGATACGCAAATGTCGAGGAAGCGTGTCGCGCGGGTGTTCGGGTTTACAAGCCGACAACCGGGCAACTCTCCTGGCCACAGTATTCGCGAACTTTCGGCCCCCATCTTGCACTCCTGCCGAAGCCGTAGGTTAATCGGTTCATCACTGTATGATTTGACGGATACCACGGGCAATCCGTGTTAAGGCTGTTGTGCAGCATCAGACGCACCCAGCTAAGGTGCCTCTGTCCTCATAGTCGACCGCCGGTTTGTTGCGATTTCGGGGCGGGGGTGGGCTGAGGGATACAAGCGGCGCTCATCAATGTACGCCGCATTGCCTCTGGCAGTTTGCGCTTTGCCGCGCCACTGGAAGCGACATGCTTCGCAACACTCAAATTTCCGGCTAGAACACTACTGAAGGGCGCATTGTTGCGCTCTGACCTGCGGCCCTCGCAGGCGCCGCCGTCAAAAAAGGAAACCATGACTCGGGCCATGCCATTTGCTGACATTGAGGATGGTCGCGCGCTTGCGCAAGCCATCGTTGATACGGTGCGCGAGCCTCTCCTGGTCCTCAACAACCTGCGCGTCGTTGCGGCAAGCCGCTCGTTCTACCTGACATTCCGCGTCAACCAACAGGAACTGCAAGGTCAGCTGCTGTACCCGTACCTGTCGAAGCTGTGCGCGACATTGGCCAACTCGATGATCGGCGAAAAGCGCTCAGTCTCGGTTGAAGTGTCGGCGGAAGAGGGTACTGCGTCATCCAGCGAGGCTGTCAGCATCGGCCTCATCGTCACCGAAGGCATGATCAACGCACTCAAGCACGCCTTTCCGCCCGATAAGAAGGATGGCCGGATTGTCGTCACCTACAAGGTCAACGGGCTGGACTGGAAGTTTTCGATTGCAGACAACGGCATGGGCGAAGCGAACCAGGGTCCTGGTGCTGTGGCCAAGACCGGCTTAGGCACCACCATCGTCGATGCAGGCTTGGCACCAGCGGCTCTTTCAATGCCCGGGTTGATCTGGTCACTGGATCGGAGGGCACAATGATGACCGTCAGTCACATGGAACCAGCGTCGCAAATGCCCCACACCGCGTAGCGATTTCTAGCCGCATCTTCCAACACCGTGTTCGTGAGCGCCGCGAAATCCATGGGAGCATCCGAAGTCAGGCCGGAAGCGCCATTATGTGCTCAGCCATTCGTCCTGTAGCCTGCCGTGATGTCCCGTTTCCGCAGCTTGAAGGAAACGAGATGCTGCGTGATCAACGATACAGAGTGTCGGGACCGCACGCGCACTTACCTCGATTGGGAGGAGTGCGCGTTTCTGCAGCCTAAGTGCGCACGCCGTTCTTGCCGGCGAGGATGCGCTGCACAATGGCGATCACGGCATGGTGCTTGTCCGGGCTCTCAGACGTGTCGACGGCCTCTTGGTGCGTGGTGACGACATCCGTGAGCAGGTCGCGTGCGTCTTGTTCACTGATGATCTTGGCGTCGGTCAGCGCGAGAAGCAGCAACTCGCAGATGCCGAGCGCGGCCGTGCCGTCGGCATCGGGAAAGCGTACATGTTCGGTCATGGGATATTCCTTTCCCCATACACGTAGTGCCTATTGCGCGGCCGGCACTGATGTACATTGGTGAATCGAGTTTGCAGGCAAATGCATTAGAGATCATCCGGCGCGACATAAGCGCCGTTGGAGAACCGCACCAGGCCTTTTCGATCCAGAATGGTGATGACGCGGCGCCCGGCCTTGATCAGGCCTTCGCGCTCGAGTGCCTGAACCGCGACGGTCACAGCGGGGCGCTGCACGCCCAGCATGACGCCAAGCAGCTTGTGCGTGAGCGGTAGCTTCGCCGCCGTCGATGCGGTCGTCCGCCATCAGCAGCCAACGCGCCAGGCGCTCTTCATTCTTGCTGCGGCCATTGGCGAGCGCCGTTTCCGTGGTCTGGATGAGAAAGGCGTGCACGCACCGCAAGCAGCGAGCGATGCAGGCTCGCGCTTTCAGCCATGGCCTGGCGCAGTTTGGCGGCGCTCATGCGCTGGCCCGGCGCCTGCCGCCTGCATGTAGGTGGTGTGCCGGGCGCGATCATGGCCCAGCACGACGGCCAAGCCGGTCATGCCTTCACGGCCGATGAGGCCGACCTCGATGTCGCGCTTGCCGGGTCCGTCGGCGACCACCGATGCAAAGCCGTGGTCGATGAAGTAGACCGTATCGATCCGGCTGTTGGCGGTCTCGAGCGGCGTGAGAAGAGGAAGATCGACGGGCTCGAGGTGCGGCTGCAGCAGCGCGAGATCAGCGCGCGACAGCCGCGACAGGACGCGATTTCCGCAGCGGGATTTTTCGGCATAGCTCTTCCCAATGGGCAAGAGCACCAGCCGTCTCCCAGCCGTCCGCGCCCGGTTTGTCGGCAGACGATGCCGCAGTGTACGCCCCGCGCCGGCAAATGACCTAATTGATGCTCTGCAGGTCTAATTTTATACCTTGCGACGAGCGGCGATGATAAATTGCAGCCCGCCGCACAGCGCCGAGCTTGAGCGGAGCTGGATCTCTGTTCACCCAGAGAGGTCCTCATGCCCAACGCGCAGTTCGACAGCGTCTTGGCCAAGAAGCTGAACACGTTTCGTGCCCTTGTCGACCGATGAGCTGACGTGCCTTGCAGACCTGCAGCGGCATCGCCATCAATGTGAAGCGGGGCCAGCAGCTCACACAGGAAGGGCAGACCGGCCACAAAGCCTTTGTTCTCCAGGAGGGCTGGGCGTGCAGCTTCAAGACCGCTGCCCGACGGTGGGCGTCAGATCATCTCGTTTCCCGATCGCCGGCGACATCGTCGGGCTGCGCAGCGTCCTGCTGCGAACCGCCGATCATTCCTTCTCGGCGTTGACGGATGCGGTGGTCAATTCCGTGGATGGCACGCACATCATGAGGTGCGTCACCGAATATCCCCGCCTGGGTGCCGCGCTGCTGTGGGCCGCCTCACGCGACGAGGCCATGGTGGTGGAGCACCTTGTCAACATCGGCCGGCGCAGCGCGCTCGAGCGCACGGCCCATTTCTTCATGGAGCTGGCCGAGCGGCTGACGCCTGGTCGGGCTGGCCACCGAGACCGAGTTCAAGTGCCCCCTCAGCCAATTCGTGCTCGCCGATGCGCTCGGGCTGACCGCCATCCACATCAACCGCACCTTGCGCCAGCTGCGCGAGCGGAAATTGCTCACGCTACGCAAGGGCAGCGTCACCATTCACGATCTGGCCGGGCTCAGGAAGCTGGCCGGATTTCAGGGCGGCTACCTGAACGCGCGCGAGTGGGCGGCGGCAGTAGAAGACTCGCCGATCAGATATACTGATCTAGGGAACCTCTGATCAACCCCGCGAGCATGGCACAGTGGTGCCATTGATTTGAGGGGTGCACGCCATGGACCAGCTGAGCTTTGCGTCGCTCGATTTCGCGGCGAAGAAGAAGCTCACGAGGCGCGAGGTGTTCCTGGCCGAGATGTCGGCCGTGGTGCCGTGGGGCGCTCGAAGCCGTGATCGAGCCGCATTATCCGAAGATCGGGCCGCAAGGCGGGCGTCGGCCATTCCCAATATCGACCATGCTGCGCATTTACTGCCTGCAGCAATGGTACAACCTGTCAGATCCCGGCGCCGAGGAAGCGCTCTACGAATATCCAGTCGATGCAGCTACGCCTCAACTCGGCCGCGACGCGATCCCCGACGAGACCACGATCCTCAATTTCCGCCATCTGCTTGAGCGTCATGACCTGACGAAGGCGATCTTCACGGCCGTTGCAGAGCATCTCGCGGCAAAGGTGAATTGCTGCGCGGTGGCACCATCGTGGACGCGACGCTGATCGCGGCCTCGCCTTCGACGAAGAACGAAGCGCAGAAGCGCGATCCCGAGATGACGTCGTCGAAGAAGGGAAACCAGTGGATCGGCATGAAGGCACACATCGGCGTCGATGCGGCGAGCGGGCTCGTACACACGGCGGTGGTCACCACGGGCAAGGTTCACGACGCCAAGGTGATGGCCAATCTGATCCGCGAGGACGACACGGCCGTGTACGGCGACAAGGGCTACGCAAGCGACGAGAAGAAGCGCGCGGCGGAAGCCGCCGGCGTGCTGTGGGCCGTGAAGGAAAAAGCCAAACCGGGCCGCGATCTCACGAAGCGGCAGCGCGCTCGCAACCGCCGCTTCGGCAAAATGCGCGCGAAGGTCGAACACGTGTTTCGCGTCGTCAAATGCCAATTCGGCTATCGCAAGGTCCGCTATCGCGGCATCGCCAAGAACGGCGCGCACATTAGGAACAGGCTCCCCTGGGCGACGTTCCCGTTTGGCAGGTACGGTCCCGATCCTGAAGACAGGCGTCTTCTGATGGGCGTGCCGCAGACTGGCGGTCCTCTATGTCCCCATCATCGGAAACAGTGCTTGGCCGCATAGCCAAGGTGCTGCGCGCCGAGGCCGAGCCCGCGACACGCGAGGAGCTGCCCAAGCGCTGGATCGATCTGCTCCTCCACCTCGACGAGCAGGAGCGGCGGCAGTCGAAGGTCTCACCGCCTGCCTCAAAGACCCGTACGGGCGAGCCTGAAGGGCCAGCAGCCGGTGGTAAGGATCCTTGATCGCTCGCTCACTATGAGTTCACGAAAGCCTTCGACCTGTGCAGGCACCCTAGTCGGCCGCCCACTGATCTTTCCTAGATTGGGTTGTAGCGGAGAGTTTTTCCCCTAAAGTGGGGTTTCCGGTCAGACATCACCGGCGGGCGTTTTCGGCGGACCCAGCCGGCGCGAAATGGAGATGGGCCCAAGCCCATGTCCGTTAGCGGCGGCATCATGGCCGATCGTCGGCATGACATGATCCTGGCCGCGCGTGATCTTTTCGCCGATCAGCTTCCGATAGATGTTGGTGTAGTCTGGGCCATGCGGGCGGCGGAGAACCGTATTTCGAAGCGTCGGCGCACCCTGCCGCGATCGAGCGCCAGGACGCTGCCGATCTTGCAGACCGCCTCGGCTACGCTGTCGACCACCTCGCCGGTGACGCCGCTGTCGATCACTTCCGCCACGGAGCCATTGCGAAAGGCGAGAACAGGCGTTCCGCACGCCATGGCCTCGATCATCACCAGGCCGAACGGCTCCGGCCAATCGATCGGGAACAGCAGCGCACGAGCGTCACCCAGGAAGTTGTTTTTGCGGCGCTCGTCAATCTCACCGATGTACTCGATGCCGGGCAGGCGTGAGCAGTGGCTCGATTTCGGTCTTGAAGTACTCTTCGTCGACGCGATCGACCTTGGCGGCGATCTTGAGCGGAAGGCCGACGGCGCGTGCGATCTCGATGGCACGATCAACGCGCTTTTCCGGTGAGATGCGTCCAAGGAAGGCGAGATAACCCCCGCGCGCATGCAGTGTCGGGGTGAGCAGATCCGTTGGCAGGCCGTGGTAGACGGTGCCGGCGAAATTCGCATCCGGTATCGGCCCGCGCTGGGCATCCGAGATGGAGACCAGCGGCATGTCTGGAAAGCCGAGGTAAAGCTGCTTGAGGTCCGGCAGATCCTGGCGACCGTGCAGTGTGGTAACGGTGCGGTGAGCGAAATCGTGAAAAATCGGAAAGTGGAATTGGTCGATGTGGAAGTGAAGCACGTCGAAGTGCGACGCCATTCTGCCGCACCTTATCGAGCATCAGCATGTAGTACGGAATGGGATCGCGCACAGATGGATTGAGCCGAAGCGCCTGTGCGCAGCAAGGCACCAGCTTTGCCGTAGTGATGGACTGCCCGCTGGCGAACAGCGTGACATCATGGCCCTGCATCACCAGAGCTTCGGTGAGATAGCTGGCGATTCTTTCCGTGCCTCCGTAGAGGCGCGGAGGCACGCTTTCGATCAAGGGAGCAATCTGCGCGATTCTCATTGATGTCCTGTTGTTCAGAAGGAACCGGCTCGCTGCTTCTGAGATATAAAAGCGCTGAAGCCGTTGGATTATCGACGAGGACGCAACCCCGTGCCGGCAGATAAGGTTCCGCTGCGCGAGCGCCTTAGAGGTCGTCCGCGCATGCCTGCGAAGGTCCGCGCGTTACGTCCAACACTCGCGAGACATGACCCTCACTAATCCAAATCAGTGCGCGCACATTTAACCACGTCTACGGTCGATTTTGCAGCACCAGACCCGCCCAGCTAGTCGGGTGTCGCCTCCCTCAGTCGATCATAGCGCTTGTTGCGTACCTGAGGATTGATCGACGGCTTGGGACATAAGCGGACGCCAGCAAGCAGTCCGCACTGCCTCCCCGGCAGTTACGCGCTTAGCCGCGCATGGGCTGTCTCATGTTGCGCTTGTCGCTTCTCGAACGCGCTATTCTCGTCGTTGAGGATGAGCCTCTCGTTGCCTTCGACATCGCCACCGAGTTTGAAAAGCGCGGCGCCCGCGTCAGCATTGCCCACACGCTGAAAGAGGCGCTGGCTTCGGTTGAGGCCGACGGGTTGTCGGCGGCCGTCCTTGACCACGCCTTGCCGGACGGTGACAGCACGCAGCTCTGCGAACGCCTCACCAAGCGCGGCATCCCATTCGTGACATACAGCGGCTACACCCGAGCCGATGTCGCAGGCCGCGCCGGTGTCGTGGTGGAGAAGCCTGCGCCCGTGTCGATCCTTGTCGCCACAGTGTTGGGCCTTCTGTCGGCCGGTATCAGCGCAGGATCAGCAGCGGCTGGCCCATTGCCGAACGGCCATGCAGACGCTGGAAAGTAGAGCGCCCCACGGGCTGCCTTAGACCGTTCACTGACAAACACTAACCTACATCAGTGCGGAGTTAGCGCTCGTCATAGTAATTGTGGCGAGCGCGTACCGTTAAGCGTCTAGCCCCCCAGACGCGACGGCGTGGAGCTTCGACACTCCGCGAATCCCTAGCGCGCAGTCCCCCGTCTGGGACATGGAGGCGCTTGATGCCAATCAGGCGCCTCTACTCCGACTGGACTACTGGATTAGCAATCGACGTGTCTCTTGCCCAACAATCGGGACACATCGGTGGGGCACCCTGGCAAACACACCGGGGTGCCTCGCTCTCCTTGCGGGCGGAAGTAGAGCGCCCCCTTGCGGATGCGGGGTAGTGGGGGCGCTCTACTGAAACGCCACGCAAGTTTGAGGGCAACGGGACGTTCCAAGTTTAGCCTGCGCACCGCACACTGCATTGTCCATGACATATATCGTCGCCGACGCCGCATGGTCCTGTCTGGAGGAAGCTGTCCTCCACTCTCCCCTAGGCGCGACGCCTCGGCCCTCCAGCACTGTCCCTATTGCGGTATTCACGCGAGCGTGCCGCCCTCTCCTCTCCTCGGCTATCGCCCGGTCGATCCCCGCCGGCCAGGGTGCACCCCGCTCTCAACCACCCGATCCGTTCGACGAGGTGGTTCTCCGGAGGCAGGCGAGGATGGCGCATCCAACATCCCGATGGTCAGCCCAGATCCGCCCAAGCGGCAAAACAACACCTTTTAAGATGGTAGCGAGTCCGCGGGTCAACGTCACTGCCTCTGGCGCTTGCGCCTTGACAAGCACCTTGCGGATGCGCCGGTCGGCCGGGTTCATCGCGGAGGCGCATCTCAGCATGCCTAACAACGAAGCGGCAAGAAGGGCCGTGCAGTTGACCGGGCACTCATGGTGAAGGAAGGATTTCATCCCAAATGCAACCTTTGAGGATGTCTCATCCGGCTCGGCTGCAATGGATTAATTCGGCTCGCAGACTGTTCAGCCGCGGCGCACAAATTGTCCGGCGAACCCGCAAGGCCGCGGACGGGATAGGGGCTCGGCTGCCATTGCGTTGGCCGAAGCGGGAAACGGGAAAAACCGCCTCGTTCCTCATGCCGTCACGTCCGGTTAACACGCGGACCTCAGATGCAAGCAACGTGGTTGTTGACTCCAAGGTTCCTGGCAACAAGTACGATCACATCCTCGGATCGTGATCAGTGCTAAAATAGCGTTGTCAACATTCCGCTTCAGCACGTTCAAGAGCTGATCGGCTGCTTCCAGTTGGCGGCGATTCTTCGCGTTCTAACCTAACCGCAAAATATCGCCTACCCAACCCTGACATTGAGTGGAGTTCACCAAGCGGACGCGGATACTCAACTCTTGGTTGCCACAGACGAACTTGGATTGACCGCCTTGAAGGCGAGCGACAATCTCCTGCACCACATGAAGATCGAGATTGACCTAGTGTTGTCATTTCGCGGGGGCTCCGTGAGCAAGAACTGAGCACACCGCCCTGTCTAGGAGGTGCACCGATGAAGGATGCAGATTTTACGAAGATTTCGCACGATTTGATTGATCAGCACTACCCTGACCAGAGGATGCGGGTCGCAGACGCTCTCAAACGGGTGTATGTGGCAGCGCTTGAAGAAGCCGCCGCAGAAGTGGAGCGGTCTAGCACGGATCTCATCGACAGGTTGACGTCCGACGCACGCACCAAAAAATCAGGCTGATGCCATGCTCAGCGTCGCCACTTGCTCCTGACGCTCTAATCTGAACGCGCGCGGACCAGTCAGCCGCGTCGCTGAACTTCGCAGCGCTGGGTTGTCCGCAGGCCGGGACACGGATGATCTACGTCATACTTGTAATCGGTCTCGTTGCGGGATGGCTCGCTACGGCGCGCGGTTGTGTGAGTCCGAAAAAAAGCGGGCACCCCCAGTATGGAGCGCTGCTAAAGAGCAGGGCGCCCGCCCCGAAGCGAGATGATGCTCCCGGTACGGCCATCGTGCAGATTTGAGTTTGCCGAGTCAATTTGAGCGTGCGTCGCGTGGCTCGCATTGACCGCATCAGATTTGTATTGGCCGCATCAACAGCTATTGGCGCAACATGTCGCTGCTGATCCGGTCAAGGCCGACTAATGATGTGCAGCATCTGAACAGCCAGGCGCTTGATCTGCTCTGCGTCGGTTGCGTCGTCGTGAGTAATGGTGACAACGCATTCGGCGAGTTTCAGGCGATTATGCTGTAGGGCTGTCGGATCATTGCTCCATTGATGGGCGATCAGACTCCAAGCTTCATCAAAGGCCTGCTGCATGACTTTTGCGGTGGGGTTGCTAAGCCCTGTGGCCTTTCGATCGAGCAGCTGCTGCGCCCTCACACCACCTCCCCACCTCCCCACCCCCACACTCCCCCACCCTAGACGATGATCGAGCATTTCTCCTAACCGGGACTGCGACCGGTCGCGCCTCAAGTTGAATTCGAATCCCGGAGCATGTCCTCCATGGCCGTCACGAGCACGGCTGGAGACGCTGGCTTGGTGACGTGCGGCGCGCCCTGACATGGCCCTTCAACCTTTTCGTATCCGCTGTAGATCATGAACGGGATCCCACGTTCTTTGAGACGCGTGCAGAGAAGGGAGCTATCGCCATCAGGCAGCGCATGGTCGAGGATGGCACCCGAGAGCTCCGTCATGCTCCACGAGGAGCAAAGCGTGCCGAAGCGTGTTCGTCGTCGTCAGCTCGGCGCCGGTGTGTTCGAAGGCCAGTGAGATATCCATGGCAATGAGGGGCTGATCCTCAACGACGAGGATCGATCGCCCTTGGAGGGGTGGGCGTTGCATGTTGCTTCCAGTGGCGCGGCAAAGCGCAACCTGCCAGAGGCAGTGCGGCGGGCATTGAGGAGCGCCGCTTGTGTCCCGAGCCGTCGACCACTCCAAAAAAGCAACAAACCGGCGGTCGACTATGAGGACAGACTGCACCTTAGCTAGGTGCGTCTGATGCTGCACATCGTGCTTAACACCTCGCACGCGGCCAATTGTGTTCAAACCGCACGATAGAGCGTCACCCGCACAAGAAGTGATGTTCGTACTGATGTAGATTAGCGGACATCGTGTTCGATGGTCCTCCTGGTCCCGCGATGCCCAGGCTGATTGATCGATGATGCTAGCCGGAAAAAGCATCACGATCGGGGAGTATGGGTGCTGCGCATCAGACGCGGCGAGATGCCGAAGTGATCGGACACGTGCAGTCGCCAGCCGTCGAGCTTGGGCTCATGCGACCACTTCTCGCCTGCGGGCAGGCGCCTCACGGGTTTGGGGCGACAGGGCTCGATGAAAGGCAGGGAGGCAAGCACGCACAAAGATATATCGTGCGCGGATCATGTCGCAACTGGAGGCGGAGTGAGGTCGCGTTGTGTGGTCACTGCGACACTGACGGCGTCCTCTTCATCTACGGGTCGGGCGATTTAACTCTCGGGACCCGGCCGGCTGATTGTACAATGATGGGGTGGGCTCGGCTTCATCTTATCCCCGCGTACTGCGTTGAGGCCGCATCCGCACCTAAGACGACCTAGGCCCGCATCCTTGGCGGGCCTTTTTCGTGGCATCCGCTTACCAACGCCACTCACTGGGAAAGCTGGCTTTCCTTGCGCGGTCTTGACCGTCGCGCGGATCAAATAGGATGTCCCCGGAGTTTCCGTCTGGGGAGTAGCGAGATTGCGGGCATTGGAAGGTCGCTGCGTACACGCGATTGCCTTTCCGCTACTTCCCACTGGCCGGCGTTTTCGTGCCTATCTCCCCTCAGAGTGGGGATGTCCCTCACGCTCGCCTCATAGTCTATGCGTCTCGCGATTGCATCGCAGGCAATCGTCGGCAACGTCCGGCATAGGCAGATTTTGTTGCGAAAGTCGGTGGCGAGATCGGCGATGAGCTTTGTAAGCGTCGGTGTGCCCCCTTTTGGCCGCTCGCTCCGGCAGGAGCGGCGGCTGTGACGCTCTGGTACTGACGCCCGCCACGCTACTGGACGCTAGCCGACGCTCACGCAACACACGCGGTGACCATGGGCGGGGGGCGCGCCATCAGCTTCGCGAGACGGCGCAGGTTCTGTGCGGTGGCCGCCAGCGTGAACTCGAACTGGGCGCCACGCGGCCCGCGCAGCCGCAGGCGGCCGAGATGCAGGATGCCAGCCAGAGGCAAATCACCTCTGATTACCGTTTGCGGCCGGCGTCTCAAAGCATCGCCCTTTACCCTGCCTTCATCCGGCGGGTGGTCCCCGTGACTCCGCCGTGAGACTCTGCGGCTCCCCGGCGCGGCGTCCATGGCTGTACCGGGGCACGTCGTGATGTTTCCCCTCGCAGCCGCAAACGGCGTGACTTGGACACGACATGGACGACGGGGCCTTAGGTGGCCCCGTTTGTCTTGTGTCGACGGGTAGAGACTGCGCCCCGCCGATATGACCGAGCGAGGTCGAACCGGTCTTGCAGTCGGGTGGCCGAGCCTTGCAATAGGTCTAGGTCCACCCTCGAAGCTGAGCATCGCCGTCTCAAAGATCATGCCCTGATGCAAGCCGCCGCCGCGCTCGGGATTTTATGAATTGTTTCAGAATAGAGCGCCGTTCAGGACGTTGTCGTGTGAGGGGGACGATGGAGGGACCAAGCAGCGCTCCAAGCGCCCCAGCGTTGGCGCTCCTTGGTTCATTCAGACCTTGCGCACCCAGTTGCGGATGACCGTAGCCAAGCCGAAGAGTATCGCGCCACCTATAACCGAGCCAGCGATCTGGCCCAACTGGGAGGCGGCTTCGGACAAGTCCCAATGTCCGACCAGATCGAAGGTCGCAACAAGAGCGCCGATGCAGGCGCCCCAGATCATCGCGCGCAAGGGGTTCCAGCGCGAATCCATCCTCAGCCCTCAACGATAGCGATCGCCCTCGCGGCCTAAGCGACCCCGTAATGGCCGGCACAAACCCAGTGCATCAGCTTCTTGAACTGTAGACCGGGGGAATTTCTACAGTCCATAAGGCTCGGCCAGATTCAAATCGCGTGGTCCAAGCAGGTCATCACGCGAGAATACCGAAGAAATGGTACGCTTACTGATGTAGGTTGGTGCGCGGATTTTGCTCATGGTGTCTATTAGCGTGAGCACGTCCGTCAGATCGTCTTTTCCCCAGACGCGGCGGCGCGGAGGACTTCTATCGCTCCGCGAGATCAGCGTGTAGTCCCCTGCCTATTTGGGACGTGAGGCGCCCTGCTCCCCGTCGGGCGCCTCTTTATTCGTGACGAGGCCTATACGGCCCACGCTTTCCGGGGATCTGCTTGGCATTCGATACAAAAAGAAAGGCGCCCGGAGCGAAGGGGCGCCTTAGGTGGAGGAGGAATCCGCCGTCCGAGGGGAAGCGTCGGCGGTGGATCAAAGTGTAGCAACGAGAGGCGATGATTTTGTTGCAACTTGCATCGAATTCGCGGGGTGCGGTTTAACGAAAGACTGACCATGCGCTCCTCGGCTTGGCTCTGGCTAGCGCCTCTTCCCTCGGCTCTTCGCTTGTTTGGCGATTGGTTTTGCCGGGACGTTGCCTTGGAGACGTCGCAGCGCTCCAGCTCTCAGTAGTGCGTTCAGATTGTCGACCGGTGCGGTCGCCTTCACTGCCTTCTTGGGCATGTTCCCTCCAATGGCGTTGAAGCCGGGCTTGAGACACCGGGCTTGCAATGCGTAGAAGCCTTTTTGTGTGCTCTCTTTTTTTAATTGATGCCGAGAGCGTAGCACGCATCAATGCCCGCAGGGCCATATTCGAGAAGTAGACGCGAGTGGAAGGCGGCGGTACGGGTTACAAGCAGCGTCAGAGCTCAATTGAAGCTCTGAAATGCGCCACCTTCCACCAACCCACGTACCTCAGAAGGGGTTTAATTCCGCGCCACTCTTGATGAGGTGGACGACGCCCGCTCCCGGCATCGAATGTGCCAAAGGGTGATCGTTGGAGAGCGAATCACCTGAGGGGGTCATCCACATGCAAGTTAGCACGATTGGATTGGATATCGCCAAGAACGTGTTCCAGGCACACGGCGTCGATGCGGCAGGCCACACCCCCCCGCAAAGACGGTTCCTTGTGGGCATCGAGGCCTGCGCGACCGCCCATCATTGGGCGCGCGAGCTCACAAAGCTCGGCCATAGGGTGCGGCTGATGCCCGCGAGCTACGTCAAGGCCTACGTCAGGCGATCCAAGAACGATGCGGCTGATGCGGCAGCGATTTGTGAGGCCGTGACGCGTCCTAGTATGCGGTTCGTGCCGATCAAGACGATTGATCAGCAGGCCGCTCTTATGCTGCACCGGAGCAGGGATCTGCTGATCCGTCAGCGCACGCAGCTCATCAATGCGCTGCGCGCTCACCTAGCCGAACTCGGCATGGTCGCGGCGAAGGGAGTGGACGGCCTGAATGGGCTGGTCGGGATCGTGACCGGCGCCACTAAGACCACGCAACTGCCCGAGCCGATGAGGCAAGCCTTGCAGGCGCTTGTCTCGCAGCTAGCTGCATTGCAGGGGCAGATCGGAGAGCTCGAGCGCAGCATCCACGCGCAGCATCGCGCGAGCGACCGGAGCCGACGGCTCGAGACCATTCCCGGTGTCGGTGTTCTTGGGGCTACCGCGATCGCCGCAACCATCACCGATCCATCCTTCTTCAAAACCGGACGGGAGTGCGCTGCTTGGATCGGACTCGTTCCTCGGCAGAGATCAACTGGGGGCAAGGAGCGGTTGGGTGGTATTTCGAAACAGGGTGATCGCTATCTGCGGAGACTACTGGTTATTGGGGCGACATCGGTTATCCAGCAGGCGCGAACGCATCCCCACAAGCACCCGTGGGTGATGAAGCTGCTGGCCAAGAAGCCTGCCAAGGTGGTTGCGGTCGCGCTGGCCAACAAGATGGCGCGCATCGCATGGGCCATTTTGGTCAAGCGAGAGACCTATCGGGCGCCGGCGCTCGCGGCGGCTTAAGAGCCTTGTCAAAGCGTGCGTCAGGTGACGTAGGTGCGACGCAACGAATTGCGAGGGTGATGATGACGTGATGCGAAACGGTCGAGCCGTCGATCAGGACAATCCGTAAGTGTAAATGGGCTTCGAGCCCGTACTCTTGATTGGGATCTGATCCGCGGATCACATCAGGGCCAGCGGTCATGCGCCGCGATAACAGGCCGGACACATGACTTGCACCCGACCGCAAGCAGCTACGTCAGAATTCCCTTGCAACGTGGGCGTCGTCCACACATTACTCTTCGCCCATTGGTACGTCTGATCCAGCGCACGAAGCCGAACATGCCCAGCACTCCAATTCATCTCAGAATGCGCGTAGAGGTCCGCAGGAAATCCCTGAAGCGGCGCAACAGGCGTCGCGCGCGCCCTGGCGGTTAAACTCGGCAACACACGATTAGTTCAGGAACCCTTTCAAATCGCCCGCGCGTGCGCGTACCCTGCGGCTCAAATGCCAGTTGGCTGCAAGATTTGGCGCATCTCAGATGGCGCTCGCACGACTGACATAGGCACTTTCCGAACCTGGGCACACACAGCGCAGCCATGTTTCTGATTCAGATCCAGCTGCCGCTGCAGGATGACAGCGCGAACGCTTTGCTGCCGAATTCTACGACCCGCCGGCGCAGCGCCAGACGGAGCGGTTCGGCGGTGTGACGAGCTTCACGCGCTCCCACCGAGGGCCGCTGGACAAACCGCGGCGGGACCGAGCATGAGGATATTGTCGTGATCGAGGTCATGGCGGAGGCGCTCGACCGCGCATAGTTTCCGCGCTGCGAAAGCAGTTCATGAAAGACTTCAGGCAGGAGGACGTGCTCATCCGCAGCCACCCGGTCGAGCGGCTGATCTGACCCGGCAATCGCGAATGCGATGCTGCGTTCGCCATGCGCAGGCACAAGCCGGCGCAAGGGCGCGGCCCTATTTCTTCCAGAGAGCGCCGAGGACAAAGCCAAGGACGGCAGCGCCGGCGAGCGTTGCCATGGGCTGCTCCTTCAGCGATTTTTCAACGAAGGGCTTGACCTGCTTCACGGCTTTCTGCGCCTGCTCGCCGTATTCGCGCGCCTGGTGCGCGACTTTTCCGGCGATCTCCTGGGCGTCGCCTGCGACTTCCTTGACCTTGCCGGCCGTGGCGTCGGCCATATCGCGCAGGCGGTCCTTGGCCGTGTCGGCGGTGCTCTGCGCGTGGTCCTGCCCGTAGCCCGATTTCTGCTGTGTCATGGGAATCTCCTTGGGCTGCAGCGGTTGCAGCCTTGCCGGAGCGCAACGCGTCGTCAGGTCCGCGGTTCCGCACATCGTCCGTGAGGAGGCGGAATTGTTCGTTTCCGGCTGCGGAGTGATGCGGAATACCTCGAGCCCGCGCCCTACTCGGTCGTCTTGCCGTCGAAATGCTCCTCCTGCCCTTCCGCGTCCCTCCTTGTCTTCTGCACAAGGCCGTCGCGGTGCTCGGGCGGGGTATACAGGGTGTAAAGAAGCAGTGGCTCGTCGCCGCTGTTGATCAGGTTGTGCCGCGCTCCGGCGGGGACAATGATGGCGTGGTCTTCCTCAACGGGCGTGCGCTTGCCGTCGATCACGACTTCGCCTTCCCCCTCCTCGATGCGGAAGAACTGGTCGCGGTCTTCGTGCACTTCCTCGCCGATCTCCTCGCCCGGCTGCAGCGCCATCAGGACGAGCTGCATCTTTTTGCCGGTGTAAAGGACGCGGCGGAAGTCGGTATTTTCCTCGGTGAGGTCTTCGATATCGGCGATAAAGCCTTTCATGGCGCGCTCCGCTGCGGGTTTGCTTGTCCGCAGCTTACGGCTTTGCGGGCGCGGGCGCTACGCCGCCTGTTCCGCTTCGAGCGGCTTCTGCAGCCCGCTCAAATATCCCGCCACCTTCTGCGCATGCGAGGCCGTGGCGAACACGGCGCGCTTGTCGTCTTCGAGCACCTTGAGCCACGAGGCGATGTAGGACGCGTGATCGTCCCGCACCCCCGGCGTGATGGCAAGATCAGCGCACACGAACGCGGCGCCAGCTCGGCGACAAGCTCTTCCATCGAGTAGCCTTCCGCCCCCCAGTGCTTCCTGCGAATTCCCGGTCAAGGCGTGACGGGTGCTTCATCCAGCGGTGCATTCGTGCACGGGAGTCGCGTAGTAGCTCTCCCCATCGCGGGACGTCTCGAACGGCGGCATCTGGATTTGATCTGGGCCCTGCGCGTAGCTCGCCATCGTCCCGCCATGTGTGATGACGGCTCCAGTTGCCGCAAAGAATCCTTCGGCTCGATCCGTTGCAACCTATCATGCTGCGGCGCACTTGGAGCATTACGTGGCCCTATTTCAAGTACTCGGACACCTGGCAGCTCTTCATCAACACCGGCACGACGATTATCACATTCTTGATGGTTTTCCTGATCCAGAACACTCAGAATTGAGAGACGAGAATCCTCACTCTAAAACTTGACAAACTGTTGCGCGGCGTCGAAGGAGCAAGAACTGGGCTGGTTCAGCTCGATCACATGTCCGACGCTGAGCTCGAAAACGTCTGCAAGAATTCACGCGGCTGCGCGACAAGTATGCACCGCTGATCGACGACGACTTGGCTCATGTGGAACGCGAGCTGGAGGCCCGCAAGCGTCGGGACTGACGTGAACACCAGGATCGTCGGGTATATGGCCAACATGGTCAGCCCCCGATTTGCCTTGCCGGCGGGTAAAGGCATTAAGGTCATTCGCTGCAATGCAGGAGTTCGGAGGTGGCACAGGCGGAAGGTTTCGTCTTGGTCGCTAAGGCGATCAGCTTTAGTCGGCGGTAGACCTGACCTGCACGCACCCGCCGCTGGAACCTTCTGAGCAGAGACTTAGCCGACGCCCCTAGCAGGCGCCGACAGCCCACGAGCCAACCTCATTCCGAGCATCCTATTTTGACGGAGATCAAAGCCGGCACCATCCGGGGGCTAATCTGGCGTCCAAACGCCATCCGGGGGACACAAGCCATGAAGAGTAGTACGTGCATTGGAGTTCTTGTTGCGATCGGTTTCCTTGCAGCGGGGACCCTATCCTTGACCTCTGCAGCAACATCTGCCCAGGAAAGCGGGCGCGTCCATTCTTCAGGGCAAGCGCCAAAGGACTCAGGGCGTGCGTCAGGTCAACGGACCGTCGGCAGCAAGAGCCAGAGCCTGAAACCGAGATCTCGCGAAATGACAGTCCGGCGGGCTCCGCCCGGCGCGAGGAAAGCACCGTTTGCACAGGAAAGGAAACCGTCAATTGCCAAGTCGCGACCGCCAAGGGTTGCTCGGCAGGCTGACCGGCGCTGGCGTTCCGGCCGCCGGTGGCGATGGATCGTAGTACCGAGCATCATCGTCGCCGGGGAGCTAAATTGGTGTCACTATCATCGGTATCGGGTCGCAGGAATGCATTTTCATCGCAACATTCGATGCCATCAGCATGCCCAATGGGATCACCCTGCCATTCGCTACGTAGAAGGGTATTGATTCGGCGCACCATCGCCACTTGGCCCACCATGTCGGGTGGGTCTTCTTCTTGGCTGGCTCAAACTGCCGAATAGCACAACCCGCGCCCTAGATTGCTCGGAGTCACTTCGTCGTCATCGCTATTCTCATGGCACCTCTCTGTGTGTTTTAATCGGCGCGCACCTGTGCGCGTCCCTGACATCGCCGAAGAACATCGTCCCGCCGTTGCGCGGGGCTTTTTGCATTGGAGCGGAACCTATGACCATTAATTTTGCGACGCCCCATTTGAGCAGGCGCAAGGCAGCCTGCTGTTCGTGATACGAAGGAAATCGAAGCACAGGGAGGACCATATGCCGATCATCAATACGGCACTGGCGCATCTGATCATCATCGTGATTATCGGCATCGTAGCGGGTTTGGTTTCTAATCGCTACGGACAGGGGTGGTTCGCGCGCAACATCGCTGGCACCCGACACACTGACATCACAACCGCGCTCGTGGGGATCGCTGGGGCCTTCATCGGATTCCACATTGGTGTAGTGCTTGAGCTACTGCCGTTGCCGCTCATGCAATACCTTCTGGCGCTTATCGGTGCGCTCGTAGTGCTGTGGGTGTGGCGCGGGCGGTGACAATTCGGCTCGCTGACCCAGTAGCGCCTGCATTCGATCGCTTGCTCATCGCGCAATGATCTGAGGCCCATTCCGGCCTCAAAATTGGAGTTCGCGTCATTCCGCTCAAGGCCAGCGCGACCATCTTCCAGTGGTTCAAGCCACGGTCGACGAACCCAGCACCCGCTTCTGTTGAAAGCAGCGTTGCCTTGGGCGGAATTGCGCGCTTGTCGCCTGAGGAGGCGGTGAAGCGGCTTGGCAGCTCGGCAAGTGGTCTGCCTGCGCTTGAGTCACAGGTGCGGCTGCACTCGGTCGGCCCCAACGAGGTCGCTCATGAGGCCCGCCACACGGTTCTCGGCGAAATCCTCAGCCGCTCGGTCAACCCTCTGAACGTGCTTCTCCTAACACTCGCGGCAGCGTCGTACTTCATCGGCGACGCCAGAGCCGCAATCGTCATTGCCATCATGGTCCTCCTCAGTGTCTCTCTGGGCTTCTTTCAGGAGCATCGCTCCACCAGGGCTGCAGAGGCGCTACGGCGCATGGTGGAGAACAATGCGACCGTTCGCCGGCCTGGGAGTGGGGGCGAGCACGCACAAACGGACGTTCCGATCGGGCAGGTCGTACCGGGAGATATCGTGCTGCTGTCGGCCGGCGACATGATCCCTGCCGACTTGAGACTGATCTCAGCAAAGGACCTATTTATCAACCAATCGACGCTGACCGGCGAGGCCATGCCGCTGGAAAAGCATGCTCAACCCCACGTCGGGAGCGCGGAAACGCTGTTTGATCTCCCGAACATCTGCTTCATGGGCAGTGCTGTCGTCAGTGGGGTCGGCTGTGGTGTCGTGGTGCTCACCGGTGCCAGGACGGCCTTTGGCCAGGTCGCCGCCACGATCGCAGAGCGGCGCGAGCTGACGAGCTTCGACAAGGGGGTTACCAGGGTCACCTGGATGATGCTCGGGCTCATTCTCATCATGGTCCCCCTTGTGTTTCTTATCAACGGCCTGAGCAAAGGGAATTGGTTCGAGGCCTTGCTGTTCGCAGTGGCCGTGGCCGTGGGGCTTACGCCGGAGATGCTGCCCATGATCGTGACGGTCAACCTAGCCAAGGGCGCGATGGCGATGTCGAAGAGGAGGGTCATCGTCAAGCGCCTCAATGCGATCCAGAATTTCGGAGCCATGGACGTCTTGTGCACCGACAAGACCGGGACGCTGACGCAAGACAAGATCATCCTGAAGCGCCACCTCGATCTGCGCGGCGAGGAGTCCGATCGCGTTCTGGAATACGCCTATCTCAACAGCTTTCACCAGTCCGGTCTCAAGAACTTGCTCGATGTTGCAGTTCTTGACCATGTCGAGCTCAAGGACAAGCTGAAGGCCGAAGAGCACTTCCGCAAGATCGACGAGATCCCCTTCGACTTCGAGCGCCGACGAATGTCCGTCGTTCTCGAGCGTGATGACAAGGCCCATATCCTCATCTGCAAGGGTGCGGTCGAGGAAGTCTTCGCGGTCTGCACGCGCTATGCCGTCAATGATGACGTGGGGGCTCTCGACGAGAGCCATTTTGCCGAGGCCAAGGAGACGACGGCCAAGCTCAATGCGGACGGCTTCCGGGTGATCGCGGTTGCTTTCAAGGAGATGCCGCCAGAGCAGGCAGCATATTCCGTTGCGGACGAGACAGAACCTGACGCTGCTTGGCTACATCGCTTTCCTTGACCCTCCGAAGGAAACGGCCGCTCCGGCCATTGCTGCCCTGAAAGCGCGTGGCGTTCAGGTGAAGATCCTCACCGGCGACAACGACATCATCTGCGCGGAAGATCTGTCACGACGTCGGACTCCCTGTGGACCGGATTGTCCTTGGTCACGAGCTCGAGCACTGTCCCCTACCGCACTGGCGAACTTGGCCGAGACCGCCGCCGTGTTCGCAAAGGTCTCGCCGTCGCAGAAGGCTGCAATCATCGACGCCCTGCACCGAAAGGGACACGTCGTCGGCTACCTCGGCGACGGCATCAATGACGGTCCTGCGCTCAAGGCCGCCGATGTCGGCATCTCCGTCGACAGCGCCGTCGACATCGCCAAGGAAACAGCCGACATCATTCTGCTCGAGAAGAGCCTGGCAGTGCTCGGTGACGGCGTGATCGAGGGACGCAAGGTCTTCGGCAACATCACCAAGTACATCAAGATGGGAGCGAGTTCCGGTTTCGGCAACATGTTCAGCGTGATCGGAGCCAGCATCTTCCTTCCGTTCCTGCCGATGGCGCCGATCCAGGTGCTGACGAACAACCTTCTCTACGATGTCTCGCAGACCACGATCCCCACCGACAATGTCGACGACGAGTATCTCGCCAGTTCCTCGGCGCTGGGACCTCGCCAACCTCACGAAGTTCGTATTTCTGATCGGTCCGATCAGTTCGATCTTCGACTACGTCACCTTCTTCATCATTGCTGACCATGTTTCAGGCGTGGGACAAGCCGGCGCTGTTCCAGACCGGCTGGTTCGTCGAGAGCCTGCTCACCCAGACGCTCATCATCCACATCATCCGCACGGCCAAGGTGCCGTTCCTCGAAAGCCGAGCCAGTGCGCCGATGATTGCGACCAGCCTGATCATTGCGAGCGATTGGGTGTCATCCTGCCCTTCACATGGTTCGGCGCCACCTTGGGTTCGTCCCGCTGCCGCTGGGCTATTGGATCCCGCTCTGCTTGATCCTGCTGGGCTATGCGACCCTGACGCATCTCATGAAGACGTGGTTCAGTCGCAGATTCGGGTTGGATTGAGTGGATGAAATCAAGAAGGACCTCGGAGAAAAGTGGGACGAGGTCATGGGGAAGACAAAATAACGCATGATTACGTGGAACGAATATTAGTCTGGGCAAGGCCAACGCGGGCGATAGCCGGCGCGAATTCAGTCTGTGGATCTCCAAAATCGCCGGCGCACATAGACAAGGGATCATAAGATTCTCTCGATCATTCTCGGTGTGCAGCGGCCCGCTGTGACCGTCACGGTACAAGCGCTATGGACGGTCACGTCTCATCCGCCACGCTCGACGGGGCATCATCACCATCATCGACAGGAATGGGCTCGTGAAATTGGGGGGAGGCTCATGATAACGTGCGACGTCGCAGCGCTCGGGACGGCCTTCGTCGCTAAAGCCGTCTCTGCCGCGTGGACCTTATGCCGTCGCGTGCTGGGTTTTCGCTTTCGGCCGTTGGGTCACGGAACATGACCCGAGGTCTATCGCCGCGCGAACAGGGATCACATTCACAACATTGCATATTGATGCGCGTCAAAGCGCGTTCGGCGGGCATCCTAGAGACATAAATTTGTGTATTGCGCCCTGGCGCCGGTGAGTATGGAGGAACACGTGCAGAAGCGGTCATGGGTACTGGGAACTACTCTGGCCGCGGTGCTGACCGCAGCTTCTGGAGTTCTATGGGGCGTGGTCTAACAGTGCTCCTCGTGGCGCTACTCGCCGCATGCGCGGATGAGGGCGCAAAACTCTCGCTCGACGAGGGGCGCACGTGCGCCGCTGAAGCGTTCGAGGGCCATCCAGGCAGCTTCAGTCTTGGCGAGAACGCGATCGTGTATGGCTACGAGAGCGCGAACGGTCCAGCCAGGGTCATCGTGGTGTTCGACGCGAGGCGCAAGCCTTTCAGCACATTCTTTGAGAGCGCTCCCTACGGCAGCCATCGAGAGCTGATGGAGGCCGCCAGCGTCATAAAGGATTGCGTCGCGTACGGGCCGAAGACGCGCGGAGAGCACGACAGGGGCGGCGCGACGAGCATGATCGGGAAGTAGGGAGGTTGCGCCTGTGGGTAGTCGTAAAGAACGTGCCACAAGGCCGGTGCTGCGGATGCTGGCGCTCGCGCTCGCATGTGCAGGAGCAAGCGCGGCAAGCGCGCAGGACGAACATTTGGGCATCATCGAATACGAGCTCGCCTGCATGGCATGCCACGGCGTTGACGGGCGAGGTGATGGAACGCTGGCAAAGACGCTTAAAACACGTCCCGCCGACCTGACGCAGATCAGCAAGGCACATGGCGGCAGATTTCCAACCAGGAAGGTGGCGGAAATGATTGACGGGCGCGCAGCGGTTGCCGCGCATGGATCGCGTGAGATGCCCGTCTGGGGAGACCGCTACAGAGCAGCGGAATCCGGCGACCGTCCCAAGATCGTCGAGCAACGAGCGCGTGCGCAGATCGACGCGCTCGTCAAATACGTACAGACCTTGCAAGAGAAGTAAGGCGAGGGTGGTTGCCGCGGATGCCGCGTGCGTTTGGGGAAACTGAGCCATGTCGAAAGACGTTGATGCAGTGATTGCCGCGTTGCGAACCGTCCTCCAAGAAGCAGAGGACCGACACGGTGAGTTCTGGTGGGAGACGCATATTCGTCTCGTGATCGCGCTCAAGGAGTGCGGCGATCTGCACGTCTTTGGTCTTGATCTGGTCGCGAAGAAAATCGCGATCATCATGAAGCTGATCCACTTCCCTTTCGAGCCGCGCGACATAGTGCGACGACATCGGTTCTTCTGTCGCCCCTGTCGTGGCATGTCGTGCCCTGTCGGGGGTGGTGCCTCATTGATTGGAGGGCTTTGTTGTGGGGCGACAGGTGTCGCGATGGTCGCGACAGGTCGCGGCTAGCCGCGACAGTGTCGAGCGGAGCAAGTTCCTCGATTTGTGCGATGTGCCACGCGACAGACTGCGGCGTTACCAAGTACTTGTCACCGATCGCCGTGGCCATCTTCTGCGCGTCGAGGTGCCCACTGGCACAATAACGCTGAAGTGTTCGTAGCGTGCGAGGGTGGCCGGCTCGTGCATAGCGCTCTGATACTTCCTCCAGCGACAGAGTGTAATCCGTGTCGCTGCCTGTCGCGACCGGTCGCGACATGTCGCGGCTCGTCGGGGTGTCCATGTCGCAAGGATAGCAGCCTGGAGAGACGGGGAAGGTCGTTATCCCCATGCCGGCGCTCACTTCACAGCGCAATCGGTCCGCCAATCGGTCCGCCGCTGTTCTCCTGTGAGGGCTAAGTATTGGTCGGGGGCAGCAGGATTTGAACCTGCGGCTCCCTGCTCCCAAAGCAGGTGCGCTAGTCGACTGCCTTATCGATAACCCCACTTTGCGGTATATGATAAACGACTACCCGTCGTGAGTTGCGCGAGGCATAGCGGTGCTTGGGATCGCCGAGTAGCCTCCTAAGAGCCTTGGCTACCGGAATCCATGGAACCGGTTCCCAGAAGTGCTCGGCACACATCTCTGTATGCGCCTTCATCAGCTCGCTGGCAGGAACCTCGCCAACGCGTCCACCAGGTCCCTGCATCCACTGCAGCAGGGCGACAGCATGATCTTCGGCCGAATGCCAAGCCGGACATGGTGCTGCGATGAAATTTGAACCGGTTCGCACCGGTTTGCCATCGATTGGCTGGCAGGATTCTCTGCGCTGGCTGGCTTCCCGTCGCCATGTACGCAATGGCATCGAGCGCTTCCCTCGGCTTACGGCGCTTGAAGAAGCGCTTCATGGTCTCACGCTGGCTCCCAATATTTGCCACCCCTGGCGGCTAGCCAGCCTCGTCACGCATTGCCGGCGTTGGCACCTTTCAGAGCTTGCATGACGCGGTCGATGGTGACGCGATCGAAAGTGGGTGGCTGGCTTTTCTGACCTAAACGCCGAATGAGCTCGGCTTGTCTGTCTCCACGCACATTGCCGTAGCTGGAGAAGGTCGTGAGCACCTGCTCGTGGCCGAGGTTCTGGCTCCAGGCCTTGAATTCCTCAGGCGTCTGGCAAAGGCGCTCTCCCAGCAGGGCTAACGTCTTGCGGAAGGAGTGTGGGTTGGCATAGGGCAGACCAGCCGCGGTAAACGCCTGCTTGAAGATGGCGCGTATCGGCGTGGCATTGGACCAGTGCGCGCGCAAAAGGCCGTCGACCGTGTATTGGTGATCGGGACCCAGCACAACCCGGGTTGCTGGAAAGAGCGGATCTGCGGGCCCCCACAGCTTTACGGTCGTCAGGAAACTCACCCACTCATCCACAATCGTGCGTACCTCATCCCCGACGGGAAAAAACCAGGTCGTGAATGTTTTCGCGAATTTTGTCCTGACCTCGCGCGCGTCCTGCAGGAGCTTGCCTTCAATGCTATCGACGTGTTTCAGTTTCAACGATGCAGCGGCGCCGTCGCGCACGCCGGTGAGCAAGGTGAAAGCAATTACGGCGCGGTTGCGCAGCTGCGTGTCGGTTTCGGCCGGCATGTGCCGCAAGACATGCAGGATCTGCTCGATGCTTGGGACCGGCCGCTCCAATGTCACTTTCGCAGATCGTGCCTCCCGTTCTGGCAGCGTGAAATACTCGGCATCCGCGTAGCTGATGCGCGACTTGTAGCCCGGTTGCATGGCCAGCCACTGAAAGAACGCGCGCAGGGCATTGAGTGTGGAGAGGATGGTCGCGCCGCTCAGCCGTTCGCCGGTCCGGCAACTGACGTCCTCAGACAATCGGCGCTTGAAAGCGATCGCCTGTTGGATATGAAACCTTTTGAAGTCACGAGATCCCGTGTAGGCTTCGAACTTGCTGAGGGATGCCGCCGCGGCGTCGACTGAATGCTCGCTCAGGCGCTTGGCCTCGCGCAGGTAGTGTAGATACCTGTGCTTGATGCGCTCATTGTCGGGGCTATGAGTTCGGCATCGGTTTCTGCTTTTGGCTTCAAGTCACAAGTCACGGAGGGTACGGCGCAATCTGTTATGCGTTGTGAGAGTGCCACGAGCCGAATGTGGAATGGGTTCAGCCGGTAGCCGTGCCATGGAAGGTTCTCAATGATGGCATCTTCTGGAAGTGAATGACCTGCAAAGTTGCATAGGCTCATCAATTCTTCGTTTCGAAAACGGCTAACCCGCTTGCGCAAGCTTGGCTCGTCAAGATTGAGGTATTGAGCAAGCTCGCTTGCTTTCAAGAAGGGATGCCTTTCAGGCCGTAACTCCGCTTCCCTGGCGCGGCGGAAGGAGGGGCGGAGGGCCTCCAGGAGATCGTAGGAAGCACCTGAAATGTGCCCTAGCCCCTCTATCACAACCCGCCTACCCGCCTCGTCGAACGCGACGTTGAGGATCAAGCCGCTTTGCCGCCCACCCACGTCAAGACTGCCTAAGCCCTCATATGCTACGCTCGAATGTTGTGAGATTTCGTCTAGAATTGCCCGCTTAATTTGCCCTGCGCGTTGACTGGCCGCGATCATCAGAAGACAACTCGGGGGAAGCAGGTTGCCGCGGATCCTAGAAGCGTTGTTGGCAATTTCCTTGTCCAGAACCTCACACACGCTCACCGCGTGGCGCTTGTAGAGATGAAACATTTTCTCACCTGCCACAGGCGCCGATTCACTCAGGTAGCGATAAGCCCTCGCTGCCTCTCCGAACTTGGCGAAGAATGCTCGGTCGCTCATGATCTCGATCATGCTCACCGTCGATACATACGATGCTAGCATCGAGACTTGTTCGAACTGAGCGCGGGGTCCTTCGAACAGGTCCACTCCATAATCGATCTTTGGATCGCACCGGTCCTCAGCGGCGGCCGCCAACGTGGCAAACCGCCGATCAATACACTGCGAGCAGTAGCCGCAGTGCGGATGCATGACGGTTTGTCCTCGAACGTTGGCGCAACTGCGGGTCAGTGCGATGAGATCCGCAAATCCGTGTCTTATGATTGAGTGCACCACCTCCGTCTTGGTTTTCCAGAAAAAAGGATTCTCCACCTCAAAGGATGCGTTGATCAATCGCGAGAAGATCTCCGTGAACCCGTTGAGAACACGCGGATGCGTCGAGCGGGTAGCGCGCGCGCCCAACACATGCGCCGAGATGGGAAAGTGCAAGCTGATGACGCCGTTCTCATAGAACCGCAAGCGCTTTCGGCCAAAGATTTGCGCAACGACGAAACCTAATGATGCGTAAAGAAACGAACGCGTCCGATGTGTCAATTCGCTTGATAGGCCCGTAGCAAGCGTCAAACGAACTGGCACATGCAGCACCTGCTGCGAGCCAATTCTAGACTCCAGATGCTTAAGCAGCCTGTCTTGATCAGCAAAAGCCTTCGGCGAAGACCTGTGTGACACCAGGGCCACGCGACGCCGACCGGCGATCTCGTCGAGGAGGCCTGAAAACGAGTCGAGCCCACCGGAGAAAAGGAGGATATCATCAGGAGCAAAAACGCTGCCTTGGTCGGCCCCAAAGTCGAAATAGCGTTGCCACTCGGGAGCGTGGTTGAGGTTTTCGAAGCGAAACTCGTAACTATCATCTGAGAGGAACCCGATCGTTTCAGCCAAGGCATTGCAGATCGGCGGCGATGACCACAACTGCGGCCTGCGGACCGGGATGACGAATTTAAAGTGGCGGCGCCAATCTGCGCCGAGGCGGTGCATATATTCGCCGCCGCGGCTGGTTTGGCTGTCTGCCGCGTAAATGTATGCGGCGATCTCCAGCAGGTCAGTAAGAGCGTCGGGAATGTCAGCAACCAATTTTCTGCTCAACTGCTCAACGCGCAAGTCTATGCCGCCGGGCTGCTCCGTGATCGCGAGATCCAGCCGTTTGCCTGTTTCGCCTGAGGCTGGTGCCAGACCGCCGCATAGAATGAGGTGCCTAGTCACTGGCGCCCCGTCGTCTCCGTAGCTCAGCCCTGATCTTCTTTAGTGCGTAGGCTGCGTACCGCCCCGCATCAGTTTCAGTCACGGCCCCACGCTGGTAGGCTGCCTTTCCAAACCAGCCGCCAGAAAACTCGCGCACGATGCGTGCTGCCTCGCGGCAATGGAGTTCCAGGGCTGAATCGAAATTGACGCGATCGGCAACCGTTGCGAAGCGGTAGCCTATGCCGATGTGGTTCGCGAGTTCGCGGCTGAGAAAATAGTCGAGATGCCTGCGGGTCAACCGAGAGAAGAAGTCATGCGCCAGTTCGCCAAACGCGTTGCCACTCGCCAATCGGCCAATGGCGCGTTGGACATCGTTGGGCGTTGCCGCAAACAGGCCGGGAAGGAAGCGACTTGCCACCGAACAGAGGCTTTCAGTGGCGGCAAGTTGCGCCATTTCCCCAAAATCGTGGTGCGTTGGTGGGCGCTGTCGACATGACGGTCGACGGCATTGGAAAACGCTCCGGCGATCTCGAACAGATCCGGTGCTTGGCCAACCTCAAGCCCCAATCCTCGCAGGCCTTCGGCAAAATCGGGTGAGCGTGCAGCAAGGGGGATCTGCGCGAGCAGCCAGCAGACCCGGTTGAAACCGTAATCTGAAGCTGCGGTATCAAGATTTTTATCAGCCGCGCTCGATGCGCCGGCCGCGATCACGTCGAGCGGCGCGTCTTGTCGGAGAAGTGCGACGACCTGCTGCCAGTCCCTGCTAGTCGATAGTCTGCCTAGTCGGACATGCCCCATCCGCGAAGTTCCTCAGCGCGCGCCAGCCCGCCCCTTCCTGGAAGCAGATGCGCCCAAGCGCTGCTCCTTTGGTGTGCAGTCATTGATTAGCAGGCTGCAGCGCCCAAATCTGTCTATGGCGCGCGTGAACGTCACCGATTTATGTTCGCCTCCCAAACACTGAGCACTAACAACAGGCCGTCCAAGGCATCGCCGGTCAACGATCGATCAATCGACAGCGCGGAGATTGGTTCTCGCTGGCGAATTCGATTGCGATTCCGTGTGCACGCCCTGTGCACGACAACAGCTAAGCTATTGAGCTTACGACGGAAAACATCCAATCCATCATGGGCGCGACACAAAACCTATGTGATTGAAAACGCAAATGCTCTCCAATGTCCCTAACAGAAACGGATTAGAACATGCACACGTTTGTTCGCATTTGCTCTCAGCATTGCGCAGCCCATCTCGGCTTCCGTGTGCTAGATTTGTGCACAAAATTTGCGTCCAAGATCAGTGAACTCACCCACCGCGCAGGCCACGCTTGCGCGCGCCACTCTGGGCAGGCTCGGGCTGCTCGACAAGGGGAATGGGCAATAACAAGCGGCTGCCGTTCTAATATCGCAACGAGGGACGCCGGTTATCCGTCCTGCGACAAATTTTCATTGCAACGCGGCATAGGTCAGCTATCCTGTCCTTTATGCGGACCGGCTGCCGAAGCCGAGCCCACCTTGTGCCGCGCATGGCGAAAGGGGGCCGCAACGGGGTCCGCGTAAGAGGGTAGACGAGCACCGCCTGGAGGCGGCGTCTGGTGTTCCAAGGCCCGCAACGCGTCCAAACCGGAAGACGCGCAGGGCCGCGGAGTGAACCGCCAGCGTCGGAGCCGGTGGCTCAGTGCTCCACATGGTCGATATTGAGGCCGCCTGGCCGACCCGCTCACAAAGGATGGGTCGCGGCAGGGCGGCCCCAAATGCGCCGTGTGGGGCCGGAGCGTCTGCCTGAAACAAACCACCTGGGCCAACCTGCTCCCGAGGACGATGCTCATGTCTGGGACGAGACAGCAGCCAAAGACCGCGCCGCAAGCTGCCTTTGCGTTTCCCGAGGCGCAGGGTTTGTTCGACCCCAAGCGCGAGTTCGACGCCTGCGGCGTCGGCTTCATCGCCGATCTCAAAGCGCGCGGTACGCACAAGCTCGTGGCCGATGCGCTCGCCATCCTGGAGAACCTCGAGCATCGCGGCGCCGTGGGCGCCGATCCGACATCGGGCGACGGTGCCGGCATTCTCATTCAGATCCCGCACGAGTTCCTCAAGGAGCAGTGCGCAGGCCTCAAGATCAAGCTGCCGAAGATCGGCCAATATGCTTGCGGTCACATCTTCATGCCGCAGGACGAGCGGCTGAGAGCACACTGTGAGCGCGTGTGGGCACGCATCATTCGTGAGGAAGGTCTGGAGCTCCTGGGCTGGCGCTCAGTGCCGATCGATAACGCTTGCCTGTCGGAGGCTGTGAAGGCCACCGAGCCACAGCACCGCCAGCTTTTCATCGGCCGGCCGAAGTGGATGAAGGATCAGGATGAGTTCGAGCGCAAGCTCTACCTCATTCGCAAGGTCGTCTCCAACGCCATCTACGACGCCTACAAGGGCCGCGACATTGGTCACTACACGGTGTGCCTGTCGAGCCGCACGCTCGTCTACAAGGGCATGTTCCTGTCCTACCAGGTGAAGGCGTACTACAAGGACCTGTCCGACCCGAGCTTCGCCTCGTCCATGGCGCTCGTGCACCAGCGCTTTTCCACCAATACGTTCCCGTCTTGGAAGCTGGCGCATCCCTACCGCATGGTCGCCCACAACGGCGAGATCAATACGCTGCGCGGCAACAACAACTGGATGGCGGCACGGCAGGCGTCTGTCGCCTCACCATTGTACGGCTCCAGCATCTCCAAGCTGTGGCCGATTTCCTATGAGGGTCAGTCGGACACGGCCTGCTTCGACAACGCGCTCGAGTTCCTGATGATGGGCGGCTACAGCCTGGCGCACGCCGCCATGATGTTGATCCCGGAAGCTTGGGCCGGGCATGAAAGCATGGACGCCAAGCGCAAGGCGTTCTACGAGTACCACGCCTGCCTGATGGAGCCGTGGGACGGCCCAGCCGCCATGGCCTTCACCGACGGACGTCAGATCGGAGCTACGCTCGACCGCAATGGCTTGCGGCCTGCGCGCTATCTCGTCACCAAGGACGACATGGTCATTATGTCGTCTGAGTCGGGCGTGCTGCCGGTGCCCGAGGAGCAGATCGCCAAAAAGTGGCGGCTGCAGCCGGGCAAGATGCTGCTCATCGATCTCGCGCAAGGCCGCATCATCTCGGATGACGAGTTGAAGCGCGATCTCGCCTCGCGCCACCCCTACGAGCAGTGGCTGAAGAGTGCGCAAATCCAGGTATCCGACCTGCCGCTCACCAAGAAGGTGGCGAAGAAGCGTTCGAACGTGAACCTGCTCGATCTACAGCAGGCGTTCGGCTACACGCAGGAGAGCCTCAAATTCCTGATGGCGCCGATGGCGCAGACCGGCCAGGAGGCTGTCGGCTCTATGGGCACCGACACGCCGCTGTCGGCCCTGTCGAACAAGCCGAAGCTGCTGCACACCTATTTCAAGCAGAACTTCGCGCAGGTGACAAACCCGCCGATCGATTCGATCCGTGAGGAGCTCGTCATGAGCCTCGTGTCGTTCATCGGTCCGCGGCCGAACATCCTCGATCTCGAGGGCACCTCACGCCTCAAGCGGCTCGAGGTGTATCAGCCGATCCTCTCCAACGAGGATCTGGAGCGCGTGCGCCAGATCGGCCTCGTCAAAGACAATCATTTCTCCTCGGTGACGATCGACATCACCTATCCCTCCGAGAAGGGAGCGGCCGGCATGGGACCGGCGCTCGACGTCATCTGCGCAGAGGCCGAGGAAGCCGTGCGTTCGATGGACTACAACATCATCATCCTGTCGGATCGTGCCGCGGGGCCGGACCGTATTCCCATGCCGTCGCTGCTGGCCACCAGCGCCGTGCATCACCACCTAATCCGGCAAGGCTTGCGCACCTCCGTCGGCCTCGTCGTGGAAACCGGCGAGGCACACGAGGTGCACCAGTTCGCCACGCTCGCCGGCTATGGCGCGGAGGCGATCAACCCGTACCTCGCGTTCGAGACCATCGAGCAGGTGCTGCCCGAAATCGACGAGAAGATCACGCTCAAGGAAGCGCAGAAGCGCTACATCAAGGCCATCGATAAGGGCCTGCTGAAGGTGATGTCCAAGATGGGCATCTCTACCTACCAGTCCTATTGCGGCGCGCAGATCTTCGACGCCGTGGGCCTCAAATCCTCGTTCGTGCGCAAATTTTTCACCGGTACGCACACGCTGGTGGAAGGCGTCGGTCTGGCACAGATTTCGCGCGAGACAGCGGAGCGCCATCGCCAGGCGTTCGCCAACGTGCCGCATCTGGAAGGCGCGCTCGACGTCGGCGGCGAGTACGCATTCCGCATCCGCGGCGAGGCGCATATGTGGCGGCCAACGGTCGTCGCCGATCTGCAGCATGCGGTACGCGGCACGGATGTCGCCGACGCCATGAGCGGCAAGATCCCGCAGAAGTTTCGCGACTACTCGCGTCAAATCAACGACCAGTCCGAGCAGCTCATGACTTTGCGCGGACTGTTCCGGCTGCGCACGGCCAAGGACATGGATCGCAAGCCCGTGCCGCTCGAGGAGGTCGAGCCGGCCAAGACCATCGTCAAGCGCTTCGCCACCGGAGCCATGAGCTTCGGTTCCATCTCGCGCGAGGCGCATACCACGCTCGCCATCGCCATGAACCGCATCGGTGGCAAGTCCAACACCGGCGAGGGCGGCGAGGAGGCGGATCGCTTCAAGCCATTGCCCAACGGCGATTCCATGCGTTCGGCCATCAAGCAGGTCGCATCCGGGCGCTTCGGCGTGACGGCTGAATATCTCGTCAACTCGGACGTCATGCAGATCAAGATGGCCCAGGGCGCCAAGCCCGGCGAAGGTGGGCAGCTTCCGGGCCACAAGGTCGATCAGATCATCGCCAAGGTGCGCCATTCCACGCCCGGCGTCGGCCTCATCTCACCGCCGCCACACCACGATATCTATTCGATCGAGGACCTGGCGCAGCTCATCTTCGATTTGAAGAACGTCAACCCGAAGGGCGACGTGTCGGTGAAGCTCGTCTCCGAGGTGGGCGTCGGCACGGTTGCGGCCGGCGTCGCCAAGGCGCGGGCCGATCACGTGACCATCGCCGGCTTCGAAGGCGGCACCGGCGCCTCACCGCTGACCTCCATCAAGCATGCGGGCAGCCCGTGGGAGATCGGGCTGGCCGAAACGCACCAGACGCTGGTAGCCAACCGGCTGAGGGGCCGCATTGCTGTGCAGGTTGACGGCGGCGTCCGTACCGGCCGCGACGTCGTCATCGGCGCGCTGCTGGGTGCCGACGAATTCGGCTTCGCCACGGCGCCACTGATTGCCGCAGGTTGCATCATGATGCGCAAGTGCCACCTCAACACCTGCCCGGTTGGCGTCGCCACGCAGGATCCCGAGTTGCGCAAACGCTTCAAGGGCGCGCCCGAGCACGTCATCAATTTCTTCTTTTTCGTCGCCGAGGAAGTGCGCGAGATCATGGCGGAGCTCGGCTTCCGCACTTTCAGGGAGATGGTCGGCCAGTCCGACTACCTCGACAAGGAGCGTGCCATCGGCCACTGGAAGGCGCGCGGGCTCGACTTCGAGAACCTGTTCCACAAGATCGACGCACCCGAAGGTGTCGCCATCCATAACTGCGAGCGCCAGAACCACGGCCTCGAGAAGGTGCTCGACACCAAGCTGATCGAGTTGGCCAAGCCCGCGCTGAAGTCCAAGAAGCCGGTCAAGGCCGATCTCGCCATCAGCAACCGCGACCGCGCCACCGGCGCCATGCTGTCTGGCAAGGTCGCCGAGCTGAACGGCCATGCCGGCCTGCCCGAAGACACCATCTGGCTCGCCTTCAAGGGCACGGCCGGACAGAGTTTCGGTGCCTGGGCCGCACATGGTGTGACCCTTGATCTCGTCGGCGAGGCCAACGACTACGTCGGAAAGGGCCTGTCCGGCGGCAAGCTGATCGTGCGGCCACACCCGAAGTCGGGCATCGTGCCGGAGGAGAGCATGATCGTCGGCAATACGGTGCTGTACGGCGCCATCGCTGGAGAATGCTATTTCCGCGGCATTGCGGGCGAGCGCTTTGCCGTGCGCAACTCGGGCGCCATGGCCGTGGTCGAGGGCACCGGCGATCACGGCTGCGAATACATGACCGGCGGTGTGGTGGTCGTGCTCGGCCCCACGGGCCGGAACTTTGCGGCGGGCATGTCCGGCGGCATCGCCTACGTGCTCGATGAGGACGGCAGCTTCGAGCAGAAATGCAACTTGTCGATGATCGATCTGGAGCCCGTGACCGCGGAGGAGGAGGTGATGCAGCGCCTCACCGATCGCGGCGGCGATCTGGAGAGTCACGGTCTTGTCGACGTCATGCGAGACATGACGGGCCACGACGCCGAGCGCCTGCACAGTCTGATCGCGCGGCACGCGCATTACACCAACTCGGCACGTGCGCAGACGATCCTCGAGAACTGGGCGGCCTATCAGCCCAAGTTCAAGAAGGTCATGCCCGTGGACTATCGTCGTGCGCTGGCTGAGATGACCAAGCACCAGGCCGCCGATCCGGCCGGCCTCGAGATCATCGAGATCGGCGTGCCGCGCCAGAAGCGCGTCGCGGGTTAGACCATGGGTAAGACCACAGGCTTCATGGAGTTCGAGCGCAAGGACCGGTCCTATCGGCCGGTGGCCGAGCGCGTGCAGCATTGGAACGAGTTCGTCGAGCCTCTGGCTGAGCCCGAGGTCAAGAAACAAGCTGCACGCTGCATGGATTGCGGGATTCCGTATTGTCACAACGGCTGTCCGGTGAACAACCAGATCCCGGACTGGAACGATCTGGTTTATCGCAGCCAATGGCAGGTGGCGTCGGCCAACCTGCACTCGACCAACAACTTTCCGGAAGTTACCGGCCGCGTCTGCCCGGCACCGTGCGAGGCCTCCTGCACACTCAACATCGACGACAATCCGGTTGCCATCAAGACTATCGAGTGCGCCATCGCCGACCGCGGCTTCGAGGAAGGCTGGATCGTGCCGCAACCGGCCGAAACCAAGACAGGCAAACGCGTAGCCGTCGTCGGGTCGGGCCCGGCTGGTCTCGCCGCCGCGCAGCAACTCGCGCGCGCCGGACACGAGGTGCACGTCTACGAAAAGAACGCCAAGCCCGGCGGGCTGCTGACCTACGGCATCCCCGACTTCAAGATGGAGAAGCGCATCGTCGAACGCCGCGTGAAGCAAATGGAGGCCGAAGGCGTCGTCTTCCATTGCAACGTGCACGTTGGCAAGGACGTGACTGCGAAGGAGCTCGAGGCAGCGCACGACGCCGTGCTGCTCGCCGGCGGATCGGAGAAGCCGTTCGACTTCTTCGAAAAGTCGCCTGGGCGCGATCTCGATGGCCTCGTCTTCGCTATGCAGTTTCTGCCGCAGCAAAACCGCCGCGTCTCGGGCGAGAAGCAGGTCCCGGGCAAGCAGGTCACCGCCAAGGACAAGCACGTCGTGGTGATCGGCGGCGGCGACACGGGCTCCGACTGTATCGGCACATCATTCCGCCAGGGCGCCAAGTCTGTGACCCAGCTCGAGATCATGCCGATGCCGCCCGAGAAGGAGATGAAGGCACTGTCGTGGCCGCACTGGCCGCTGAAGCTGCGTGTGTCTTCGAGTTCAGGCCGAGGGCGCCAAGGTCGAATACTCGATCTCGACCACTGGCTTTGCCGGCGACAAGGGCAGGGTGAGGGCACTCAAGTACACGCGCGTTGACAACAAGCTGCAGCCCGTTCCCGGCAGCGAAGGCGAGATGCCGGCCGACCTCGTGCTGTTCGCGATGGGCTTCTCCGGCCCGACCGAGAACGATCTGGTGAGGGAGCTGGGTCTCGAAATCGTGCCGCGCGGGGGCTTCAAGGGGCTCGACGCCACCGAGCGCGATTATCGCGTCAAGGGCCGCAACGGGCTGTTTGCGGCCGGCGACATCCGGCGCGGTCAGTCGCTGGTGGTGTGGGCCATCCGCGAGGGCCGGCAGGCCGCGCACGCCATCGACCGCTACCTGATGGGCCGCACAGATTTGCCGCGGTAAGCGCTAAACCCTTCCCGCAAACGCCCGCTCGTACAACGTACGACTCGCCGCGACATCAAGCGGTACCGGGTTGCCGCCGGCGGTGGGGTCTTTCGGCGCCATCTCGCTCATGAGATCGAAGCGCTTGTCGTCGACACCCAGGTCCCGGAGCGTATGCGGTGTGCCGGTGTCGGCGCGCAGTTTCGACACCCAATCCAGGAACGCGTCGAAGCGCGGCGGCAGCCCGAGGTAAGCGGCTAGGCGCTCGATCTTCAGCTCGATGGCAGCACGGTTGAATACCAGCACATATGGCATGAACACCGCGTTGGTGAGCCCGTGGTGCGTGTCGTACAGCGCACCGACCGGATGCGACAGCGCGTGGATGGCGCCCAATGCCTTCTGGAATGCCGTGGCACCCATGGCGGCGGCCGACATCATGTGCGCGCGCGCTTCCAGGTCCGCGGCGTCACGATAGGCTCGCACCAAGTTGTCCTTGACGAGCCGCATGCCCTCCACCGCAATGCCGTCGGCAAGCGGATGGTAGAACGATCCACAGTACGCCTCGAGGCAATGTGCCAGCGCGTCCATGCCGGTGCCGGCTGTGATCATGGGCGGCATGCCGACCGTCAGCTCCGGATCGCAGATTGTCACCTTCGGCATCATCAGCGGGTGGAAGATCACTTTCTTGGTATGCGTGGCCTCGTCGGTGATGACGCCCGCGCGGCCCACCTCCGAGCCGGTCCCTGCCGTGGTCGGCACGGCGATGATCGGCGCGATGCCCTTCGGGTCCGCACGCGTCCACCAGTCGCCGACGTCCTCGAAGTCCCACATGGGTCGGGTCTGTCCCGCCATGAACGCGATGACCTTGCCGCAGTCGAGTGCCGAGCCTCCGCCGAAGGCAATGACGCCGTCGTGCCTACCGTCACGAAGCACCTTGATGCCGGCCTCGACGTTGCCCGCGACCGGATTGGGTTTGATTTCGCTGAACACCCGCGCCGGTACGCCCGCAGCAGCCAGAATGTCGAGCGCATTCCGAGCCATCGGCATGCCGGCCAACCGCGGGTCGGTGACGAGCAGCGGGCGTGCGATGCCGGCAGCTTTCACCGCATCCGCCAGCTCGGCGATGCGTCCGGCGCCGAAGCGCACCGATGTCGGGTAGTTCCAGTTGGCCTGCAGTTTCACTTGGGGGCCCGCCGCCTCGAAGGATCAACGATGCCGGTAATTATGACCCAAGCCCGCAAGGCTGTCTGCCGTCCGTTGCAGCCCATGCACCGCGAGGACACCGAGGAGGTGCACCTCCTCGGTGTCGCACGTCGATGGCGATCAGCGTGCCGTGCCCATACCGCCGGAACCAGCCCCGATCTTGATGGCGCCTGACGACTTCAACTCCTTGCCGTCGAAGCTGAACGCCTGCAGCTCGTTCTCGACCATGCAGCCGACCAGCACCGTCTTGTTGTCTTTGCTCCAGGCGGCACCCTGGCACCAGTGCCCCACCTTCGCCTCGGCCACCTTGGCAAGCTTCCCGCCCGACACCGCATAGATCTGGACCAGGCCGTTGTCGTTGAAGAATGGCGAGCTCTTGGGCTTGTTCGAGCCGTTCATTACAGTGACGGCGACATACTGGCCGTCGGGCGACATCTTGAGGCCCTCGGGAGTCTGGCCGACGCTGACGGTATCGATCACGCGCGCGGGACCGCCTTTGAGACTGATCAGGCTCAAAGTGTCAGCATCTCCGCCGCCAATGCCGATATTGGCGACCGCAGCAACGTCGCCCTGACTGCTGATGTCGAGCGGATAAGGCCTCAAACCCGCATGCACATCGCGCTTGGCGTGCTCCACTTTGCTGCCTTCGACGTTCAGCACGGAGATCTTGTGTCGCCATCACGGGTGACCAATGCCGTCTTACCGTCGGGCGTGAAGGCTATCGCGCTCGGACCGGACTTGGCATCGCCAAGCTGCACCTTGCCAACGGCCGTCAGAGCCTTGTTGGCAATCGTGAACACGGACACCGTGCCTTCCGAACGATTGGCCACCAGCGCCAGATTGCCGTCTGGGTTCAATGCCGCACCGGCTGCTCCGGCGCCCAACTCGACCACAGCAATTACGGCTGGCGGCGAGGCCTTGAGATCGATCACGCTGACCTTGTTGTCTGGCGCGACTTTCTTGGCATCGTTTGGATCGATCTTGGTCGCGGCCGTGACGAGCGCGAAGGACTCGTCGCGAGCGACAGCAACACTGGACGGCGGCCCCACGACACTCGTAGCCACCTTGATCTCTGCCACCACCTTTGGCGGCGATGAGCCGAGATCGACGATGGTGACGTTGTCCGGCTTCGGGTCGATGGGAACCGTGTTGACGCCGTCGACCAGCACCGCCTTTCCATCGTTGGCGGACAATACGAGCTGTGCTGTAGCTGAAGGCGCAAATGATGGCAGCACGACGAGCACGCCGGCGGCAAAGCCAGTTACCCGCAGAATGCGGCAGTGCATGGCGAAACCTCCCAATATTTGTTTTGTTTGCCGCCAGACCGGAAGCCCAGACAGCAAATGGACGATAACATCGTGAGCGCTGGAAATTGCGGCACGAGCATGCCCAGCGATGGATTTGATTGCTGTGCCAGCTAAGACATTCACATCCGCGGAAACAGGCTGGCCTGTGCTTCCGCTCGGGATGAGACCTAGAGGAGGATCGCTTCGGATTGAATCACTTTTCCAATCGAGGGACGTCTCGGCCGAAGCGTGAAGCCTGCTCTAGCGCATTGCGCTGACGCGACCTGAAGAGCGCCGGCCCTCCGGGCGGGGTGGACCGGCGCTCTTGCCGCCGTAACAGTGTCCTTGGCTGGGATGCACTGGGCTGGGGAGCCAGATTCACGCGGCATCGTGCTAACGTGCACAATGCGGATCAGTTCCCTCTGAACCCGCGTGTGAGAGCGCCATGCGCTGCTCTTTTGTTTCGTCACCCGGCGAGGCCGGCAGCGGAACGAGCGAAGCTTTTAAGTTCCATCTGCGAACGAACCTCTAGGGCAAGGGCGACGGCGGTTCCACATTTCTCACGGACCGCCGTTTCATTTTCGCCGCATTCCAGCCCCGCAAACGCCGCCGAATCAGCTCAGCGTATGTCCTGGATTAAATAATAGTCTCGAGGTTTCGCGTGGCCTGCGGCGGTCTCTCCCGAGGCCGCCGTCATTTTTGCTGGGTCTTTGTCGCCCCGGACCCACCGCCGCGACGATGCTCGCGTGCTCGCCGCGGGAGTACCGCAAGCAACATGGAGACAGTCACATGCGTAAGCTTGCCTCGGTGACGGTATTGGCTGGCATGCTCGCCTCGTTGGCCATGCCAGCCCTCGCGCAGACCACCACTACTCCGACAGGTCCGCAGGACTGCAAATCAACCGAGATGTGGGACACCGCGACCCGCATCTGTAAGCCCAAGGGCTAGGCTCCTCAAGCGAGGCATCCCGCTCTGTCAGGCGGGGTGCCCTTCATTCAATCAGAGCATCGGCTTCAAAGGCTCTTGTCGATCATCGAGCAGAGCGTCGCGGCGCTCGACTTCTCGTGGCTCGGCGGCGCATCCTCGACATTGAGAATTGTCACCACACCGTTGTCGACCGCCATCGCATAGCGGCGTGAGCGCACGCCCAGACCGCGAGCGGTGAGATCGATCTCAAGGCCGAGCTTCTTGGCAAAATCGGCCGAACCGTCCGCCAGCATCGCGATCTTGCCTTCGGCCTTGGAATCCTTGTTCCAGTTGGTGAGCACGAACACGTCGTTGACTGCTGTGCAGGCAACCGCATCGAAGCCCTTCTTCCGGAGCTCGTCGGCGCGCTCCACGAAGCCGGGCATGTGCTGCTTGTGGCAGGTCGGCGTGTAAGCGCCGGGAACTGCGAACAAGGCTACTTTCTTGCCGCCGAAGAATTCGGCCGTCGTCATCGGCTTCGGCCCTTCCGCCGACATCGTCATGAAGGTCGCGTCCGGCAGCTTGTCACCAACCTTGATCGCCATTGATCTACTCCTCGTGCAAGCGAACTATCATTTGAAATCGTGGGAGACGTGGGGTGGCGCGAACTTAGCCGGTTATATGCAGCCGGCCAAGCACGAAGGCTTCAGGAGCGGGCGACCGCAGGTCACTCGATCTTGAAAGCGGTCTCCGACTGGCCGTCGTTGCTCACCAGCGTCAGGCGCAGCGTCTTGCCCTTGAGCTCGGCGATGTCGGCTCCATCCGTCAGGTCGATCTCGAAGACCAGCGCATTGCCCGACGCCGCACCAGTTTTCTTGGGCAACGGAACCCACAGTCCGTCCGGCGCCTCGGCAAAAAGGTCAGCGCCGTTGGTGCCGGCGGGAAACGACGCCGCAATGACGATGCGCGGCTTTTCCCCCGTCAGCTCCTGCTTGATGCTCGTGACTGCAGGATCCGCCGCAGCGCGCGCGGACACAGGACGCGGAACACGTCCGAGGGCACGAGCTAGGCGCGACTCTACCTGGATCGGAGCAGCGCCGGGCGGCACGGACAGCGCCAGATTCAATTCAACAGGGATGCAGATGTCCTTGCAGATGCCATACTCGACCGACAGTTCCAGCTCCACCGGCTTGGCGGCATCTTTCGCGACAAGCTCGATGGGAAACACCACATAGCCCTTGTAGCCGATGGTATCGCCGTCGCGGTCCACGAAGCGCGCTGGCGCCGGAAACAGCACACGCGCGCTGGCGAGATTGACGGACTTCGACCAATCGATCCGCGGCGGCACGCCGGAGGAGCCTGGATTGCGCCAATAGGTCTTCCAGCCGTCGGCGATCTCGATTTCAAGGCCAGCCACCAAGCGTGGCGCGGCACCGGGCCCGTCGGCGCGGCCACCAACGAGGCGCACTCGCGAGTTCTCGGCACTTGCCCACCCAGTCGCAAGCGCCGGGTCTGCCGCAACAACGGCAGACGGCAGTACGCAGAGCTGTGCGATCAAAATGAAGGCTGCCAAACAACTCGGAATATGCATCAGGTCCGCCTCTGGCCCGCGGTCTGCGCGCACCGACTATGTAGTATCACCGTCGCGGCTTGCCAACTGGTGCCTCGGCGCCCAAAAGCGATGCGCGCAGCACGCATTTCATCGCTTCACAGGGCGGCGCGCGCGAGAGTAGTGTTGGAAGATGAAGACGCCACGCCGACAGCGCAAGGCCCAGGGCAGCAGCTACCTCGATGGTCAGCTTCTGCTGGCCATGCCCGGCATGGCCGACAAGCGCTTCCAGCGCTCGGTTATTTATCTGTGTACGCATTCGTCCGACGGCGCCATGGGGCTGATCGTCAACCAGCGCGCCTCGCACATCTCCTTTACCGGATTGCTGAAGCAGCTCGGCATCGTCGGCGATGACGCCGACGAGATCGTGCCGCCCGATCTCTTGCGCATGAACGTCCACGTGGGCGGGCCGGTCTCCAGCGAAAGGGGCTTCGTGCTGCACAGCGCTGACTATTTCGCCGAGGACTTCGACCCTAGAGATTGACAAGAGCGTCTGCCTCACAGCCACCATAGACATCCTCAAAGCCATGGCCGGCGGAAAAGGTCCGGAGCAGGCGATCCTGGCGCTTGGCTATGCGGGCTGGGCTCCCGGGCAGCTCGAGAGCGAAATCCAGGCCAACGGATGGTTGCACTGCCCGGCCGATCGAGATCTCATCTTCGGACCTGATCTCGAGCTCAAGTACGATCGCGCCCTGTTCAAGATCGGTATCGATCCCTCCCATCTCGTCAGCGACGCCGGACACGCCTGACCCTAGAGCACTATCGTTTCGGATTGCATCGCGTCGCGGTCAATCTGGAGCGTGAAGCCTGCTCTACGCTAGAGTGCGGTTCACACCTCCCGCGGAAGCGGCAGTGCTTCCATGTGAGGCAACCGCTCTGGCGCACCGGCCGAAAACCGCGGTGCCATTAGGCGTTGCGCTTGCGCCGGCCAACCACGCCGCTGCGCTCACTGTTCTCGGCAGGCGGCGGATCATCGAGCAGCGGCGCTGGCGGCTGCAAATTTACGGGACCGCCAGCGAGCTTCTCCAAACTTGCTTTGATCTGCGGAGGCAGTGCATCGAGATTTGGCGGCTGCGTTCTGGCGCGAGCCGTAGCGCGCGCCTGCGCTTGAGCCTGAGCCTGCGGCGATGCTGCGATCCGCGGCTTGTCGGACGTCAGCATCTGGTGCGGCAGCGGCGGGGGGCGTCCCGAGGCAGACGCGGCGGCGGCTCTCGCAATTCGCGGGAGCTCCAAAGGCTCTTCCGTATGGCGCAGCGGCGCCGGCGGCTTGGCCCGCAGGGATGCCTCGGGTAACGGCTGCGGCGGCTCGGGCGGCCGGAATGCTGCCTGGCCTGCAAGGCCGGCGAGACGCGCACGGGCGTTTGCTGCTGCAGAGCGCATACGCTTCTGCAGGGCTGCGGGAGCGATCGGCGGCTGCGTCACCGGCTGGGTCGGCGACCTCGTACGCGGAGCGGGCTGCGATGGTGGACCAGTGCGCACTGTAGTGGGCTGCGATCTATCGTGGCCGTTGGCGCCGGGGCGGTACGCCTGCAACGGCGGTGCTGGCGCTGGCTTGCGCTCGGCAGCAATCGGCGGCGCCTTGGGCCGGGGAGCGGCCTCACCGTCACCGGTCTTCTTCTTGGCCTGCCCGCGCACCCAACCACGCCGCCGCATGCGGCGATCGGCCTTGCGCACAAGCCGCAGCAGGTGCAGCACATCGCGATCGGGCATCGGCTCGCCATAGTAGTAGCCTTGAGCGAGCTCACAACCGATCGAGCGAAGAAAGGCCGCGTCCTCGGCCGACTCCACGCCTTCAGCCACCACCTTCTTGCCGAGCTCGTGGCCGAGCGCGACCACGGAGCGGACGATGGCCGAGCCTGGTCCCTCGCCGGCGCTTGCGTGCACGAGCGAGCGGTCGATCTTGATGGTGTCGAAGGGGAAGCGCTGCAGATAGGACAGTGACGAATAGCCCGAGCCGAAATCGTCGAGCGCGAGGCCCGCTCCGGCATCCTTCAGCAGCTCGAGCATGTGTGTCGCCTGCTCGGGGTTCTCCATGACCAGGCTTTCTGTCACCTCGAGTTGCAGGGAGCCCCGCGCCAGCGAGTTGCGGCCGATCACATGCCGGATCTCTTGAACGAGATCGGGGGTGATGAGCTGTCTGCTCGACACATTGACGCTTATGAACAGCGGCTCGTCGGGACGCGGCAGCTCCTTCTGCCAGCGCACGATATCAGCCACGGCGCGCCCGAGCACGAACGAGCCCAGCCTGACGATCAGGTCCGTTTCCTCTGCGATCGGCACGAATTCCGTCGGGCTCAAAGAGCCGAGCCTCGGGTGCTCCCAGCGCACCAAGGCTTCGAAGCCGACCAACTCCTCCGTCGAGAGCGCAATGATGGGCTGATAGAGGACGTGGAGCTGGCGCGCCTCGATCGCCCGCCTCAGCTCGCTTTCGATGGCGATGCGCTGATCCTTGTCGGCATGCATCTCGGGCTTGAAGATCTCGACGCGGTCGGAACCGTTGCGCTTTGCCCGGCTCATGGCAAGCTCGGCCTCGCGCATCAGGTCGTGCGCCACCGCCTGCGAACCGTCGCAAACGGCGACGCCGATCGAGCTGGTAAGCACAATTTCCTGCCCGGCGATCCGGATCGGCGAGCGCAAGGATTGGCGCACCCGCTCGGCGAGCCTGGCCAACTCGCGCGGCTCTTGAGGCGCAGTGAGAAACAGGGCGAACTGGTCCCCGCTCAAGCGCGCGAGTGTGTCCTGCGGCGACAATGTGCGCGACAGCCGCCGTGACACGGTAAGTAGGAGGCTGTCGCCCACCACCAAGCCGAACGAGCTGTTGACGCTCTTGAACTTGTCGAGGTCGCAATAGATGACGACCGGCCGCACATCGCTTTCGGTCTTCGCCCGCGCCAGGGCGACACCTAACCGGTCGAGGAACAACTCGCGATTGGGCAAGCCCGTCAGGCTGTCGTGCACCGCATCGTGCATCAGGCGTTCTTGCGCACGCTTGTCGTCGGTCACATCGCGCAAAAGGCCGACGCAGCGCACCGACCTGCGGTCCGACGTGGGCACGCTCGCACCCTCGACCTCGAACCAGCGATAGGTGCTGTCGGCATGCCGTATGCGAAATTGCAGACGCAGATTGCTTTGCTCCCTGGCCGCGGCCGACTGCAGCATGAGCTGGAAGCGCTCCTTGTCGGCAGGATGCAGATAGGTGAGAAAGTTTTCGATCTTGGTCGACAACACGCCCCCGTTGAGGCCGAGTGTTGCTTCAACGGCGGGATCAACGCGGATTTCGTTGCGCCGGCCAGTCCACTCCCATACCGCCACTCCGGCACTCTCGATCGCCGCCGAGCGCAACTGCTGCTCGGTCGGGCTCGCGCCGTAGAGCGGCTCAATGGAGCGGAAGGCGAACTGAGTAACCGTGAACCCGATCAAGACAACAATGAAGACGAGCCCTGCCAGCAGGCCGACAACGGGCACCTCGCCAGCAAGCCGTCCAGTCACCGTCACGCCCGCACCGAACAGCCACACCAAAAACAGGATCCACGTCGGCAGGATCGACAGAGCCCGGTCCAGGCCGCGCATAGCCAGGAACAGCGTCAGCAGCCCGCCAACAATTCCAATGGCAGGCAGCGTCAACCGCGCCACCGTTGCCGCCAAGCGCGGATCAAGAACGGCCGTCGCCACGATGGCGAGCTGGGCCACAATCCATACAGCAAACAACATGCGCGCAAACCCGTGCCACAGGTTCACGCGCAGGAAGGTGAAAAGAAAGATCACAAGCCCAGCGGCTACCGATGCTTCCGCTGCCGCACGGTATTGTGCGTTCTCCTCCGGGCGCATCTGGAACAGCTTGTGCCAGAAACCGAAGTCGACGCACAGCAGCGCCAGAACGCACCACGTCACCAGCGCGGCGGCTGGGAAAATGATCTTGTGGTTGGCGGCGAACACGGCGGTCAGAAACACCGCCAGAATGCCTGTGATGCCGAGCAGGATGCCATTGAAGAGCTGACGGTCGCGCGATTTCTGCTCGTACTCGAGCGCCTTCCACAGATGGATACGCGCGAACCGGTCGGAGGCAAGCTCGGCCACATATGTGATCGTCTGTCCCGGCTCGATGGTCAGACGAAAGATGTCGGCGCGGTCGCTCTTTACCCGATCGGGGAGGAAGCCGACCGACGGCGTAACAGCCTCGATGCGGCGCGCATCGAGATCCGGCCAGACGGCGCCCGAGCCCACGACATTATAGCGGTCCGCTGTGAGCCAGCGCTCCATGGGCTTGTCGGTTTCGTTGCGCAGCGCGAAAACGATCCAGTTCGGGCTGGTGCCCGGCGTGGTGGCGCGCACCGACATGCGCGCAGTCATGCCGTCGGATCCGGGTGCCGTTTCCACCTGCAGATTGTCGCCACGGCCTTCGTAGGCTTCGCCGACCGTCGTGATCTCGATGCGATCCTGATCAGGCGCAACGGTGATCGGAGTGAGGGCCAGTGCCGCCCGGCCATGGAAGAGGAGCGCAAACACCACGAGCATCAACAGCGCGCAGTGACAAAAGATGCCCCGCACCATCGCCGCTGTTGGCCCGCGGACCGGAGGCCTAGTGCGCCAGAGCTTCATCGCGCCCGGTCCTCATCGACGAGCGCATACAGGACGTGGTCCTGCCAGGAGCCGTTGATCTTGAGGTAATGCCGTGCCAGCCCTTCGTGCCGAAATCCCGCCCCCTCGAGCACACGAATTGAGGCCTGGTTGTGCGGCAGGCAGGCCGCCTCGATGCGGTGCAGCCTGAGACCATCAAAGGCGTAGGGCAGCAGCACGGATAGCGTCGCCCGCATGTGCCCCCGATGTGCGTGGGGAGCGCCAATCCAGTAGCCGAGCGCTGCGGCCTGCGTCACACCGCGGCGCACGTTCGACAGCGTAACGCCACCGAGCAGTTCGCCGTCGCCCTCGCGGAAAATGAACAGGGCATAACCCAGGTCGTCTTTTAGGTCGCTCTGGTAGCGCCTCAGGCGCTGGCGGAAAGACGGTCGCGACAGCTCATCGTGCGACCATTGCGGCTCGAACGGCACCAAGTGCATGCGGCTGGCCGCCCTGAGCGCGGCCCAAGCCGCATAGTCGGATTGCAACGGCGGGCGCAGACACAAGCCGGCCCCACGCACGAGCGGCACCGGCTCCTGGACGAGAGAGGGTCTCAAGAATGCCATCGCTTCTGCCCGCGCCCCCGCGCCTTTCCCTTCACATTCTGGCCACCGGCTCCGCGAGCGAGGCATAGGCCTGCCCGCGTTCCCCAGCACCCACCAGAGCGAACGACAACGGCGAGCCTGTGACGAGGGAAGCGGCAATGTCGCGCACCGCCTCAGGCGTCACCTCCTCGACCCGGCCGATCAACTCGTCCGCCGGCAGCAGCCTGTCGAAGGCCAGCATCTGTCGCGCCATCTGCTCGGCCCTCGCCGCCGAGCTCTCCAGGCTCATGAGCAGGCCTGCCTTGAGCTGCGCTTTGGCACGATCGACCTCGGCTTGGCTCGGACGCTCGCCGGCGGCGCGCTCGAACTCGCCGCGCACGACCTCGACCAGCTCTCCCATCGTATCGGACCCTGTTGCAGCGTGCACCGAAAAGAACCCCGTGTCGGCCAGCCCCCAGGTCGAGGAATAGATCGAGTAGCAGAGACCTCGGCGCTCACGCGCTTCCTGGAACAGGCGCGAAGACATGCCGCCGCCGAAAAGCCCGGAGAAGACCTGAGCGGCATAGAACTCCGGCCGGCGCCAGGATACTCCCTCGAAGCCCATGATGACATGGGCTTGCTCGAAGGGCTTGGCCGAGAGGCGCGTCCCGCCAACGTACCGGGCCGGCGCCGATTCGGTGACTTCACCTTGAGGAAGCGCGCCGAATAGGGCCTCAGCATGGCGCACCAGCGCGGCGTGATCGACGTATCCGGCAGCAGAAAGCACCATGCGCCCGGCGCGGTAGCGCGAGGCCAGAAACTCTCTGAGCTGTGCGCTGGTGAAGCCGGTGACGCTCTCGCGCGTACCCAGGATCGGCCGCCCGAGCGGCTGGCCGGGAAACGCCGCGTCGAGCACCAGATCATACACGATGTCGTCCGGGCTGTCGCGGGTGGCCGCGATCTCCTGCAGGATCACCTCGCGCTCGCGCTCGAGCTCATCGGCCGAGTAGCGCGGGTTCTGCAGGATGTCGGCCAGGATATCGAGCGCGATACCAATGTCGTCCTTGAGCGTGCGGGCGTAGTAGGCGGTGGCATCGAGGCTCGTGGCCGCGTTAAGCTCGCCACCCACCTGCTCGATCTCCTCGGCGATATCCTGTGCCGTGCGCCGAGCCGTCCCCTTGAAAGCCATGTGCTCGAGCAGATGCGAGATGCCGTGCTCGCGATCGTGCTCGTGGCGCGCGCCCGAGGCCACCCAAATGCCGAGCGCAACCGTGCGCAGATGCGGCATATGCTGGGAAACGACTCTCAGACCATTGCTGAGGCGCGTGATTTCGACGGTCATTGAGCTCTCCCCACGCGCGCGTGCTCGCAGATGAAGGCGGCAACGGCGGACAGATCATTCGGCAGGCGAGTCACACGCTCGGCAAGCTGGCGCTGTCCCGCGAGGCGCGCGGGCTCCGCGGGGCGGACCCCGATCGCGCTGGCGACGGCGTCCGGAAACTTGGCGGCATGCGCGGTCGCCATCACCACCATGGGCACGGCCGCATCGCGCGCCACGCCGGCGGCCGCGCTGATACCCACCGCAGTATGCGGATCGCAGATATAGCCGGTTGCCTCGTGCAGCCGGCGGATCACCGATCGCGTCTCATCCTCGTCGACGCGCGCGCCCGCAAAGAGTTGTTTGAGGGAGGCGTGCTCGCCCTGGTTCAGGGCAAATGATCCGCTCGTCGCCAGATTGCCCATAAGTTCACGCACGCGCGCTGCGTCGCGCCCGGCGATCTCGAAGATCAGCCGCTCGAAGTTCGACGAGATCTGGATGTCCATGCTCGGGCTGGACGTAGCAGCCACAGCCTTCGGCTCATAGCGGCCCGTGGCGATGGTGCGCGCCAGAATGTCGTTGACATTGGTCGCCACCAACAGTCGTTCGACCGGCAACCCCATGCGCATGGCGACATAGCCGGCGAACATGTCGCCGAAGTTTCCGGTTGGCACGCTGAAGCTGACCGAACGGGCCGGGGCACCCAGCGCAACGCCCGCCGTGAAGTAATAGACGATCTGGGCCACCAGCCGCGCCCAGTTGATGGAATTCACACCCGCGAGACTTAAGCGATCGCGCAACGCCTCATCGCCAAACAGGGCCTTGAGAAGGGTCTGACAATCGTCGAACGTGCCGTCGATGGCGATGGCATGCACGTTGGGCTCGACAGCCGTCGTCATCTGGCGCCGCTGCGCCTCGCTGACACGGCCGTGCGGATAGAGGATGAACACGTCGATGGCTTCGCGCCCGCGAAACGCCTCGATGGCCGCAGCCCCAGTATCGCCGGAGGTTGCGCCGACGATGGTGAGCGCCGCACTGCGCCGATCGAGCGCACGGTCCATCAGGCGCGCCAGGACCTGCATGGCGATGTCCTTGAACGCCAGCGTCGGTCCGTGAAACAGTTCCAGCAGCCAGTCGTTGGGCCCAATCTGGATAAGCGGTGCGACCGCTGGATGGCGGAAGCTGCGATAGGCATCGGCCAGGAGGCCGCGCAACTCCTCCTCGCCAATCTCAGCGCCGACGAACGGGCGGATGACACGCAGCGCCGCGTCAACGTAGGAAAGGCCAGCCAGTTCAGCGATCTCATCGCGCGTCAGGTGGGGCCATTCGGCCGGCACGTAGAGACCGCCATCGCGCGCAAGCCCGGTCAGGAGCACATCCTCGAAACCAAGCTCGGGCGCACGGCCCCGGGTGCTGACGTATCTCACCGGAGAATTGGGCTTTCTGAGTGTGGGCCAGGGTGAACCGCGCCGCAGCCTAGAGCAGGATCGGTTCAGATGGAATTGCATTCGCGATCCATCTGGAACGTGAATCCTGCTCTACACCCGAAGGTTAGAGCGCCCTCACCCGTGAACAAGTAAGCCAGGATATTTTGCCGCCAGGGCCTTTCCCCAGCCTTACCCGGGTGGGCGGTGCCCGGCTTCACGGTCGAGCCGCATCCGGCGCATCCGGCCGACGATAAAAACCGAATAAACGCCGATCAGTGCAAGGGCGAGACCATACCAAGTCAGCGCGTACTCCAAGTGACGGTTGGGCAGGCCCAGTCGGGTTACCCCTGCCTTGGGCCAGGTCTCCCCTGGTTGGGCCTCTGCATCCAGGAAGAACGGGGCGGCCCGTGTGGCCTCGGCGCCGAGCGCGCTATCGGCCATGCCTGCCAAGTCGCGCCAGAACCACAGGTTACCCTTGGGATCGTTGGCCGGCGTGAAGGCGCCGCGCACGCCGGGCGCACGCAGCAGACCTATCACCACGGTCTCTCCCGCCGGCAGGCCGTCACGCCGCCCGACCTGATCCTTGAAATGCTCAGGCACGAAACCACGATTGACGAAGACGATTGGGCCGGCAGCAGTCTCGAGCGGCGTATAGACATGAAACCCCGGCCCATCCTTGCCCGGTGCGTAGTAGAACCGCTCCCTAGCGTGGCGGAAGCGTCCAGCGACCCGCACCCGCACATACTCGAGATCGTCGCCAGCGCGCCAACGGCGCATGGCGTCATCTAGGCTGATCGGCTCGGCCATGGTGCGGGCATTGATGTCGGACAGGAGGCCTTCCTTCCACGCCTTGCGCTGGAGTTGCCACGTGCCGAGGCCGAGCAGAATGGCAAGCGCGGCAAGCATGGCCACCGTGGGCCAGAGCAGACCGACTCTGCCTTTTTCGGCTTCTCCTCGAAACATAGCACCCACTGCAGCTCAGTCCTGACCGAGCCGGCCCTCGCCTGCCTTGTGCCTGAACTGCAGGGCGACCAGCGTCGCCTTCAACAGCCGCAGCAGGCCGAACGCCAGTCCGAAAGTTACCGGCCCCCACAACAGGACATGTACCCAGACTGGCGGCTCGAGCTTGAACTCGACCAGCAGGGCTGCTCCCAGCACCATGAAGCCCAAAAGCAGAATGGCGAACACGGCCGGACCATCGCCAGTGTCGATGAAGCCGTAGTCGAGGTTGCAGCTGCCGCATTGCGGCCGCAACGCCAGCGTCCACGGACCAGCAAACAGTGCACCCTGACCGCAGCGCGGGCACCGCCCCTTCAGAGCGGCCCCAGTCATGCTCGCAGTCGGCTTTGCGTCGTTCACTAAGCCCGACCAGTTCCTCAATGCGGGGCCGGAATACCCGCACCCCACACATAGATGCAGGCGAACAGGAACAACCAGACCACGTCGACGAAGTGCCAGTACCAGGCCGCTGCCTCGAAGCCGAAGTGTTGCTTGGGGGAGAAGTGCCCCTTCAGTGCGCGGAACAGGCAAACGGCCAGAAACAACGTGCCGATGATGACATGCGCGCCATGGAAGCCGGTCGCCATGAAGAACGTGGCGCCGTAGATATGACCGGCAAATTTGAAGCCCGCGTGCATGTATTCGTAAGCTTGGCACGCCGTGAATAGGACACCGAGGACAACGGTGAGAACCAAGCCGCGCACCAGATTCTTACGATCGCCCTCGAGTAGCGCATGGTGAGCCCACGTGACCGTCGTTCCCGACAACAGCAGGATCAGCGTATTGACGAGCGGCAGCCCCCACGGGTCGAAGGTGCCCTGGAAGTTGGTCGACGGCTTGGGCGGCCACACGCCACCGGTGAGCGTGTTGCGCTCCACCATGCCGACGACCTGACTGGAGTTCTGCAGGGTGTCGACCGCGGCGGGAAACAGCGACGCGTCGAAATAGGCCCAGAACCAGGCAACGAAGAACATGACTTCCGAGGCGATGAACAGGATCATGCCGTAGCGCAGGTGAAGCTGGACCACCGGCGTGTGGTCACCGGCGTGAGCCTCCTTCACCACGTCTCGCCACCACATGAGCATGGTGTAGAGCATGCCGAGCGTGCCGACAGCGAAGACCCACGGCCCTCTGGCTCCGAACAACCCAGGTCCGCCGCCTTGCGACTTCATCCAGATGATGAGGCCGACCGCCATCAGAAATGCCGAGGTAGCCCCGACTGCCGGCCACGGGCTCGGGTTCACGAGGTGGTAGTCGTGGTGCTTTGCGTGCGTGTCGGCCATAACCTGCTCCGTTCCCGGTATCTCGCTTGCGCACTCGGCGCCTCAACGTGATTTGTCCTTAAGACCCCTTGCCCGGCTCCTCCGCACCCGCCGGCCGCGCTCCCACGCTCTGCTTGGGGTGCTCCACGGGGTAGAAGGTGTAGGACAACGTGATATTGCGGATCCAACTCCCGTCCTTGTCCTTGGCGATGGCCGGATCGATGAAGAAGCTCACCGGCATCTCCACCGTCTCTCCCGGCTCGATGCGTTGCTCGGTAAAGCAGAAGCACTGCATCTTGTTGAAAAAGATGCCGGCCTGGTCAGGTGTGACATTGAATGTCGCCGTGCCAACTGAAGCGCGGCTGCCTTTGTTGGTGACTTTGTAAAAGGCGAGCATGTTCTCGCCGATGCGCACGTCGACGGTCGGCGTGTCGGGGGCAAAGTCCCAGCTCAACCCCGGTCCGACGTTGGCATCGAAGCGCACCGTGATGACACGGTCTCCAGTCTGATTTGACGGATGCTCGGCGCGCTGCGTCGTGCCGGCGAACCCGGTGACCTGGCAGAACAGCCGATAGAGAGGCACCGAGGCATAGGCGAAGCCCGCCATCAAGGCCACAAACGCGACGCAGGCAACAGCAACGCGCCGGTGACGCGCCTCCAGGGCCGCCGATGTCGCCTTCGGGATCATGTCTCCCAACTCGCCACTTGCTTGCCCATCACAGCGGCCGGTTCATGACGTTGCCGCCGAGCCGCACAATGGTCGCCACGTAGAAGAGCACGGCCAGCACTGCCAACGCGAGGCCGATGGCGATCGAGCGCATGCGCTGGCGCCGTCGCCGCTCCTCCTCGTCCTTGCCCTCGTTCAACGTCGCGCCTCACTGCTCAACTCGCCAACACTGCAGCCGTACGCTCGACAAGAAGCGCCGCAAACAACAGGAAAAGATAGAGGATGGAGAACTTGAAGAGCTGCCGGGCCGCCTGATCTACCTCACCATCGTCCTCGACCCGCCAGATCTTCAGGGCCAGCCCCATGAAGATGGCGCCGAACACGATGGCGGTGGCGCCATACAGCACGCCACCGAAACCGATCACGCTCGGCAGCAGCGCCAGAGGCACCAGGATGGCGCTGTAGATAACGATCTGGCGCCTTGTCTCGAGCCGTCCTGCCACCACCGGTAACATGGGCACGCCCACGCGCTCGTAGTCGCGACAGCGGTAGAGCGCCAGCGCCCAGAAATGCGGCGGCGTCCACATGAAGATGATGAGAAACAGAAGAATGCTCTCAATCGTCACCGAGCCGGTGACCGCCACCCAGCCGATCATGGGCGGGAACGCACCGGCCGCCCCGCCGATGACAATATTCTGTGGCGTGCGCCGCTTCAGCCACATCGTATAGACGAAGATATAGAAGGCGATCGTCAGCGCCAGCAGTGAGCCGGCAGCCCAGTTGACCAGCACGCCCAGCGTCAGGACGGAGCCCAGAGCCAGCACCACGCCGAACGTCAAGGCCTCATCGGCCGTCACCCGACCACGCGGGATCGGTCTAGCCGCTGTGCGCTGCATGCACGCGTCGATGTCGGCGTCGTACCACATATTGAGCGCACCGGATGCTCCAGCGCCGGCCGCAATGCAGATGAGCGCGATGACAGCCAGCGCCGGATGCAGCGTCCCGGGCGCCGCGACAAGACCCGTCAGCGCCGTGAAGACCACCAGCGACATCACGCGCGGCTTCATCAACGCGACGAAGTCGCCTACGGACCCGCCTGTGGCCGCCCCGAACCCGGCCCTGTCGATGCTAACGCCACCTTCAGCCATGTTAGCCCGGACCTAGTGGTGATCGGCCGCCGTGATCTTGGGCAGTGTCTCATAGGAGTGGAACGCGGGCGGTGACGGCAGCGTCCACTCCAGCGTCGTAGCGCCCTCGCCCCACGGATTGGCCGCCGCCCTTTCCTTGCGCGAAAAGGCCAGGATCACACCGATGATGAACACGATCGTGCCGACGGCCGTCATATAGGAGCCGAACGAGGAGATCTTGTTCCAGCCGGCAAAGGCATCAGGATAGTCGGCATAGCGGCGCGGCATGCCGGCGAGCCCCAAGAAGTGCTGCGGGAAAAACAGCACGTTGGCGCCGACGAACGTGATCCAGAAGTGCGCCTTGCCCCAGGCTTCGGAGTAGTTGTAGCCGCTCATCTTCGGAAACCAGTAGTACCAGCCGGCGAAGATAGCGAACACGGCGCCAAGCGACAGGACATAGTGGAAGTGCGCCACGACGTAATAGGTGTCGTGCAAAGCGCGGTCGATACCCGCATTCGCCAGAACGACACCGGTGACGCCACCGACTGTGAACAGGAAGATGAATCCTAGCGCCCACAGCATCGGTGTGGTGAACCGAATGGAGCCGCCCCACATGGTAGCGATCCACGAGAAGATCTTCACGCCCGTGGGTACGGCAATCACCATCGTCGCGAAGATGAAATAGGCCTGTGCGTCGACGCCCATGCCAGAGGTGTACATGTGGTGCGCCCACACGACGAACCCGACAAGGCCGATCGCCACCATCGCGTAGGCCATCCCGAGATAACCGAACACCGGCTTGCGCGAGAACGTCGATACGATGTGGCTGACCATGCCGAAGCCCGGCAGGATCAAGATGTAGACCTCCGGATGCCCGAAGAACCAGAACAGATGCTGATAGAGCAGCGGATCGCCGCCGCCCTGTGCCGCGAAGAACGTGGTGCCGAAGTTGCGGTCGGTCAGCAGCATGGTGATGGCGCCGGCCAGAACGGGGAGCGACAGCAGCAGCAGGAAGGCCGTCACGAGCACCGACCACACGAACAGCGGCATCTTGTGCAACGTCATGCCCGGCGCGCGCATGTTGAAGATCGTGGTGATGAAGTTGATGGCGCCCAGGATCGAGGACGCACCGGCGAGATGCAGCGACAGGATAGCAAAATCCATGGCCGGTCCGGGATGCCCGCTGGTCGAGAGCGGTGCGTAGACCGTCCATCCTGCGCCGACGCCGCAGCCTGAGATGTCGCGCGGACCGGCTGCATCGGCGATCTGCTTACAGGTGCCCGCACCCTCCACGAACATGGAAATCAACAGCAACCCGAACGACGCCGGCAGCAGCCAGAACGAGATGTTGTTCATGCGCGGGAACGCCATATCCGGCGCGCCGATCTGCAAGGGCACGAACCAGTTGCCGAAGCCGCCGATCATGGCCGGCATCACCATGAAGAACACCATGATGAGGCCGTGGCCGGTAACAAAGACGTTGAAAGTGTGCGCATTGGCGAAGTACTGCATGCCGGGCTCTTGCAGCTCCAGCCGCATCATCACCGACAGGAAGCCTCCGATGCACCCCGCCACGATGGCGAACAGCAGGTACATCGTACCGATGTCCTTGTGGTTCGTGGAGTAGAGCCACCGGCCGAAACCATACGGGGTATGCTCGTGATCGTGTTCCGCGTGTGCCGTGCTAGCCATCTGCCGATCGCCTTGCCTGTCTTGTGTCGCGTTCTGCACTGGTTGACGCGGTCGCTGTGCGGCCGCGCTTCGAAAGCCTAGCCCTCAGCGCGCCGTACTGCCGGACGCAGCTGCCAGTACCGGCGCGTCCTGCCCTTGATCGGCGACCTTGGCGCCTGCCTGCTCCAAAGCCGCCTTTTCGATGATATCGCGCGCCCGCCGCCGGTCGCGGGCCTTCATGGCCTCGACCCAGTCGTTGAACACGGCTTCCTTTACGACGCGGACAGCAATAGGCATGAACGCATGGTCCTTGCCGCACAGCTCCGAGCACTGGCCGTAGTAGACGCCTTCCTTCCTGGCGTGAAACCAAGTGGCGGTCACACGCCCCGGCACCGCATCCACCTTCGAGCCGAACGACGGAATCGTCCAGTTGTGGATCACATCGCTGGCAGTCACCAGCACGTGAACGTACTTGTCGACCGGCACCACCACCTCGTTGTCGACGGCAAGCAGGCGCGGCGAGGCAATGCCGCGCTTGATACGATCCTCGCGCTCCTTGTCGTTGAGCATCACGGAGGTGAAGTTGAAGTTGCCGTGGTCGGGATAGGCGTGGGTCCAGTTCCACTGATTGCCGGTCGCCTTGATCGTCAGATCGGGCTTGGGAAAGGAGTACTGAAAGTAGAGCAGCTTGAACGACGGGATGGCGATCACGACAAGGATGAGGACCGGGACCACGGTCCACAGCACCTCGAGCAATGTGTTGTGCGTGGTGCGCGAGGGTGTCGGATTGGCCCGCTCGTTGAAGCGAAACACGATGATCGCCAGCAGGATAAGGACGAATAGGGCGACGGCGATGATGATGACGTTGACGAAATCGTGGAACTGAACGATCCACTCGGACACATCACTGACAGGGTTTTGCAGGCCAAGCTGCCAGGGCGACGGCTGGCCCGTGCCGGCGAGCGCAATCGGGATCCACGCAACTGCCCCGAGCATCCCCAGCGCGCCGAGACAAAAAGCCCGCAACGCCTTGGTCATTCCTCTGCTCCCCATGCCATCGCCCGACTCATGCCGGCGGCTCCCGAGCGGAACCCTAGCGGCCGAGCCGTATTGCCTCAAGCCCGCACCCCCTGCCCGGCGCGCATGCCGCCCCGGACCCGAACTCCCTCCCGGTCCTGACCCAACGGGTCATACCGGCAATCCATGACAGAAGATGCACGGGCTGCGGCTGAAGCGCCCGGCAACCGCAACCCTCGCCGCACATGAGCATGAGGCCTGAACGCAACTCAAGTCTCGCCCGCTGCGGCATATCGCGGCATATTTTGCATCATTCTAGTTTCATCTTCCGGGGAAAAAGCGGTCGCTGGGCATCACGTTCGAATCGCGGCAGGAGGGAGACCAGTCCCACTTTGGCCCCAATGCTCAAGCACTGCGTTGAGCCTGCCGCCCAACCGCTGGTTCCCCGCCGCGAGGATGCGCTTTCTCGATGGAGCCGCACGTGGCCCTAAAAATGATGGCAGACCTGCTCGCTACTCGCTCCACCCGGCTGCTGGCTCTGTTGCCACTTGCACTAGTGGCTACGCTCGTCGGGGTGCTACCGCATAGGGCGATGGCCCAGGACGGGACCGTCAAGGCTCAGCACGGCGACTGGCAGGTGGTATGCAAACAACCTCCACCCGGCGCCAAAAACGAGGTCTGCGCCCTGGTCCAAAGCGTGACGGCGGAAGATCGCAACAATGTCGGCCTGACCGTCTATTTCCAGAAGTTTGCCAATGGCACACGCGTGCTGAGGATATTCGCGCCGCTAGGCGTATTGCTGCCGCCGGGCCTCGGCCTCAAGATCGACGACAAGGATGTGGGCAACGCGCCCTTCCTGCGCTGCCATAACTTCGCCTGCTATGCGCAGGTTGTGGCCGAGGAGAAGCTGATCGAGCAGCTCAAGACCGGCAAGACCGCCGTCTTCATTCTCTTCCAGACCGAGGAGGCCGGCATCGGTATTCCGATCTCGCTAGCCGGATTTGCCCAGGCGCTGAGCGCACTTAATTGAATCTTTCAGAGTTGATGGTCGCATCGCATGGCACCGCGTTCGTGCCATGCGATGCGCGACACTTCTCCACCCGCTCTTTCGCCATCTTGTTCGACTAAATCATTCGCGTGCTGGCGGGGTGCATATGCGTTGTGGAGATCATGCGTGGGGATTGAAGTTGCGGGCCCCGCACACGAGACCCGCTCGGCGCGACGCCGGCGGCGACTTTCAGCCTTCAGCCAAACCTGGCGACGTCCGATTGCCGCACTGACGGCGCGGGCCGCCAGGATCGAAGATCTCGCGGACAGCTTTCCGGGCCTCTTGTTCGCACTCGTAACCCGCTACGGCGACAGCCGGCAGCGGCGAAGAGCCATGGCCTGCATCGAGGCCGGTTTGCCGCTCAATTCTGCGGCCGACGCCCTCGGTCTGCCGATGTGGCTCAGGCGCCTGCCGGCTGAGGCTTTTGCCACGCCATTGCCAGCGATGCCGGCCGATGCCGAGTTCGCGCTGGCGGTTACCAGCCGCATTCCGCTAAGCATGGAAGAGATCACAGCCTGGTTTGATCGTGTCGTCTATGCGCTGCGGGTGGTGGGGCGGGACTTTGCCATCTGGATAGCGAAGGCACCCCGCGGCATGCCGCTGTCGACGAGCGACGAGGACTTCCGTTGGCTCACCGCCTGGGCATGGTACAGCATCCAGCCCGCAACCCGGGGCCATGAACTGCTGCGCCGGCCTTGGTCGCCAGCCTTGTCGTGGAAAAAGTCCCGCGACGAGGTGGTCATCTGGCGCAAGCGCATCGACCTGGCGGCGACGCTGGGCCGTGGCATTCGCGATCCGTGGTTTGCTGACGGCAACGCGCTGGGCTTCGATGTCGTCGCCTTGCGGACTGTCGAGCATTTCGTCGCCGAAAGCGCCGCCATGGAGAATTGCCTCGACCAGTACGCGGCGCGCCTGACCTATGGCCGTATCCGGGTCTTCAGCGTGCGCCGGCACGGAACCAGCATCGCCAGCCTGGAGCTGTCACTACGCTCGGACGATGCGACGACGCCCGCCATCACTCAACTGCGCGGACCGCGCAACCGGCGCGTACCAACGCAGATCTGGCAGGCGGTCCATGCTTGGCTCGGCAGTCAGCCGTTCAAGGCGCTTGTCGGTCAGCCCTCCGATCCTGCCTCAGCACGCGAGGCTTTGCGCATCCTATGGCAGCCCTATTTGGAGGCGCTCGAAGCTGCTGGGATTGCAGAGCGCTTGCGGCCCCCGCTCTCCGGCGCCTTGCTGGCGTATCGCTTGCGCACCGCCTCGAGGCGTCGCGCGCCCTGCACGCCACATGGATGTGAAGGCACGGAAACTGGTCATCAACCGACTATGGCGCGTCACGCAGGCACGTGACGCTGCCTCAACAATACGTTTCCGCTACAGCCCTCAGGCTGCGCGACGGGAGGCCGGTTTGCGCGCCTGTGCCGGCTCCGCATCCGAGCGCGGCTCAGCGAATGTGATGTAGTCCCGGTCGACAGCGTCTCCGTCACGAGCGCCCCTGATCCCGGCAGTCAGCATCGTGCTCCACGCTTCCAGGAAACAACGACTGCTCTCGGCGTAGTGCTGGGCCGCCGTCTGCCAGAAGCGTACCTGTTCGCCAGCCAGCTCCTGCGGCGAGCGGCACCGCGACAGCGTTGCCGGCAACTCGAGATAGGCCCGCGCCCGTCGCCCTGCCAAGCTCATCATTTCAAAGTTGCAGCGAGCGGCACCTTTGAGCACCGGTTCGGCCGCTTGAGTTGAAACTCCAAAACCCCGCCAGCAGGCCGTCAGGAAATCAGGCTGGGGGAATCCGTGTGTCTCCAGTCGATGGTCTTGACCCATTGCCGCGCTCCATCGCTACTTCGATCGGAATACTGCGAAGCGCCCTACGTGGCCGGCCTCTGCCCGCGGCTAATCCTCGCACCGGGAACGCTACACCCTGCATAGTTAATAGGCAACCAGCCGGCGTGCTGCTTATGGACAAACGTGGATTGTTGAGAATTATATTTTATCATCAATAAGTTGGATAAAAGCTTCGAGCCGGTCAGCTTCAGCGGCGGGTTTGTCCCAGCGAATTCTACTGATGCGCGGAAAGCGCATGGCAATACCGGACTTGTGCCGGGTCGAGCGCTGCACGGCATCGAAGGCAACCTCGAGCACAAGACCCGGCGCCACGGCACGCACCGGACCGAAACGCTCCGTGGTGTGGTTGCGCACCCAGCGATCCAGCTCGAGAAGCTCAGCGTCAGTGTAGCCGGAATAGGCCTTGCCCACCGGCACCAGCTCCGGGCGGCCTTCGATGTCGGCCGTCCACGCGCCGAACGTGTAGTCGGAGTAATAGGACGACCGCTTGCCGGATCCACGCTGTGCATACATGAGGACGCAGTCGAGCGTCAGCGCCGCACGCTTCCATTTGAACCAGTGGCCCTTCGGCCGGCCGGCGATATATGGGCTCGAGCGGCGCTTGAGCATCAACCCCTCGATGCTCATTCCACGCGCTTCCTGCCAAAGTTGCATGAGCGCTGCCTTGCTCGCGGGAAACAAGAGCTCAGAAATATCGCTGTGGAGTGGCCGAGCACGCGCATACCATTCCTCCAGCCGTGCACGACGCTCTGTCAGGGTGAACGCACGCAGATCCGCGCCTTCGATCTCCAGTGCATCGTAGAACCGAATGTGCGCCGGATAGTCGGCGAGCATGCGGGCGGTGAGCGTCTTGCGATTGAGGCGCTGTTGCAGATTATTGAACGGCGCCACCTCGCCACCACGCACGATCAGCAACTCGCCATCCAGAACCGCCCGGAAGTTCAGCCCGGCCATGAGGTCGGGGAAGCTACGGCTGATGTCGTCGCCGGCGCGCGAGAACAGCCGCGCGTCGTGGCGGCCGGCCGCCACCTGGACGCGGATGCCATCCCACTTCCATTCCACCGCGAAGTCCTCGATGTGGAGCGCCTCCCAATCGGCATCCTCCAGTGGATGTGCGAGCATGAGCGGGCGGAAGACCGGCGCGCCCGACACGTCGGGGCGCTCGGCCAAGCCTTCGAGCCAGCGGAAGAGTTGCAGATAGGGCGGGGCGATGCCGTGCCAGATCTCCTCAACCTCAGCGACGGACTTGCTGGCCATTTCGGCCACAGCAGTCTTGGCCAACCTGGCCGATACCCCGACGCGCAGCGCACCGGTCAGCAGCTTCAGCAGTGCCCAGCGACCGGTCGCATCTAGTCCATCGAGCCAAGCTTCGAGCCGCATCTCCAGCGCGTTGCGGTCCATCAGCTCGAGCTCGGCGACGATCTCACAGAGACGCGGCGGTACGACAGGGCCCGCCGGCTCCGGCCAGGCCAACGCCAAAGTCTCCGCCGTGTCCCCGACGTAATCGCGCGAGAGGCGAAACAGCTCCGGCTCCAGCCGGCGCGTCACCAGGCTTGTGATTGTGCGCCGCACCGGAAACGAGAACGGCAGGCCGTCCGTGAGCGCCGCCAATGCGTAGCCGCGATCGGGATCGGGCGTGGTCTGGAAGTAGCGCTGCATCAGGCGCAGCTTGGCGTTGCGGCCGGGCGTGTAGGCAAGGCGGTCGAGGAGTTCGGCGAACAGCTTCAATCCGTCTCCTCCTCGAGCCCGACCAGCGCCAGCGCCCGCCCCCTGCGTCCCATCAGCCCGATCTGATGCACCAGCGCCTCCTCCCGACCGTGCGTCACCCAGATCTCGCCCGCACCCGTCTCCTCGATGGTGGCGATCAGCTCGGGCCAGTCGACATGATCCGAGATAACGAGCGGCAGCTCGACGCCATACTGGCGCGCGCGGCCGCGCACGCGCATCCAGCCCGAGGCCAGCGCGGTGACCGGATCGGTGAGCCGACGCGACCAGCGGTCCTTGAGCGCAGACGGGGGGCACAGCACGATCTCGCCGGCAAGGCTCTGTTGCGCCTCACTGACGAGCGCGAGCGGCCCGAGCGCAATGCCCAGTTGCTCATAGAGATCGCACGTAGACTGCAGTGCGCCGTGCAGCCAGATGGGCTTGTCGTAACCGGCCTGGCGCAGCAGCGCGATCAGGCGCTGACACTTACCAAGACTGTAAACGCCGATGACGTGGGTGCGTTCGGGAAAGGCGGCCACCGATGTCAGCAGGCGGCTAATCTCGCGCACATCGGGCTCGTGCCGGAACACCGGTAGCCCGAACGTCGCCTCCGTCACGAACAGATCGCAGGGCACGATCTCGAACGGCGCGCAGGTCGGGTCCGGCTGCCGTTTGTAATCCCCCGAAACGACAGCGCGTTGGCCGGCATAGTCGAGCACAACTTGCGCGCTGCCGAGGATATGTCCCGCCGGGCGCAGCGTGACATCAACGTCACCGATACGAAGCTGCTCGCCGTAAGCCAGGGCCTGCGGCACCACACCGCCCCCTTCTCCAAGCCGTAAGCGCATGACCGCCAGCGTTTCGGCCGTCGCCAGAACGGCATGGTGTCCCGGCCTTGCATGATCGGAGTGACCATGCGTGACCACGGCACGCGCGACCGGGCGCACCGGATCGATGTAAAAATCCCCGGCGAGGCAATAGAGGCCTTTATCGGTCGGACGCAACCATGTGTCGAAGCGGACGGCCGTCATGTGCTGGATGGTGGGCTTCGTCGTTGCCGAATTTCTATCCGCAGATAGTAACGCAGGAGCCCCGGCGACAAGATTTGGTTTGACGGCTCCTCTGCTCTCCACGCATCATCGACGAGCCGGTTTTGAGGCTGAAGCCGGCTGGTTGTTTCGCGCGGGGGGCTCCTGTGCGGCGGTGGGGTTGGTTGCGTTTGGCCGCGCTTGGCGCGGCGGTTGCGTCTGTCGTCCTCGGCTCGCATGTGGCCGGGGCAGACGATGGGCGCGTGCCGGATCTGAAGCCGCCGACATCGGAAGTCTCCGCCGGCATCGACGTCACAACACGAAGTTGGTCGGTCTATTCCGGCTTCACGTCGACGTTCGGCGGCGGCATCGTGAAGGACGGCTGGCGCTATCGCATTACCGGCGGCTACGGCGAGTACAGCTACACCAGCACGCGGTGGACCGGCGCCAGCGTCATCATCGTGCCCTTCGACGGCACGGTGACGTTCGCCGATATCCTGGTCGGCTACCAACAGACGTTCGGAGCGCTGACAGTCAAGCTGTTCGGCGGCACCGCTGTGCAGGACCACGTCATAACACCGTTCGATGTGGAGAACCGGGTACAGGGGCAGGCCTGGGGTGCCAAAGGCGTTGTCGAGACCTGGCTCAATCTCGGCGAGCGTGCGTTCGGCCAGCTCGACCTAAGCTACGCCACGACCAACGAGAGCTATGCCGGCAGGCTCAGGCTCGGCTACAAAATTTGGCCACAGCTTTCAGCCGGGATGGAGGCAGGCTTGGCCGGTAGCGAGGACTATAGCTCCGGTCGTGCCGGGGCGTTCGTGCGTTACGAGGCAGCGTTCGGCGAGGCCTCACTGTCGGCAGGTGCAGCAGGGGACCGGTCCGACATGGCCGGAGCCTATGGGACCGTGAACGTCCTCTATCGATTCTAGGAATAGGGCCAACGATGCCAGTTCCGGCAGGCTCCAGCTACGTAGATGTGGTAGGCTCGGTCGCGCAAGAAGCCGGTCAATGGCTTCGTCCGTCAAGGTGGAGATATCCATGAAGGCCATTCTCGTTCCGTCGGATCAGGGCGAGTACATGCCATCGGTCCTCACAACCGCCGAGCTGCTCGGCCGCCGTTTCGAGTCGACGCTGGAGGGCGTGGCGCTCCGGCCCATCCATGTGGAAATCGTCGCGCCAGATCCGATCGTGGCGGTGACGTTTCCACCCGCAGACTGGAACGATGCCGAGTTCGTGGCCAAGGCGCGACGTCTGTTCGACCAGCATTTCGCCGGCAAGCAGGGGATGCGCACGCGTTGGCGCGCCGGCCCGTCCATCGACGATGCCGGTTTGGGCAGCCTCGCGCGCGTCTACGATGTGACCGTGGTCGGACGGCCCACCAGCTCCGGGTCAGGGCCGCGCATGACCACGCTAGAGGGCGGGTTATTCGAAAGCGGCCGCCCCGTGCTCGTTGCGCCTCCGACTTCGCCGACAAGTCTCGGCGAAAACATTCTTGTATCCTGGAATCAAAGTACCGAGCAGGCGCGCGTGACCGCTGATGCCCTGCCGCTGCTCAAGCGCGCCAAGACGGTCACCGTGCTCACGGTGGAGGGGCTGCTGGTTCCCGGTCCGACCGGCGCGCAGTGTTGTGATTGGCTGGCGATGCACGGGGTCGATGCGCGCGAAATGTCCATCGGCAATGGGGGCAAGAAACCCGGCGAGGTGCTCCTGACCGAGGCGCAGAAGCTTGGCGCCGACCTCATCGTCAAGGGTGCCTACACGCAGAGCCGGCTCAGACAGATGATCTTCGGCGGCGCCACCAGCCACCTACTGGCGCACACCACCGTGCCGATGCTCATGGCGCACTGAGATCCGCGCACAGGAATCGAGCTCCCGAAAACACAGTGGGCGGGAGCTGCTGGCGAACCCGAAAGGCCGCCCCTGCTCACCGCCCACACGGGCGTCAGCCTACCCAACTGGCGCCGCACCGGACCCGCAGATATAGGTGCGTCAGGCGACCTTGCAAGGGGTAGACATGGCGGACGGCGCAACAGAAGTTCTTTTCTATCATCTCGAGCGTCAGAGCCTCGAGCAGGTGTTGCCCGGGCTCGTCGAGCGCACGCTCGAGCGCGGTTGGCGCGCCGTCATTCAGGCCGGCAGCGCGGAGCGGCTCGCTGCCATAGACTCTCTTCTTTGGACCTGGAAGGAGGACAGCTTCCTGCCGCACGGCACGCGCAGCGAAGGTCATGCCGAGCAACAACCGGTCTATCTGACGACCGAGGACGAGAACCCGAACGGTGCCGGCGTGCGCTTTGTTGTCGATGGCGCCGCCGCGCCGAGCTTTCGCGGCTACGTGCGCATAGTGTGTATCTTCGACGGACACGACCCGGCCGCGGTGGAAAACGCGCGGGCACAGTGGAAAGCGGCCAAGGCGGACGGCGCGACGGTCACGTACTGGCAGCAGACCGACGCCGGCCGCTGGGAGAAGAAGGCGTAAGCCCAGCCTCTCCCACAGGCGGCACGATCGGCCTATTTGCGCAGATGCTCCACCAGCCAACGCGCCGTGCGCAGCAACCGCCCCTCATCGCGGCGCATGCCGACGAGCTGCACGCCGAGTGGAAGGCCGTCGGCCTCGAGAAGCGGTAGCGTCACACAGGGCACGCCAAGGTAGGTCCATACCGCGTTGAAGGCTGGGCTTCCTGTCGATCCCAAACCCTTCGGCGCCGGCCCGGCCGAAGCCGGTGTCAGAATCGCCGTGTAGTGCCGGAGCACGTCCTCGATGGCGGCATAGTGCGCCTCGCGCGCATTAATGGCGGTAATGTAATCCTTGGCCAGCACCTTGGCGCCGGCCTCGAGACGCGCCGTCAGTCCCGGACTGATGCCGTCCGGCGCACGCGCCAGCAATGGACCATAGTAGGCGGCGTTCTCCGCGCCCTGCACCGCAGGCTGATGCTTACTGAAGGCCGCATCGAACGATGGTACCGGCACCTCCTGCACACGATCGCCGAGCTTGCCCACGAGCTTCTCGAAGGCCTCGCGCATGACGGCGTCCGCCTGCTCCCAGGGCGGCGTCTTACAGAATGCGAACAACGGCGGCACCGGCACCGTCTCGGCCAGAACCTGCGAAAGGCTCGTGCGTCCGCGCGGATAGCTTACCGGATCGTCAGGATCGTACGCCGACAGCGCATCCGTGAGCAGCGCCAGATCCTCGAGCGAGCGTCCGTATACACCGACAGTGTCGAGTGTGTGCGCCTGCAGCGTCACGCCGCGGCGCGAGATCAGCCCGAGCGTCGGCTTCAAGCCATAGATGCCGCAGAACGAGGCCGGCCTTATGACTGAGCCGCCGGTCTGGGTTCCGAGCGCCGCAGGGATCATGCGATCGGCCACCGCCGCCGCCGACCCTGATGAGGAGCCGCCCGGCGTGTGCGCCACGTTATGCGGATTGCGCGTCTTGTTGGGCGTGAGCGTGGCCAGCTCCGTCGTCACGGTCTTGCCCATGATGATGGCGCCGGCGGCCCTGAGCGCCGAGACGCAGAACGCGTCATCGCGCGGCTGGTAGCCCTTGAACAGCGCAGAGCCGTTCTGGGTCGGCATATCACCGGTATTGATGATGTCCTTGATGCCGACAGGCAGCCCGTGCAGCGGGCCGATGCCTTTGCCTTGGCGGCGCTGCTCATCGGCAGCCCGTGCCTGCGCCAGCGCATGCTCGGGATCGAGATGGACCCAGGCCTGCACCTCCTCCTCGCGCGCCGAGATGCGATCGAGGCAGGCTTTGACGTAATCCTCGGCCGAGATCTCGCCGGAACGCAGAAATCGTACAGCCTGCGACGCTGTCAGTTCGATGAGGTTCATCCGGCTCAAGACTGTGGCCCTCCTCAGATAGCTACGTAGGTAGCCGTCGTCTCAACGCTTTGCACCATTGCCGTCGCCCGCCCGAACGGATTGCGCGAAGTCGTAGATCAGGAGCGCGAGCACCACCACTACTATGATGATCAGAGGTAGTGCCGGGACCCACCACAGCATGATGCCGAGAAAAACCGCCACGCCCGCAATCCCAAGAATACCGGTCACAAAGTTGACCATCAGGCGCTCCCTTTCTTAGTGCGTCGCGCACCGCTCCTTGGAGCCGGCGCAACGGGGCCAGCGCGGCGGCGCCCAGCTCTCTGGAGAGTTGTGACAAGCCAATTGGCCGTGCGCAAGAGCCGTGCGTCGTTGCCGCGGCGGGCAACGAGCTGCACGCCGACAGGCATGTTGTTTTCGCTCTGCATCAGGGGCAGCGACACGGCCGGCGTGCCGAGGTAGGTCCATGTCGTGCAGAATGCCGGATTGCCTGTGCTATCGAGGCCGTGAGGGGCTTCGCCTGGTGTGGCGGGGGTCAGGATCGCATCAAATTCATCGAAGACGGGATCGAGGGCCTCGTTGAGGCGGTCTATCGCAGCCACGGCCCGCATGTACTCGACCGCCGGATAAGAACGGCCACGCTCGATCAGTTGGCGCAGAACCGGACTGAGCTTGTCCGCACCCTGTTCGAAGTCGCGGTGGAGATTGTGGGCCATCTCGACTGCCATGACGATTCCATGCCACTCGATCGCGCGCTCGAATCCTTGTCCAAGCTCGACCTCTCGCGCCGCCTCGCCCAGCGCCTCCATCAGTTCGGCGAACGCGGCAGCAGTCGTTGCATCGGCATGCTGCCAGGCAGCTGAGCGCACAAAGGCAAACCGAGGGGGCAACGGGGGGTCGCTCGCGGCCGTCTCCACGAGGCACGGGCGTGCAATGGCACGGGTATCCGGGTCTTCTTCGTCGAAGCCAGCCAATGTCTCGGCCAGCAGGGCCGCATCACCGATGTTGCGCGTAAACACGCCGACATGATCGAGCGTGCGCGACAGCTGAAGGGCGCCGCTGCGTGGAATGAGTCCATGGGTCGGCTTGAAGCCGACGACCCCGCAGTATGCCGCTGGGCGAATGACGGAGCCATTGGTCTGGGAGCCGATCGCGCCCGGGACCATGTGCGCTGCCACGGCAGCAGCCGATCCGCTCGACGAGCCGCCGGGCGTGCGCTCGGGATCGTGCGGATTACGTGTCTTGCCGGGATTGAAATAGGCGTACTCGGTGGTCACCGTCTTGCCCATGATCACCGCGCCGGCGGAGCGCAATCGCGCCACTGCGGCCGCGTCGCGACGGGGCGTGCGACCGGCCCAGAGCGGAGAGCCCAGCTCGGTTGGCATGTCACCGGTGTCGAAAATGTCCTTGATGCCGATCGGCACTCCGTGGAGCGGGCCGAGCGCCCGGCCATGCTGACGATGTTCGTCAGCCGCCTTCGCCTGACGCATCGCATGCTCGCGGTCGAGAAAGGCCCAGGCCTGCACTTGCCCGTCCACCTCATCGATCCGCTGCAGGCAATCCCTGACCAATTCGACCGACGTAATGCGGCCCTCGCGAATACCTGCGGCCGCTTCGAGCAGTGGCAGAGCACTGAGGCTCATCGCGATGGTCCTCGGGCACTCCCTGAACTAGCGTGGCGCATAAAGATATTCAGGCAGCCACAGCGCGATTTGCGGGAAGATATAAACCATCGCCATCGTCAGGAACACCATGAAAACAAACGGCAGCGAGCCGCTGAAGATATCCGTGAGCTTCACATGCGGCGGCGCCACACCCTTGAGATAGAAGGCGGCCATCGCCACGGGTGGCGTGTTGAAGGCTGTCTGAGTGTTCAGCGCGACCAAGATGCCAAAGAAAATCGGATCGATGTGAAAGTCGTCGAGCAGCGGCAGGAAAATCGGCACGAAGATAATGATAATCTCGGTCCATTCCAGCGGCCAACCGAGCAGGAAGATCAGCACCTGAGTGAGAAGCAGGAATTGCGTCGGCGAAAGGTTCAAAGAAAGAAAGAACTGCTCTACGACCCCCTGCCCGCCCAGCAGCGCGAATACCGACGAGAACGTCCACGATCCGATGAACAGATAGCACACCATCGCCGAGGCGCGCGCGGTGAGATATACCAACTCCCTCAACATGTCGTAGTTCAAGGCGCGGTAGCCGGCAGCCAGCAAAATACTGCCGAGAGCACCGATGCCGGCAGCCTCCGAGGGGGTCGCCAACCCGAACAAAATAGCGCCGAGCACCGACACGATCAGGATGGCGAGGGGAAAGAACGATGTGAGCAGTGCCCGCATTACCTCGGAGAAGGGTATATCGGTCTGTTCGCGAGGGAGCTTTGGAGCAAGCGCCGGGTTGATGCTCGCCCGCATGATCACGTAGATGACGTAAAAGCCCGTCAGCAAGAAGCCAGGCAAGAACGCCGCTGCATACAGCTTCACTGCCGATATGCCAGCCGTCGCCGCGTACACGATCAGCAGGATGCTGGGCGGGATCAGGATGCCGAGACAACCGCCCGCGCACACCACGCCGGCCGAGAGCTTGGTGTCATAGCCCGCGCGCAACATGGCGGGAAATGCGAGCAGGCCCATCAATGTCACCACCGCCCCGACAATGCCCGTCGCGGTCGCAAACATGGCGCAGGTCAAGAGCGTCGCGACGGCAAGCGCGCCGGGCACGTTCTTCATCGAAATCTGAAGTGAATGGAACAACCGGTCGAGAATGTTGGCTCGTTCGACCAGATATCCCATGAACAGAAACAGCGGCACGGCTGTCAGCACGTCGCTGGACATCACCTCGAAGGCTTTTTGCACCAGCAGCGTAAATATGCGATTGGCGAAAAATTCCTGACCTGGCACGTAGTAGGCATAGAAGCCGAAACCTACGCCCATGGCGATGAGCGTGAAGGCGATCGGAAAGCCGAACATGATGATGAAAATGAACAGGAACAGCATCGACAAACCAATTTGCGGGTCCGTCATGCTCCAGTCTCCTTGTGTCCGGGCACTGGCTGGACCGCATGGCCACGTTCGCGCTGATACTGCTGCTCGTGCATGATCGCGCTTTCGGTCTCTTCCACGTCGTGCAGCCGGGCCGGCCACGTTCCCTGGCGGATGCACACGATGCAGCGGATGACCTCGGCGATCCCCTGCAAGAGCAAAAGAACGCCGGTCACCGGGATCAAGGCTTTCAAGGGAAAGACCGGAATGCCGGCAGGGCTGAAAATGCTTACCTCCCTGAACCGCACAGACATCTGGGCGTAGTTCCAGCCCGCGTACATAAACGCCGCCACGGCAGGGAAAAAGAAAAGGATGTAGAGCACGAGGTCCAGCGTTGCCTGTGTGCGCGGCCGCAAGAAGCGGTAAATCACATCGGCTCGGACGTGACCATTGCGCGCAAGCGTATACGCGCCCGCCATGAGGAACATGGCGCCGTAAGTGATGTAGCTGAAGTCAAATGCCCACGTCGTGGGCGCGCGCAGCACGTAGCGAACAAAGACCTCGTAGCTGATGCCGAGTGTCAGCACGAGAATCAACCACGCGAAGGCCTTGCCGACCCAAGTGCTGAGTGAACTCGACGAAGAACATGAAACGGGTCATGGCTGAGCTACCCGCGGCAAGCGGTGTATTCCCTTCCCCATTCAGAAGGGCGACGTGAACTCACGCCGCCCTTCCATATCGGCACCCCTGCAGTGCGCAGAGATTGGTTAGATCTTCAGCACGCCGGGGAAGTGATGATTGAATGCACCCTTATAGTCCGTAATGTTCATCATGTTGTAGAACACTACACGCCGCACCCACTCTTTCTGCGAGTCCATCACCTTCTTCATGAAGGGATCGGATCCGAGTTGGGTGATGAGCCCGTCCCAGGCCTTGATTTGCGCGTCGAACACGGCCTGCGGCGTGCGCAGCACATTGACCTTGTCCTTGTTGATCAGCTCCTGCAGGTCCTTCGAGTAATAGTCCATCGCCTTCCATTCGTTGGCGGAGGACACGGCCTCGGCCGCATACTGCAGGATTGCTTTCTGCTCGGCAGAGAGCGCGTCGAACTTGCCCCTGTTGAACATGATCTCGAAATACTCGGTCGCCTGATGATGACTGCCCAGCATGTAGTTCTTGGCGACATCCTGTGCGCCGAAGCGGCGGTCCGAGGTCGGGTTATTGAACTCGAAGCCCTCGATCACACCACGTTCCATGGCCGGCACGATCTCGCCACCCGGAAGTTGCGCCACGGAAGCGCCCATGGCCTGGAACAGGTCGGCCGCCAAGCCCACGGTGCGATACTTCAGGCCTTTGAGGTCGTTGGCCGAGGCGATAGGTTTCTTGAACCAGCCCAACGGCTGGGTCGGCATCGGCATGGCGAAGAAGCTCTTGATGTTGACCTTCAACACCTGAGTCTGCAGCTCTTCGTACAACTCCTTGCCGCCACCGTTATGGATCCAGCCGAGACCCTCGTTGGCGTTGAAGCCGAACACGGGACCCGTCCCGAACAGCGAAGCCGCCTTGTGTTTGCCGTACCAATACACGGGCACGGTATGGGCCGCATCGAGCTGGCCGCCGTGAACGCCATCGAAGACCTGGAAGGGATGCACGACCGAGCCGCCAACGAGGTAATCGATCTTCAGACGACCGCCACCCATTTCGTTGACGCGCTTGACGTAGTCCTCCGCCATTTCATTGAAGACGTCTTTCGCGCCCCAAGAACCTTGCATTTTGAAGGTCGCCGTTTGCGCACGGCTGATCTGGGGCATGGCCAGCGTACCGGTCGCCGCGCCAACTGCGATCGCGCTGCCTTTCAGGAACTTGCGACGATTGACGGATTTACCTTCTGTGCTCCTCGACATTTGGCTCTTCCTCCAGGAAGCGAATGTTTTTTGGGTCTACGCTGACCCTTGCCGGAGCCGCGCCGCGGTATCCGAGTTCATGTCCTGTAATGCAGGGCGGGCACGGCGGCAAGCGGAACACGATTTTGCTGCACGTGCGTTGCTGGGCTCCCTCGTCCGGGAGGAAAATCAGCCTGCGTCACATGGAGGGGTGCACCGGCGGCAGCGGGCCCTCAGCCTGTCCTGCTAACGCTTCACGCAGAATTGTAGCCACATGCTGGGGCATGCGTTCGGTGCCGTCGCGGATCTGGTGGCGGCAGGAAAAACCGTCGGCCGCGATCAGTGTATCGGGGTCGGCCTTCCGCACTGCGGGCAGCAGCGACAGCTCGCCCATCGCCATGGATGTGTCGTAAGTGTCGACTCCGTAGCCGAACGCACCTGCCATGCCGCAGCAGCTCGAACTCGACTGTCTGGACCTCCAGGCCCTCGATCAGTGCCAGAGTCTTCGCGACAGCGCCCATGATCCCGAAGGACTTCTGATGGCAGTGCCCGTGCAAAAGCACCTTGCCCTGGGAGCTCGCGATTGGCGTTTCGAGCCGCCCTGCTGCAGCATCGGCCGCAATAAGCTCCTCGAACATGACTGCGCTCTGCGCAACGATCTCAGCATCGCCACCAAGGCGTAGCGCCAGCATCTCGTCCCTCAGCGTCAGCAGACACGACGGCTCCAGGCCGACGATCGGAACGCCGCGACGCGCGAGCGGCGCGATCACAGCAAGGAGGGCTTGCGCCTCGGCGCGCGCTTCCTCGACGAGCCCAGCGGACAAAAAGGTGCGGCCGCAACAGAAGGGACGTCCGCCTTCAGGGCGGCGTGGCAGCAAGACCCGATATCCGAGCCGGGTTAGCACTTCCACCGCGTCCCATAAAATCTCGGGCTCGAAGTAGGTGTTGAAGGTATCCGCGAACAGCGCCACCTCGCGCCCCGTCTCCGATCCGAACGGACCCACCGGGTCGAACAGCTTGCCGCGCCACTCGGGAAGCTTTCGCCGCGTCGAGAACCCGGTGAAGCCTTCGGTTAAGCCAGCTGCCCCGGGAAGCCAGTCGCGCATGTTCATGAGCGGCGCTAGACGCGTGGCGTACGGCGCATAGCGCGGCAGATAGGCGACCAGACGGTCATGCAGCGATAGCTTACGCGTTCGATTGCGTGCAGCCAGCACTTCGATTTTCATTTTGGCCATATCGACGCCGGTTGGACATTCGCGCCGGCAGCCCTTGCAGGAGACGCATAGTTTCATTGTCTCGAGCATATCGTCGGAGGCGAAGGCATCGGGCCCGAGCTGACCCGATATGGCGAGCCTCAGCGAATTGGCACGCCCGCGCGTCACGTCGCGCTCGTTGCCCGTAACGCGGAACGACGGGCACATGACGTTGGCGGCGTGCTTGCGGCATTCGCCGTTGTTGTTGCACATCTCGACCGCGCCCTGAAATCCGCCGCCCGCACCGGGATATGCCGACCAGTCGAGCGCTGTCTGCATTTCAGGAACGCGATAGTCGGGCTTGTAGCGGAACAGCGTCCGGTCGTTCATGCGTGAGGCACGCACGATCTTGCCGGGGTTCATGAGCCCTTCGGGGTCGAAGCGGTCCTTCACCTCCTCGAACAGGCGCACGGTCTTGGTGCCGTACATGCGCTCGTGAAACTCCGAGCGCACGAGGCCGTCGCCGTGCTCGCCCGAGTGCGAGCCTTTGTATTCCTTGACCATGGCGAACGCCTCTTCGGCGATGACCCGCATGGTGGCTGCGTCCTTCTCGAGCTTGAGATTGAGCACCGGGCGCACGTGTAGGCAGCCGACGGACGCGTGCGCGTACCAGGTGCCTTTCGTGCCGTGCCTCTCGAACACGGCGGTAAGCCGCTCGGTGTAGTCGGCCAGATGCTCGAGTGGCACCGCGCAGTCCTCGATGAAGGACACGGGCTTTCCCTCGCTCTTCATCGACATCATGATGTTGAGGCCGGAGGCGCGCACCTCCCACACCGCTTTCTGGCCCGCCGCATCGTCCACCTTGACCACGCTCTTGGGATGACCGAGGTCGCCCATCAGCTCGTCGAGGCGATCGAGGCGGCGCAGGTTCTCGGCTTGGTCGTTCTCCGCGAACTCCACCAGCAGCAGCGCGTCGGGATGGCCGCGCACGTAGGTTTCCATGACGGGACGGAACATGGCGATGTCGCGTGCGAGCCCGATCAGCGTGCTGTCAACGACCTCGACCGCCACGGGGCCGAGCTTGACGATGTGCTGCGCCGCCTCCATGGCCTTGCGGAAGGTCGAGAAGTGGCAGATGCCCAGCGCCTTGTTCCTGGGCAGCGGGGAGAGCTTGAGCGTCAGGCGCTCGCTAAGTGCCAGAGTACCTTCCGAACCACAGAGCAACGTGGCGAGGTTGATGGGCTGCGCCGATGGGATAAGGGCGTCTATGAGATAGCCGCCGACCCGGCGCGACACCTCGGGAAAGGCCGTTGCGATGTGCCCCGCTTCACGCCGCCCGAGTGCCAGCAGGTCGCGCATCAACTCACGCGCCGCATCGGGCACGTTGCGGCCATCGAGGCTCGTGTCCGCAGCAAAGCGCGCCCGCGTTCCGTCCGGCAGCAGCGCATCCATGGCCAGTACGTTGTCGCGCATAATGCCGTAGCGAATCGAACGCGTGCCGCACGAGTTGTTGCCGGCCATGCCGCCGATGGTAGCGCGGCTCGATGTGGACACGTCGACTGGAAACCACAAACCCGTCGACCTGAGCTGACGGTTCAGCTCGTCGAGCACGATGCCCGGCTCAACCGTGCAGGTGGCAGATGCAGCATCGGCCTCGACGAGCCGGTTCAGGTGTTTGCTGTAGTCGATGACCAGCGCGCGGCCTACGGTCTGGCCGGACTGCGAGGTGCCGCCGCCGCGCGGCAGCAACGGCACGCCCTCTTCGCGGGCGATCTCGGCCGCGATGCGCACGTCTTCGGCTGTCTTCGGCACCACCACGCCGACCGGCTCGATCTGATAGATCGAGGCGTCGGTCGAATAGCGGCCACGGCTGAAGACGTCGAACAGGACCTCGCCTTGGATTTCCCGCGCCAACCGGGCAGCCAGGTTATGGTCGGTGGCGTGGGTCTTGGCCGGGACATGCACGAAAAAGGGTCCTCTGCAGCTGACTATTCGGGAGATCTCAAGAGAATCGGGCTTGACGGCGTGTCCGTGTTCGACGTTCTGAATGTCCCAGAAGCGGTTGCACCGCAAGGTTCTCGTAGAAGGCACGCGGCAGGAGGAAGATCCGATGTCGTCCCCGACCACCAACCATCCTCGCCGCCGCGCAGGGCGTCATTTCCTGCAGATCCCCGGGCCGACGCCGGTGCCGGACCGCATCCTGCGCGCCATGGACATGCCGGTCATCGACCATCGCGGGCCGGAGTTCCAGAAGCTCGGCCACCGCGTGCTGGAAGGCATCAAGACCATCTTCAAAACCAAGGGACCGGTCATCATCTATCCGGCCTCGGGCACCGGAGCATGGGAGGCGGCCCTCAGCAATGCGCTCTCACCCGGCGACAAGGTCCTCATGTACGAGACCGGCCATTTCGCCACGCTGTGGAAGAACATGGCACAGAAGCTCGGGTTGGAGGCAGAGTTCATCGCGTCGGACTGGCGCTCAGGCGCGGACGCCGGGGCGATAGAGGCGCGGCTGCGCGAGGACAAGACCCACACGATCAAGGCCGTCTGCGTGGTGCACAACGAGACGTCCACGGGTGCCACCTCGCGCATCGACGAGGTGCGCCGCGCCATCGACGCGGCCAAGCACCCGGCACTGCTGATGGTCGACACCATCTCCTCGCTGGGCTCGGTTGATTATCGCCACGATGAGTGGAGTGTCGATATTACCGTGGGTGGCTCGCAGAAGGGCCTGATGCTGCCGCCAGGTCTCTCGTTCAACGCCATCTCCGACAAGGCGCTTGCGGCATCCAAGGCTGCGCAAGGTCGCAAGCTGTTCTGGTCGTGGGAGGAGATGATCGCCAACAACAAGAACGGCTTCTTCCCCTACACGCCCGCAACGAACCTGCTCTATGGCCTGGCAGAAGCCGTGGACATGTTGCATGAGGAAGGCCTCGACAACGTGTTTGCGCGACACGAGCGCCACGCCGAGGCGACGCGACGCGCGGTTGCCGCGTGGGGTCTGGAGAACTTGTGCAAGGACGCGAAGTACTACTCGCCCGTGCTCACCGCCGTGCTCATGCCGGAGGGCCATAACGCGGACCATTTCCGCAAAGTCACGCTCGACGCCTTCGACCTGTCGCTCGGCACGGGGCTCACCAAGGTGGCGGCCAAGGTGTTCCGCATCGGCCATCTCGGCGACACCAACGACCTGACCATTATCGGTGCGCTGGCCGGCGTGGAGATGGGACTGGGCCTTGCGGGTGTCCCACACAAGCCGGGCGGCGTGGCTGCGGCGATGGGATATCTTGCGGAAACCCATCGCAAGACTGGCGCCTAAGCACGCACAACCACGAAGCGCGGTCACTTGCCGCGAGAGGGGGAGACAATGCTCAGAATGCTCCTTTCGTTGCTGGCGCTGATGGCACTCGGGTTCACTTTTGTGCCGGCCCTAGCACAGCAGCAGAAAACACCCGTGCAGCAGAAACCAGCACCCCAGAAGCCTGCAACCCAGCCCAAAACCGGTGTGGCCGGCACCTGGTCCGGCGCGGTCCGCCAACAGGGTCACACCAAGTCCTATTCTCTAGCCATGACCATCCACGACAAGGGCGGGGACACCGACTATCCCGATCTCGCCTGCGGTGGCCGGCTGACGCGCGTCGGGTCTGGTGGGGGCTACACCTTCTTTCTGGAGACCATTACGCGTGGCCGCCTCGACAAGGGCGGCCGCTGTATCGACGGGTCAATCACTGTGTCGATGGCAGGCGAGAAGCTGTCCTGGGGCTGGGTGGGCACTCACGAAGCGCAGACCATCGTCGCTTCCGGCACTCTCGACCGGCGGTAGAGGTTCCCGCTTGGCTCGCATTCAGTTCAAGCCTCGCGGATGCGCGGACCTGCCACTCTGCGGACCCGCACATAGCCGCTGCGGTGCGCGTCAGCCGCTGTCCTGCTTGCATGTGAGACGTGCATGAGCGAGGCTGCCGAGCGGTCTGCAAGCCGGGGCTTTCTGCTCTTGCTGCTTCTCCTCGCCTTTCTGATGAACACCATCGGCCGCGGCGTCACTGAGACGTTCGCTGTGTTCCTGCTCCCGGTCGAGCGCGGCTTGAGCGCCTCGCGCGCGGAGATGACGGCGACCTATTCCATCTTCGCCATCGCCTACGGCTGCTCGGCGCCCTTCACCGGCCAGCTCATCGACAGACTGGGCGCGCGCATCACCTACGGCTTCGGGCTGACCGTGCTTGGCGTCGGTTACGTGCTCGCCGGGTCGGCGACGGCGCCCTGGCACTACTACGTCTGCGTCGGCCTGATGGGCGGCCTTGGCTCCGCCGCACTCGGCATGGTGATCGCCTCGAGCCTGCTGTCGCGCTGGTTCACTGAGCGCATCGGCTCCATCATGTCGTTGCCGTATGCGGCTGTCGGCGCCGGCATGCTGCTGCTGCCGCCGATAACGCAGCTTCTGCTCGATCACTACGGCTGGCGCACGACGCACCAAATTATCGGCGGCGGCGTCTTGCTTGTCATCCCGTTCATCGCGCTGTTGCCGCTCGGACGCTTCACGGCGGGCTCGGCACAGTGGCAGGCCAAGCGGCGTGCGTCGGCTGCACTGGCGCAAGGTCCATGGCGCGTGTCGAATGCGGTACGTACCGGCGCGTTCTGGGGCTTGGTTTCTGCCTACTTCTGGACCTCGGTGGCGGCCTACAGCGTGCTGCCGCAGTCGGTTGCTTATCTCATCGAGCAGGGCTTCGATCCGCTGATGGCTGCCAGCGCCTTTGGCATGACAGGCGCGCTCTCGGTCATCGGCATCATCGGCATCGGCTGGCTTTCCGACCGCATAGGCCGCCGGCAGGCTGTCTCGCTGTCCTACGTCCTGTCGATTCTCGGCACGTCGTCGCTGATCCTGGTGGCGGTGTTTCCCACGCTGCTGCTGGTGTACGGCTTTGTACTGTTCTTCGGGCTCATGCAGGGTGCGCGCGGACCGATCATCCTGGCCTTCATCACCGTGCTGTTCCCAGGCGGCGCGGTGGGTAGCATCTTCGGCGCCATGTCGCTTGGCATGGGACTAGGGGCCGGCATCGGCTCGCTCGCGTCGGGTTGGCTGCACGAGGTGACGGGCGCTTACTATGCGTCGTTCCTGCTGGGCGTATTCGGATCAGTGATGGGACTCGCCATGTTCTGGATCGTGCCGAGCCTCAGACATGAGCGTCTTGCAGCCCACACCTCGTCGAACTCGCGAGCCTGACTGCGGCTACGCTCCAACCCGCTGCAACGCGCGGCCATCCATACCGTCGGTCGGCAGACCCAGATGCGCGAGAATGGTGGGCGCATGATCGACTGCCGAGGTCGGCTCGGAGCGCTCGGCACCTCCGCGAAATCCTTTGCCTTGGATCATAAGGAACGGCGCCTGCTCGAAGCGGGCGAGGCCACCGTGCTGGCCACATCCGAGATGCCCAGCCTTGCCTGGCGCGGGTTTCGCTTCATAGCTCTGGCCGGGAATACCGAACTCATTGGGCTCCTCGGTGGAGGCCATATCCACGGCAAAGGCCAAACCATGGCGCGGCGCCTGACCGATCTCAACAAAGCCGTCGGTGCCAATGACGCGGCCGGCCCAAGGCTGCACGGCGAGAAAACCACCCAGCCTCTCTATCTTGGTAGCCGCACTTTCATGCACGTAGATCAGTGCCGATGTGCCATTCGACACGGAAACTATGTCGCCGGAGCCTTCGCGCTCCTTCACGCCTGCCGCCACCAACTCCGCTTCTATGTCGATGACCCCGCGCACGGTCTGGTGGCCATGATCGGAGCAGACGACGAACAGCACGTCGTCGCCGCCGTCACGTAGCTTTGTCACCGCATCCATGACAAACCGGGCGGTGAGATTCGTTTGCCTCAACGCCTCGAGGTGCGCCGGAGACCCTAACGGATGCGCATGCGAGCTGGCATCCGGCTCCGCCAACCACAGCAGCGCCAGCGCCGGACGACGCTCGAACAACACATCGGTCACGAAGCGCTCAGCAAGCGCGCGATCGCCGGCCGCATCGAGCGTCACATCCACCGCGTCCGGCTTCTCCAGCTTGCGCCGCCCAGGCCCGAAGGAGCCGGCACGGTGATAGACGAAGCCATGTCCGTCCGGATCGTGAGCATAGGCTGCCCCCGGCGACACGTTGGAGAATATGATGGCGCCGCCTTGCGCTTTCAGGCGCTCTGCCAGGGTCGGCACGGCCAGCGAGCGCCCTGTGACGCGGCGCTTGTGCTGCAGGAAGTCAGGATGGCCGGCATCGTGGGCGACGAGACGGCCCTCCTCGATCAGCACAAGGCTGTTTCCTTGCAGCTCATGCTTTGCTGGATAGCAGCCAGTCGCGAAACTCGACGAAACCACGCGCGTGGCGGAGGGAAACACCGAGCGGTGCGCCGCGAAAATCTCCGATTGGCGTGCGTGCGCCGCAAGATTGGGCGTCAGAGCCCCGGTCAGCATGTCGCGCCGCAGGCCATCGAGAACGAGAACCACTGCGCGCCGCATGTCTCACTCCTTCGATCTCATCTGAAACATTGAGGATGCCCCAAAGATCGAGCAGAATCGAGCGGGAGCCGCCTCATCGGCGCGAGCGTAGCCGATCCCTAAGCATTCAGTCTCTTTCGCTGCATCAAATTATCGCGCCATAATGATGAGGAAACATTCACAAAAGGATGCCGCCCATGCGCTTGCCAAAACTCAGCTACGAACAGCTCTCGCCGGAGCAGAAAGCCGTATGGGATGAAGTGGTGGCAGGCCCGCGTCGCAAGATGCATGGGCCCTTCTTCATTTGGCTGCACAGTCCCGAGTTGCTGAGCCGTGGCGAGAAGCTGGGCCTCTACGCTCGATTCCAATCAAGTCTGCCGCCACGCCTCTCGGAGCTTTGCATCCTGATCACGGCATCGCATTGGAAGGCGGCGGGCGAATGGATCGATCACGCACCGATCGCGCGCGACCTGGGCGTCGATGCAGATGCGCTTGAAGCCTTGCGTACAGGTAAGCCTGCCAAGTTCAAGCAGAGTGACGAGGTTGCCGTCTACGAGCTGGCGCAGGAATTGCTCAAAAATCGCGAGCTGTCCGACGCAAGCTACAAACGGGTCACCGATGTTCTGGGTACACGCGGCGTGCTCGATGTCGTCGCCGTGCTCGGCTACTACGGCCTCATCGCCATGTCCATGAAGGCGTTCAAGATGGTGCCGGACGCCGGAACGGCCGATCCCTTTGCTGATGTAGCGCGGTAGCCACCCGACACCTTCCACTCAGGGCGAGCCGCGAAACACGCCATCCTTGAAGAACAGCCGGTACGGCGTCGTGCCTGATGCGCCGCCGTCGAAAGCACGCCATTTGCCGTTCTGGCAAAGTGTTCCTCCCAGAGCCGGCACAGCGTCGAACTCGATGTAGTTGGGATAGACCTTCGGCTCGGGACCAGCCTCCACGGCCATGAAAGTGGTCAAGCATTTGCCGTCCGTGATGACCGGATCGTATCCCTTGATGGTGATGCCGCCACCACCAGTGGAAGGAAACGTGCTGCGCAATGGCGGCCAGCTTTCGAAATTTTCCTGTGCGGCCGCACCGGATGCAACGAGCATCAAACAGCCAAGACCGCCTGCAATACGCGTGCGCATTGGGACCTCTCGTTAATCGCACGAAGCGCTTCTCACGGACAAATACGCCCGAGGCGCGCGACTGGATCATCGACTGCTCAAGATTGGAGTACTGCTTTGCGCTGAGGCCGCACAACGCTGCTCGATACGTTCGCGCCACAATGCCAGGCTCGGCGCAACCACCAGCTCCATGATAAGGCCCACGACCATGCTCGAAGCCGGCAGGCCGAACAGCGCTACGGCGTAGAGGCGGCCGAAACCGCCGGTGACCACGAGAGCTGTCAGGAGCCGAAAGCGCGTCCGTTGCGCTTCGATGCCAGGCACAGTGGTCCAATACCCGAGCCCAGTCGCCAGCATCAGTCCTGATAGATAGCGAATGTGGCTGTCGCCGCTGCGCGACACCGCCGCATGCGCGTCGAACACCTGAATGCCTTTGGCAAGGCCGAGAAAGCCCGCGACGATCGGAACGAGCGCGAGCACCGACACGGCCGACTGCAAGAGCCGGCGTTCGCTGATGGGCGTTAGCATGTTTTAGAGCTTTCTTGGCTGGGAAGGGTCCACACGGATCCAAGCCTCGGCGAGGCCGCGCTTGCGGCACGAGTAGCCAGACCTGGAGGCTCGAACGCGTGGGAAAAGAGCGGCGGCTGACACCAACGAGCCACCGCCCTTCTTGTCTGTTACATGGCGGGGAGGATGGCGATGTCGCTGATGCCGCCGCTCATTCCAGCGATATCGCCGATAGCCTTGGCAGCGCCGGTCGCCAGATCGACCGTAAACAGCTTGCCGCCGGCTAGGAGCCAGCCGACGTTGGCGCCCTTGCCGTCCGACAGGATATCGAAGGCGACAGGACCGCTGGCCTTCATGCCCAGCATGCCGATCGTGTTCAACGTGCCGTCGTTGGGCGGCGCCTGCTTGACGATGGATCCAGTGGCCATGTCCACGTCATAGAGCGCTGTTTCCTTGGTGCCGGCGAAGCTGTTGGTGTAGGCCGCGGCCGTGACCATCGGCTGCTTGCCCTTGTTGGCGTCCGCCTCGGCATACTTGAGCTGGCCGTCGACCGTCGTCTTGCCGTCGTCCACGTTGATGCGCAGGCTCATGCCGGTGCTGGACAACACCCGCAACCGGTCAGCCGCGGGATTGAAATCGACCGAAAAAGTGGCGCCTTCGGGAAGTTTTTCGGAGAGCTGGCTCTTCTTCTCCAGCTTGCCGCTCTTCGCATCGACGATGACGATGGCGCCGTCGGTGGTGACGCCGTAGAGCTTGCCGTCAGCGGGACGCACGTCGATGCCGATCAGGCTGGCGCCGCTCTCGAGCTTGACCGAGCCCGTGACTTTCTTCTGCTCGGTGTCGATCCAGACGATGGATTTCCCATCCTGCAGGCCGGCAAGCATGGCCGCCTGAACGGCCGAGCTAGCTGAGCCCAGGGCCAAGGTGGTGGCAAGCAAGGTCAGAACTTTTGGAGTGGACGTCGAAAGCTGCATGGTGGTCTCCCGTGACGCGTTGGCGCTCCCCTGCGGAGCTGAGCCTTGTTACGGAGGCTCAGCGCCGGCAGTTCACGGGTTAACGTTCACGAAGCAGTGAGAGCATGTGGAGGCTGCAGGCGCTATTCGCAGCTACTTCGACCCGCCCTGCGCCTCTTGCTTCGGGCCGATCTCGGCCTCGAGCTTGGTGATCTCGTCCCGGAGCGCCTTCTGCTGCGAGCCGCGCCGCGCCATCTCCATTTGGATGCCGCCGATCTCGCGATGGAGCGCGCTGCGATCCTTCGCATTGTCGTACTTGCGGTAAGTGTCAAAGATCCGTTGCTGATCGGCGCGGCTCGTCTCATCGAGCTGCCGCAGGCGCTCCTTGAGCTGCTCCAGCCGCATCAGACCCAATGTCTGCTGCTGATCGGCCTTGCGCTGCTCTTCGAGCTGGCGCAACCGCTCTTGCAGGGCCTGGGCGCTGTCCGGCTGGCCGGGTTTCGGTAGGACCCCGGGCGCGGATGCGAGGTGAAAATAGAAATCACCGGTCAACGCCGAGTGATCCCACGGCACCTGCTTGCCGCCGGTCGCATCGAGAACCTGCTTGCGTACATCGATCATGACGGCAGTCAGATTGCGGCCGGGCTCCCTGATCGTCTTAGCCAGCGCCGCCGTAAACGGCGAGTTGCGCCCTTCGCCATCGAGCGCGACGTTGCCCGGCTGAGTGGAATAGGCGATGAACGTGCCGACCCCTGCCTGCACTTGCGCGAGGCCACGTCCGACGCCGGCCGAGCGCGTCCCCATGGAGCGAGCCAAGTTGCGTGCCAGTGGATTATCACGACACGCATCGAGAAACACGATGTTGGTCTTGCCCTCACGCTCGAGCTCCATCTGCTTGAGAATGAAGTCCAGGCCGACGGTTTCGAAATCGAGATCGCGCTCGCTTTTCAGCGCGCCGTCGATCGGCACCAGATAATTACGGCCCAGGACCTGCAGGGCATGCCCGGCGTAAAAGAAAATGCCGGCGTCCGCCTCGCTCAGCACGCGCGAGAAGTCGCGCACCTTTCCATCGAACCCCCGTTTGTCGAGGTCCAGCCCCAGCAGCACCTCGAAACCTTGGTCCTGAAGCGCCGTAGCGATGACCTGGGCATCATTGGCCGGATTGGCCAGCACCCCCGCATGCGCATAGGCGGAATTGCCGATCACCAGCGCCACACGCTTTTGCGCTGCGGCTGGCTGGGCCAGAATGAGGGTACTGGCAAGCACGACACAGCATGAGAGGGCAAAACGCGAGCAGATCGGACGCAACATCGCTGGCCTCCCCTGACCTAATTGCAGCGCCCCCGTGAAAACAGGTGATTTGGACGGTTCAAAGGCTTTCGGTAGCCTCGCAGCAAGACGACTGCGTGCACGCTCAGCGTGTCACAAGCCCTTCACCAGCAGCACCCACCCAGTGCATGCTCTCGGTATGCCAGCCATCCTTGACCATGGCGCGGCTCGCACGCTCCACATAGCCGCAACGGTCGTAAAGCCGCCGGGCACCGGTATTGGCATCTGCGACGATGACACTCGCGCCACGAGTTGCACGCGCTGTCGTGATGGCATCCGCGAGACCGAGCAGTTGCGTGCCGAGCCCGCGTCCGCGGAACTGCGGCTGCACGGCCAGGACATTCACATACCAGGTCCCTGGCGCCAGGTTCTCCAATTCCTGCAGCGGCAGAAACATCGCGGGCATGTCGGCGCCGATCGGCTGCGGCTCGTCCGGAATATCGTAGCCGATGAGGCAACCCGCGCATTCGCCCTCATGCTCGATGATCGCGGCGTTGCGATAGGAGAAGCTCCCCTCCTCCCGTGCAGCCCGGCGGCGTCCGACGATCCACGCGTCCTCGCCGGGCTCCGCCATAGTGCCCCACAGGTATAGCGGCATCCCTTCGCCCGCGTAGTTCACGAGCTCGGCGAGAACTGACGCGTCCTCGATCGTTCCCGGTCTGAAAGGTGATTTGAGCTGCATCGCCACTTTTTTTCGCAGCGCGAGGATTGGTCCCGCGCAATGATAAGCCCCCTCGCTCCACACAACCAACAACGTATAGGCCACATCGACCAGGGTCGAAAACAGTGCATGCTTGACGAGTGCGGCTTGGTGCCCCCAAGCTGATACAAGCCACAGGGGCGTCGGATGCCCGCGGCCTGTTAGCAACCAATCGTGGATCGTGTTGGGAGGAGACCCTGGGAATGCACGCGAGTTGGCGGATTGCTGCGCTTGGCGCAGCGCTGATGGTCGGCACTGCCGGTGGAACGGCAGCGCAAGAGGTGCTCAAGTTCGGCGGCATTGGCCCGCTGTCAGGTGGCGGCACGGCGTGGGGACTGGCAGCCCAACGCGGCATGGAAATAGCCGTCGAGGAGATTAATGCCGCCGGCGGCTTCAAGGCTGAGGGCAAGACCTACAAGCTCGAGCTCATCATGTACGATGACCTCTACACGGGTGCCGGCGGTAAGGCTGCGGCCGAGCGCCTCGTCAATCAGGACAAGGTGAAATTCATCATCGGCCCAGTCGGCTCGCCGCCCGCGCTCGGGACGATCAGCGTCACCAATCCGGCGAAGGTCATCGCTCTGACCAACGGCTATGCCCCACAAATCTTGAAGAACGACACGCCGGATCCCTATAATTTCCGTATCTATCCAACCAACATCGAATTTGGTCCGCCGCTCATCAAGTGGGTCAAGGAAAACGCGCCCGAGGTGAAGAAGGTGGCGATGTTGGCGCCCAACGACGCCGTCGGCCAGTCGGTTGCGGGTGCGCTCGCGGAAGACTACCGCAAGCAAGGATTTGAAGTGGTGCTCGAGCTGTTCGAGCGCGGCATCAAGGAGTTCACTCCGCTCATCTTGCGCATGATGGCCCAAAAGGTCGACATGTTCGAGTTCGACGGCAACTCACCGGGCGACGCAGGTCTGATGCTCAAACAGATTCGCCAGGCGGGCTTCAAAGGCAGGGTCATCCAGGTTGGTGGCCCGGGATCGGACGAGATCATCGAGATCGCCGGCCCGGCGGCCGAGGGCTTCCTGTCTTACGGCGTGTTCGACTGGGATACGCCGGCCGGCCAGAAGCTGCGCCCGATCTACGAGAAGAAGTACGGCAAGGGCATCATCAATCAGTTCATGCCGGCGTTCTATCACACCGTCTTCCTGATGGTGGACGCCATCAAGCGAGCAGACTCGACGGATACCGCCAAGGTCCGCACGGCACTCGACGCCATGGACGGCTTCGACGCCGGCATCTATGGACCTGTCAAGTGGACCGGCAAGGAGAGCTACGGCGTCAACCGCCAGCTGATGTTCACCTACTATCTATCCGAGGTGAAGAACGGCAAGCTGGTCACCAAAGCAAAGTTCGTTCCATAACAACGCTGGACAAGATTGAGCCTGCGCTCCCGCGACGAGCGCAGGCACAGGAGATGAAGTCCAGTGTTCAATGCGACGATCTTGGGTCAGGTGTTCGTCAACGGCGTCAGCCTGAGCGCAATCTACATCATGGTTGCGCTCGGGTTCACGCTGTTGTTCGGCATCATGCGCGTGGTGAACTTTGCGCATGGCGAGTTTGCCATGCTCGGTGCATTCGCGCTGTTCCACCTTATGAAGGACTGGCACTGGCACTGGCTGATCGCCGTGCCCGCTGGCGTGATTGCGGTCGCGCTGGCCTCGCTGGTTCTCGAATGGCTGGTCTTCCGCTGGTTCTACCAGCGCATGTTCGAAAGCATGATCGGGCTGCTCGGCCTCAACATGATGATGATGTTCGGCGCGGTCCTGCTCTGGGATGTGCACGAGCGCAATATCCCGACCATCTCGAGCGAAGTGCTGATGATGGGCGATATAATCATTCCGGTGGACCGGCTGATCGTGGTCATCATAGCACTGGCAGCGCTGGCCGCGTTCTACGTCTTCATTCGCCACACCCGCGCCGGTCTCGCCATGCGCGCCGCGGCACAAGACCTCGAGATCGCTGAGACGCAGGGCGTGGATACGCGCCGCACCTACAAGGTGGCTTTCTTCGTCGCCATCCTGCTTGCAGCTCTCGCCGGCGCCTTGTGGGGTCAGATCTATGCGGTGTCGCCATTCCTCGGTGAGCGGCCGTTGCTCATGGCCTTCATCGTGGTGATCTTGGGCGGCATGGGATCCATTCCAGGCGCAGCACTCGGCGGCGTTCTGCTCGGCTTTACCGAGAGCTTCGTCGGCACATTCTATGGCGCCGCCGCTTCGGCGTTTCTGTCGTTCGGCGTCGTGATCCTCCTGCTGATCGTGCGGCCGTGGGGCATTCTCGGCACGCCGGAGAACTGAGATGAGCACGCAAAAGTGGATCATCGCCATCGTTGCCGCGATCATCCTGCTTGGCTGGCCTTGGCTCACTGAAGACAAGTTCTTCCATCACGTCGGCGTGCTTATCCTGCTGACTTCGATCGCCGCCTCGTCGCTGCATCTGATCATCCGTATCGGCCATGTGAGCCTCTGCCATACCGCCTTCATGGGCTTCGGCGCTTACGGCTCGGTAATTGCAGTGATGAATTTCGGCATGCCGTGGCCGGTCGGTCTCCTCGCTGGTACGGCACTCGCCGCGGCTGTGGCCGCCGTGATCGGGCCGATCGTGCTGCGCCTGACCGGCAAGTATTTCGTGCTCATCACCTTCCTCATGGGCGAGGTGGTGCGCATGGCGATCATCGAGAATTCGTCCATCACAGGCGGCTCCAACGGCATCTTCAACGTGCCGCCGCCCTATCCCTTCCTGACCTCCAACCGAGCCTACTACTACTTCGCGCTGGCCTTCGCCGTATTCGGCATTGGACTCTGTGCGCGCATCCTGACATCGGAGTTCGGACGCGCCATCAACGCCATCCGCGAAGGCGAGCGGCTGGCCGAATGCTCGGGCGTGCCAGTCATCCGCTTCAAGGTAATGGTGTTCGTCATCGCCTGCGCGCTCGCGGGCATGGCGGGTTCGCTGCAAGGGCACTACATCAAGTTCGTTGGCCCGGATGCCTACTCCGGATTCCAGTCCCTCAACCTCGTAGTGATGAACGTTATCGGGGGCATGTCGAGCCTGATCGGCGCGCTCATCGGCACCGTGTTCATGGTCACCTTGCCCGAGCTGTTGCGCGGATACGTAAACCTGCAGCAGATCATGTTCGGCGCCATCCTGTTCGCCACAATGGCCTTCCTGCCGGGGGGCATCATTGAGCTTTTCCGCCGCCTGCGCGTTCTGTTGGCTCCGTCCAACTCGACTCACTCAAAGCCGGGACTTGCCACGTGACTGGCCTGCTGACCGTCGAGCGCCTCTGCAAGAATTTCGGCGGCCTGCAGGCTGTGTCTGATCTGAGCTTCCATGTCGATGAGGCCGAGATCCTCGGCATCATCGGACCCAACGGTGCCGGCAAGACCACCGCTGTCAATCTCATCTCAGGCGTAATCGAACCAAGTAGCGGGCGCGTCCTGCTGGCTGGGCACGAGGTGACCGGACTTTCGCCGCACACGCTGGTGGACAAAGGCCTCGTGCGCACCTTCCAGGCAACGACGGTCTACGCGGCGCAGACCGTGCGCGAGAACTTGCTGCGTGGCGCGTTCCGCCAGATCTATCCGGGACTGCTAGCCACCTTGTTCGACACAGGCAGCGCGCGCGCCGCGCGCAAACGCGCCGACGAGCATGTAAATGAAGTCATGCACTGGCTCGATCTCACGCGCGTCGAGCATCACGTTGCCAGCAGCCTGCCCTACGGCCTCCAGAAGGTGCTCGGCATGGGTATCGGGCTTGCTGCGGAGCCACACCTCATCATGCTCGACGAGCCGGCCGCCGGCCTTTCGGCGGAGGAGACGGATCATGTGCGGGACACCATCCGCGAGGTGCGCAAGCGCGGCATCGCCGTCGTCGTCATCGATCACAACATGCGCTTCATCGCCGACTTGTGCGATCGCGTCCTGGTCATGGCGCAGGGGAGCGAGCTGGCGCGAGGCAAGCCACAGGAAGTTCTGCGCAACCCGCAGGTGATCGAGGCCTATCTCGGAAAGCGGTATGCCCAAGCTCAGCATTGAAGGCCTCAAAGTCACCTACGGTCCGATCATCGGCACGGACGGCGTGAGCTTCACGCTCGATGCCGGTGAGACCGTCGCGCTTATCGGCTCCAATGGCGCCGGCAAATCGAGCACGCTCAAGGCCATTCTCGGCATGGCGACCTATCCGCAAGGGCGCATTACGCTCGATGGCACGGACCTGAAAGGCCTGAAGCCGTCGCAGGTGATGCGCCGCGGCGTTGGCTTCTCGCCCGAAGGCCGGCGCGTCTTCCCGCAACTCTCCGTATCCGACAATCTGCAGGTCGGCGGGATCTCGCGTCCCATCGCGGAGGTGCCCGAGCGCATGGAGCGCATCTACGGCTACTTTCCGCGTCTCAAGGAGCGTGCCAGCCAGCGTGCCGGATCACTCTCCGGTGGCGAGCAGCAGATGCTCGCCATCGGCCGCGCACTGATGTCGAAGCCGACGCTGCTGATGCTGGATGAGCCTTCGCTGGGCCTTGCGCCCGTGATTGTGGAACGCATCGGCGAGGTGCTGACCGAGATCCAGGCCAGCGAAAATCTAGCCGTGCTGCTGGCCGAGCAGAATGCGACCTGGGCGCTGTCGCTGGCGCGGCGCGGCGTCATTCTCGACCTCGGCCGCATTCGCATGACCGGAGAAGCCTCGGCCCTGCTCGACAACCCGGACGTCCGCCGTGCCTACCTCGGCATCTGACCACGGACAGCTAACCCACAGCATTGCCACACGTTAACCGCCTGTTAACCGACGCTTACCCGGCCCGTGATCGCTCGGTTGAACGTCTTTGCCCGTGGCCCGGCCCTTGCAACCCCACGTCCACACGCAGGAGCGGTCCATGTTAACGCTATGGCTAGCCTACAAGGCCTGGAAGGAACGGTGCGCATCCGAGCCCTACGTCACGGGCTACGACGCGGAATGACACATGCCGGCGTCCGCGGACGGCACGTGTATCCATCCATGCTTTACCTGCTGACTGCAGTCCGCGGAGCGGACCTCTGCACGGCGGCATGCACCTTCCGCCAGCGCGCCGAGGACCCCGCGTAGTGCTTGCGCATGAATTGCGCCGCTCTCTCGCTGTCGCGTGCCTCCACGCTGTCGAGCAGCAGATCGTGCTCCGCGACAGACGGCGCAGCATGCCCCGGCGCATCGAAGTAGGCCTGCCGCACGGCGCGCGTCATCAGATAGAGCGACTTGGCCATGCGCAGCAGAATGTCGTTCTTCGCCGCCGCGATCAGCGCCAAATGAAACGCCTCATCGTCGTCCGCCAGGTTCACGCCGCGCTCGAGATGCTCACGTGATACATCGATGATCTCGCGCATCGCCACCAGATCCGCTCGCGTGCGGCGCTTCGCCGCCAACCGCACCGCCTCGACCTCGTGCAGCACGCGCGCCTCCTGTGCCTGCTCGTAGGAGGCCGCCGTCGCGCGCACGTCGTGCGCCTCCTGCAACACCAGCGCCTCGATGCTGGCATCGCTGTCCGCCGAACGCACGTAGATGCCCGACTGCGGCCGGCGCTCGATGACGCGCAGCGCCTCCAGCACGCCCAGCACCTCGCGCACGGACGTGCGGCTTGCGCCGAACGAGCTCGCCAGCTCCCGCTCACCCGGCAGCTTGATGCCGGGCGTGCGCCGCGCGTCCTCGACCTGTCGCAGCAGCGCTTTCACGAGTGCCTGCCTGTCGCCCGTGACAGCTTTCATTCCCGCTTGCTCCGCATACCTGCCACAGTGCCGCGCAAATCCGCTTGACGGAGTGTGGGCAGAACGGACTAAGCTATGAAACTGGTCAGACCAGTTGTCAATCGACCACACACCCGTCTCCGAGCAGAAGGACGCCATCGCATGACGCTCGTGCCCAACTCGCCTGCCGCTCGCGATATCGCCTATTACGTGCATCCGCAGACCAACCTGCGTCGCCATGAGAGCGACGGACCGGTCATCATCAGCCGCGGCGAGGGTGTTTACATCTACGACGACGCCGGCGAGCGCTACATCGAGACGGTCGCGGGGTTGTGGTGCGCCTCACTCGGCTTCTCCGCCAGCGAGCGCATCGCGCGTGTTGCTTACGAGCAGATGCGCAAGCTCGGCTACTATCACACCTATCGCCACCGCGCGCACGAGGCGAGCATCGACCTCGCCGAGAAGCTGATTCAGATCGCGCCTGTGCCCATGTCCAAAGTTCTATTCCAGTGCTCGGGCTCGGAGGCCAACGATACGGCGATCAAGCTCGCCTGGTACTATCAGGCAGCCCAGGGCCGGCCGCAGAAGAACAAGATCATCGGTCGCCTGCAGGGCTATCACGGCAACACCGTTGCTGCCGTCAGCCTATCCGGCAAGCCCGACATGCACGCCGACTTCGGCCTGCCGCTGTCGATGATGCGCCACACCGAGTTTCCCCACTACTACAAGCGCGCCGAGCCCGGTGAAACGGAAGAGGCCTTCGCTACCCGCATGGCCGACGCACTCGACAAGCTGATCATCGACGAAGGGCCCGACACGGTCGCCGCGTTCTTCGCTGAGCCGATCATGGGCGCCGGCGGCGTCATCATCCCGCCCAAGACATACTTCGAGAAGATCCAGGCGGTGCTGCGCAAGCACGACGTTCTCTTCGTCGCCGACGAGGTGATCTGCGGCTTCGGCCGCACCGGCAACTGGTGGGGTTCCGAGACCTTCGGCTTGAAGCCCGACATGGTCACCTGCGCCAAGGCACTGTCGGCTGCCTATCAGCCGATCTCCGCCGTGCTGATCAACGACAAGATCCACGAGGCCATGCTGGTCGAAAGCGACAAGCTCGGCAGCTTCGCGCATGGCTACACCTACGCCGGCCATCCCGTCACCACGGCCGTGGCGCTGGAGGTCCTCAAGATCTACGAGGAGACCAACATCGTCAGTCATGCACGTCGCGTCGGCCGCCGCATGGTGGATGGTCTCAAACGCTTCGCCGATCATCCGCTGGTGGGTGAGGTCACCGGCGTCGGCATGATCGCTGGCATCGAGCTCGTCGCGGACAAGCCGACACGCACGAACTATGCACCGGCCGGGCGTGCCGGTCAGGTCGTGGATCGTGTCGGCCGTCAGAACGGCCTCGTGCTGCGCGTGATCGGCGACCGCATGGGCTTCGCCCCGCCGTTGATCATCACCGAGGCGGAGATCGACGACATGCTCGCCCGCGTCGGCCGCACCCTCGACGAGAGCCACCGCGAGCTTGCCGGCTGAGCCGGCGCTCCTTCTGCACTACGAGAGTACCGATCGGGACGACGCATGATCCGTGTGGCCTTCGACATTGGTGGAACCTTTACCGATTTCGTCCTTCATGACGGCGCAACCGGCGCCACCCAGGCGCTGAAAGTACCCACCACGCGCGATCCCGGTGAGGCCGTGCTCAATGGGCTGGAGCAATTGCTCGGAAAAACGGGCATCGCCCCCAGCTCGATTGGCCTCGTGCTGCATGCCACGACGGTCGCCACCAACGCGGTGCTCGAACGCAAAGGTGCCGCCATCGGCCTCATCACCACGGATGGCTTCCGCGACGTGCTCATCATCGGTCGCCAGAAGCGCTACGAGACCTACGATCTCTACATCGACAAGCCCAAGCCGCTCGTCGAGCGCCGCCACATCGCCGAGGTCGTCGAGCGGGTCGCGCCGGACGGCTCAGTGGTCACGTCGCTCGACGCCAAATCCCTCGATCGCGCCATCGACGCCATGATCGAGTCCGGCCGCGAGGCCGTCGCCGTCTCGTTGCTGCACGCCTACGCCAATCCCGAGCACGAGAAGCGCATCCGCGAGCGCTTCGCCCAGCGCGCCCCGCACATTCCCGTCTCGCTCTCCTCCGAGATATCGCCCAAGTTCCGTGAGTACGAGCGCACCAGCACCACTGCCACCAACGCCTACGTGAAGCCGGTGGTGGAACGCTACCTGGGCAATCTGGAGCAGGCGCTGCGTCAGCGCGGCTTCCGCAACGAGCTGTTCGTCATGCAATCGAGCGGCGGCCTCATCTCGCCAGATCTCGCGCGCGACTTTCCTGTGCGCATCATCGAGTCGGGCCCCGCCGCCGGCATCCTCATGTGCGCCATCGTCGGCAAGACCGAGGGCCGCGAGCACGTCATCACCTTCGACATGGGCGGCACCACGGCCAAGCTCGGCGCCATAGACGGCGGCAAGCCGGCCATCATGCCGACCTTCGAGATCGACATGGTGCGCTATAAAAAGGGCAGCGGCCTGCCGATCAACGTGCCTGCCGTGGAGATGATTGAGATCGGCGCCGGCGGCGGCAGCATCGCGCGCACCAGCCGCGGCATGATCGTGGTGGGGCCGGACAGTGCCGGCGCGGACCCAGGCCCCATCTGCTACAACCGCGGCGGCGAGGAGCCCACGATCACTGACGCCAACGTCATGCTCGGCTACATCGCCCCCGACTGGTTCAATGGCGGCACTATGCGGCTCGACGCCGACGCTGCGGCTGCCGGTATCAAACGCAAGATCGCCGACCCGCTCGGCATCTCGCCAGCCGAAGCTGCCTGGGGCATCCATCTGGTCGCCACCTCCAACATGGAGAACGCGCTGCGTATCGTGTCCGTCGAGCGTGGCCGTGATCCGCGGCGCTACGCCATGGTAGCCTTCGGTGGCGCCGGCCCGCTGCACGCCGCGCGGCTGGCACGTGCTGTTGGCATCCCGACCGTCATCGTACCATCGGGCGCCGGCGTCGGCTCCGCCATCGGTCTGCTGGAAGCCGATCCGCGCATCGACGTAACGACCACCAAAGTGCTGCGCCTCGATCCCAATCGTTCCGGGGCTGACATCGCTGCCGTCTACAAGGGTCTGGAAGCACAAGCGCTCGCTGATGCCAAACGCATGGCCGCCAACGGTGAGCTGCAGTGGTCGCGCTATGCGCAGATGCGGTATGCCGGCCAGGGCTTCGAGATCCACGTCGATCTTCCCGACGGCCCGATCGACGATACCTACGGTCGCCGTGCCATCGATGCCTTCAACGAGGCCTACATGCGCAAGCACAAGTTCCTCGACGCGGAGGGCACCATCGAAGCCGTCGACTGGACACTGGTCGCCGCCATGCCGGCTCGCTCTGGCGCAACCAGACTGGGCCGCATCGAAGCCGCCGGTCCCAGCAAACGCTCCGGCACGCGCAAGGCGTGGTTCCCCGAGGCCGGCGGCTATGTTGATACACGCATCCTCGACCGTCAGGCTCTGGCAGGCGGCGCCAATGTCACCGGCCCGGCGATCCTGGAGGATCTGGACAGCACCACGGTCATGCTGCCGGGTGACGTGGCGCGGCTCAGCGCCGAAGGCCATCTGATCATCGACATTGCCAAGGAGGGCGCGCCATGAGCGGCCGAACGGTCGATCCCGTCACGCTGACCGTGATCTGGAACTCGCTCATCTCCATCGCCGAGGAGCTCGGCATCACCTTGCGCCACACCGCCTTCTCCGAGGGCGTGCGCGAGGGCGACGATTTCGCCACAGCGCTGTTCGACCGCAACGGCGTGATGCTGGCGCAGGGCAACTTCAGCCCGGGGCATCTGGGCTCCATGCCGGCCATGGCCAAGCACGTGCTCGGCTATTTCCCGGTCGACAAACTGAAGCCTGGTGATTCCGTCCTGGTCAATGACTCCTTCCTCTGCGCCGGCCACTTTCCCGACACCTATCAGATCATGCCAGTGTTCCTGGACGGCCGGGTGATCGGCTTCGTCTGCTGCTCGGCGCATCAGGTCGACATGGGCGGTGCAGCCCCGGGCTCGCAGAAAGTGCACGGCGTCACCGAGGCTTTCCAGGAAGGCCTGCGCATCCTGCCTGTGCGCTTCGTGCGCGAAGGCAAGATCGACGACGACATTCTACGCATCGTGCTCGGCAACGTGCGGATGCCCGACAAGGTGCGCGGCGATCTGCTCGCCCAGCACACGGCCAACCTCACCGCCTCGGTGCGCTTCGCCAAATTGTTCCGCGACTACGGCACCGAGACGCTGGAGACGGCGTTCGAGGCCATCCTCGACCGCTCCGAGCAGACCATGCGCGCGCTACTGGCGCAGGTGCCAGCCGGCACCTACAGCTTCGAGGACCGCATGGACGACTACGGCCCCGGCACCGAGCCCATCCGCATGGCCGTGGACATCACCTTCGACGGCAAGGGCGAGGTCGAGTTCGACTTCTCGCGGTCCTCCGACGCCGTTCCCGCCGCCATCAACTCCTACATCAACTACACGCGCGCCTATGCCGTGTTCACAGTCAAGACCTTCTGCAATGCGCTGGAGCCGCAGACCGAAGGCAGCATGCGACCCATCAAGCTCAAGGTGCGCGAGGGCTCGTTCTTCAATCCGAAATTTCCCGCACCCTCCGGCGGCCGGCCCATCCTGCAGATCCGCATCTTCGACACCATCAACGGCGCGCTTGCCAAGGCCATGCCGCATCGCGCCATGGGCGCCTTCTCGCACTGGTCCAATCCCAACATCGGCGGCATCGACGACCGCACCGGCAAACCGTTCGTGATGTACGACGTATCGCTTGCGGGCTATGGCGGCCAACAAGGCAAGGACGGCGCAGAGGGCCTGTGCCCTGTCATGAACTGCTCCAACATCCCGGTCGAGGTGCACGAGACCAACAGCCCGGTACGCGTCCGCCGCTTTGGCTTCATCTCAGACTCGGGCGGTGCCGGCCAGTGGCGTGGCGGTTGCGGCATCCGCAAAGACATCGAGCTCCTGAACTCCACAGCCGTGCTCTCGCATCTCGGCGACCGGCACGTGTTTGCGCCCTACGGCATCTTCGGCGGCAAGCCGGCGCAAACTCGCCGAGAGCATCCTCAATCCCGACGGCAACGGCGAGAAGCTGCATTCCAAGGAAACGCGCGAGATCAAGCAGGGCGATGTCCTGAGCTTCCGGCTGTCTGGTGCCGGCGGCTATGGCCCTCCCGAGAAGCGCGAGCGTGCCGCCATCGCGCGGGACATCGCCGACGGCTACATCACTCCTGAGGCCGCGCAACGGGATTACGGCTGGGCGCCCGACGCAGCGGAGTGATTGGCGGTTCGATTTGAACTGATCGTCATCCTCGAGCGGCGAGCGACAGCGAGCCGTCTCGGGGATCCAGCACGAGAAGTGCCGAAGGTCCGATATACTTTTGGTGTCTTCGACAAGTCTTTATGCTGGATCCCCGCGCTTCGACACGGCTTCGCCGCGCTCGCGCGAGGATGACGGTCGCACTTTAAATCAGGGTGACCTGATTTCTTGAAACTGAGGCACGATCGACTGAACTTTGCCGTTCACTGCTTGCTGGGTTGAATGAACCGGACGCAGTTGTTGTCCGGGTCTCTTACGTACATCTCGCGATTGCCCCACGTCTGATCCGTCGGCTCCAGCGCGATCGGTACACCCTTGGCGGCAAGCTCTCTGTGTAGCGCATCGACGTCACCCACAACCAGCACCACAACGCCGCCGGAGACTCCATCTCCCGAGAAGGACGAGACGTGAATGAGCACGCCATCGCGGCTGAAGCCCATGTAGCACGGGTCCGCTCTCGTCTCGTCGGGTCGGTAGGCGAACGCCTGCGTGAAACCGAGCTTGGTCCGGTAGAAGCTCTCCGCCTGCTTCGAGGCGGAAACATGCAGCACCGGAATGGCGAGTTTGAACACGCGGCATCTCCATTGCCATCCATCAGGGACCGTCTAACATCGCGGACGAGGAACGCCAATCAAAGGATCACCAGCATGACCACACAATTCAAAGTTGGCGACATCGCGATCCATCGGGTCGTGGAGCAGGAAGCCCCGTTCTTTCCGGTCTTCCAGTTCTTCCCGAAGCTCACGAAAGAGCTGTACGAGGAGAACCGGTCCTGGCTGCAGCCGAAGTACGTCGACCCTGCCACCGAAAAGCTGATGCTCTGCATCCAGAGCCATCTGTTGCGAACGCCTCATCACAACATCCTGATCGACACCTGCGTCGGCAATCACAAGCCGCGTCCAACGCGGCCATTCTGGGACAAGATGCAGAGCGACCGTTACGAGAAGAACCTCGCCGCCGCCGGCGTTAGCGTGAACGACATCGACTATGTCATGTGCACCCATCTGCATACCGATCACGTGGGCTGGAACACCAAGCTCGAGGACGGCCGCTGGGTGCCGACTTTCCCCAAGGCCAAATACGTCTTTGCCGAGCGCGAGCTGGCACACTGGACGGAGCGCCAAAAGCAGGACCCATCGGCATGCCCGTGGATCACCGACTCCGTGCTCCCCATCGTTGCCGCCAAGCGCGAGATGGTGGTCAAGAGCGACTATCAGTTCAACGATGTGATCCAGTTCCTGCCTGCGCCGGGCCACACGTATGACCAATTCTCCGTCCTGGTCGGCAAACCGGGGCAAGACGCACTGCTCACTGGCGACATGGTGCATTCGCCGATCCAGATGCGCTATCCCGAGCTCGGCATGCTGTCGGACTACGACTCCGCCCAGGCAGGCGAGTCGCGCCGCAAGCTGTTCGGCCGCTTCTGCGACACGTCCACACTCCTGTTCACGGCGCACTTCCCCTCGCCCTCGACGGGCCGCGTCGTGCGCTGGCAGGACGCCTTCGACTTCGCGCCGGTCTGAAGCAGCGAGCCGGCGCAACAGGAGGCAGGAGCCGACACTCCCGCCCCCCTGCGCGTCTGACCTCGCCCTATGCCAGCCGGTCGCCGATCGGCAGACGCCGCAGGCGCTTGCCGGTGGCGGCGAAGATGGCATTGCACAGCGCGGGCGCAAACGGCGGCACGCCCGGCTCGCCGACGCCCGCCGCCGGCACGTCGATGCCGTGCTCGACGATGTGCACGCGCGTATCGATCGGCGACTCGTTGATGCGCACGAGCTGGTAATCGTGGAAGTTGCTCTGCTCCACCGCACCATCCTTGAAGGTGATCTCGCCGTACTTGGCGAGTGTCAGCCCCATGACGGCTGCGCCTTCGATCTGCGAGCGAACGCGCTCGGGATGCACACAGTAGCCGCAGTCGATGGCCGTATCGACGCGAGGAATGCTGAACTGGCCCCTGTCGTCGACCACCACGTGTACGACCGTGGCGATATAGCTCACGAAGCTGCGGTGCGCGGCGATGCCGAGCCCCTGCCCCTTCGGAAGCTGCTTGCCCCAGCCGGCCTGCTGCGCAGCCAATTCTGTCACGCGCCGCAGGCGAGCCGTATCGATCGGATACGTCTCGAACGGCTCGCCGTAGTCCCACAAGGGCGTGGTGACCGACTTGCGCGGATCGACGATCCGCGCGGGGCCGATCATCTCGAGCAGAAAGTCCTTCGGATCGCGGCCAAGCTCGTGTGCAAGCTCGGCAATGAAGGACTGGATCGACCAGGCATGCGCCACGTTGTTGACCGACCGGAACCAGCCGACGCGCACGTGGCTCTGCGCTTCCCCGCTCTCCATGCGCATGTTTGGCACGTTGAACGGCGTGTCGACCCACCCCATCCCCAGCTCGATGTCGCCCGGATGCTTGGGATCGGGCACGAAGTTGGACATGAAGCTCGGCGCGGCGCTGCGATGCCGCCACGCGATCACCTTATTACCGGCGTCCAGGCCCGCTTCGAAGCGCTCGGCCGTCACGGTGTGATAGAAGCCGTGCCGGATATCGTCCTCACGCGTCCACACCACCTTGACCGGCGCGCCACCCATTTCCTTGGAGAGCAGAGCTGCCTCGATGGCGAAGTCGCACTTGGATTTACGCCCGAAGCCACCGCCGAGCAGCGTCGTGTGCACAACCATCTCCTCGGGCTTGATGCCGAGTGCCTTGGCGATATCATCGCGCGCGCCGCCGGGGCTCTGCACCGGCGCCCACACCTCCCACTTCCCGCCCTCCATGCGGGCCGTGGCCGCTGGCGGCTCCATGGTCGCGTGCGCGATATGCGGCGCATAGTACTCGGCCGTAATCACCTTGGCCGCCGAGGCCAGCGCCGCATCGACGTCACCCTCGTTGCGCTCGATCTTGCCGGGCTTCTTCACGGCCGCTTCGAGCTGCGCCCGATAGGCCTTGGAATCGTAGACCTTGTTGGGCCCATCATCCCAGGTGATCTTGAGTGCCTCACGACCCTTCAGCGCCGCCCAGGTGTTTTTGGCAATGACCGCCACACCGCCGAGCGGGGCGAACTTGGCCGGCGCCGGTGTCGGTGCGAGCGTCACGATTTTCTCCACGCCAGCCACCTTCATCGCTGCGGCACTGTCCACTGAAGCGACTTTGCCGCCGACCACTGGCGGGCGCGCCACCACAGCGAACTTCATGCCCGGCAGCATCACGTCCTGGCCATAAATGGCCTTGCCCGTGGTGATGTCGGTGAGATCGCTGATGCGCACGGTGCCCTTGCCCATGTAGCGAAAGGCGCTCGGCTCCTTCAGCTTGATCTTGTCCGCTTCCGGCACCGGCAACGCCGCCGCCTCCTGCGCAAGCTCGCCGTAGCCGAGCTTGCGCCCGCTTGGCTTGTGCACGACCTCGTGCAGTTGGGCCTGCACCTCGCCCACATCGACGCCCCACTTGCGAGCCGCCGCCGTCTCCAGCATCTGCCGTGCCGCAGCGCCGCACTGCCGCATCGGCTGGATGAAATGGCGCACGCTGCGCGATCCATCGGTATCCTGGTTGCCGTAAGTCTTCTCGTCGCCGGGCGACTGCACCACGCGCACGCGCGCCCAGTCGGCGTCGAGCTCGTCGGCGACGATCATGGGCAGCGCCGTACGGGCCGCTCCGTTGCCCATCTCGGCTCTGTGCGCAACGATGCTGACGATGCCATCGCTGCCGATCTTGATAAAGATCTTGGGATCACTCACCACGCCGTTCGGCATGGCCGTAGCACCGGTCGGATAGGCGGCCAGCATGCCGCGCACGCCCGCAAACTGTGCGGCAAGAACGAGACCGCCCGTTGCAGCCGCGCCCTTGAGCAGGCCACGGCGGCTGACGTTGGTGATGCGACATCTGCTGTGTGTATTGAGCTCTGTCATGTCACGCTCCCCGGGCAGCGGCGCGAACGGCCGTGTGGATGCGCTGATAACAGCCGCAGCGGCAGAGATTGCCGGCCATGGCTTCGCTGATTTCCGCATCGGTCGGCGCGGGTTTCTTGGCGAGAAAGGCCGCCGCCTGCATGATCTGCCCGGTCTGGCAGTAGCCGCACTGCGGCACGCCATTGTCACGCCAGGCAACCTGCACCGGATGCTCGCCCTTGGGATGCAGGCCTTCGATGGTGACGACCGCCTTGCCGGCTGCCGCCGACATCGGCACGCTGCAAGAGCGAACGGCATCCCCATTGAGATGCACCGTGCAGTTGCCGCACAGGGCCGCGCCGCACCCGAACTTGGTTCCGGTCAAGCCCAACTCATCGCGCAAATACCAGAGGAGCGGCATCGACGGATCGCCGTCATATGTCCGCTCCTGCCCATTCACACGTACGTTGACCATGGTTTCCTCCTCGTGGTCCGTCTACGTCTGAAGTGCGTGACTTGTCTTCTTGATACCGACGGGCGAAACAGCCGCATGTTGGCGGCGCCGTCTGATCCGTCCTGGCCCGGTAATGCCTTGCGCCCCCGCGTGCGCAACTACCTGGCTCGCAGCACGGGTCGAAACCGCGTGTCGTGCGTCTTGGATTGCAACCGTCGGTATGGAAATCCTAGCTCTGATCCCGACCGGCAATACGGCGGCCGCATTTCACAAGCTTGTGATCGCCGCGGCAGCCGCAAACCAGACCTCACTCGCGCGGATCGAGACTCGCGAAATGCCCGCGCCGCTGCAGCCAGGCCAACAGCGCCAAACCCGGCAGCGCCGCCGCAACCGTCGCTAGGAAAAACAACGGCCAGCCCAGCGCGGCCACGCCGTAGCCCGAGGTTGACGCCAGGACCGTGCGCCCCACCGCCACCAGCGCGGTAAGCAAAGCATATTGCGTCGCCGTATGCGCCTTCGCGCCGCACAACGCCGAGATGTACGCGACAAAAATCACCGTGGCGATGCCGCCCGTGACATTCTCGACAACGATCGCCGCCGTCAGCGCCGGCACGCTCGGCGCCACCGAGCCCAGCCACACGAACACGAGGTTCGAGGCCATCTGCAGCAGACCACCGAGCCATAGCGCCTTTCCCAGCGTCATCGCACCGGCCAGCGCGCCACCTGCAAAGCCACCGGCCAGCGTTGCGATCAGCCCGACGCCTTTCACGATTCCCGCATAAATCCCCTTGTCGTAGCCGAGCGACAGAATGAACGGCGCTGTCATGACGCCCGCCAGCGCATCACACAACTTGTAGAGCACCACGAACACCAGCACGGCCACGGCTGCGTCACGCAGGAGAAATTCGCTGAACGCACTGCGCGCCGTCTCGAAGATCCGCTGCAGCGTGCCCGCGGTGCCGGCTTGTTCAACAAGCCGCACATTCTTCGCATCCGGCTCCTGCGCCACCAGCACGGCAACGATGCCGATCAGAACCAGAACCGCAGCGGCCGCATACGCGATCGGCCATACCGCCTCGCGCGCCACACCCTGCGCCTCGAGCAACGCCGCCAGTCCAATGGCGCCCGCGCCCGAAACCAGCATGCCGACGCGATAGGTGGCCACATAGCTCGCCATGCCGGCGGCCTGCTCCTCGCTCTTCAGGCTCTCGATGCGGAACGCGTCGATGACGATGTCCTGTGTGGCCGATGCGGCCGCCACCAGCACGGCACCCAATCCGATCGCCAGCGGCGCGGCAGTTGGATCGCGCGTGCCTAGATACAGGATGGCCGCCATCAGCAGGATCTGCGAAGCGATCAGCCAGCCGCGCCGCCGCCCGAGCCGCGCCGACAGTACGGGTACATCGAGCGCATCGACGAGCGGCGCCCAGATGAACTTGAGCGTGTAAGGCAAGCCCGCGAGCGACAAGAGCCCAATCGTCTGAACGTCGGCACCGCGGTCGGCCATCCACACAGCCAGCGTCGCGCCCGACAGCGCCAGCGGCAGCCCGGCCGAGAAGCCCAGAAGCGCCACGATCAGAACCTGCGGTCGCAGGTAGAGTGCGATGCCGGCAGAAATTCCGCTGAAGCGGGGGGCGCGGTTCAGAGTCATCCGCGATCGTTAGCGTCAATTCGTGACCGATGCACGCATGCTCACCGCCGCGCTACGGCCTCACCCGTGACCGGATCGAATAGGTAGAGATCACCAGCCGCAATCGACAGCGGCGCCTTTTCGCCCATCGCCAACGCCGTGTCACCGGGCGCCCGCACCAACACCTCGGTGCCGTTTGGAAGCGCCAAGGTCACGATCGTCTCGGCGCCGAGCCGCTCCACCAGCCTCGCTTCACCGTCCAGCACCACGCCGGCCCCGTCCTCGCGTTTCAGCCGCGCTGTCTCCGGCCGGAAGCCGAGCAGCGCCTCGGGTCCCAGCACCGCCAGAGCCTCCGGCGCAAACGCCTCGAGCGGCACCACTGCGCCGTTGATGCGCATGGCGCGCGCATCACCCTGCCCCTCGATCGGCAGCTTGAGCACATTCATGGGCGGCGCGCCGAGAAAGCGCGCCACAAACAGGTTGGCCGGCCGTTGGTAGACTTCGATCGGCGTGCCGACCTGGGCCACGCGCCCGCCGTTCATGACGCAGATCCGATCGCCCAGCGTCATGGCCTCGACCTGATCGTGTGTCACGTAGATCATCGTCGCCTGCAGGCGCTGATGCAGGCGTGCCAGTTCCTGACGCGTGGAGGCGCGCAACGCCGCATCGAGGTTCGACAAAGGCTCGTCGAACAGGAACACCTTGGGATCGCGCACGATGGCACGGCCGAGTGCCACGCGCTGGCGCTGGCCACCCGACAGCGCGAACGGCCGCCGCGCCAGCAGCTCCGACAATCCCAGCGTCGCCGCCACATCGGTGACCCGCCGATCGATCTCGGCCCGGTCGACCGAGCGGCGTTTCAGCCCAAACGCCAGATTGTCCTTCACGCTCATGTGCGGATAGAGCGCATAGGACTGGAACACCATGGCGATGTCCCTGTCCTTGGCCGGCACCGGGTTAACGATGCGGCCATCGATCGACAGCACGCCCGAGGTGATCGACTCCAATCCCGCGATCATACGCAATGTCGTGGTCTTGCCGCAGCCCGACGGTCCGAGGAACACCATCAGCTCGCCGTCGGCGATGGTGAGGCTGACCTCGTGCACGGCATTCTCCTTGCCGCCGTCGTAGCGCTTCGAGAGCCGGTCCAGCGTCACGACAGCCATGCGCGGTGTCCCTTCCTCATTTCACCGCCCCTGCCGTCATGCCCTGAATCAGCCGCTCGGAGAAGAAGGCATACACGACGATCACCGGCACGATGGCGATCATCAGCCCTGTTGCGATCATGCCGACATCCTCCTGCGTGTCGCCGATGAAACGCTGGATGCCGAGCGGCAACGTGCGATTGTCCTCCTGCGTGATGAGCACCACAGCGTACAGGAACTCGTTCCACAGAAGGATGAAGTTGAGGATCACTGTCGTCGCCACCGCCGGCACCGCGATAGGCAGGCTGACACGCCAGAAGATCTCCCAATCTGAGTAGCCGTCCATGCGTGCCGCATCGAAGAGGTCGGCGGGGATGCGCGCGAAGAAGCTTTCCAGGATGTAGATCGTCAGCGGCAGCTGGATCGCGACGTAGACCAGCGTCAGGCCCAGCTTGGAGTTGTAGAGCCCGTACTGCACCAGGATCTGGTACAGCGAGATGATGGTGATCTGCGGTGGGAAGATGATGGTCGAGAACAGAATGAAATAGATCGTGCGGTTGAGGCGGAAGCGGTAGCGCGCGAGGCAGTGCGCCGCCATTGATCCCGCGATTGTCAGGATCGCCACGGCCGTCAGCACGATCTGGGTCGAATTCAGGAAATACACGCCGTAGTTGGCGTTGAACCAGGCGTCGGCGAACTTGTCCCAGTGCGGCGGATTGGGGAGCGCGAAGTGATTGCGGTGGATCTCGGTGGTGGTGCGCAGCGACATCATCGCTGCCCATATGAACGGGCTGGCCGCGAACGCCGTATACAACGACAAGCCGATCAGCAGCAGCGAGCGGTTGAGGACAGCCAGCATTCGCTCTCAATACTCCAGCCGCTCGCGCGAGCGGAAAGCCCACGTCAAGCCCAGCACGGCCACCAGCACGATCACGAACCACACCGCCGCAATGGTCGAAGGATAGCCCAGGTCAAACGTGGTCCATTCGAACGCGCGCTTGTAGACGTAGGTCGACACCGTCTCGGTCGCCCATAGGGGATTGCCCTTGGTCGTGATCCACACCAGGTCGAAGATCTTCATCTTGCCGATGAACGACAGCACGATCAGGTTCAGCACCGTCGCGCGCACCAGCGGGAAGATCACGAACACCAGCTTGGCGCCCCATCCGCAGTTGTCGAGCTCGGCCGCCTCGATCACCTCCTTGGGCAGCGAGTGCAGGGCGGCGAGCAGCACCACCATGTTGAAGCCGACCCACATCCAGCTCGTCACGAAGATCAGCGAGAACAAGGCCGTCGCCGGCTCGCCAAGCCATGCGCGTGTCATAAAACCGAGACCGAGTGCCCGCAGGCCCGCGTTGATTGGTCCCCAGTCGTAATTATAGATCCACAGCCACAGGATGCCGATCACGATGTAGGACATCAGCACCGGCGTGAACCAGGCGACACGGAAGAAGCGGCTGCCGGGTACCTTGGCATAGAGCGCCAACGCTAGAATCAATCCAACCGACACCTCGACCAGCGGAGACATGCACGCCCAGGTGATCGTGTTGCGCACCGCCTTCCAGAAGATATCGTCCTTGGCGAGCTCGATGTAGTTGGCGAGGCCGATAAACTCCTCCCGCCGCGGCAGCACGATATGGAAGCTGTTCCAGAACGTGCGGATCGCCGGATAGGCGGTGAAGGCGACATAGATAGTGAGCGCCGGCAGCAGGAACGCGATGATCGTTCCGACCGGCTGGCGGATGCCGTCGCTGCGATCCAGGTTTTTGCCAGCCGGCATGATGCCCCACGTGTGGCTACAAAGAGAAAGGGCGCGCCGATGGCGCGCCCCGTGCGATCAGTAGGCCGCCGCCATTTGCTTGACGGCATCCTCGACGCTGATGTTGCCGGCGGGCAGCGCGTTGTTCATCACCTGAATGAACACCTCCTTCGGCTTGCCCGTCATCACCTGGATCGGAATGCCGAAGTAGTATTTGTTGCCGGCATTGGTCGCGGCAATCATTTTGAAGTAGTCCGCCGCCTGTGGACCGGTCAGCTTGCTCGGATCGCCTTTGATGCCGGTCTGCACCTGTACGACGTCGAGCCACTTGTTGCCCATCTCCGGCGACAGGAACGAATTGAAGAACGCCAGCACTTCCTTGGAGTTCTTCGTCGCCGCGTTGCCGACGTAGCTGCCGCCCACCGCAATCGACCGGCACTCGTTGCACACCGCACCCGGCACGGCCGGGAGCTGCATGATGCCGAGCGGGAAATCCTTCGGCTGGCCGCCTTTGTCGGGTGGATTGAAAGCGCGCGAGGTGTACCAGCTTCCGTTCAGGAAGGTGAGCGCGCCCGGGTTGGTGTGGAAATAGACGTGCGCCTCAGCCAGCTTCAAAGTGGTGAAAGTGTTGGGCAGGGCACCCGCCTCGGTGATGCTGCGCACCCACTTCAAGGTGTCGACCACGCGCTGGTCGGTCCAGGGCAGCTTGCCCTTCAGCAGCTTGTCGTAATCCTCGATGCCTAGCCGCTTCAACAGTGGCTCGTGCACGATATGCGCGCCTGGATACGGACGGTCGCCGACGCCCAGAGCCACCGGCGTGATGCCTTTGGCCTTTGCCTTCTTGACCATGTCGAGGAAAGCATCGGGCGCAAGCTGCAGGTTGTTCGGGATCTTCACGCCCAGCTCGTCCATCGTCTTCCTGTTATAATAGAGCTCGACGGTCCAGGCCTCGAGCGGCAGCCCGTAGGGCTTGCCCTGGTAGCTCCAGGAGTCCTTGGCCCAGGGCTCCACTGCGCCCCAGTTGAGCGAGGAGAGATCGAGCAGGAAGCCGTTCTCCATGTACTCGACCTGATCGGGCTCGGCATAAAAGATGTCAGGAGCCTGACCAGCGCGCAGCGCAGTCTTCAGACCAGCATAAAGCGCCGTCTTCTCGTACCAGGTCTGCTTGAGCTTGATGTTCGGGTTCTTGGCCTCGAAGTCCCTGATCGCGGCTTCCACAAACTCGCGTTTCGGCATCTCCGCCGCCCAATGGCTCCAGAACGTGAGTTCCTTTGTCTGGCCGAACGCCGGCGCGGTGAGGGCCGTCGTGGCAGCAACCACGCCGGCCGCAAGAATGTGTCGCATGCGTCTCCTCCTCCGCGGCGCTTGTTATTGCTCCGTCCATGGAGCGCCGGTCCACGGGCAACGTTTCGATATTGCAATGCCGGCATCCGCCGTGGCAATGGCACGTCTCCGCAGGCAAGCTCCACAAGCGTTGTTGCCGCACGGTCTGGTCCGCGGCTCGGCGTCCGGCTATGCCTTGACCCCTCGCGCATGTGAGGCCCTGATGCAGCGCCGGCTGGCCCAAAGCTGCTGCCCGGCCGAACGCGCCAAATTCTGGCCATTGTTCGCGGGTTAGCCGCGCCGGCGAACGGAGCTGCCAGCGTCTGGCAGACGGGAAGTACGTCGCACCAACAAGCCTGCTTTGGCAGGACCTAGAGAGCCGAGAGATGAGCAAGCGCCTGGTCATCGTTGCCATTGTCATTGCGGCGCTTCTCGGCGGCCTCAGCTACTTCCAGTTCGTCTTCAAGCCGCAGATGATCCGCACCTTCCTGTCCCAGATGACCCCGCCCCCGGTGACCGTCGCCAGCGAGCTTGCGCGCGCGGAGAAATGGGTCGAGCAGCTCACCTCCATCGGCACGCTGATCGCCTCGGAGGGTGTGGACATCAACACCCAGGTGGCCGGCGTCGTCACGGAGGTCTCGATCGAAAGCGGCCAGGACGTGAAGCAAGGCGCCAAGCTGGTGCAACTCGACATTGCGGTCGAGACCGCCGACCTTACCAGCAACAAGGCGACGCTGGCCGAGGCCGAGGTCTCCTATCAGCGGCAGACTGAGCTCATCGCCAAGCGCATTACGTCCGAGGCCAATCTCGACCAAGCACGCGCTAAGCGCGACACTGCCGCCGCCGCCGTCAACCGCACCGAAGCGGTCATCGCCCAGAAAGGCATCCGGGCGCCGTTCGCGGGCCGCCTTGGCATTCGCAAGGTGGAGAAGGGCCAGTACGTCTCGCCGGGCATGTCGCTCGTATCTCTGCAGGCGCTCGATCCGATCCGCGTCGACTTTCCGATGCCCGAGCAGAGCATCGGCAAGCTGAAGGTCGGACAGACGATCGAGGTGACGGTCGATGCTTACCCGGGCCAGATTTTCAAAGGCGAGATCCAATCGCTGGATGCGCGCGTGGCGCAGGACACGCGCACGCTGCTGATACGCGGACTGCTCGCCAATCCGGAGCAGAAGCTCCTGCCGGGCATGTTCGCCAACGTCATCGTGCTGGCGGGCCAGCCGGCCGACGTCGTCACCATCCCTCGCACCGCCATCACCTACAGCCTCTACGGCGACAACGTCTATGTCGTAAAGCCAGCCGCACCGAAGCCCGGCCAGCCTCCGGCGGCCGGTGCCGCCCAGGGCGGTGAGCCGCAGCTCATTGCCGAGCGCCGCTTCGTCAAGACCGGCCAGGTCCGCGACGATCGCGTTGCCATCGCGTCAGGCCTTGCCGTCGGCGAGCAGGTGGTGACGACCGGCCAGATCAAGCTCAATCCAGGCGCCAGCATTCGCATTGACAACACTCAGCCGCTGAACAGAACGGGCGAGCTGCCCAAGCAATAGCGGAGCGAGCTCACATGTCGTTCACCGACATCTTCATTCGCCGTCCCGTGCTGGCCAGCGTGGTGAGCCTGCTGATCCTCCTCATCGGCCTCGCCTCGGCATTTAACCTTCCGGTCCGGCAGTTTCCGCGAACCTCCAACACCACCATCACCATCACCACCTCCTATCCGGGCGCCAACGCCGATCTCATCAAAGGCTTCATCACCACGCCGATCCAGCAGGCGGTGTCCAGCGCCGAGGGCATCGACACGCTGACATCGTCCTCGCAGCAGAACACGAGCCTGGTCACCCTCAACCTGCGCCTCGATGCCGATCCCGATCGCGCCGTGGCCGACGTGTTGTCCAAGATCCAGCAGGTCAAGAGCGTGCTGCCTGCCGAGGCCCAGGACCCGATCGTCATCAAGCAGACCGGTGAGCCCTACGCGCTCATGTATCTGTCGTTCAACAGCAAGGTGATATCGGCCTCGCAGATCACCGATTACCTCACGCGCGTCGTACAGCCGCGCCTGCAGACGATCGACGGCGTCGCCAACGCGCAGATTCTCGGCGGACAGACGTTCGCCATGCGCATCTGGCTCAATCCGGACAAGATGGCAGCCCTGGGTGTCACACCGCTGGACGTGCGCAATGCGCTTGCCGCCAACAACTTCACGAGCGCCGCCGGCCAGGTGAAGGGCGACTTTGTCCAGACCACCATCAACGCCGAGACGGCGCTCAACGATCCTGCCGAATTCGGCAAGCTGGTGGTGGCGACGCGCGGCGACGCGCTGGTCCGCCTCAGCGACTTGGCCACCATCGAGCTTGGGGCCGAGAATGCCGACTCATCGTCCGTCTTCGACGGCCTCAAGGCGGTTTTCGTCGGCGTCTACACCACCCCCACATCGAACCCTCTGACCGTCATCGGCAACGTCCGCAAGGCCTTTCCGGATATCGAGCGGCAGCTGCCGACAGGCATCGAGGCTGCCATCGCCTACGACGCCACCAAGTTCATCGATGCGTCCATCCGCGAGGTGCAGGCAACGCTGCTGGAAGCGGCCCTGATCGTGGTCGCGGTCATCTTCCTGTTCCTGGGCAACTTGCGCTCGACCTTGATCCCGATTGTCACCATCCCGTTGTCGCTCATCGGCGTGATGTTCGCGCTACTGGCGCTCGGCTACTCCATCAATCTGCTGACCCTGCTCGCCCTCGTGCTCGCCATCGGCCTCGTCGTCGATGATGCCATCGTGGTGGTCGAAAATATCCATCGCCACATCGAGGAAGGTACGCCACCCACTGAGGCCGCGCTCGTCGGCGCGCGCGAGATTGCCGTGCCCGTCATCTCGATGACGATCACGCTCGCTGCCGTCTACGCGCCCATCGGCTTCGTCTCTGGCCTGACCGGGGCGCTCTTTCGCGAATTCGCCTTCACGCTGGCCGGCGCTGTGATCGTGTCCGGCATCATCGCACTGACATTGTCACCGATGATGGCATCCAAGCTGCTGAAGCCCCACCAGGCGAGCAGCCGGTTCGGCCGCTTTCTCGATCGCGCGTTCGACGGCCTTCGCCGCCGCTACGAGCACCGCCTCCATCGCACCCTCGACGCCCGGCCCGTGACTCTGCTGATCCTGTGCGGCGTCAACGTTGCCGTCGGGATTCTGTACACCACCAGCCAGAAAGAGCTGGCACCCGAGGAGGACCAGGGCATCCTTTTCAACATCGTCAAGGCGCCGCAAACAGCGAACCTCGACTACCTCGAGCAGGTCACCGGAGAGCTCAACAAGGTCTTCGATACGGTGCCGGAGAAGGAGCACGTGTTCCTGATCAACGGCATGAACGGCGATGTGCGCATGGCGATCGCGGGCATCCTGTTCAAGCCCTGGGAGGAGCGCGAGCGCACTCAGAAGCAGATATTGGAAAGCCTGCAGCCAAAAGTCGGCGGCATCGCCGGCGGCTTGGCGATCTCGTTCCCGCTACCGTCCCTGCCGGGCGCCGCCGGCGGGGGACCGCCGGTGCAGTTCGTGGTGCAGACGACGGCTGACTATCAGCAGCTCGCGCAGGTGCTGGTCGAGCTCCAGGCGGAAGCGGCCAAGAGCGGCATGTTCATCTTCACGGACACGGACTTGAAGTTTCAGACCCCGCAAGTGGAGCTGAAGATCGATCACGACAAGGCCAACCGCCTGGGCGTCAAGATGTCGGATATCGGCGGCTCGCTGGCGACGCTGCTCGGCGGCAACTACGTCAACCGTTTCAATCTCTACGGACGCAGCTATCAGGTCATCCCGCAAGTGCCGCGCGAGTATCGTCTGACCGAGGATTGGCTCAAGCGCTATCAGGTGCGCACGAGCGCGGGCGCTTTGGTGCCCCTGTCGAGCGTCGCCACGATCGGACACTCGGTGCAGCCCAATGCACTGACCAGCTTCCAGCAGCTCAACTCCGCAACATTGCAGGGCGTGCCGTTTCCGGGGCGCACCATCGGCGAGGCCGTTGACTTTCTGAAGTCGACCGCCAGCCAGAAACTACCCGAAGGCTTTTCCTACGACTTCCAGGGCGAGAGCCGGCAATACGTGCAAGAAGGCGGCACGCTGGTCATCACCTTCGTCTTCGCGCTCATCATCATCTATCTGGTGCTCGCCGCACAGTACGAGAGCTTCCGCGACCCGCTCATCATTCTGATCGCGCTGCCGACCGCCATTTTCGGCGCGCTGATCCCGATCAACCTCGGCCTCGCCACCATCAACATCTACACCCAGGTAGGCCTAGTCACGCTGATCGGTCTCATCTCCAAGCACGGCATCCTGATGGTGGATTACGCCAATCACCTGCAGGAGAAGGAAGGCCTCGATCGCCGAGCCGCCATCGAGCGGGCCGCAGCGATCCGCCTGCGGCCGATCCTGATGACCACTGCCGCCATGGTTGTGGGCATGGTACCACTGCTCATCGCCAGCGGCGCCGGTGCCGCCAGCCGTTTCTCCATCGGCCTCGTCATCGCCGCCGGCATGACCATTGGTACGATCTTCACGCTGTTCGTGACGCCTGCCGTCTACACCTATGTCGCCCGTGAGCACCACGCCGCGCCGGCCGCCGGCACCGAGCCTCAGCCGGCTGAGTAGGCGTTGCCAACGTCGCCGCCGCCAACTAGAACTCCGGCGTGGCGAGATGAAATCGGGATTCGTCGATGACAGCGCGCATCTTCAAGCCGGCGAAAACGGCGATGCAATCCGGCTTTGCCCAGACCAAGGACTGGCTGCTGGAGTACGAGCCCGAGGCCCCGCGCGCCGTCGAGCCGCTGATGGGCTGGACCAGCTCCGACGACATGAAATCGCAGATCCGCCTCGAGTTCGAGACCAAGGAAGAGGCCATCGCCTACGCCGAGCGCAACGGCATTCCCTATCGCGTGCTGGAGCCATCGCCGCGCAAGCACATCCGCAAGGCCTACGCCGACAACTTCAAGTTCGGCCGCATCGGCTCCTGGACGCACTGATCTCCCCCTCTCCCCGCAAGCGGGGAGAGGGTCGGGGTGAGGGCAGACACATGCTCAGAGTTTGTAGCTGCCCCTCATCCTAACCTTCTCCCCATAAGAACGGGGAGAAGGGACAGACTTTGCTCGCGGCAACACCTCATCCCCGCATCTTGACGATCACCTCCGCACCGAAACGCTCGATACGCTCGACCGACTCCGTCGCCGTTGCACCGCCGAGCCGCACCGCCACATGCTGCACGCCGACATCCTCGATCGCGCGCGCATCTTCCTGCATTTGCGCCGAGCTGCCGGTGAACATGCGCCGCGCAGAGCCGTCCTGGGTCTTGTAGTCGCCCCATTCGAAATAGTCCTGCACCAGCAACGCCACCTCCAGGCTCGCCGGATCGCGCCCTGCCGCCTCGCACGCGCTCCGTACATGCGCAATGCCCGTGGCAAGACGCGCAGGCGTATCGAGCGGCTTGGTCTGGCTGTTGTTCCCCGGATACCAGGCGTCGGCAAACTCGATCGTGCGGCGCAGTGCCGGTCCGCTCTCGCCACCGATCCAGATCGGCGGATACGGCTTCTGCAGGGGCTTGGGGTAGAACAGCAGATCGGAGAAGCTGAGGTGCTTGCCGCTGTAGGCGGGCTCGTCTTTGGTCCACAGCTCGCGGAAGGCCGCGAGGAACTCATCGGTGACGCGGCCGCGCTCCTCGAAAGGTGCATCCAACAGCGCGAACTCCTCCTTCATCCAGCCCGCGCCGGCGCCGAAGATCAGCCGCCCGTTGGAGAGCACATCGATAGTCGAGAGCATCTTGGCCGTCAGCATCGCGGGGCGGTGAGGAACCACCATGACGGAGGTCAGCAGCCGCAGGCGCTCGGTGCAGCCGGCGAGGAACGCGATGGTGGCGAGCTGATCGAAGCAATGCCCCTCCTCGGTCGCGGTGAAGGCGCCGTCGCTCCGGTACGGGTAGCGCGTTTTCAACTTCGCCGGCACGATCAGGTGATCGCTGACCGACAGAAAGTCGAAGCCCGCCCGCTCGGCAGCCTTGGCGACGGCCATGTAGGCTTCGCGCGTCGTAAAGACGCCCCTCGTCAGCGTACTCAGTCCGAATTTCATCCCGGCCTCCTGTGTGATTGTGATCGTAGGAGAGCATTCGGGTGCGTGGCAACCGCTTCGCGCAGCTAAGCCTGCCCGAGGAATGCGCGCGCTCGTCGCCGGACATCCTCGACGATGGCAATGATGCCGGGCTTCAGGCGTACCCATGCCGCGGCGGCTGTCTTCTTCACGCGCGCCTTGACGATGCGGCCGTAGCGCCACGCCCAGGTGGCACGAATCTTCGCGAACACCGCATCCCGCCACGGCACGAACAGGTTGTAGCCCCAGGCGAACCACGCGATCCGCATCAGCGCCGGCTGCGTGAGCTGGAAGATGCGCGCCAGCAGCGCGGTGCCGAATACCTTGGCCAAAGCAAATACGATCGCCGCCAGCACCGCCTGGCCGTTGGCGATTAGATAGAACGCCAGCAGCTTCAGTGGAAAGAAGAGCGCCGTCGGCAATGCGAACACGACCAATGCTGCATAAGGCGGCAGGCCGGCGATAGCATTCTCCACGATGGCCCAGGGGCGCCAACGCCCAAGCCGAGCCAGGAGAGCGGCCAGCGGCCGCCAGCCCCATTCCTCGAACAGAACGATGAGCGCGAGCAGGACTTCGGCGGCGCGACGCAGCACGAAAGCCAGGGCACGCCAGGATGCGTGCAGCCATGGGCTCGCCTTGCGCGCGGCGATAGCTGCTCTCACTCGCAATCTACGCAGAAACTCCTGCATCGCGCCTCATGCTGCCCGCGTGCTGCCTAGAGCGCGATCGTCTCACATGGAAGCACTTCCGCTTCCATGTGAGACGTGAATCGCACTCTACACCTTAATGTGTAGAGCAGGATTCACGCTTCGGCTGAGAGGTCTCGATTGGAAAAGTGAGTCAATCCGAATCGACCCTGCTCTACGCAGCCGAAGTTTCCGTTGCCGAGGACAAGGGCCCCGGTCCCGTGGATGCCGGCTCCACCTCCACCGCGACACGGCCGTCGCGAATCTTCTCGCCTTCGAGTTCGCTTTTCCTGCTCCAGCGCTGCGGCCAGCTCCTCGCGCGCCTTCTCGGCTTGCCGCTGCCTGTTCCACAGCGAGGCGTAGAGACCGCCTTTCACCATCAGCTCTGCGTGCGTTCCCTGCTCGATCAGCTGGCCTTTGTCGAGCACCAGAATGTTGTCGGCATGTACGATGGTCGAGAGCCTGTGCGCAATGACAATGGTGGTGCGGTTCTGTGCGATCCCGTCCAGGGCGTCTTGGATCTCCTTCTCCGTGTGGCTGTCGAGCGCGCTCGTCGCCTCGTCCAGCATCAGGATGGGCGGGCCTTTGAGGATCGTGCGTGCGATTGCCACGCGCTGCTTCTCGCCGCCCGAGAGCTTCAAGCCCCGCTCGCCCACCATGGTGTCGTAACCTTGCGGCAACGCACGGATGAACGTGTCGATCTGCGCCATGCGTGCGGCCTCATACACCTCTTCGTCCGTAGCGCCGGCACGGCCATAGCGGATGTTGTAGAAGATGGTGTCGTTGAACAGCACAGTGTCCTGCGGCACCACGCCGATGGCCGCACGGAGGCTCTTCTGCGTTACGTCGCGGATGTCCTGTCCATCGATCGTCACGCGCCCGCCGGCCACATCATAGAAACGCAACAGGATACGGCTGATGGTCGACTTGCCCGCTCCCGACGGCCCGACCACGGCCACCATCTTGCCCGCGGGCGCCTCGAACGACAGAGATTCCAGGATCGGCCGCTGCGGCTCATAGTGGAAGCGCACACCCTCGAAGCGCACGCTGCCCCCACTGACGCGCAGCTCTTGCGCATCGGACCGGTCAGGCACCTCCGGGTTGAGCTCGAGCACGTCCATCATGCGCTCGATGTCGGTGATGCCCTGCTTGATCTCGCGGTAGACGAAACCCATGAAATTCAGCGGAATGAAGAGCTGCAGCATCAGGGCATTGACCATGATGAATTGGCCGACCGTGTCGTGCCCGCGCACGACGTCCAGCGCCGCCATGACCATGCACGCCGTCAGCGCCAGCGTGAACACCACCGCCTGCCCGGTGTTGAGCACAGCCAGCGAGGTGTAGGTCTTGATGCTCGCCCTCTCGAACTGCGCCATCGACCGGTCGTAGCGCTGCGCCTCGCGCTCCTCGGCGCCGAAATACTTCACCGTCTCGTAGTTGAGCAGGCTGTCCACGGCCTTGGTGTTGGCGTCGGTGTCGCTCTCGTTCATGTCGCGGCGGATGCGCACCCGCCATTCCGTCGCTTGCGCTGTGAACAACAGATACAGCGCCACCATCAGCGATACGATGATCACATAGCGCCAGTCGAACTCGATCGCGAGCACCACCAGCACCAGCACGAACTCGACGATGGTCGGCACCAGCGTCATCAGCGTCACACGCGTGATGTTCTCGATACCGACACGGCCGCGCTCGAGCACACGCGTCAGCCCGCCCGTCTTCCTCTCGAGATGGAAACGCAGCGACAGTCGGTGCATGTGCTCGAAGGTAGCCAGCGCCAGCTTGCGCACGGCGTTCATGGCCACCTTTGCGAACATTCCCTCCCGTACTTGCGCCAGCGCGGTCATGGCGATGCGCGCGGCGCCGTAGAGCAGCGTCGCCAGCACGGGAGCACCGATCAGCCACGGCACCGCGGCGCCTGACGCAAGCTGGCCGCTGCTCGCAGCCACCAGGGCGTCCGTCGCCCACTTGAACGTGTAGGGCATCAGGACCGTGACTACCTTGGCGACGAGCATCAACGCGAGCGAGAGCGCCACCGTGCGTTGCAGGTCGGGCCGGTCGTGCGGCCAGATATAGGGCGCCAGCGCCTTCAGCGCGCGCAGACGCTCGGGCCCGGGCTTCATTCGTTCGATGAGCGCGGCGCGCAGGCTGCGGCGCGTGTCCTGGCTGAAAAGCTGCATGTCACATGCGTTTAGAGCGCACCGCCCACCTTGTCGACGCCCGCGCCTAGCCTTCGCACACGCAACAACGTGACGACGTTCACCGTCGCCGCCAGTTCACCCTCGGAATGTAGAGCCGCTGGCAGGGATAAATGCGGGTCGGATGGTCGATGCGTCCGGTGTTTGCCTCGTAGATCAGGCGATACAGCCGGCCCTTGTGGTAGTGCCGCGAGGCGATCTTCCACAGCGTGTCGCCCTTCCTCACAACATACCAACCTGGCAGAGCAGCGTTGCTGCCCGCGAACCGGCAATCCCGTGCACGCTGTGCTTTGCTGCGCCGGTCGCCGCGCGGCTCGCGCCAAGCATATCTGCGCCGCTCCTCAGCCGCCATGCGCGCCACCCTCTTCTTGCGTTTTGCCCCGGCGAGCCTCTCCTCGCGCGCCTTGCGCGCGCCTTTGGTCTCGGAGGCCTTGCGTGCCGGTGCGGCGTTGCCGCTGGGCATTGCGCGCTGCCCTTCCCTGATCTGCTTGGCGGCCGCCGGCTTGGCTTCCTCAACCTTTTTTGTTTCTGCCATACGGCGAGCATCGTCCTCGGCCTTCTTGGCTTGGGCGACGCGTCGCGCGTCATCCTCCGCCATTTTGGCATCCGCTACTCTCTTGGCTTCAGCAGCCCTGCGCGCCTCTTCCGCCTGCTTAGCTTCCTCGACCTTTTTCGCCTCGGCAACGCGACGCGCGTCATCTTCCGCTTTCTTGGCCTCGGCGGCCTTGCGGACCACTTCGGCTTGCTTCGCCTCCTCGGCTTTCTTCGCTTCCGCTACGCGTCGCGCATCGTCTTCAGCCTTCTTGGCTGCGGCGGCTCTGCGCACCTCTTCTGCCTGCTTAGCTTCCTCAGCCTTTTTCGCCTCGGCTACACGCCGCGCATCATCCTCCGCCTTCTTGGCGTCTGCTGCCGTCTTGGCTTCTGCTGTTCTGCGTACCTCTTCGGCCTGCTTGGCTTCCTCGGCTTTCTTCGCTTCCGCTACGCGTCGCGCATCATCCTCAGCTTTCTTGGCGTCCGCGGCTTTCTTGGCCTCGGCAACCCTGCGCGCCTCTTCTGCCCGCTTGGCCTCCTCGGCCTTTTTTGCTTCGGCGACGCGACGCGCTTCGTCTTCCGCCTTCTTAGCCTCGGTAGACCTGCGCGCATCCTCGGCCGCCTTGTCAGGCGCCGGCTTGCTGGCACCGATGACGCCCGACGGCTCGGCGGGCACCGATAGCCGGCGCATCATCTCCTGATAGTCGCGGCTGGAGCGGTGCACCCATCCCACGCCCTGCTCGATCAGGCCGGCGTCGGCCACCACCATTGGCCGCGACACATCCGCGTCTGCGCCTGTTGTGCCCACGCGCCTTTGCGCAGCGGCCATTCGGCGGGCCGCATCCTCCACCGGGTTGAGCCGTACCGGCTCTGCCATCCGGCGCACCAAGTCCTGGTAATGACGGCCCGATCCCGAAACCCAGGCGTAGACCTGCTCGGCCAGGCTGTCATTCGGCCTGCCACCGGACGCCGACCCGTCCTGCCCATTCTTGCCCTTGCCGCCGACCAGCTCGTCGAAGCGCTCGGTGGCGCCCTTGGCCAGATCCTCCGCGCGCTTGCGCACGTCCTGCGCCCAGCCCAGGCCGGGCAGCCCCAGATTCGGTGGCCAAGCTCCGCCACCCGGCACGATGGTGAGAGCGCCCACCAGTCCCACCACCGCAACGAACTTCACTGTCCTCATGAGCACGCGCCTCCTGCAGCAGGCTGGACAGCACATCCGAATTTGAAAGGTCTTGGCCCCCTTTGGTCGCAGACGTGCTGCGATGCATCAGCAAGTCCGCTCCGACGTTAAACATCACGCAGCCCTGTGCCAATGCGGAGACGGATCCGTAGGCGTGGCAAAAAAGAACCACCTGCCCACTGGCCACCAGGCACGAGACATCCTATCTAACTCGGTTCCCCCGCGGCCCATATGTATGTCACGAGGGTGCGACCGGACCCGCGCATATTCGGCCGGCAATTCGGGAGAAACCCCACTAGGACTATGCAGAAACACAACATTCGGACACCAAAACGCAGCCGGGCGAAGCCGGCCAGCGGCGAGCCCGCACCATCCATCTCGAGTTCCCTGCCGCAGGCCATCTGCGTCTACTGCGGTTCCGGAGACGGCAGTAACCCGGCCTATGTCGACGCCGCCCGCAGTCTCGGCAAGTCCATGGCTGACGCCGGCATCGGTCTCGTCTACGGCGGCGGCAGCCTCGGTCTGATGGGAGAAACCGCGCGCACGGTGCTCGCCAACGGCGGCCGCGTCACCGGCATCATTCCGTCTTTCCTCTCGCTCAAGGAGCGCATGCTGCGCGAGGTGCAAGAGCTGATCGTCGTCGACGACATGCACGAGCGCAAACGCCTCATGTTCGAGAAGTCCGACGCGTTCGTGGCCCTGCCCGGCGGCATCGGCACCCTCGAGGAACTGGTCGAGCAGCTCACCTGGTCGCAGCTCGGCCGCCACGACAAGCCGATCGTGCTCGCCAACATCGCCGGCTTCTGGGAACCGTTTCGCATGCTGCTCGCGCACATGCGCACGGAGGCCTTCATCCGTCCGGGCCTCGAGGTGCGCTACACGGTGGTCGAGCGTGCGCAAGATATCATCCCGGCGGTCACCGCCGCCATCGCTGCCGCCGGCAACGGCGACAGGGGCGAGCACGTGCCGGAAAAATTCTAAGCGGCAAGACATCCATCCGGCGTATTTTGACCATCTGACGTCTGGCGTATTTCAGCCATCTGACCATTCGTGCAAGGATGTGGGCGGAGATCACCATGCCGCACCGCACCCTTCGCGCCTGGCTCGCTGCTGCCGGACTGTGTGTCCTCGCCAGCGGCGCCGCGCTTGCCGAGCCGCTGAGCGTTCACGCCGTCATGTGCGACACGGCGGATCAGGTGGAGCAGTTTGCCGAGGCCCTTCTCGGCGCCAACCTCTCAGTCGAGGAAGCCCTTGCTGCGGTAGGCAAGGCGGCAGGCGAGCCGAGCGCCTGCGTCTTCATCCCCGCTCTGGTCGATGATGTACACGATGAGAAAGACATTTCCTACGGCGGCGTCACCTATGTCGTGCGGCGCGTCTCCGTCATTGCCCTGATGCGGCAGACCGGGATCGGCGCAATCTCGCAGAGAGTCGACCCGCGCGTGCAGTTCTCGCTCGCCATCAAGAGCCCCGTAACGCAAGTCGGCCGCCGCTTGCTCCGCCCCAGGACGCGTCTCTAGAGCGCGATCGTCTCACATGGAAGCACTACCGCTTCCATGTGGGACGTGAATCGCACTCTAAACCTAAAGTGTAGAGCAGGATTTACGCTTCGGCCGCGACGTCTCAATTGGGATAAAGTGATCCAATCCGAAGCGATCCTGCTTAGATTTGAAAGTCAAAATTCCTGAAAGTCCTCAAACTCGCGCGCATATTGAAGTGACGCGGCTTGGCTCTGCCGCGCTCTTCCCCCATATTCCGCGCTGCGGAGCCACTCACACATATGAACCCTTTCCTCGACCCCGATCGCCACAATGCCCACAAGCGTCGCAACCGATGGCACTCGCTCCTGCTGGTCGGCGGCATCGGCCTGATCCTGCTCGTCTCGGCCGCGCTGATCTGGTCGTGGACGGGCGCACTGTTCGCGCTCCTGGTGGTCGTGCTCATTGCCGCCTTCGGCCCGCGCGTGCCGCCCGAGACCATGATGCGCCTTTACCGCGCCAGGCCTGTCGATCCACGCCACGGCGGCCAGCTCACGCACATTGTCGAGGTGCTGGCCGACCGCGCCGAGCTTCCGACACATCCGCGCCTCTACGTCGTCCCGAGCATGACGCTCAACGCCTTCGCCACCGGCAACCGGGACCGCGCCGCCATCGCCGTCACCGAAGGCCTGCTGCGGCGCCTGTCGCTGCGCGAGCTCGCTGGCGTGCTGGCGCACGAGATGAGCCATATCCGCAACAACGATCTGGCCGTGATGGGCCTCGCCGACGCCATGACGCGCTTCACACAGGTGATGTCGTACATGGCGCTCGTGCTCGCGATCCTCAATCTACCCTCGCTGCTGCTCGGCGATGACGCGCGGTTCTCGTGGAGCGCGATCCTGCTGCTGTATCTGGCGCCGGCGGCCTCGAGCTTCCTGCAGCTCGGCCTGTCGCGTACGCGCGAGTACGACGCGGACCTGGAGGGTGCCGGCCTCACCGGCGATCCGGCCGGGCTCGCCTCGGCCCTGCGCTCGCTCGAGCGCTACCAGGGCCGCTTCTGGGAGGATTTGATGTTTCCCGTACCGATGCGGCGCATTCCCCAGCCGTCGGTGCTGCGCTCGCATCCCGCCACCGAGGACCGCATTGCGCGCCTGCTCGCACTCGAGGGCCGGCCGCATCCGGCGCCCATCCAGGTGGTGGAGGAGCCGATGTTCTCGCTGGTTGGCGTCGGCCCCATCGAGATGGCGCCGCGCTACCGCTGGCCCGGCGTGTGGTTTTAGCGTACCTCTCATGCGAACGCAGTGCCACCTCTAACGCAGGGAGCGCCAAACCGGAGGGCGCTCCCTTGAGGAGAGTTGCCTTCATTACAGAATCGGGAAATCTATTCTCAGAGTAAAGATAAGCCTTTGTTTGCAAGATCGCAGGATTGCACGGCCTAAGTCGCGTCCGCCGCTCGTCTCTCGCAACAGCGCGACCTACCCAGCCTTGATTGGTTGTTGTCGCTGAGAACAGATCCATGCTGATACCGCAGGAGGTTACCCGACCACAACCAAACCGATATGCGGCAGTGAGGACGGTCAGCCAAGTGATGCTCCGGCTCGAGCGCGACAATCCGGATGCTTTCAAAGTCGTCCGAGATGAGGTCCTCGATTGGGTACGCTGGAAAGCTGGCAAGCCACTTCCTAAACAGGCATGGGAGGGACTAGCGTTCGAACTAGACGACGTGGGTGCGCAGCGAGTAGCAGCAGCACAGTTGGATGAGCCACATTACTGGGCGGCCAGAGTCGACGATGCCTGCAGGGAAGTCGCTCAACGCACATGGATCACAGAAATCGGCCTCGCGGCAGTGCCAGCCGGAGGCGTTCTCTTTGGCTGTCGCCTAATCGTTTCGGCCCGTGGCGATAACCCGAGGTTTCAACCGTCGATCCCAGCGTTCGTTCGCAAGGCCGTGCAGGGCGGACGGGCGTTCCTGGACGACCGGCAATTGGCCGAAGGACCATGGGTTGTACGCACCAAGGAGGATGTCGACAGCCTCTACGCGTTGATGACCTCGAAATTGAGACGCACGGACATCTGTGTGTTCTCCCTCTCTGAGGATCAGGAGAACCCCACAACCACGGCAGCATCAGCAGCGGCCGTTCACAGGCACACTCTTGGAGCAGCGCACGTAGTCGTCCTTACGGGCCCCGCAGCGTTCATGTTGACCGATCTCGTTGGCAAGGAGTTCTCGGTCTTCAACCGCGCTATTCGGACATATCGAGCTGGCTTCGATACCGATGCGGACGATCCCCTTCGACACCCGATCGCCATGGCGCATCGGATAGGGAGTTGGCAAGAGAACGGTGTGGAGGGCGCCGAAGCTTTTGAGAGCTTCCTAGTGCGCAGCGCAATTTTGCAGACCGTCCTGGGCAGTGACCTCGAGCGGGTGCTGCCACCCTTCTCCGAAGTTCGACGTGCAGTGGCGACCAACAGCCTCGCTAGAGCCCGCGAATTTGGCGCATCTAGAGATGATCTGCTGCGGCTCCATGAAGAAGACAACGCCAAGTTACGAATGGCGCTCGATGAGGAGAAAGCACTTCACGGCGGCTTGCTAGCGGAGGCGGACCGTGAGCGAGATGAAGCGCAAAGGAGGGCGGAGGAAGCGCGCGGCGAGGTGTATCGGTTAAATCAGCGCATTCGAACGCTGGAAAGTCAGCTAAAGGTGCGGACCGCGCCTGGCGCTGAGCCTCAGCTCCCGGCCACACTGACCGATCTTAAGGAATGGGCGGACAAGCATCTTGCCGGCGCGGTAGTCATTACGAACCGCGCTCTCAGAGGGGCGAAGGAGTCCGACTACGAAGAACCGACTCTGGCATACCGCGCGCTCCTGTTATTGCGTGACCACTACGTACCCATGCGGCGCGAAGGCGGCGATGACCTTCGCGAGAGCTACGAGGCTGCGCGGCTCAAGCTTGGCTTGACCGAGGAAGGCAGCATCACGGCGACCCGACTTGGGGAACAAGGTGACGAATACCTCGTGCCGTACGCAGGCAGGAAGCGCGAGTTGGACCGGCATTTTAAGAAAGGCAATTCCCGAGAGACGCGCCACTGCTTTCGCCTCTACTTCTTTTGGGACGACGAGGACGAGCAAGTGATTGTCGGCTGGCTGACGTCTCATCTGGACACCCGTCAGACTTGAGGCCCGTCACCGCCGGCCCTCATGACGTGAGAGCAAGTTACCAATTCTTCAATTGACAGAATGTGAACTAGCAAATGTCTCTGCGGACTCAATAACAGTACTGCTTCAGTGTCCAGCTCGTGACGCGGCAGCGCTGCTTGCCTGACTTCAGGGTCACGCACTCCCGGTTCGGCAGACGCTGATAATCGCAATAGTAGCTGCGCCGCCCGCCCCACACCCAGCCCGAGTAGCCGTGCTCCGGCCCCTTGCTCTCGGTCTGGCGCTCGTAATAGCCGTCGCTCGACCAGCTCCGGCTGCGCGCGTCCGCCATTGTCGACAGCTGGCTGAGCGCCACCAGACAAATCAGCACGCGTACTATCATGGCAAAGGCTCCGCTTGCTCTCGTGCGCCCCATTTGGCGTGCATCTGGCTGGAGTGCAATACGTGAAACATCCGTATTCATGCCGGGTTCACGCGCCATTCGCCAATTTGGCACCGCGGTAGCCGCACGAGCGCCGCATTCATCGCCTCCAACGAGCGCTCGAGGTCGGAGACGGGACTCATGCACGCAAAGCTCATCATGACTGTGGCAAAGGCCCTTGCGCTCGCCGCATTGCTGCTCACCGCCACACTGCCCACGTCCGCCAGCGCCCAGGGCGATATGGACATCAGTGTGTTCTACGAGGAGTTGGAGCCGCACGGCCGCTGGTTCGAGCACTCCCGCTACGGTTACGTCTGGTCACCGGATGTGGATGAGGATTGGCGCCCCTACTCGCGCGGCCACTGGATCTACACCGACGAGCACGGTTGGTACTGGGAGGCCGAGGAGCCCTGGGGCTGGGGTCCGTTTCACTACGGGCGCTGGATCCTCGATGACGAGTTCGGCTGGGTCTGGATCCCCGGCACCGAATGGGGACCGGCGTGGGTCGCATGGCGCTACAGCGACGAGTATGTCGGCTGGGCACCGCTGCCGCCCGAGGCCGAGTGGTACGAGGACCGCGGTCTCACCTTCTCCGCCTCCTACTACGACGGGCCACAGTTCGCGCCTCTTTGGATCTTCGTTGCCCCGCGCTACATGGTGCTGCCGGGCCTTTATCGCTACGCGCTGCCGCGCTCACGCAACTACTTTGCGCTCGGCCGCACCCGCTGGCACACCGACTACCGCTTCGTCAATCGCCGCGTCTTCAACGCCGGCTTCGACGTGCGCCGCTTCGAGCGCATCACGCGGCAGCCGGTTGTGCGTGTGCGCCTCGTGACCAGCAATTCCCCGCGCGAGCGCGGCTTCCGCGACGGCGATCGCAAAACGCTGCAGACGTTCCGGCCGCGGCTGGCTGCCGGAATCAATCCACCGCGTCCGCCGCGCCTCGCCGATCCGCCGCGGCGGCGCGAATTCCAACGCCAGGATGACCGCAGGCCGTCAGTCGTGCGTCCAGGTTTCACGCCGCAGGATCACGACAAAGGTGGTCAGCAGCGCGAGCGTAGTATCGCCACGCCACCTGGTGGCAGCGGTTCAGGTCGCGACGACGACAACGCGCGAAGAAAGGACTTTCGCGGCCGCCCGGACGACAATCAGCGCAAGGACTTTGCCCGGCCGCCGCAGGAGGAACAGTTCAGGCGGCGTCCGCCCGGAGAGGCTTCGGGTGGCCCTCCGCCCGAGGTCAAGAAGCAGGAGTTCAAACAGCCGCAGACCGGCCTGCAGGCACCTCCCGGGCAGGGCAGCGGCGATCCGCGCTCGAGGCAGCGGGAAAATCGGCAGCCCGACGCCGGCCAACAGCCTCCGCCCCGCCAGCGCGTCGAGCGTGGCCCTCCGGCGCAACCCCAGGTCAGGCAGCAGGGCGGCCCACCACCGCAGGCCGGTGGCGGACAACCCCCGCCGCAGCGTGGCAGCGGTGGTCAAGGTCAGGGCGACGCCGCCAAGAAAGGCAAGCGGCCGGACGAGAAGGAAGGCACCGTCGCGCGCTGAGCCGCGGTTGGCGCGCGGCCGCTAGTCCTGTGGGCGCACGGCCGGTCGCAGTTGCCTTGCGCATTGAGGCCGCTTATCAGCGGCCTATGACCGATGCTCGCTCCAAGGTCGTCGAGCCAGCCGACGCCCCAGCCCTCGTCGCACGGGTGCGCGCTGGCGAGCGCGCCGCCATCGCTCGCGTCGCCACCGAGCTGGAGCGCCTGTCGCCCGCCGTTCCAGCTTTGCTCCAGGCCATGCGTCCGCATCTGGGACACGCAGTCGTCGTCGGCCTGACCGGCCCGCCGGGCGCCGGCAAATCCACGCTCGTCAACGCGCTGATCGCACACGTCCGCAGGCTCGGACGCACCGTCGGCGTCATTGCCGTCGATCCGTCCAGCCCGATCTCCGGCGGCGCCATCCTCGGCGACCGCGTGCGCATGACCGCCGCACTCGACGACGACGGCGTATTCGTGCGCTCGCTGGCGAGCCGACGCCACCTCGGCGGCCTGTCGCCCGCGGCCGTGCGCATCATCGATGTGCTCGACGCGGCAGGCAAAGACCTGATCCTCGTCGAGACCGTCGGCACCGGCCAAAGCGAGATCGACATCGTCGACGTCACCGACGTGCGCGTGCTCGCCACCGCGCCGGGGCTCGGCGACGACATCCAGGCCATGAAGGCCGGGCTCATCGAGATCGCCGACATCCTCGTCGTCAACAAAGCCGACCTGCCTGATGCCCGGCGCACGCTGCATCAGCTCAAAAGCGCGCTCGCCATGCGTTCTCATGGCCGCGATGCGGTGCCGGTACTCGAGACAACGGCCACGACCGGTGATGGCCTGCCCGATCTCTGGCAAGCCATCGAGACAGCCGCAGCACCGCGCCTCACCGAAGGCATCGACGCTCGCCGCCGCCGCCGCGCGCGCTATCTCATCGCCCGGGCTGCCGCCGACCTCATCGCCGAGCACATCAAGGCGGATACGGGTACGAAGCTCGACGAGTTGTCCGATCGCCTGCTCGCCGGCGAGATACTTCCCGACCAGGCGGCCCGATCCCTCCTCGAACGCTGAGTCCGATAGCGAACGCGCACCCCGCACCAACCGTACGTGTGCCCCGATCGCCATACCCCCGCGGGATCGAATCGCGTTACTGCGTGATGCGACAGTCTCGCCGAGAAGCCCCATGCAACACCTGCACCGTACGATGCTCGCAGCCGCGCTGACGTGCTGGGGGTTTTGCCTGCTGGTCGGCAACGCCTGGGCTGGCGAAGTGTTCGGAAGCGGCACCGTTCGCAACAACTCAGCCGGTCACGCCTATCGCTGGAGCGGCCTCTATGCCGGGGTCCACGCCGGCTATGCCACAGGCACGAGTGACGCCGACTTTCCGCTGATAGGCCTCCCGAGCAACGACATCAGTGTCGACGGCGCGCTCTATGGCGGCCACCTCGGCTACAACTTCCAATTCGGCTCCACCTTGATCGGCATCGAGGGCGGTTTCTCCGGCTCGAGCATCAACGGCAGCTCAGGCTGTTTGATAATCATGACCTGCGAGCGTGAGGTGGAATGGCTCGCCACCATCGCGGCCCGCATCGGTTATGTGATGGATCGCACCATGCTTTATGCCATGGGCGGTATTGCCTGGGGCGAGATCTCAACCACCGTCAGCCTGTCCGGGTGCACCTGCTTCACTGGCAGCGAGACCAACCAGGGCTGGCTCGTGGGCTTCGGCATGGAATACGCGATTACGAACCGGCTCGCCGGCCGTATCGAGTACGTCCACGTGGACCTCGGCAGCAGTACTCATGCTCTCGATGCAGGCGGCGGGTTTACCGAGCCCGCACGCGTGGGGGGCAGCCTCGACGCCCTTCGCCTGGGCGCCAACCTGAAGCTCGGCGAGTGAACTTTGGCGTGCTTTACGCCGCCTCGGCCCGGTCCTTCAGCAATTTGTATGTGATCGAGTCCACCAGCGCCTCGAAGCTGGCGTCGACGATGTTGGGCGACACGCCGACCGTGAACCAGCGCTCGCCGGTTTCCTTGTTGCGGCTCTCCACCAGCACGCGAGTCACCGCTTCCGTGCCGCCGGTCAGGATGCGCACCTTGTAATCCACCAGCTCGACGTTCTCGATATTCTTCTGATACCGGCCGAGATCCTTGCGCAGCGCCTGATCGAGCGCGTTGACAGGCCCGTTACCCTCCGCCACCGACCATAGCGGCTCGTGCATCACCGTTGATGAACACCTTCACGGTCGCTTCCGACACCGTGACCAGCTTGCCGACCGCGTTGTGGCGCTTCTCAACCATGACGCGGAAGCTGTCGACCGAGAAGAAGTGCGGCACCTCGCCTAGCAACCGCCGCGCCAACAGCTCGAAGGACGCGTCGGCGCCCTCGTAGGCATAACCTACGGCCTCGCGCGTCTTTACCTCGTCGAGCAGCTCGCTGAGACGCAGATCGCTCCGATCGACATCGATGCCGATCCGCTCCAGCTCATAGACCAGGTTCGACTTGCCGGCCTGGTCCGACACCAGAACGCGGCGCCGGTTACCGACCGCCTCCGGCTTCACGTGCTCGTAGGTCTCCGGCTCCTTGAGGATGGCAGAGGCATGGATGCCGGCCTTGGTGGCGAAAGCCGCCTCGCCCACGTAGGGCGCATGCCGATTGGGCGCGCGATTCAGGATCTCATCGAGCACGCGGCTCGCGTGCGTGAGCCGCATCAAGCGATCCGGCGTCACGCCGATCTCGAAACGGTCGGCAAACTCTGATTTGAGCATCAGCGTCGGAATAACGGAAGTCAGATTGGCATTGCCGCAGCGCTCGCCGAGGCCATTGAGCGCGCCTTGGATTTGCCGGCAGCCGGCCCGCACGGCGGCCAGCGTGTTGGCAACTGCGTTCTCGGTGTCGTTGTGCGTGTGGATGCCGAGATGTGCACCCGGCACATGCTGGATGACATCGGCCACAATGGCGGAGATCTCGTGCGGCAGCGTGCCGCCGTTAGTGTCGCACAGCACCACCCAGCGCGCGCCGGCAGCATGCGCGGTCTTGGCCACCTCCAGGGCGTAGGCGCGATTGCCTTTGTAGCCGTCGAAGAAATGCTCGCAATCGATCATTGCTTCTCGGCCGGCCTTCACGACGGCCTCGACCGACTGCCGGACACCCTCCAGGTTTTCCTCGTTCGTGATGCCGAGCGCCACGCGCACGTGGTAGTCCCAAGCCTTGGCGACAAGGCAGATGGCATCGGCCTTCGACTGCAGGATGGCCTGGAAGCCCGGATCATTGGAGGCCGACCGGCCTGCACGCTTGGTCATGCCGAAGGCGGTAAAACGCGCGTTCGCGAACGCCGGCTTCTCGCTGAAGAATTCCGTGTCGGTGACGTTGGCGCCCGGATACCCGCCTTCGATGTAATCGATACCCAACTCGTCGAGCGTCTTGGCGATCAGCCGCTTGTCCTCGAGCGAGAAATCCACGCCGGTCGTCTGCGCGCCGTCTCGAAGAGTTGTATCGAACAGGTAGAGGCGTTCCTTGCTCATGGCGTTTCCGCTTTCGGCGGCCAATGTCCGGTGTCGTGATCGGGATGCTGATAGGAGACGATGGAGGCGTAGTACTCGGCGGCAGCGGTCGTCTCACTCGCGGGCCGGCCGGGCAAGCTCGGCAGACTGTCGGCCCAAGGCACGCGAAACTCAGCCGCGAGTTGGACGACCGGTGGCACCGCGGCAGGATTGTCGAAGGCACAAATGGCGACCTCCGTGCCGCCCGGATAGGCAAAGGTCAGCGGCGTTCCACAGTCGGCGCAGAACCCGCGCTGCACCTTGTTGGAACTCTGAAAAATTTTCGGCGCCCCGCGCGTCCAGGTCAGGCCGATGGCCGTGACGAGCGCCCCGCCGATGCTGCCGAACGCCTTCTGGCACATGCGGCAGTGGCACATCGATGGCCGCCCCAGTCGCTCGATTGCGAAACGCACCGCACCACATTGGCATCCGCCGGTGTACAAAGTGTTTCCCGCTTGGCTCATGACGTCGGGTCTCCCGAGCGCACGACAGAAAAACGCAACAAGCTCACGGCGCGGCGTGGCACACGGCCTCGACGTTGTGTCCGTCGGGATCGAGCACGAAGGCGCCGTAGTAATCGGGGTGGTAGTGGGCGCGCACACCCGGTGCGCCGTTGTCCTTGGCGCCGGCGGCCAGCGCGGCCTTGTAGAAAGCGTCCACCTCGGCACGCGTGGAGGCGCCGAAGGCAATGTGGATCGGAGTAGTGGCTGACCCGGCCGCGATCCAGAAATACGGCTTGTGCCGGCCGAAGCCGGCGGCGTCGCTGCCGAACTCCATCAGCGGTGTGATGCCGAGCGGCGCCAGAGCTTGCGTGTAGAACGCCTTGGCGCGCGCATAGTCGCTGACGGTGAGGCCGATGTGATCGAGAACCGGTGCCTGGGCCATGTTTCACCTCTCAAACGATGCCGAAGAACCGCACCGCCAGCGCCAATGCCACCAGCAGCACGACGATTTTCAGAGCGAGGTAGTAGTACCGATGCTTCCAGAACGGCGGGCGGACATTGGGGTCAGGCGTCGTCATGGTCGACCGCTCACGCGAAGAACGCCGAACTCCACATCGTCAGCCGGGCTTGTCCCGCCATCCATCTGATCCGCGAGCGTAGGAGCCTGCTGGAAGCAAGACCCGGCAGCCCAGGATGACATGTGGGGAGGCGCGACGTGTCCGCTAGCGGCCATCATCGCTTCCCTGTCCCGTCCGCGCACCTCGTGTGACGTCACCCGCGCTGCGCGGACCCGCGATGCGGGAGTGGGCCGGGACGCCAGGCCGATCGTAGTCGTCATCGCTTGGGCGCTTCCGAGCGCCGGATGGTCATCGCTTCACCTCCCACGTCGTCACGATCTCGCCCGTGGTGGGGTCTTTCGCATCCTTGAGCTGGATGCCCATGGCGGAAGCTCGTCGCGGATGCGGTCGGCCTCCTTGAAGTTCTTGGCTTTGCGCGCGGCATTGCGCGCAGCGATCCTTTCCGATCTGACGACTCCTTCTCGACGCCTAAGTAACTGCGGCCTTCATGGATTTCTCAGATCCTCGCTATCGACTCTTGCCATAGCGAAATCATCGTCATCTGCAGCCAACCCGAGCCAAACGAGTGAGGCCGCCAGATCCATTCGCAGCTCCGCTGGCTTTGGTTCTCCACGAGCGTACGCACCCGCCTAGACAATTCATCCAACACTGCAGAGCGCCTCGGGCGTGTTCAGATCGTCGGCAGAGTGCCCAGAGCATTGATCGTGCATACCGTGTCGCGCTCAGGCACACACGCGCTCGCGAATGAGGGCCAAGCCACCGAGCTCGACGGCAATTCAGCCTCTTGTAGACGGCTAACACTTCCAATCGATTGGCTGCCGGTAATGTGTCATCAGCATTGCCAGACGCAGAATGCGTCCATTCCACGCGATACCGCCGCAAGCTCTAGTCTTCAGCAGCTCCCTAATCGTCACGAAATTCCCGAGGGACTTGGACATCTTCTCGCCCTCGACCTGCAGGAAGCCGTTGTGCATCCACACGTTTGCCATCACCGGCGTGCCGTGTGCGCAGCGCGACTGCGCGACCTCGTTCTCGTGATGCGGGAACACCAGATCGATGCCGCCGCCGTGGATGTCGAACATCTGGCCCAGGTGCTTTTCCGCCATGGCCGAGCACTCGATGTGCCAGCCTGGCCGACCCGACGCCGCGATGCCAGCCGGTGACGGCCACGCCGGCTCGCCAGGCTTGGACGGCTTCCACAGCACGAAGTCCATCGGCCCCTTCTTGTAAGGGGCCACGTCCACGCGCGCGCCGGCCTCCATTTCCTCGAGCGAGCGGTTGGCCAGCCGCCCGTAATCCGGCATGGAGGACACGTCGAACAGCACATGCCCGTCGGCGACATAGGCGTGGCCGTTGGCGACCAGCATGTCGCACAGCGTGCGCATCTCGGCGATGTGCTCGGTGGCGCGCGGCTCAACGGTTGGGGCAAGCACACCGAGGGCCGCGATGTCCTGGTGGAACTGCTTTGTCGTCTTCTCAGTAACCTTGGCGATGGCCTCGTTCAATGGCAGGTCTGGATATTCCTCCGCCGCGCGCGCGTTGATCTTGTCGTCCACGTCCGTGATGTTGCGGGCGTAGGTGACGTGATCGGCGCCGTAGATGTGTCGCAGCAACCGGAACAGCACGTCGAACACGATGACGGGACGCGCGTTGCCGATGTGCGCATAGTCGTAGACCGTCGGCCCGCACACGTACATGCGCACGTTGGCAGGATCGATGGGCTGGAAGGGCTCCTTCCGCCGCGTCAGCGTGTTGTAGAGCGTAAGCGTCACGGGTCCCTCGCCGCTGGCTGGGGCGTTTCTCTGTCACGGGATGGCAAAGAAGCGGCCGCGCGCCAGCCTTCTGGCTAGCTCGGAATAATAATGCCGCAACAATCGCCGTCAGCGCGAAGCGCTGCTTCGACGTCAGCGCGAAGCGCTGCTGCCACGACGGAAGCTTTCGGCGCAGTCCGGTTCATGCCCGCGTTATGATCGAGCCCACAGTTAGCGTCAAGCCATCTGGCCGTTGGCTCGGGGCTTACTCTTCTTCCTTGTATGGTGTGCCGACACCCGTCGGCACACGTCGCACCAACCAACGGGGGACCCCATCATAGCCTTCGACACCCTGCTGGCGTTCACGCTCACCTGCCTGGTGATCGAGCTGACGCCTGGGCCGAACATGGCCTACCTCGCCGTCCTCAGTGCCGGCACGGGACGCCGTGCGGGATTTGCCGCGACCTTCGGTGTGGCGCTCGGGCTGGCGATCGTGGGGCTCGGCGCCGCGCTCGGTCTTTCCGCGCTCGTCATCGGGTCGCGCTGGATCTACGAAACCCTGCGATGGGGCGGCATCCTCTATCTCTTGTGGCTTGCCTGGGAGGGCTGGAAGGGTGAGGCGGAGACATCGCCGGGCCAGACCAGGATGGGGACGGACGATGCCAAGTATTTCGTGCGCGGGCTCGTCACCAACCTGCTCAATCCCAAGGCAGGCATCTTCTATGTCGCCATCCTGCCCACCTTTGTCGACGAGTCGCGCTCCATAATCGGGCAGGCCCTCACCTTGTCTCTCGTCTATGTCGCAGTAGCGACCGCGGTCCATTCGACGATCGTGCTGCTGGGCGACACCGTGAGGCCATGGCTGGAAGACGAGCCGCGCAGCACACTCATTCGACGCATGCTGTCCCTGCTGCTGGTCGGCATCGCCATCTGGCTGTTCGCCGCCACGCCGTACTCGAAGGCAATGAGCCAGTAGACCTATTCCGCTCTCTCTCCTTCGACGGCGCGGGGCTTCACCGTACATTCCGGCGGCAGGATGATCCCACTGCCCTGCGCCAGCGTCTTCTCCAGCGCCGACGTGTCGGTCTCCGGCAGATTCAAACCAGTCAAGTCGATCTTGATGCCAAGCTCCGCATGCCGGCGGCCGAGCTGGTTCTCCGCGTAATCCGCGAGCCGCGCCGCAGTCCGTCGCGACAAGCCGCTGCGCGCCAGGGTCTGGCGGAAGATTTCCGCATGCGCGCGCAGGAGACGCCCCTGCTCGACGGCGTCCTTCGGATACAGGATGGCCATGCGCGCGGCATCGCCGGCCGACAGGGCCCTCGGCGCCCGCGAGAGGCACGCGCTCTTTTGGCCGTTGGTCAGAAGCCGGGCCGGAAACCGGTAGTGCATGATCGAATCCGCATCGTAAGGCGACAGGCCGGCATCGACCGGATCGGTACGCGGCAGCATTTGCGCCCGCAGCTGGCTCGCATACTTGTGGGCCTCCATGAGCGTCACGTCCTGCGCAACGCGCGCTTGACGCAGCGTGCACAGCTCCCTCCAGCGATACTCCGCGACGCACGGGCTCTGCGGATGCTGGTGCTCATGCGGCAGGCCCAGTGCATGCCCGATCTCGTGCAGGATGGTGGGTCGCATCTCGGCGTGGGATCGCCGCGGCTTGCCGGGGAGCGCCGCCAGACCGATGTGCAGCGTCGGCCGGCTCGGTGCCAGGTCGAGACCCAGCGTGCCGACCGACGAGCTTCCGGCGGCAATGCTGAGCCCGCTGCCCGAGCGGAACTTGACGCGAACATCGCTCGGCTCGGTGGCATCGCAGGTGCGGTAGCCGGGCGGCTGGCCGAAGTCGAAGCGAATGTTGGCGATACGGGTCCAGTCGCTGGCCGCCGTCACGAACACCTCGCGCAACTCGGCATCGCGGTCGAAGAAGCAGCCCGAGACCGTGCTGCCGGCCGGCCAGACGAGAAAGCTCCAGAATACACTCCAGCCGCGCAGGATGCGGCGGTCCTGCTGCGAAGCATCGGAGCTGTCGGGCACCGCCAGCTCAGAGGCGCGCGCCGCGACATCACTCACGAACCACAGCACGGCAGCGAGCAGCGCGGCCTTGCCCGCACCCGGATGTCTGACGATGCCGGAGCCGACCCGCGTCCGCACGCGCCGCGCCTCTAGAGAGTTGAGAGTACGAACACCTCTGTGGAAGCGGCACTGCTCCCACACGAGGCGATCACGCTCTATTCGAACCGCACTTCCACCTTGCCCAGCGTGCCGAAATCGCCGACCGCCGTCTGCCCCTTCTCGAGCGTGACGACGCCGGTACAGGTGCCCGTCGAGAAGATCTGCCCCTTCTCGAAACCGACACCGCTCTTGGTCAGCTTGTTGACAACCCAGTCGAGCACGTTGCGCGGGTCGCCAAGAGCGAGCGAGCCCGTGCCCTCGCCCTTCTGGGCGCCGTCGACCAGCAGGCGGACGTTATGGCTCGGCACATCGATATTGCGCCAATCCGTGATCACCGGCCCCAGCACCATACCGCCGTTCAATCCGCAGTCGGCGATGGCGGCCGGCGCATTGTCGAGCGGCAGTGCGCCCAGCCGGCAGTTGATGAGCTCGAAGGCCGGGATCACCGCATCGACCGCCCCGACAATCTCGTCACGCGTATAGCCCTGTGCCCGCGCCGGCAGATCGCGTCCCAGGCGATAGGCAAATTCGGTCTCGATCACCAGGTAGTTGAAACGGTTGGCCAGCGGACGCGCCGGGGTTGTGTAGACATCCGCGGCGTAGAACGGACCACAGAACGGCTCGCTGACGCCGAAGCGATCCATGATGGGCTTGGCCGTGGCCCCAATCTTCCATCCCGCCAGCTTGTCCTGCCACTGCTTGCGGAAGGCGGCCTGCACCTGATAGCCGTCCTCCACCGTTGCCGGCCGGTCGCCATCGGCGAAGCCCGGGATTTTGCTCCCCGACCAACGCGCCTCCGCCAGCGCTGCGGCTGTCCGGTCTGCTGCATCCTGCTTCATGGCGTGGTCCGCCCTCCTTGAGCCGTCCTGCAACCACAGCGGGTGTGCATAGAGCCGTTCGCCGCAATTGCTCCCAATTGACCCCCTAATCCAGCACTCTCATTATGACATGCACAAGAGCATAGGGAATTCGACGCGCACGCTAGTGCAAAGTCGCGCGCGAGGCTCGGGCAGTATGAAGAGCACTTTGGGGACAAGAGCCATATTGGCCGCGGCGGCCCTGGTCGGCGTTGTCGCGTCCGTGCTCGCCGTGCCGCAGGAGCCGGCGCGGGCCCAGGGCTGGTGGCCATGGGCTACGCCTGAGTCACGGCCCGTTCCGCGCGAGCCGGTGTGGAGGCCCGGACCCCAGCAGCAACCGGCGCCGATCCCGTCACCCGGTCAGCCTGGCCAGCCGCAAGGTGCGCTCGGCTCGCGCAGCTCCAACCCGATCTGCCTCCAGCTCGAGCAGCGGCTCGTGCAGGAAAGCCAGCGCGGCACGCAATCGCTCGAGCTTCTGCCGAAGGTCGAAGCCGACCTGCGCCAGGTCGAGCGGCAGGCCCGCCAGGCCCAATCGCAGCTCGAGCGCGCCAATTGCTACGACTACTTCCTGTTCTCCAAAACGCTCCGGCGCACACGCGAGTGCGTCGATCTTGCCAACCAGGCCGAGGAAGCACAGCGGCGCCTGCATGATTTGGATGGGCAGCGCCAGCAGATGCTGGGCACCCGCGACCGCTCCTACCAGGACGACATCATCCGCGAGCTGGCGCGCAACAACTGCGGCCCGGGCTACAACCAGGAGGCCCAGCGTCGCGGCGGCTTCAATCCGTTCTCCTCGCTTTGGCAGGACGAGGACAGTGGTCCGGGCGGCCGCGCCAACCAGTTCGGCGCGCTTCCCTTCGCGACCTATCGCACGATCTGCGTCAGGCTGTGCGACGGCTTCTATTTCCCGGTCAGCTTCTCGACGCTGCCCAACCATTTCTCGCGCGATGCCGAGATGTGCCAGTCCAAATGCGCCGCTCCTGCCGAGCTCTACTATCACCAGAATCCCGGCGGGGCCGTGGAGCAGGCGGTGTCCGTCAACGGTCAGCAGCCCTACACCAGCCTCAAGTCGGCCTTCCGCTATCGCAAGGAGTACGTGCAGGGCTGCTCGTGCAAGCAGGCGGAGTTCGTACCCCAGACAGGTGAGCCGCCCGCACGCAGAACGGATGTGCCTGCGCAAACACCGCCTCGACAGGCGCAACGGCAGCAATAGATGCGAGCTATCTCGCCGGCCGCGGCCAGATTTCTGGCTTTCTGTGGACAGTTGCCTTCGCAGGCTTGACAATATCGTGTATGAATAGAGATGGCGTGGTGCGTACGCGGTACCTCACGCGGTGTGCAAGAGTTGCGTCATGGCCGATCCGTTGAGCCCGCTGCCGTTCGTGAGACCCGTCGACCGGGTGACGATCCGCCCCGTTGGTATGGACGACTGGGCCAACGTCCGTTACGTGCACGCCACCGCCTTTCGCGTCCTGGCTGGCGGAGATTGCGAGCCCGCCGAGGCAGACGCGTTCGCCGCCTATGTGCGCTCACAGGATTATGCCGACCGCGTGCAGACGGAGAACCTATACGCCGGCTGGCTCGACGGCGAGCTGGTCGGCACTGCCGGCTGGACGCCCGCCGACGATAGCGGCGTTCTGGCGCGCATCACGTCGGTGTTCGTGCGCCCGCTGTTCACGCGAATGGGAATTGGCCGTCGCCTCGCGCTCGACGCGGAGGCGCGCGCACGCGCGGCAGGGTTCGAGCGCTTCAGCGCCCGCGCCACCCTCAACGCGGTCGGCTTCTTCGAAAAGCTCGGCTACGACGTAACCTCGCATGGCATCCACATCATTGCCACTGAGCAAGGCATGCCGGTCACTTACATGCGCAAGCACGAGCCGGTGGCCCATCCCGCGCCGGTGCGCGGCCCGGCCGAGCCGCAGTCCCAGCCGCTCGCTTTTCAGAGCTTAGTCACGCCGCGCGACCGCTGAGACGCTCGATCGCACGAGCGCGGCCGATCAGCGGCAACAGTGCCTTGAGTTCGGGCCCCGTCTCCAATCCCGTCGGAGCAGCCGCAAGGGATGGAACAGCGCCTGCCCCAAGCGCTACGCCCAACAACAGTCCGTCCGATCAGGACACACCTTTGCCCTACAGCATGGTAGCTTCGCGAACGAGCAGCAGGACGCTGCAGGGATCTCCATGGACGAAACCAAGATCGATCGCGCGGCGATGGGGCGCCTGGCCAAAGCTTTGGCCTTCATCTGCGGCGCCGACCATCCCACAACCGTTGCGCTTGAGCAGGCCGCTCAAAGCGGTTCAGCCGGGGATATCAAAACCGCCCGCGCGGCGTTTCTCCGATTGAAGTCGAGCGACCGCAGGGCGGCCATGGCAATGCTGGAAGATTGATTCGGCCAGCGCGGCTATTTCCCTGTCGCTCCGCCCTCGGGCGGCACGATCTTCATCACGAACGTGGTCGGCTTCTCGTTCGCGCCGAAAGGGCCGGGCACCTTGTTCTTCACAGGCGGCAGGCTCTTGAGATAGGCGGCGATTGCATACGCATCTTCGCGGGTGAGCTTCGCCAGCGCCCGCCAGGGCATGATGGGAACCAGCTCGCGGCCGTCCGGGCGTTGGCCCTTCGTCATAGCCACTACAATCTGGTCCTCCGACCAGTTGCCGAGCCCGGTTTCCTTGTCTGATGTCAAATTTGGGCCGACAAATACGCCAAGCCCCGGGATCTCGAAGCCGACTTCGGAACCGCCGAGATAGCGCGCCATGTCGGGCTTACCAAAGAAATAACCCGGCGTGTGACAGTCCAGGCAGCCGCCAATCTCGGCCAGATATCGCCCCCGCTCGACGCGCGGGTCGGCTGACAACGGCGCTGCCGTCGCGACTGCCACGAGTGTCAGCGAAAGCGCGCACAAATAGCGCATGGCCTGGACCAGCATTCAGTCTTCCTCCGAGCATCGACCAACTTGAATGCGCGAGGCATCTACGGCATCGCGCTTTCGTGGGAAAGCCTCGATAAACATCTCAGGAAACCTCGCCGCCGTCGGCGCGCGGCATGACCGGCGACGGCACCGCCGTCACAGCCGGCTGCACTTTCGGCGCTGCTGTCACGTCCTCGCGGAACTTGTTGGTGATCGGATAGCGCCGGTCGCGGCCGAAGCTGCGCGAGGAAATCTTGACGCCTGGCGCCGCCTGTCGCCGCTTGTATTCGGCGAGATACAGAAGCCGCTCGATCTTCTTCACCGTCTCGGGCGCATGCCCGCGCTGCACGATCTCGGGCAGCGGCATCTCATTTTCCACCAGGCAGGTCAGAATGTCGTCCAGCTCCTCGTAGGGCGGCAGCGAAGTCCTGGTCCTTCTGGTTCTCGCGCAGCTCCGCCGTCGGCGCTTTCGTCAGGATATTCTCGGGAATGACCACGCCCTTCGGCCCCTTCGCGCCCTTGGACAGATGCGCGTTGCGCCAGCGCGCCAGGCGGTAGACCTCCATCTTGTAAATATCTTTGATCGGGTTGAAGCCGCCGTTCATGTCGCCGTAGATGGTCGCGTATCCGACCGACATCTCGCTCTTGTTGCCGGTCGTCACCAGCATGCCGCCGAACTTGTTGGAGATGGCCATCAAGGTCGTGCCGCGCACACGGCTCTGCACGTTCTCCTCGGCCAACCCCGGCTCCTTGCCTTTGAACAGCGGCGCCAGCATGCCGTAGAGCCCATCCACGGACGGCGAGATCGGCACGGTATCGTAGCGCACGCCCAGCGCCTCGGCACAGAGCGCCGCGTCCGACAGGCTCTCGTTGGAGGTGAAACGGTAGGGCAGCATCACGCAGTGCACGCGCTCGGCCCCCAACGCATCCACCGAGATCGCAGCAACGAGCGCAGAGTCGATGCCGCCCGACAGTCCCAGCACCACACTCGGAAACCCGTTCTTGTCGACGTAGTCGCGCAAGCCCAGCACGCAGGCGTGATAGGCCGCCGCGTCCCCTTCCTCGAGCACAGCCTTCGGCCCCGGCTTGCAGCGCCAGCCGGTTGCTGTCTCTCCCACTCGGTGACGACCAGTGCTTCTTCCCACGCAGGGAGTTGCACGGCGAGGCTCGCGTCGGAATTGAGAACGAACGACGCGCCGTCGAACACCAGCTCGTCCTGGCCGCCGATCTGGTTGAGATAGCGCCAACGGAATGCCCGTCTCGGCGATGCGCGAGGCGACGATGTTGAGGCGCACGTCCGGCTTCTTCCAGTCGAACGGCGAGCCGTTCGGCACGAGGAGAATTTCCGCGCCGCATTCATCGAGGCATTCGCACACCTCCTCCTGCCAGATGTCCTCGCAGATCGGCACGCCGATCTTGACACCGCGGAAATTGATAGGCCCCGGCAGCGGACCGGCGTCGAACACGCGCTTCTCGTCGAACACGCCATAGTTCGGCAGATCGACCTTGTAGCGCACCGCCGCGATGCGGCCGCCGTCGATCAGCGCCACCGCGTTGTAGACCTTGTCCTGGTCCGGCCACACACAGCCGACGATCACCGCCGGCCCGGGCTCAAGCTCATGCGCCAAGGCTTCAACCGCTGCGCGCGAGGCCGCAGCGAAGGCCGGCTTGCGCACGAGGTCCTCGGGCGGATAGCCGCAAATGTACAGCTCGGGATAGAGGACCAGGTCGGCGCCTTCCGCAGCCGCGCGTGCGCGCGTCTCCTTCAGCCTCTTCGCGTTGCCGGCGATATCGCCCAGCACCGGGTTGAGCTGCGCAAGCGCAATTTTCAAATGGGTTGCATCGGCCATGGCAGGATTTTAGGGCTCCCGTCCCACCTCACGCAACGCGCCAGTTGCATGCCTGACCTGAAGTAACCACGCTTTCTGATAGTCACTTCAGGATCTGATCGGGAAGCCAGGTCACGGTTTGCGGCCAGGCCAGGAAGATGCCGATGGCCATGAAATCGGCGATTACAAACGGCAAGGCGCCACGGAATACATCCGACAGCGGAATGTCGCGTCTGACCGCCGCCACCACAAAGCAGCTGAGCCCGATCGGCGGGGTCAGCAGACACACCCCGCACATCTTGACGACAACGATGCCGAACCAGATCGGGTCGTAGCCGAGCTTCATGACGGCGGGATAGAACACCGGCAGCGTCAGCAACAACATGCCGATCGCGTCCATAAAGCAGCCGAGCACGAGATAGACGAACAGAATACCGAGCATGATTACGATGCGCGGCACCGGCAGCGACACCACCCATTCGGAAAATCTCTCGGGCACGCCGGCAAAGCCCAGGAAGCGCACAAAAATGAGAATGCCCCAGATGATGGCGAAGATCATCACGGTGAGCTTGGCGGTTTCGAGCAGGGCGTCGTTGAGCTCGCGCCACTTCATGCGGTTGAGCAGAGCGGTAACGTAGACCACGAACGCGCCCAGCGCACCGGCCTCCGTCGGTGTCGCCCAGCCAAACAGCATGGAGGCAAAGATGATCACGATGACGCCGATCACAGGGAGGGTGCCCGGCAACGATGCAAAGCGCTCACCCCACGTGAAGCCGCGGATGGGCCTGCCGACGTTCGGGTTCCAGGTGCTCCAGATGACGACGATGATGGAATAGCAGATTGCCGAGATGAAACCCGGAATGAAGCCCGCGACCAGCAGCTTGCCGATCGACGCCTCGACGATGATGGCGTAGATGACCATGATTGCCGACGGCGGGATGAGCGAGTCGAGCGTCGCGCCGGCAGCCACCACACCCGCGGCAAGCCGGCGGTCGTATCCGGCTTTGAGCATCTCTGGTACGGCGACACGTGCAAACACGGCCGCCGCCGCGGTCGAGGCGCCCGACACCGCCGAGAAGCCGGCGACGGCGAAGATGGTCGACACAGCCATGCCGCCGGGCATCCAGCCGAGCCACTTCTTACAGGCCTCGAACAGCGTCTGCGTCATGCCGGCGTGGTAGGCGAGATAGCCGATCAGGATGAACAGCGGCAGCACGGACAGCGTGTAGTTGACCGACTTGGAGTGCGGGATCGTGCCGACCATGCCGGCACCCGCCTTCCACCCGATAATCGAGACGATGCCGACCAGGCCCACGAGAGCCGCAGCGACATAAACGCGTACGCCGGCAACCACGAGCATGAGCAACGCGATGCAGCCGATGATGCCGATGGCATCCCTGGAGAGCTCGAGCGCCATCAGCCGGCCCTCGCGCCATGGCGAGCGCCGGCGACCGGCTCGTCATCGAATGCTCCGGCCGCTTCGGCTTCGCGCAAGGCCTGCTCTTCGGCATCGAGCGCCTCGGCCACGGCAACTGGCCGCTTACTCGGGTCGAGAATGAGACGGACGTAGGCCCAAAGGCTGACCAGCAGGCGAATGAACAGGAGGCCCAGCGACAGGGGAATGATCATCTTTGACGGCCAGAGCGAAATCTCGGCGTCGATCGTGGAGTTGCCCAGCGTGTAGGCCCGCATGGCGTGTTGCCAACTGTAGACCATGAGCACGCCGACGATCACGAGGCCAACGATCACCCCGCACAGCTCGAACAGGGCCAGCGCCCGCCCTTTGAGCTTGGTAACGATTAACTCCATGCGGATGTGGCCGCCCAACCGCTCGGTGTAGGCCAGCCCCATGAACACGAGGAACGACATCATGATCTCGACGATGTCGATGTAGCCGAAGATCGGCATGTTGAAGAACTTGCGCCCGAGCACGTGCACGACGCCAACCAGCATCAGCGCAAAAATGCCGATGCCCGAGATCAGCGCCGTTGCCCGTTCGATCCGGGCCACGAAACGGTCGACCGCAGCAAGCGCACCAGTTTCGGCATCGGCAACAGTGGAGTGCGCGGGGTCTGCGCCGGGAGCAATCGGCGCAGACCTGTGTTCAGTCGGTACTGCCACGGAGGCGTCCCCCTACTTGGCCGCGACCTTGGCTCTCGCCTTCTCAATCTCCATCAGAAGTGCGTCGAGAACGCCCTTGGCGTCGAATTTGCCCTGGTTCTCGGCCACCCATTTGTCCCAGATGGGCTTGCCTGCGCTCTCGCGGAACTTCACGAGGTCTTCCTCCGAGTAGCGCACCTCCGTGAGCTTCTGCTTGAAGGCAGGGAGATTGACCTTATCGGCCTCGCGGTAGGCTGCGATCATCGCCTTGTTGGCCTCGGGCTGAGCTTCCATCAGCAGCTTCTGATACTGCGGTGGAAGCTTGCCGAAGGCCGTCTTGCTGATCACCGCGCTGCAGCCCGCATTGCCCGGCGCCAGATTGGACGTGTACCAGCTCGAGATGGTGTGCAGCTGGTAGGCAGCGTGCGCGTAGGTGAACGGGAACGAGGCTGCATCCACAGTGCCGCGCTCCAGTGCCGTGTACACTTCGACCGCCGGCACGGTGGACTGGGTGGCTCCGAGCTTGACCATGGCGTCGCCCACGGCGCCGGGCGCGCGCACGCGCAGTCCCTTCCAGCCGTCGAGCGTCTTGGGTGCCGTACCTTTGCCCATGAACTCGTAGGCCGGCAGCACGGTGAAGAAATACGGCACCGCGTCCCACTGCGCCATGTCGGCGGCCAGGATCGGGTGCTTGATCATCGCGTCTGCGGCAGCCGCGTGCTGCTCCATCTCGCCGAAGGGCAGGAAGGGGAGCGAAAACACCATCCAGGATGGATTCTTGCCCGGATGATAGAAGTTGCACATATCGGCCATCTCGATGGCGCCGAGCTTGATGCTGTCGAGGTTCTCCTTGTCCTTGGAGAAGACCTCGCCGTAGCCGATCTTGATCGTGAACTTGCCGCCGGTGCGCTCCTTGAGGATCGCGTTGATCTTCTCGATGCCCTCAGTATTGGCCCGGCGCTTGCCCCAATTGGAATGCCGCCACTCGACGGCTGGGCCGTCGATCGTCTGTGCAAGGACCGTATTGTCGGGAAATAGAATCGCAATAGCGGTGGCGAGCGCCACCAGCGCTTTGACGGACATGGCTTCTCTCCCTTGAATGGCCGCTGTTACGGCCTTGTTGTTGGGGAGAGTGTGACAGATCGGCGCGCCGGGCTCAACCCCGCTCGAGTCGCGCGGCTCGAGTTCGGCCCTCATGTGTTGAACTACGCCTACTTCACGGACATCGTGTCAGTCACGACTCGCCCATGCCAAGCGAAAGGCAAGTCCAGCAAATACCGCTGACAAAAAGTAATGCGGCAGATGTGCAAACCTGCCGCTGCTTTTGATGAAATACGTCCGACTGTGGCCTGCGACCATGATGACCGCGCCGTTGACGATCAGGCCAATCGCGTTGAGGATCGTTGCAAGCACCATGACTTGCAAAGCCACCGACCCGGAGGCGGCGTTCACAAACTGCGGAAAAAGGGCCAGAACAAACAAAGCCATCTTGGGGTTGAGAAGATTGGTCACGAGACCTTGCCGGAAGATGGCACCCAATGGCGCAGCATCCGATGTTTTTTGCAGCTCGACTGCGCCCCGTGCAGATTTCAGCGTGGCCCATGCCAAATACAGCAGGTAGACCGCGCCCGCCCATTTCACGGCATCGTATGCAATCGGCACCAAAAGAAGCAGCTGCGAAAGTCCCAGCGCTGCTGCTCCTGCATGGACATAAGTGCCGACTTGAATTCCGGCCAACGTGACGAAACCAGACCGGCGACCTTGGCTGACGCTGCGCGATGCAATCAGCAACATATCGGGCCCTGGCGTCGCAGTAAGCACGACGCAGGCTGTGGCAAACAGTAAGAGTGTTGAAAGTTCCGGCATGTCCTACCTCTGTCGGGATTGCCGGAATCAAAGGGTAGTTCAACTTGGATCGAAACGCACGCGATTGCTGCTCTCCATCCGTCATGCGAGGGCGGCACGAGGCGAAAGGTCGCCTCGGCGCGCGATCGGTCGGACCGGTGGGGAGTTCTACTCCGCCGCTGCGCTCGGCACTTCGTTGTTTCGCACGCGCCCTTCGCGCTCCTGCTTCAGGCGCTCCGACATCAGAAACGCCAGCTCCAGCGCCTGGTCGGCATTGAGACGCGGATCGCAGTGTGTGTGGTAGCGGTCCAGCAGATCGGTCTCGCTGATAGCCGTGGCGCCACCGGTGCACTCGGTGACGTTCTGGCCCGTCATCTCGACGTGAACGCCGCCGGCGTGCGTGCCCTCGCCGCGATGCACGGCGAAGAACAACTCCACCTCCTTCAGGATGCGCTCGAACGGCCGCGTCTTGTAACCATTGGCCGCCGTGATGGTGTTGCCGTGCATGGGATCGCACGACCACACCACGCGCCTTCCCGCCTTCTGCACCGCGCGGATGAGCTTCGGCAATTGCTTCTCGATCTTGTCGGAGCCGAAACGGCAGATCAGCGTCAGCCGCCCCGGCTCGTCCTTGGGGTTCAGCGCATCGATCAGGCGCAGCAGCCCGTCCGATTCCAGCGACGGACCGCACTTGAGCCCGATCGGATTCTTGACGCCGCGGCAGAACTCGACGTGCGCGTGGTCCGGCTGGCGCGTGCGATCGCCGATCCAGATCATATGTCCCGAGCAGGCGTACCAGTCGCCGCTGGTCGAATTGAGCCGCGTCAACGCCTGCTCGTAGCCGAGCAGCAGCGCCTCGTGACTCGTGTAGAAGTTCGTCGTCCGAAGCTGCGGCGTGTTCTCCGAGGTGATACCGCAGGCGCGCATGAAGCCCAGCGTCTCGGCGATGTGACCGGCAAGCTGCTCATAGCGGTGGCTCTGCGGGCTGTCCTTGACAAAGCCCAGCGTCCACTGATGCACGCGCTCGAGGTCCGCGTATCCGCCTTGCGCGAAAGCGCGGATCAGGTTCAGCGTCGCCGCCGACTGACGGTAGGCCTCGAGCTGGCGTTGCGGATCGGGCTGACGCGCCTCGGGCGTGAACTCCGGCCCATTGATGATGTCGCCACGGTAGCTCGGCAGCTCCTTGCCATCCTTCTTTTCAGTTGGCGACGAGCGTGGCTTCGCAAACTGTCCGGCGATGCGGCCGAGCTTCACCACGGGCGAGCCGCCCGCATAGGTCAGCACGACTGCCATCTGCAGGAAGACGCGGAAGAAGTCGCGAATGTTGTCGGCGCGATGCTCCAGGAAGCTTTCGGCACAGTCGCCACCCTGGAGCAGGAATCCATTGCCAGCAGCCACGTCGGCCAAAGCCTTCTTCAGCTGGCGTGCCTCGCCTGCAAAAACCAGCGGCGGAAACGTCGCGAGCCTGGCCTCCACATCGGCGAGCGTGCCCTTGTCGGCAAAATCCGGCACCTGGACGATCGGCTTGCTTCTCCAGCTTTCGGGCGACCAGGGTGCCGGCATTGGAACTCTCCTAACAGTCGTAGCGGCGAACCGACGGCCGTACAGCCGCCGCGCCGCGCCTTCAGTGCCACTATCGCATGAATGGGCTTGATGGAGGGCGCTTATAGGGCATTGCCGGGCGTTGAGCCAGGGGGTGCTGGAAGGGATTACCGATACCACCGCGACCTGCACGGCGGCTGCCGTGGTTTGCCCCTATCCCTTGCCGGCCCTGCACCTACCAATGGCGCCTTGCCACGTCCGGCCCTCGGAAATTGCCCCAGAGAAGCAATCGAGCGTTCGCTTGGCGCTGGGAGTACCGGCGCAGAGTGTCAGCGCATTCGCCAGCATCCAAGCAGTGCCGCCGCCCCAACTGACGGTGCCGCTCATCAGCCGACCAGCACATCCGGCCGGCTCCGGTGTGCTCTCCGCGCCTCGGCACAGTTTGGCCCGGCTTGCTGCGTCCCAAGCGGGCAATTGCCGCTGCACAGCCATCACGCAGGCAGAAGCTGCCTGACCTCCCTGGCCATTTGTATCGGCCGCATTGGCTGGATCGTCAGTCTTGACGGCACGGTCAGGCAGCGGCGGCGGCCTCAGGCTCGCGATTTCCTCCTGCGCCGCCAACAGCGCAGACTTCACCTCCTGCAATTGCTCGATGTCGGTCAGGTTTGCACGTTGCAGGCGGGCAATGTCTTCACGCAGCAGCGTTCCCTCCTCTTGCACTTTCTGCCGTGCCTGGCGCTCTGCAACGATACCGGCCTCGAGCCTCAGAACGTCGGCGCGCAAAGCGTCTCTCTCGCGCTGACCGCGTGCCATGAGCTCCCGTTCCGCGCTCAAGGACGCCGCGATTTCGTTCCGCTGCTTCTCGGCCGCTTCCAAGGCCGAGCGCATGCCGGCCATCTCCTTCGCGACGTCAACCGCCTTAGCCTCCGCGCGCGCGGCTCTTTCTTGCGCGTCCTGAGCAGCCGACGCAGATTGCTCCAAAGTCCGCACACGCTCGTACAGCCGTGCCTCGGAAGCCTTCCACGCGCGCTCTGCCTCTTCCTTGGCCAGCAACAATCTCGGCAGCTCGGCCTGCGCGCGCTGCAATTCCTCCTGCACCTGCTGGCGAGCAGTACGTTCCCGCCTCAATTCCTCATCGGACACGCTTGCAGCCAGCCCGACCGCTGCTCCTTCGGGAGCTTCTTTCGCGCGAGGAGACGCTTCCGCGGAAGCCACGGTTATCGTCTGAGGGGAAGTTCGTGCATTCGGGTGATAGAGCAACATTCCGCCGGCAGCCAAACCGAGCCCGACGAGAAACGCCGCACCGTGGCCCAGCACCCGGTGCATGCGGCGCGTTTCCCGCAACCCGGCGCCGGACGCGTAGGCTCGCGTTCCGAAACTCCAGAGATGACCCTCCAGATCACGGCAAGCATAGAAGTGCCCGCCATCACCGTCATCTCCCGGGCCGGTTTCTATCTTCGCCCCTACGGATCTCGCGCGTCGGCTGTGCGCGAGGACGTCGCGAACCACCTGATACGAGATCTGGGTATTGGCGCCGCCGATCTCTTGCGGCTGAACCATGAAGTCGCCCAGTACCGAGCTCGTCACGGCACAAACCAGAACGCACCCTTGGCCAGTGCTCAGGACGATGTAGCGGATCTCGCCGCCGTCGTCCTTGGACACATGACGTCGCTCGAAGCCGAACGCCCTGCACAGCCATTTCGCTGCGGCATCGGGATCACGGTATCGCAAGAGCTGAGTTGTGGAGGGCGCGCCAGCCATGAGCACTCGCGGAGACGTTTACGAAATGGCCCTCAGACTGGACAGCTGTTTGCAGCTGCGCCTCAATCGCACGCCTCGAGAGCCGAAGTGCAACTTGATCACAGTACGGATTAAATTTTGACGAAACCGTGACACGCCCGCATACGGCCAGCGATCGAGGCTGCCCGGCGCACCGAGCGCTGGATTGCACTTGAAAGAGTCGAGCTGTTACCCGCGCGCCAGCCGCGACCAGCCCTGCAACCGGCGCGCAGCCTCGGCCATGTCCTCGGTTGTCCCCGAGTAGGAAAAGCGCATGAAGCGCCGTCCGCGCGCCTCGTCGAAGTCGACGCCCGGCGTTGCCGCAACGCCCGTCTCCTCAAGCATCGCTTTGGCGAAGCCGAGGCTGTCGTCCGTGTAGTCGCCCACATCCACGTACAGATAGAAGGCGCCGTCGGCCGGCACGATCTTGCCCAAGCCCGCCTTGGGCAGCTCCGTCAGCAGCAGATCGCGATTGGCGGCGTACACGCCGCGATTGCGCTCGAGCTCATCGATGCCATCGAAGGCGCCGAGTGCGGCCACCTGCGCCACCGCCGGCGGCGAGATGTAGAGGTTCTGCGCCAGTCGCTCCATGGTGCGCACCAGATACTGCGGCACTACCATCCAGCCCACACGCCAGCCGGTCATGGAGAAGTATTTCGAGAAGCTGTTGATGACGACGACATCATCGGAGAATTGCAGCGCCGTTGCCTCCGGCACACCATAGGTCAGGCCGTGATAGATCTCGTCCGACACGAACCACAGCCCGCGCCGGCGGCAGGCGGCGACGATCTCGGCCAGCCGCTCCGGCTCGAGCATGGTGCCGGTCGGATTGGCGGGGCTCGCGATCAAAAGCCCGGCCAGTGCCTGCTGCACCGCCGCCTCTTCGATCTGCGCTGCCGTCGGCATCCAGCGCGTGTTGGGGCCGGTCTCCAACATGACCGGCACAGCACCGAGCGCAGTCAGGATATGGCGATAACATGGATAGCCCGGGGCCGGCAGCGCCACCTTGGCGCCGGCGTCGAACAGAGCCAGGAACGCCAGCACGAACGCAGCCGACGAGCCGCTCGTCACCACTACGCGCTCCGGCCCTACCGTAATGCCATGCCGGTCCTGATAGAGCCGCGCGATACGCTCGCGCAAAGGCTCCATCCCCAGCGCCAGCGTGTAGCCGAGGTTGTCGCTGTCGAGAGCGCGCTTCACCGCCTCGCGTGCCGCGCGTGGCGCAGGCGTTCCGGGCTGTCCCACCTCCATGTGGATAACACGCGCGCCCTCGGCCTCGCGCGCCGCCGCCGCGCGCATGACATCCATGACGATGAACGGAGCAATGGCACTGCGCTCCGATGGCGGGCGCACGATCAGTTCTTGCGCCGCCGCCAGTTTCGAACCATCGCCCATGTGCGATCACTCCACTCGTGCTGCGGCGGCATGCCGCCGCAGCATCATCTATGCCCTCAAATCGCCACGCGCTCGCCGCAGTTTGACGCGACTGCCGGTATCGAAGCGGAACTGCACACCACGCGTGTCTAAGGCCGGTGCTGCGGGCTGCGGCCGTCACGGCTTATAGGGGTGCCGCCGATGCTTTGCCAGTGGCGCGACTACGGCGGGCAAAGTCAGGTGCGTTGACCGGCTCTAGCCTCGCAACTAGGGTCCCGCAGGGTCACATCGCTATCCTGTCGACTTGGGCAACACGACGAAAACGATGTCAGCACGCGACAAACGATTCGACCTCGGTCTTCTGCGGATCGCACGTGTCACCTTCTGCGCAAGCATAGTCGCGCTCGGTGCATGCGCCACCTCGGCTCAGGCACAGGTGCTGAGCTACATCCGCGACACCGAGATCGAGAACCTGCTGAAGGACTACTCGCGTCCCATCTTCCGCGCCGCAGGCCTCGGCAGTGGACGCGTGACCATGCGCATCATCCGGCACGACAGCTACAACGCCTTCGTGCTCGACGGCAGCAACGTCTTCATCCACACCGGCACCCTGCAACAGGCCGACACGCCCAATCAGGTGATCGGCGTCATCGCGCACGAGGCCGGTCACATCGCCGGCGGACATCTGGCCCAGCTGCGCGAGCGCATCGCCCGCGACCAGACCAAGAGCCTGCTCATCAAGCTGCTCGGCATCGGCCTCATGGTAGCGGGAGGAGGCGGCGGCGGCACAGGCGCTGGCGCCGGCGTCATGATGGGCGGCGACGAGCTGCTGATGCGTTCTCTTTTGGCCGACCGGCGCGCCCAGGAATTGTCGGCCGACCAGGCCGGGTTGCGCTTCCTCACCACCACGCGGCAGTCCGGCAAGGGCATGCTCGAGACCTTCGAGCGGTTCGCGCAGCAGGAGTACATCTCGGCCTCCGGCGCTACCCAGGATGCGTTCGCGCGCAGCCATCCTGTTGCCGCCAATCGACTGGCGCAGCTCCGTGATGCCGTAGCCAAAAGCCCCTTCGCGAACGAGCAGGATCCAGTCCCACTGCAGCTCCGCCACGATCTGATGCGGGCCAAGATCGCAGGCTATCTCGAGCGGCCGCAAATCGTCCTTAACCGCTATCCGCAGAGCGACCAGAGCCTGCCCGCGCGCTATGCACGTACCATTGCACGCTTCTTCCAGAGCGGCCTCGACGCTTCGCTCCCGGACGTTGACGCACTTATCCGGGACCGCCCGGACAACCCCTACTTCCACGAGCTCAAGGGCGACTTCCTCATGCGCACGGGTAAGTCGCGGGAAGCTATAGAGCCCTTGCGCCGGTCGCTGAAGCTCATCGGCGATGCGCCGCTCATCAGCGTACGGCTGGCGCAAGCTCTGATTGCCGCGGACGATGCACGGGGCGTCGACGAGGCCATTGCGCTGGCGCGCAAGTCGCTGGTCGAGGACCCCAACCCGCAAGCCTACCACCTGTTAGGCAACGGCTACTCCAAGAAGGGCAAGCTGCCCGAAGTCCTACCTCGCCGCCGCAGAGGCCTATTTCCTTGAAGGCGACGTGAAGCAGGCCCAGATCTTTGCCAAGCGTGCCCAGGTCAAGCTGCCCACGGGCTCTCCGGAGTCGATCCGGGCTGGCGATATCGTGAATTACAAGATCCCGAATTAGCGGCTAAACGTGCCGTAGCCAAGCAAGGAGCCTTCCTCGCCATGTCCATCATGAGCACGCTTTTCGACCACCTGACCTCGAAGAAGGGCGCCACCCTGGCCATACCCGCCATCCTGTTGATCGGCGCCACGGTCGGTATCGGCCGTCAACCCAGCCCGGCTGTGGCCGCGGACGGACCTAAGGTCGCGCAAGTGCAGATCGCCCAGGCGACCGGCACGACGCCCTCGGTCTCCGGTCCCTTCACGGCCGAGCAGAAGCAAGCGATCGAGAAGATCGTCAAGGACTACCTCATGAACAATCCCGAGGTCATGATGGAGATCCAGACGGCGCTCGAGTCCAAGATGGAGACCATCCAGGCCGAACGTCTGAAGGTTGCACTCAAGGAGAGCGCGGGCGAGATCTTCCGTCGCCCCAACGCGCCGATGGTCGGCAACCCGAGCGGCGACGTCACCATCGTCGAGTTCTTCGATTACAACTGCGGCTACTGCAAACGGGCGTTCGGCGACGTCGCCAAGATGGTGGAGAAAGACCCGAAGGTGAAGGTGATTTTCAAGGAGCTGCCGATCCTCTCCAAGGGTTCCGAGGAAGGCGCCAAGGTGGCGCTGGCGGCGAAGTTGCAGGGCAAGTATTGGGAAGCGCATCGCGCGCTCATCGGGTTGCGCGGCGAGATCAACGAGCAAACGGCGCTCAAGGCGGTGGAGAAGCTCGGCCTCGACATGGCGAAGCTCAAGAAGGACATGGAGGGACCCGAGGTCAAGGGCGAGATCGAGACGGTGCGCAACCTGGCACAGAAGATGGGCATCCAGGGCACCCCGCATTTCCTGGTTGGGGACAAGGCCATTGCCGGCGCACCTCAGAACCTGCTCGAGGTCATGACCGGCCACGTAGCCGATGTGCGCAAGAACGGCTGCTCGGTCTGTTAAGGCTCGAGGGCGCCGTACTTTCGCCACTGCGAGAAAGCTGATACACGGGCGGCAGGTTGTATGGATCTGCGGCCCGTAGCCATGTGAAGGCTTACGGCCTGTGCCGGCAGATCCTGTCCGAAGAGAATCTGCGAGAGCCCATGGCAAAGCCGGTCTATGTCCTGAACGGCCCGAACCTGAATATGCTCGGCCTGCGCGAGCCCAAGATCTATGGCCGCGAGACGCTCGCCGACGTACAGCGCCGCGCCGAGGCGCACGCCAAGAGCCTCAACCTCAGCATCGATTTTCGCCAATCCAACCATGAAGGCGAGCTGGTCGGCTGGATCCAGGAGGCACGCGACAAGGCGAGCGGCATCGTGCTCAACGCCGGCGCGCTGACGCATACCTCCATTGCCCTGCTCGACGCCCTCAACGCGGCGGAGCTGCCGGCTGTCGAGGTTCACCTCTCGAACGTCTTCAAGCGCGAGAGCTTTCGTCATCATTCCTATATTTCCGCGGGGGCCGTCGGCGTCATTTGCGGGTTTGGCGCCAACAGCTACCTTCTGGCTCTGAGCGCGCTCGCCGGCATTCTGGGCGAAACGCCTCGCAGTCACACGGCCTGAGCGCAAGGTGCGGACGGATAGCATGGCGAAAGACGCGAAGGAGAGGAACGGCGTGGAGAAAGCGCTGATCCGCGAGCTGGCCGAGCTCCTGAACGAGACGGGGCTCTCCGAGATCGAGATCGAGCGCGATGACCTGAAGATCCGCGTCGCGCGCCTGCCCGCGCCCGTCGTGACCCACGCCCCGGCTGCGGGCCTAGCCCCGCAGGCCGCAGCGCAGCGCGGCGGCGACCCGATGGCTCCGCCCGCCAAGACCGGTCCCGATCCCGCAAGCCACCCCGGCTGCGTCAAGTCTCCCATGGTCGGCACGGCCTATCGATCGCCCGAGCCCGGTGCTGCCCCCTTCATCGAGATCGGCACCCGCGTCGTCCAGGGACAGACGTTGCTCATCATCGAGGCCATGAAGACCATGAACCATATTCCGGCTCCGAAGGCGGGGACGGTGAAGGAAGTTCTGGTCGAGAATGGTCAGCCGGTGGAGTTCGGCGAGCCGCTGGTGATCATCGAGTAGGGGCGATAGGCGATGGGCAGCTGGCAGTCGAAGAAAGCACTCACTACTGCCTATTGCCGACTGCCGACTGCCTGAGAGAGCATGTTCGACAAAGTCCTCATTGCCAACCGCGGAGAGATCGCGCTCCGCATCCAGCGAGCCTGCAAGGAGCTCGGCATCGCCACCGTCGCCGTGCATTCGACGGCCGATGCCGACGCCATGCACGTGCGCCTGGCAGACGAGAGCGTGTGCATCGGTCCTCCGCCGGCATCCGAGAGCTATCTGAACATCCCGCGCCTGCTGGCCGCCTGCGAGATCACCGGCGCCGACGCCATCCATCCGGGCTATGGCTTCCTATCGGAAAACGCGCGCTTCGCCGAGATTCTGGAGGAGCACCAGATCACGTTCATCGGCCCGACCTCCGAGCACATCCGCATCATGGGCGACAAGATCGAGGCCAAAGAGACGGCCAAGCGGCTCGGCATCCCGGTCGTGCCGGGCTCCGACGGCGCCGTTACCAACCTGATCCAGGCGATGAAGATCGCCAAGCAGATGGGCTTCCCGGTGCTGGTCAAGGCTGCAGCCGGCGGCGGCGGGCGCGGCATGAAGGTGGCGCGTACGCCGGAGGACCTGGATCTCGCCATCAAGACCGCACGCAGCGAGGCGAAGGCGGCTTTCGGCGACGACAGCGTCTACCTGGAGAAGTATCTGACCAAGCCCCGCCACATCGAGATCCAGGTGTTCGGTGACGGCAAGGGCGATGCGATCCATCTCGGCGAGCGCGACTGCTCCCTGCAGCGGCGGCATCAGAAGATCTGGGAGGAGGCACCCTCACCTGCGCTCAACAGCGAGCAGCGCCAGAAGATTGGCGAGGCCGTGCGGCGCGCCATGCAGAAAATCAAGTATCGCGGCGCGGGCACCGTCGAGTTCCTTTACGAGGACGGTGAGTTCTTCTTCATCGAGATGAACACGCGTCTGCAGGTCGAGCATCCGGTGACCGAGATGATCACCGGCCTCGATCTCGTCATCGAGCAGATCCGCATCGCCTCGGGCGCACCGCTCACCCTGAAACAGGAAGAGGTGACGTTCCAGGGCCACGCCATCGAATGCCGCATCAACGCTGAAAACCCGCAGAATTTCCGCCCCTCGCCGGGCAAGATCACCTACTGGCACCCGCCGGGCGGGCTCGGCGTGCGCGTCGACAGCGGCGCCTATCAGGGCTATCGCATCCCGCCCAACTACGACAGCCTGATCGGCAAGCTGATCGTGCACGGCAAGAATCGCAACGAATGCCTGATGCGCTTGAAACGCTGCCTGTCCGAATTCGTTATCGACGGGATCGAAACCACCACGCCGTTGTTCGTCGAGCTGGTGCGGCATCCCGACATCGCCAACGGCATGTATGACATTCACTGGCTCGAAAAATTCCTGCAGCAGCCCTAGATTGCAGGGATCGTGTATCGCTAGCGATCGGACCATCCTCAGCTCGTGACGTCGCGCGACGACATCGTAATCGAGATCACGCCGCAGGTTCTGCTCAAGGCCTATTCCTGCGGTATCTTCCCCATGGCGGAAAGCGCGGACGATCCGGCACTCTACTGGATCGAGCCGCAGCACCGTGGCATCCTGCCGCTCGACGACGTGCATGTCCCGCGGCGGCTGGCGCGCACGATCAAGGCTGGCCTGTTCCAGGTGCGCATCAATACCGACTTCGAGGGCGTCATCGATGGCTGCGCCGCCTCCCGTCCCGGGCGCCGCTCGACCTGGATCAACACGCGTATCCGCCACCTTTACCGCTCGCTCTACCAGCAGGGCTATTGCCACACCGTCGAGGTGTGGGATGGCAGAAACCTTATCGGCGGCCTCTATGGCGTGGCGCTCGGCGCGGCGTTCTTCGGCGAGAGCATGTTCTCGGTCGAGCGCGACGCCAGCAAGGTGGCGCTCGTGCATCTCGCCGCCCGCCTGATCCACGGCGGCTTCACGCTGCTCGACACCCAGTTCGTCACCGATCACCTGCGCCAGTTCGGCACTGTCGAGGTCGATCGGACCGAGTTTCACAAGCTGCTCGAGCCGGCCCTCACCATCACCGCGGACTTTCTGGCGCTGCCCGAGCACACCGGGGCTGACGAGGTGCTCGACATCGTCGCGCGGGGCAACCCGCGGTAGATCTTACGCTCGATCTCAGACCGCCGGCGGCGTCCGCGGGGCCGGCTGCGGGTCCTGCCCTTGTGCAAACTGGACGAGAGCCTCGATGCGATCATCGACAGAAGGATGCGTTGCCAGCCATCCCGTGAGCCGGCTCTTCAACGGGTTCTCGATGAAGAACGCTTCCATGCGCGAAGGTACGTCGAAAGCCGCATTGCGCTCGATCTTGCGCAGGGCCGAGATCATCGCGTCGGGATTCTTCGGTGAGCTCTACCGAGCCCGCATCGGCCAGATACTCGCGCGAGCGCGACAAGGCGAAGCGGATCAGCGTCGAGATACCCCATGATATAGCGATGATGGCGAGCGCCACGATGATGGCCAGAACGGCGCCGCCGGCACCACCTCCATCGCGCCCGCGCCGGTCTCCGTCCCAGTCGCCTTGTTCGGTGCCGCGCTTGCCGCGCGGCGACAAGCCGTAAGGAAAGTCCCAGCCGCGGATAGCCAGGTCGGCGAAGAACCCGAAGATCCCGGCGAAGATCACGGCGACGACCATGAGCTGGGTATCGCGATTGCGGATATGGGTCAGCTCGTGCCCCAGCACCGCCTCGACCTCGGCGTCAGTCAGCGTCTCGACCAGCCCGCGCGTGACGGCGATGACGTAATCACCTTCGCGCAAGCCTGCGGCATAGGCATTGAGGGCCGGGGTCTCGATAATCTGCAGCCGCGGCATCGGGATGCCGCGCGAGATGCACAGGTTCTCGAGCGCGTTGTAGAGCTTCGGCGCCTCGTTGCGCGTCACCCCGCGCGCGCCGGTCGCGGAGCGAATCATCGCCTGATGGACCAAGTAGGCGATGACGAACCAGATCGCCGCCGCCACCATCGCCACCGGCCAGGCGCCAGCGAACTGCGCGCGTGCATCGCCGACGATCTCCTCGAACGTGCCGCCGCTCATGAACGCATTCAGGATCAGCAGCAGCGAGAACAGCAGCGCGTGCAGCAGGGCGACGAACCCCGCCAGCAGCACGACGGAGCGAATGCGGTTGGCCCGGATGTGCGAATAAAGGCCGTAGGAATGGAACATGAGGCTGGGTGCCGATGCTTCCCCCGATGCTCAGAACTGCACCTTCGGGGCGGTGGCGGCCACCTTACGCTCGCCCTCGTCGAGGTTGAAGAACTCCTGCGGACCAAAGCCCATCATGTCCGCGAAGAACACCGCCGGAAACGATTGGCGCTTGGTGTTGTATTCAGCCGCGGCGTTGTTGAAGAACCGGCGCGCTGCCGCAATCTTGTTCTCGATATCGCCCAGATCCATCTGCAGCTGCTTGAAGTTCTCGTTGGCCTTGAGGTCCGGATAGGCCTCGGCCAGCGCGAAGAGCTGGCGCAGAGCGCCTTGCAGGGCGCCTTCGGCTGCTGCCTGCGCCGCCGGACCGCTGGCACCGACGGCGGCATTGCGCGCCTTGATGACATTGTCCAGCGTCTCGCGCTCGTGCGTCGCATAGCCCTTCACCGTCTCGACCAGGTTCGGCACCAGGTCGTGGCGCTGCTTGAGCTGCACGTCGATATCCGCGAATGCCTGCTGGCTGCGCTGGCGCAGCGCGACGAGGCCGTTGTAGGTCGCGATGGCCAGGAGCGCGGCTGCCGCGACGATTCCCAGTATGACCCAGCCTGTCGTTCCCATCGGCGCATCTCCAGGGTTGCAGTCATGGTCTTGGGACCAATATAGCGCATCGCCCGTGCGGGGCACCAAGGCAGGCGCTCTGCCTGGTTAAGTCCATCGAGAGATCACGGTTTTCCCAGACTTGTTCCCGGGCAAGGAGGCGGCCGCCCGCGTGGCCGAATACCGCATCGCGTCTGCCTCAGCCTCCCTCCTATCTCGTGCAAGGCATGGCGCGACCTCGAATCGCGCCGTCGATCGCGAGGAACTTGCCGATGCCCTTCGCCTCCCCATGGGGTTATGTCGCACCGATTCTGCTCTTGGTCGTCTCCAACGTTTTCATGACGTTCGCGTGGTATGGCCATTTGAACTTCAAGGCGCGGCCCCTGATTCTCGTGGTGCTCGCATCTTGGGGCATCGCTTTTATCGAATACTGCTTTGCGGTACCCGCCAACCGCTATGGCCACGCAATCTACTCGGCAGCCGAGCTCAAGACGATCCAGGAGGTCGTCACGCTCGCGGTCTTCTGCGCCTTTTCGGTGCTTTACCTGAAAGAGCCGTTGGGTTGGAACCACGCCATCGGCTTTGCCCTAATCGCCGCCGGGCGCAGCATTCATATTCTCCGGCCGAGCCTAGATTTGTGTCGCAAAACACTAGCGTCCTTGATGGAATTTCAATCAGCCGCATGCGAGCCCTTTTGGCGAGTTGCGCCGCTGCATCGCGACCATTAAGAGCAATCTTGTCTGCAATCGTGGATTTGGCGCGCGGGGCCTGATGCGCAGCGTGGTGATCGATGACCTCTTTGTCTGCATCGGCGCGCAGAAAGCCGGTACGACGTGGCTTGCGCGCATGCTGCAGACCCACCCGGACCTGTTTCTCACCCCGGTGAAGGAGATCCACTACTTCGATCATATCCGCGGCATCACCGAGCATCTGTCCAGGACCAAGCGCCGCTCGCGCTATCGCAAGTATCACCAGCGCATGTGGACGCAATGGCATCGCTTCGGCGAGCACCGCGACCAGTGGTCCTGGTATCGCGACTACATGAAGAGCACGATCAACGACGAATGGTATGCGAGCCTGTTCCGGCATCGCGGCGCCAGCAAATTCGCCGGCGAGGTCACCCCAGAGTATGCCATCCTGGGCCGCGAGGGCTTGGAGCACCTGAAGACGCTCGCCCCGGAGGTGCGCGTGCTCTTCATCATGCGCAACCCGGTCACCCGCGCCTGGAGCCAGGCGCTGCACCAGTGCCGCGCGCGCGGCCTCGATGCCACCCGGCAATCGCCCGATACGCTGATCGCCATGCTCGCCGAGCCGCGCTTTCAGGCGCTCGGCGACTACATGGCCACCCTCGACGACATGGCGGCCGTGTTCCGGCAGGATCAGACGCTGGAGCTTTTCTACGAGGATATGCACCAGGATCGGCTGGCGGCGCTGGAGCAAGTCTGCCGCTTCATCGGCATCGGCTTCGAGCCACGGTATTTCAGCGGGCTCGGACGCCGTTTCAACCGCAGTCAGGAGGCCGCACTACCCGATCCGGTGCGCGCCCGTCTGCGCGACCTCTATCGGCCGATGGCCGAAGCGGTGCGGCGGCGCATCGGCCGCATTCCCGATAGCTGGGTGAAGGAATTCGCGATCTGAATGTCAGAGTGCGATCGGCTCTATAGCGTCTTGCCGCCCGCTGGCGCCTGCGCACCGCCGTCGACCGCGATCAGGAAGCGCACGAGCTGACCCTCGGGCACCCCGTCCTGGCGGCTGGTGACGAGCTGAAAGCGCAAGCCGGGCGCACCAATGCCGGCGCCATCGATCTGCTGCAGCTCGACCACCGACATCCTGTCCGCCTTGCCGTCGCGCGAGGAGATGGAGATGCGGTCGCCGATCTTGAGCGGCCGATGGAAGGCCAGGCTTTGCGCGCCAGCAGGGCCAGGCCAAATAGCATCGACCGGCTTCTGCTCGGCCGCGCTGGTCAGAGATGCGGGTGTCAGCCGGATACCGCTGGAGCTGGTCTCGGCGTCGGCGATGGCGGCCTGGTAGCTGCGGGCCAGCAGGCGCTCGGGCGCCGACAGCGTCCCCGACCACCATACGGCTCCGGCCAGGGCCGCAACCAGAGCTGTCAGGGCGCCGAAACGCGCTACTTGCCGCCGGGGGCGGTCAACAAGCTCGCTCATAACCTGCTCTCCATCGCGGATTCTCGTACCTCCATATAGGGATTGCTGTTGCGCATGTGGAGGAGGAACACAAGCCCCTCTGAGCGAGGGTTACCGGTCCCCCCTCCACCGCCGCCGCGGGGAGGCATAGGCGCGGCGAAGGTGACGCCAGAAGGCGATATTGAAGACGGTCAAGAGTGCGAGGCCAAGGCCCAGCCCAGCCACGGATTCCGCGTTGTCGCGCAACCGGTTGCAGAGGGCTGTCAGAAATCGCTGGAGTAGCTCCGCCGGCAGCGCGATCGTCAAAATCGCGAGGGCGAGCGTGGCAAGTCCCAGTCCCAGAATGACATTGCGGCCGACGCGCCGAACAGGCTGCAAACTCGTCATTGTGCAGTTCCCCGCATTGGCGCTCCCCGCACGGGAGCGTGCACATGAACCTCGCCATGAGAGCACGGCAGTTTGGCGCGCGTTGGTCCGCAATGTGGCGGCATGGACAAAATGCCGCGAAGCGTTCGAGGCCCTCAGAACCAGTGTGGCAAGCTGGGCGCACTGCATGGATGCCATGCAATCCAGTCACGGCTACGTGTCTTTCAAAGCATGGCGCGGAGGACTAGCACTGCCGCCACCGGGGTAATGTGACAACGATAAGGGCGCACAGCGCCTGGGGACACAGGCTTTCATTCATGTTGAGCGTACGAGAGCTGCGCGGGCCTCGCCTTGCCCGGACGCTGGTTATGACGGGCGGGACGAACGGCATCGGACGGCGCGCCCTGGAAAAGCTCATCGATGAGCACGCGGAATGGCGTGTGCTGCTGCTGGCGCGACCGTCGGAACGCACAGCGGAGCTCGAAGCCCGCCATGCCGCGAGCGGCCGTCTCGAGATCGTGCCTACCGATCTCGCCAGTCTCGAATCGGTCGACGATGCGTGCACCGTTGTGCAGCGTCGTCTCATGGGCGGCATCGATGCGCTGGTGCTCAACGCCGGCATTCAGGAGTTGGGCGGCGACAGGTCCTCCCGCGACGGCTTCGAGCTTACCTTCGCAGTCAATCATCTGGCGCATTTCACCATCACTCAGCGCCTCGTCGAGCAGATGCGGCCGGGTGGGCGGATTGTGATCACGGCCAGCGAGGTGCACGATCCCGACGTGTTCTGCCTCGTCGGCATCGCCCGCGCCATGTGGCAGGATCCGCTCGAGCTTGCGGACGTGCGCTTGTCACAAGTTCATCTGCCCGCCGGCGTCGAGCGCGGCGAGGCGCGCTACAGCGCATCGAAGCTGCTGAACGTCATGCACGCCCGTCTGCTGGCCAGCGAGGCTCCGGGTGTGGGTGTTGCCGCATTCAATCCGAGCGTGGTGCCGGGCACCGGCATCGCCCGCGAGCGCAACGTGTTGCAGCGGCTGCTTTGGAAGTACGTGATGAGCCCGCTGGCTCCGCTGCTACCCGGTGCCCGCTCGCTCGAGCGGTCGGCGTCGGATCTGCTGTGGCTGGCGACCGAGGCAGATCTGCTGGCGCGCTCAGGCGGCTACATGGATGGCCGCACGCCGGCGGATGGCTCCGCCGAATCGCGCGATGCATCCAAGATCGCGCGCATGCGGGCCGTGAGCCTCAAGCTGATCGCCGATGCCCGCGCCGCGGCCGACCAGAGTGACATTGGACTGGGTGTCAGGCGGCGGCGCGGATCGAATTGATCAACGGGCGGCAGCATTCGCCAGCTTGCAGTTGCGCGCCCCCGAGCGTAGGGTCCGCGCGCTTTGCGTTAACGCACAACGATGGAAAGGCAGCAGAGGCATATCGCCATGGGCTTTCTCGCCGACAGTCTGAATCGCATCCAGCCGTCGCTGACCATCGCCATGGCGACGAAAGCACGGGAACTGCAGGCTCAGGGCCGATCCATCATCAGCCTGGCGGCGGGGGAGCCGGATTTCGACACGCCGCAGAACATCAAGGATGCGGCCGTCAAAGCATTGCAGACGGGCAAAACCAAATACACCGACGTGGACGGCATCCCTGAGCTCAAGGACGCCATCGTCGCCAAGTTCAAGCGCGAGAATGGCCTCGACTACAAGCGCAGCCAGATCTCGGTCGGCACCGGCGGCAAGCAGATCTTGTTCAACGCGCTGCTGGCCACGCTCAATCCCGGCGACGAGGTGGTGATCCCGGCTCCGTGCTGGGTGTCCTACGCCGATATCGTGCTGTTCGGTGGCGGCAAGCCGGTGTTTGCCAACTGCCGGCTCGAGGATGGCTACAAGCTGAAGCCGGAGACGCTGGACAAGGCGCTGACGCCCAAGACCAAGTGGTTCCTGTTCAACCAGCCGTCGAACCCGACGGGCGCCGCTTACACGAAGACCGAGCTCAAGGCGTTGACCGACGTGCTCATGCAGCCGAAGCACCGGCACGTCTGGGTCATGACCGACGACATGTACGAGCATCTGATCTACGACGGGCTGGAGTTCGTGACGCCGGCGCAGGTGGAGCCGGGACTGTACGAGCGCACGCTGACCGTCAACGGCTTCTCGAAAGCCTACTGCATGACCGGATGGCGGCTCGGGTACGCCGGCGGCGACGAGCCGCTGATCAAGGCCATGTGCAAGCTGCAGAGTCAGTCGACGGCCAACCCGTCGTCGATCTCGCAGTGGGCCGGCGTCGAGGCGTTGAATGGGCCGCAGGACTTCATCCCGCGCAACAACGAGGTGTTCAAGGAACGCCGCGATCTGGTCGTGTCGATGCTGAACCAGGCCAGGGGCATCAAGTGCCCGAAGCCACAAGGCGCGTTCTACGTCTATCCGTCTTGTGCTGAGACTATCGGCCGGACCACTCCGAAAGGGACCAAGATCGGCAACGACCAGGACTTCGTCACGGCGCTGTTGGACGAGGAAGGCGTGGCGGTGGTGCACGGGGCGGCGTTCGCCATGTCGCCGTTCTTCCGGATCTCCTACGCCACAGCCACCGATCAGCTCGAGGAAGCCTGCAAGCGCATCCAGCGCTTCTGCGGCAACCTGCGTTAGGCCGGCGGCGCGCGTGCCGCGCCGCTGATCAACCCCATGCTTTGGATCTTCAAGATCTTTGCGGTGCCCGTCGCGGTGGCGCTGGCGACACTCGCCATGCGGCGCTGGGGTCCCGCGGTCGTCGGCATGCTGATGGGCCTGCCGCTGATGACCGGGCCGATCTCCCTTTTTCTCGCCGTGGACCAGGGCATCGAGTTCGCGACGGCGGCGCTCGTCGGCGTGCTCCTGGCGGTTGCGTCGATGGGGCCTTACGCCATCGCCTACTACTGGAGCGCCCCGCACACGCACTGGGCGTTGTCGCTCACGATTTCGATTGCCGCATTTGGTGCTGGCAAGTTGGTGTCTGCAGGCGCTGTCGATCAACTTGCGCGAGGCCGCCGCCCTGGCCGGTGCATCATTGCTGCTGGCTCTGCTTGTGATGCCGCGCGTGAAGACTGGCCGCCTGGCCCTGTCGCCACCGTGGTGGGACCTGCCGTTCCGCATGGTCGTGACGGCGCTGCTTGTCGTGTTGGTGACCCTGCTGGCCGAGCGGCTCGGACCGCGGCTCAGCGGCATTTTCGGCACGCTCCCGATCATCACCTGCGTGGTGTTGAGCTTCACGCAGCAGCATGCCGGGGCGGCGCCAGCCCGCGCGGTCATGCGGGCGATCGCATTGTCCATGCTGTCGTTTGTGGTGTTTTTCGTCTTTGTCGGCGAGGCCATCGGCTCGCTTGGCATTACGTGGGCCTATGCCGTGGCAACCGCTGTGACAGTCGGGGCCAGCCTGACGACCGCTATGCTCGACCGGCGGCTCGCGCAAACTTCTGAATCTCGTTCGCCCCCGATCACGAAAGCGTTGGAATGATTTCAATCGGAACCTCCCTATAGTTCACACGGGCGGCGGAGGGCCGCCCTGATCGTGTCATCCGAGGGAGCAGCGAATGACGAAGATGAAGGTCCTGGTAGGGTTTGCGATGCTCGCAGGCATAGCCGTTTCGGCAACCAGCATCGCGGTAGGGCAGGACGCCATTGCCCAACGCAAAGAGCTCATGAAAGGCGATCGGCGGCGCGGCGAAAACATCGATGAGATGGTCAAGGGCGAGAAGCCCTACGACGCCAAGGCGGCCGGGACCGCTGCATCGACTATCGCCAAGAACTGGCTCGCCTTCGTCAAGCTGTTCCCCGACGACTCCAAGTCTGGCGGCGAAACGACGGCAGCGCACCGAAGATCTGGGAGACGCGGAAGGACTTCGAGGACAAGGGCGCACCCGTGCACCAAGGATGCCGAAGCCGCGTGGCCGCGGACATCCAAGGGCGCGGATGTCTTCAAGGCATCGTTCGGCGAAGTCGCTAAGAACTGCAAGGGCTGTCACGACGCCTACTCGCTGCCCAAGAAGTAACAGCCGCGCTGGCCGCCCGCGCTAATCCTCCGCTAGAGCAGGATCGCTTCGACGAATCACTTTTCCAATCGAGGGATGTCTCGGCCGAAGCGTGAATCTGCTCCACACATTAGGTTTTAGAGCGCGATTTACGTGTCGCGGCGGAGCCGCGCTACGCGCGACACATGGAAGCGGCAGTGCTTCCATGTGAGACGATCGCGCTCTAGATTGCCGGCATGCCAGACGTCATCGTGCTGACCACCGAATTCCACGAAGCGGGATCGCATTCCGCTCGTCAATCTTTTGCGCGCCTACGAGAAGGGCCTGGGCGTCAGCCTCTGCTTTCAGGATTTCGACGCGGAGATCGCAGGGCTGCCGGGTGACTATGCGCCACCTGGCGGCGCACTCGTCCTGGCGCACGCTGCCGATGGCAATCTGGTAGGCACGGTTGCGCTGCGCGCGCTCGATCCTGCCCAGGGCATCTGCGAGATGAAGCGACTGTACGTGGCGCCGGAAGGCCGTGGCCACGGCTTGGGACGCCGGCTCGCCGAGCGCGCGCTGACTGAAGCACGGCGGTTCGGCTATCGCGCTGTGCGCCTCGATACGTTGCCCGCGATGCGGGAGGCACAGGCGCTCTATGCCGCGCTCGGCTTCCGCGACATTGCAAACTACAACGGCAACCCGGTCCCAGGGACCCGTTTCCTGGAAAAGACCCTGGAGCCGCTGTGACCGTCGATCTGGGCAACGCCGAGGGCGACCGTCTCATCGCGCTTGGCGACGGGCGTGGGATGTCCTTGCGCGAGTACGGCGATCCTGTCGGTGCGCCGGTGATCGCGCTGCATGGCACGCCGGCCTCGCGTCTCATGTATTCGGCGGCCAAATCCGCCGGCGCTCTCGGGCTGCGTCTCATTGCTCCGGACCGCTGGGGCTATGGCGGCACGAGCCCGCATCCGCAGCCGACACTTGCGGCTTTTGCTGCAGATATCGCTGCGGCAGCGGATCGACTTCGCTTGAGCCGCTTCGCCGTGCTCGGCGTGTCGGGCGGCGGCCCTTATGCGACGGCGCTTGCAGCGCTGCTGCCCGAGCGTGTGACGGCGCTAGCCCTCGTTGCACCCGTCGGCCCGATTGCCGATGTACCGGACGTCGAGCTCAGTCCCTTCCATCACTTCTGCTTTCGCACGCTGCCGCGTGTGCCCGGCTCGCTCCGGCTGGTCTTCGCAGCGTTTCGCTTAGGGCTCAGGGCCTCGCCGGAGCGCGCCATTCGCGTGGCCATGGTGCGCTCGCCGCCGCCCGATCATCGCGTCCTGGCCAACAGGGAGGTGCATGCGCGTTTCGCCGCCATGTTCACTGAGGGTCTCAGGCCCGGTGTTGCCGGTGCGCTGATCGATATGGATCTCTTCAGCAAGCCCTGGCGCGTATCGCTGGATGCCATTGCCGTGCCGTCCTCGCTGTGGATCGGCACTAACGACAACAACGTGCCGATCGATGCGGCCTATAAGCTCGCCGCCGCCATTCCGGGTTGCGAGCTGATCGAGATGAAGGACGAAGGCCATTTGTGGGTGGCACTCAACTATGACGGCGTGCTCGGCTGGATCGCGGCCAAGCAAAAAGGCGCGATCCAAGCCGCGCCTTTGTCATGAACCATGCGCCTGCGCCGTCAAGCCGGCGCGCGACCGCCCGTCATCGGCAAGTGATCTCTGATCCAGGCTGCCGCGGAGGCGACAGCATCGCGCGCACTCGCGCGGCGGGGCGGCACGTTGGCCAGAGGAACAAGCCACCGCCCAGAGGCAGGCTGCCAAGCCTCCTCGGCCGCATCTGCGTGTGTCACGTCCTGCAACGGCTCATCGTCCGGCGTTGCCATGACGAAGCCCGCTGCAAGGGCCGCTTTCTGGAGAGTTTCGATGCCCATTATGCTACGCCTTCGAGAACCGTTCGCTCCCCCGAGCTGCCGCGCCTGCCCCAACGCGCATTCATCCGAGCTGTTCCGCTCAGTTATGCGCAAGAATTCATCTTGCGACAAATAGTCCTCACGTCAAGCAAAATTTGGTAAACATTCGTGAAGTAGCTTCGCGGTTGCGAAAGCTTAACGCACATATTTCAAGACTTTATGACAGGCCAACGACGTCCTGGCGGCTAGACCGCGGCCATATGCTGGCCCTGGTTCGCGCGCAGTTTCCGGACTCACTCGTGTCACCGCGTGGAACGCCCGATGCGTTGCCTGATGCTCGCCGCCGCATGGCTGCTGGCCGCCGGCCCGGCACTGGCGGCTAGTCCCCAGGTCCGCTGCATCTCCAAGGCCGGCGAGGCGACCGGCATCACGCGCGGCTTTGCTGAGTACGAGGCGCTGCTGATCATCCGCCAGGTCACGGGCAACTGGCCCATCGAGACCGATCGCATTGTCAATCCGGTCTATTCCTGCAAGCAGGGCAGTGTGCTGTGGACCTGCTTGGCCCGCGCGCAGGTATGCAAGCGATAGTGCTATTCACGTCTGCTGCATGGTGACCGCGACCGGCGGCGGCTGGCGCAGCGTCTGATAGACCACGCAATAGCGCTCCGTGAGCTTGAGCAGCGTCGCTTTCTGCTCTTCCGACAGGTCGCCGTCGATCTCGAACTTGAGCCGGATGTCGCGGAAGCCCACCGGCGCATCTTTGGCCACGCCGAGCGTGCCGCGAAAATCGAGATCGCCCTCGGCCTTCACCACGGCGCCTCTGAGGGGCAGCTCGAGCGCGGTCGCCACGGCATTCAATGTCACGCCCGCGCAGGCGACGAGCGACTCGAGCAGCATGTCGCCCGAGCATGCCTGCAGCCCACTGCCGCCGGTGGCCGGGTGCAGCCCCGCCTCCACCAGCGCCTTCGCCGTTTGCACGGAGCAGCTCGCACCTTCGCCGAGACGGCCTTCGGCCTTGAGCGTGATGACGGCGGCCGCAGGCTCGGTGCGATAACGGTCCTTGAGCGGCGCCTGCATGGCCTTCAACTGCGCGGCATCCATGGGCTTCTCCTTGAGGCGGGTGTGTGCACTAGGCTAGCACGCCGCGGGACAACAGGGCAGTGCGGGGTACGAATGCAGCACCGACTAGTGGACCGCAGGAAATGCTTCAACGTGAGACGATTGCGCTTAGAGCAGGATCGCTTCGGATTGAACCACTTTTCCAATCGAGGGACGTCTCGGCCGAAGCGTGAATCCTGCTCTACACTTTAGGTTTTAGAGTGCGATTTCACGCCTCACATGGAAGCAGAAGTGCTTCCATGTGAGGCGATCGCACTCTAGGTAAACAGCTCCAGCCCGCTTCGAGGATGAGCTACGCAGATGACCAAGCTCGAGTTCAGGCCGTGGGTGCCGCAGCACGCGGAAACCTATGTGCAATCCCTGGCTTCGCGTTTTGCCGCCCAGGAAGCCGACGCACTCGAGCGCGAGCTGCTGGCGCTGGTGGATGAGAACCGCACGATCCACGAGCGTGACTGCGTCAATCTCAATCCTGCCACCAATGTCATGAACCCGAAGGCCGAGGCGCTGCTTGCGTGCAGGCATCGGCGCGCGCCCCTCGCTCGGCTATCCCGGCGACAAGTACGAGATGGGGCTGGAGGCCATCGAGAAGATCGAGGTGATGGCGGCCGAGCTTGCGGCGCAAGTGTTCGGCGCGCGCTTCGCCGAGATCCGGGTCGGCTCGGGCGCACTCGCCAATCTCTATGTCTTCATGGCGACGGCCAAGCCGGGCGACACCATCATCGCACCGCCGTCGAGCATCGGCGGCCATGTCACCCATCACGGCGCAGGCGCCGCTGGCTTGCTATGGCGTTCACACGCATCCCGCACCGATCGATTCCGCCACCTACACCGTCGATGTCGACGCGCTGCGCGCCGATGCACGGCGCCTCGAGCCCGAAGCTCATCACCATCGGCGGCAGCCTGAACCTGTTTCCGCACCCGATCCGCGAGATCCGCGCCATCGCCGACGAGGTCGGCGCGCGCGTGCTGTTCGATGCCGCGCATATGTCGGGCATGATCGCCGGCCACGCCTGGCAGCAGCCGCTGGAGGAGGGCGCCCATGTCATGACCATGAGCACCTACAAGAGCCTGGGCGGGCCGGCGTCCGGCCTCATCGTCACCAACGATGCCGGCATCGCGCAGAACGCTCGACGCCATCGCCTATCCTGGTCTGACCGCCAATTTCGACGCGGCCAAATCGGCGGCACTCGTCATGACCCTGCTCGACTGGAAGGTGCACGGCCGCGCCTATGCCGCCGCCATGGCCGAGACGGCCCGCGCGCTGGCCGAGGCGCTTGCACGCAGCGGGAGTACCGGTGTTCGCCCGCGACCGGGGCATGACCGCATCGCATCAGTTCGCTGTCGAGGCTGGCGCCTTTGGCGGCGGCCAGGCTGCGGCCAAGCTGTTGCGGCAGGCCAATATCCTCTCTTGCGGCATCGGCCTGCCGATCGCGCCGGTGGATGGCGATGTGAACGGCCTGCGCATCGGCACGCCGGAGATCGTGCGCTGGGGCATGACACCGCAGGACATGCCCGAGCTTGCCGGCTTCATCGCCGACGTGCTCAAAGGCACACGCGCCGCGCAATCGGTGGCGCCGGAGGTTACTGCCTTCCGGCGTCGCTTCACCAAGCTTCACCACATGCGGTAATTCGAGGCCGACTGTCATCAAGGTGATGCGCAGGTGCGCTCGAAAGGCGCGGCTCCGTCACACCCGATTCCCCGACGTTCGCCACCCTCTCTCGATCGAAGCCTCAATGCGACGCCTGCATGCCGATCTCGCGCTGATTTTTGCGGCCGCCGTCTGGGGCATCGCCTTTCTGTTTCAGAAATCGGCGATGGATCATGTGGGCCCGCTCCTGTTCATCGGCGCGCGTGGCGTGGTGGCGGTGCTCGCCCTTCTTCCAGTGGCGATCTACGAGCAGCGGCAATCGGGCGGCATCCCGGCGGCCGGGCTGTGGAAGATTGCCATTCTCGGCGGCGCAGTATTCTTTCTCGGTGGTTGGCTTCAGCAGGAAGGCATCAAGACCGCAACGGTGACGAACACAAGCTTTCTGACTGCTCTCTACGTGGTCGCAACGCCGCTCGTGGCTTGGGCCGTCACCGGCAGGGCGCCGTCATGGTTGGTGTGGGCTGCGGTGCTCTTGTCGGTGCTCGGCACCTGGCTTCTCGGCGGCGGCACGCTTGCGGCGTTCTCGAAGGGCGATACGCTGGTGGCCCTCTCGGCCATCTTCTGGGCGGTGCACGTCGTCATCACCGGCAAGGCCGCCCTCTACGCACGGCCGATTGGCTTCACAGTCGCGCAGTTTGCGGTAGTGGGCATCCTGGGTGTGGCAGGTGCAGCAATGTCGGAAACGGTAAGCTCCGAAGGGCTGAAACATGCGGCGGTCGACATCGCTTTTGTCGGGCTTCTCTCGACGGCTTTGACATTCACGCTGCTGACCGTGGCGTTGCAGCACACGCCGCCATCGGAGGTCGCAGTGATCCTCAGCATGGAGGTCCTGTTTGCCGCTGCGGCCGGCTATCTGGTGCTGGGCGAGCGCTTGCCTCCCATCGGTTGGGCCGGGGCGGCGCTGATCCTGACCGCCATCCTCCTCGTGCAGCTCGGCCCTCTGTTGCTTCCGTCACGGCGCTAGAAGCCGTTAGTCATTGCGTCGATTGCCCAGCCATCAAGATCCGCCATTGTGATCGCTGCAAGCGGACCCGTACCGGCAAGTTCTAGCGTCGAAGCACGCGCTACTTCTCGGCCCTTGACGAAGATACTCAACGACAGTTCGTTCGCGCTAAAGCGATACTCTGGGCCGGCAAAGGCCACATGCTCGCCCGAACGACTCCGATTAAACTCGATAACAGTATTCCGAAGTTGAGCTGAACGTCGGAAGTGCACCTGCGGCTTAAGATCGTTGGGGAACTGTTTTAGCGCGTGTACAGCTTCCGCCGCGGTTCCAAACACACCGCGTACAGTCTTGTGCGGTGAGCCGTGTACGACAAGCGACACCACCACAAAGACATTGGATTTAGGAACAAGGTCCATAGCGTAGCTCGCTATTTGGCTCCTTCGACTCAACTACACCCGCTCGTTGACCCGCAAGTGTCACATTTTAAGCAGGTGCCGTTGCGCACGAGCGTGAAGTTGCCGCACTCACGGCAGTCCTCGCCCTCGTAGCCTTTGACGCGGGCCTCGGCACGGCGCTCGCTCTCGGTGAGCGTGACCGCCGTGTTGGCCGCGATCGGCGCGAGAGTGGTGCGTCGCACTTCGGTCTCGACGACCTGACGCGCATAGAGCGCAGTCGTCGTCGCCAAGTCCGGCCGGGCAAACGCGGTCGTCACCTCCTGGTGCAGGCTGGCGACCGGACTGTCAGGAGCAACCTCCGCTTGCAGCGCGGTGTTGCCGCGCACGACGACCATGCGCGTCTCTTGGCCGCGCAAGAGGCCACGCGAGACGAACCGGGCTGCCGGAACATGCGGCGGTGCGTCCTCCTCCAACTGCTCGTCGGATGAGCCGAGCCCCGTGCCGCCGACGATCTCGCGCGGATCGACATGGGCAAGGTCGTGCCGCTCCAGGTACGACACCGCCAACTCGCGGAAGATGTAATCGAGGATCGAGGTGGCGTTCTTGATGGTGTCGTTGCCCTGCACGATGCCCGCCGGCTCGAAGCGGGTGAACGTGAAGGCATCGACGTACTCGTCCAGGGGCACGCCGTACTGCAGGCCGAGCGAGATGGCGATGGCGAAGTTGTTCATCAGCGAGCGGAAGGCCGCGCCTTCCTTGTGCATGTCGATGAAGATCTCGCCCAAACGCCCGTCGTCGTACTCGCCGGTGCGCAGGTAAACCTTGTGGCCACCGACGGATGCCTTCTGCGTGTAGCCCTTGCGCCGGCCGGGCAGCTTCTCACGCTCGCGGTCGCGCACGCGCTCGACGATCTTCTCCACGATACGCTCGGCCATGACCGAGGCGCGCGCCACCGCCGGCTTGTCTGACGTGAGCTGCTCGGCCACCTCCTCGGCCTCGTCGGGATCATCGGCCAGGAGCTGCGAGTTGAGCGGCTGCGAAAGCTTGGAGCCGTCGCGGTAGAGCGCATTGGCCTTCAGCGCCAGCTTCCAGGACAGCATGTAGGACTCCTTGCAGTCCTCCACGCCGGCATCGTTGGGCATGTTGATGGTCTTGGAGATGGCGCCCGAGATGAAGGGTTGCGAGGCCGCCATCATGCGGATGTGGCTCTCCACCGACAGGTAGCGCTTGCCCTTGCGCCCGCAAGGATTGGCGCAGTCGAACACCGGCAAGTGCTCGGCCTTGATGTGCGGCGCGCCTTCCACGGTCATGGCCCCGCAGACGTGCTCGTTGGCGGCCTCGATGTCGGCTTTCGAGAAGCCCAGATGCGTGAGCAGATCGAACGACGGATCATCCAGCTTCTCGGACGGCACCTTCAGCGTGTCCTTGACGAAGGCTTCGCCGAGCGTCCAGCGGTTGAAGGCGAACTTGATGTCGAAGGCGCTCTTGAGCGCGCCCTCCAGCTTCTCCAGCGCCTCGTCGGTGAAGCCCTTCATCCTGAGCGTGGAGTGGTTGATGGCCGGCGCCTGGCGCAGCGAGCCGTGGCCGACCGCATAGGCCTCGATCTCGCCGATCTGGGCCTCGCTGTAACCAAGCCCACGTAGAGCTTCCGGCACCGCCTGGTTGATGATCTTGAAATAGCCGCCACCGGCCAGCTTCTTGAACTTTACCAGCGCGAAGTCGGGCTCGATGCCGGTGGTGTCGCAGTCCATCACGAGACCGATGGTGCCGGTCGGCGCGATCACGGTTGCCTGCGCATTGCGGAAGCCGTGCGCCTGACCGAGCTCGATGGCACGGTCCCAGGCGCGGGAGGCTGCCGCGATCAGCTCGTCGCTGGGGCAGGCCGCGTGGTCGAGCGGCACCGGAGCGATGGCGAGCTTCTCGTAGCCGTCCTTGTGGCCGTAGGCGGCGCGGCGATGATTGCGCACCACACGCAGCATGTCGGCGGCGTTGGGCTCGTAGCCCGGGAAGGAGCCGAGCTCCTCCGCCATCTCGGCGCTGGTGGCGTAGGCAACGCCCGTCATGATGGCCGAGAGTGCGCCGCAGATGGCGCGGCCCTCGAGGCTGTCATAGGGAATCCCGGCCGCCATCAGCAGCCCGCCGATGTTGGCAAAGCCCAAGCCCAGCGTGCGGTAGCGGTAGGACAGCTCCGCGATCTGGCGCGAGGGAAACTGCGCCATCATCACCGAGATCTCGAGCACGACGGTCCACAGCCGGCAGCAATGCTCGAAGGCGGCGACGTCGAAACGCGAGACACGCTCCGAGCCCTGCTGCTGCACCTCCTCTCCGCGCGGAGAGGAGGCCGTGCGGAAGGTCATCAGGTTCAGCGACGCCAGGTTGCAGGCCGTGTCGTCGAGGAACATGTACTCCGAGCACGGGTTCGAGGCGCGGATCGGTCCCGACTTCGGGCAGGTGTGCCAGTCGTTGATGGTGGTGTGGAATTGGATGCCGGGATCGGCCGAGGCCCAGGCGGCGTGGCCGATCTTCTCCCATAGGTCGCGGGCCTTCAGCGTCTTGACTGCGCGACCGTCGAGGCGGGCCGTCAGCGACCAGTCGCCGTCGTCCTCCACCGCAGCGAGGAACTCGTCGGTGACACGCACCGAGTTGTTGGAGTTCTGACCCGAGACGGTGACATAGGCCTCACTCTGCCAGTCGGTGTCGTAGGCCGGAAAGTCGATCTCCTTGTAGCCCTGCTTGGCGAACTGAATGACGCGCAGGATGTAGTTGTTGGGAATCTGGTCACGCCGCGCCTCCTTGATGGCGCGCTTGAGGGCCGGGTTCTTGGTCGGGTCGAAGCAGGCGTCGCCCTCGGCCTCGCAGTTGACGCACGCCCTCATCACGGCTTTGAGGCGCTTCTGGCAGATCTTGGAGCCGGTCACGAGGGCGGCGACCTTCTGCTCCTCCTTCACCTTCCAGTCGATGTAGGCCTCGATGTCGGGGTGATCGACGTCGACCACCACCATCTTGGCGGCGCGGCGTGTGGTGCCGCCCGATTTGATGGCGCCCGCCGCGCGGTCGCCGATTTTCAAAAAGCTCATGAGGCCCGACGACTTGCCGCCGCCCGACAGCTTCTCGTTCTCCGAGCGCAGCTTGGAGAAGTTGGAGCCGGTGCCGGAGCCGTACTTGAACAGGCGCGCTTCCCGCACCCACAGGTCCATGATGCCGTTCTCGTTGACGAGATCGTCCTCGATGGACTGGATGAAGCAGGCGTGCGGCTGGGGGTGCTCGTAGGCGCTGTCAGAACGCGTCAGGCGGCCGGTGCGATAGTCGACGTAGTGGTGGCCCTGGCCGGGGCCGTCGATGCCATAGGCCCAGTGCAGGCCGGTGTTGAACCATTGCGGGCTGTTGGGCGCGCCCATCTGCATCGCCAGCATGTAGCGGTGCTCGTCATAGAAGGCGCGCGCGTCGTCCTCGCTGGAGAAGTAGCCGCCTTTCCAGCCCCAGTAGGTCCAGGTGCCGGCGAGGCGATCGAAGACCTGGCGAGCGTCGGTCTCGCCGCCAAAGCGCTCCTTCTCGGGAATCTCGACCATCGCGCGCTCGTCGGGGCCTGAACGCCACAGCCAGGAGGGGACTTGCGTTTCTTCGAGCTTGCGCAGGCGCTTCGGCACACCCGCCTTGCGGAAATACTTCTGGGCGAGGATGTCGGCGGCGACCTGGCTCCAGTGTTCGGGCACCGCGAAGCCGTCGAGCTTGAATACGACCGAGCCGTCCGGGTTCTTTATTTCGGAGGTGGCGCGCCGGAACTTGATGGATTCGTAGGGTGATTTGCCGGCTTCGGTGAAGCGCCGCGTAATTTTCATCTGGAAGGCCCCGTCTTTTCAATGCTGGGGCGCTTAAGCGTGACGAGTTAGCGCAATGGTTGTTGTTGTCCCTCTGCGCCGGCCCCGCACAGGCCCGGCCACACACGAATGCACACCCCGCTCGATAGCAGGCACGCTCACGCCACAGGACTGCGCCCGGGACCCAAGGCTCTTCAAACTTGTGCCCCGAACGCAGCACCCCCGGACGCGGTCAAGAGCCGGGCGGCTCAACAGACATTTTGGTGATGGGTGTCACGGCGGACTGCCGTGCCCCAATGACGACCAAACTATGACGATTTGCGGCACTCGTCACGAGCCCTTGTGGGTGTAGGTAGGACTCGATACTAGATATAGATGCTACGCCAACACGCCTTAACAATCGGTGGATGAGGATGCGCAGGCCCATGTCCGCTATGGGATTTTTCCGGCAGCGTGCGTAGGACGCGATGTGGACAAGCACGGAGCTGGAACTCTGGAGGGCGTCGCAGGGCTGATGCTAGTCCGATTCCGAGCCTCGAGGCTGTGGCCGAACTGCCTCGCGCGGCGGACTATGGACAGTCTTGGCGCGGCGGTGCCATAAGCTGCGCACAATCTTCTTCTCGGCATCGAAACAAGGCGGCGGGACCGTGGGCATTTTCACCGAGATCTTCAGCTGGTGGGGCGGCAACACGTGGTCCAACCGCATTTACACGGCGTTGCGCGGCAAGCACGTCGGCACTGATGCCGAGGGCAACCGCTACTACGTGCAGAGCAAGGGCGTCGGACCGTTAGACGTTCCACGCCGCTGGGTGATCTACAAGAACCTCGCGGAGGCGTCCAAGATCCCGCCCGAATGGCACGGATGGATGCACTACACCGTCGATACGCCGCCAACCGAGGAGAAATACGCCGCCCGCCCGTGGCAGAAGCCGCACGTGGAAAATTTGACCGGCACACCAGCGGCATGGCGGCCGCCAGGCTCCATTCTAGGCAAGGGCCGGCGTGCAGGAGCAACGGGCGACTACAAAGCCTGGAGACCGGAATAGGCGGGTTCCAGTAGGCGCTTCCATGTTGGCGCCTACATTCGCTGCATGAGTGAGTTCGAATGTCGCGGGAAGCTCGAACAACGTGCGCGGGAAGATGAGCAGCTGCGTAGAGAAACTGGCGTTCCCAGGGCGATGGGTGCTGGGTGCGGCAGGTATTTGTGTGCTTGGTATCGCAGCCCTGACCGTGCCAGCCGCCGCGCAGCGCATCGAGAACGGCACGGCCGTGTTCGCCGCGCTCGACAAGGTGACGGCGCGCATCTCCAAGCTCGAGATCAAGCTCGGAGAGACGCGCGAGTTTGGCGCGCTCAAGGTCACACCCCGGGCTTGCTACACGCGGGCGCCGACCGAGCCGCCGAAGACGACTTCGTTCGTCGAGGTCGACGAGACCGGGCTGGATGGGGCGCAGAAGCGCATCTTTTCGGGCTGGATGTTTGCCGAGAGCCCAGGGCTCAATGCCGTGGAGCATCCCGTGTTCGACGTCTGGCTGACCGAGTGCAGCCAGCCCACTCGCAGCGGCGTTGCCCAGAAGGGTGCCCCAGCAACGGCAGGGGACAAGGGCCAAGCGCCGGCAGCGTCTGGCGACCAGCTACCGCCGGACGACGGCTTCCGCCGACGGCCGCGGCGCTGAGGCGGGTCGCCCGCTAAGCCTGCGTTTACACCATCGCCGGCGGCGGACTGCGGTCCTGCTTGACACCGCCCCCTCGCCTCACTTATCACACCCACGACCGTTGGCACTCATAAGATTTGAGTGCTAACAGGCGCCTCATCCCAATCCCGACGAACATCTCATCGGGCATTCATCCAAGCCTCTGACGGGAGACGAGAAACCCCATGAAATTCCGCCCCCTCCACGACCGCGTGGTCGTGCGCCGGACCGAGCAAGAGACCAAGAGTGCCGGCGGCATCATCATTCCCGACACCGCCGCCGAGAAGCCGCAGCAAGGCGAGGTCATCGCCGTGGGTCCGGGTGGCCGCGACGACAGCGGCAAGCTGATCGCCATCGATCTCAAGAAGGGCGACAAGGTGCTGTTCGGCAAATGGTCCGGCACTGAGGTCAAGATCGACGGCCAGGAACTGTTGATCATGAAGGAAAGCGACATCATGGGCGTGCTGGAGCGCTAAACGCGCCCCACCCCATTCAAACACCCCCACCCCCAGGAGCAAGTCAACATGGCAGCCAAAGACGTCAAGTTTTCAGCCGAAGCCCGTGAGCGCATGATGCGCGGCGTGGACATCCTGTCCAACGCCGTCAAGGTGACGCTCGGCCCCAAAGGCCGCAACGTCGTCATCGAGAAGAGCTTCGGCGCGCCGCGTACGACCAAGGATGGCGTCACCGTCGCCAAGGAGATCGAGCTCGAGGACAAGTTCGAGAACATGGGCGCGCAGATGGTGCGCGAGGCCGCCCAGAAGACCAACGACATCGCCGGTGACGGCACCACCACCGCATGCGTTCTGACGCAGGCGATCGTGCGCGAGGGCATGAAGGCGGTCGCCGCCGGCATGAACCCGATGGATCTGCGGCGCGGCATCGACAAGGCCGTCGCTCAGGTCATCGAGGAGATCGGCAAGCGCTCCAAGAAGGTCAAGAACTCCGACGAGATCGCCCAGGTCGGCACCATCTCGGCCAACGGCGAGCGCGAGATCGGCAACATGATCGCCAAGGCCATGCAGAAGGTCGGCAACGAGGGCGTGATCACGGTCGAGGAAGCCAAGAGCCTCGAGACCGAGCTCAACGTCGTCGAGGGCATGCAGTTCGACCGCGGCTACCTTTCGCCCTACTTCATTACCAACGCCGACAAGATGATCGCCGAGCTGGATGAACCCTACATCCTGATCCATGAGAAAAAGCTCTCCGGGCTGCAGCCAATGCTGCCGCTGCTGGAGGCCGTGGTGCAGACGGGCAAGCCTCTGCTCATCATCGCCGAGGAGGTCGAGGGTGAGGCGCTGGCGACGCTGGTCGTCAACAAACTGCGCGGCGGCCTCAAGATCGCAGCCGTCAAGGCGCCTGGCTTCGGCGACCGCCGCAAGGCCATGCTCGAGGACATCGCCGTGCTGACCAACGGCCAGGTGATCTCCGAGGATCTCGGCATCAAGCTCGAGAACGTCTCACTCGACATGCTGGGCAAGGCCAAGCGCGTGTCGATCGACAAGGAGAACACCACCGTCGTCGACGGCGCCGGCAAGAAGAAGGACATCGAGGCCCGCGTCAATCAGATCAAGGCCCAGATCGAGGAGACGACGTCGGATTACGACCGCGAGAAGCTGCAGGAGCGGCTGGCGAAACTTGCCGGCGGCGTGGCAGTGATCAAGGTCGGCGGCGCCACCGAAGTCGAGGTCAAGGAACGCAAGGATCGCGTCGACGACGCGCTCAATGCGACCCGCGCCGCGGTCGAGGAAGGTGTGGTGCCGGGCGGCGGCGTGGCGTTGCTCAAGGCTACCGCAGCCATCACGGCCAAAGGTGAGAATGAGGATCAGAACGCGGGCATCGCCATCGTTCGGCGCGCGCTGCAGTCGCCGATCCGTCAGATCGCCGAGAACGCCGGTGTCGAGGGCTCGATCGTCGTCGGCAAGGTGCTCGAATCGCGCGGCCTGGCGTTCGGTTACGACGCGCAGAAGGACGAGTACGGCGACCTGTTCGAGAAGGGCATCATCGATCCGGCCAAGGTCGTGCGTACGGCCCTGCAGGACGCAGCCTCGATCGCCGGCCTGCTGATTACGACGGAAGCCGGCGTCGCCGAGGCGCCGAAAAAGAAGGACGCACACGCCGGCCATTCGCATGGCGGCATGGGTGGCATGGGCGGAATGGATATGTAGGTCGTTGCTTTCGAGCCCTGCCCTCCAGGGCTCGAAAAGGGATCACGCCGGAACGGCGACGTTTCGGACCAAGGGCCGCTCCGCGCAATGCGGGGCGGTCTTTTGTTTGCCCACGCCTTTCATGCAGAAAGCGCGGCTCGACCGCCTTCAGCCAAACGCGAGTTGCACCTTCATCGCGCGTGAGCGGTCGGACGAGAGATCGAATGCCGCCCGCGCCTCCGTAAACGGCAAGGTGGCCGTGATCAGCGGCTTCACATCGACGAGGCGCTTGGCGAGCAGCTCAGTCGCCAGAGCAAACTCCTCGTGGAAGCGGAAGGTGCCGCGCAGCTCGAATTCCTTGGCAACGATGACGTGCAGCGGCAGCGTGGCCGGAGCGCCGATGCCGACCTGGACGAGAATACCGCCGGGCTTCACCACATCGAAAGCGGCAACAAGCGCCTGCTGGCTTCCCGACGCTTCCATCAGAACATCGAAGCTGCCCTTGTCGTTGGCATAGGCTGCGAGCGCGTCCTTGTCGCGCGCGACGTTGATGAAGCGGTCGGCGCCGAGCTGACGCATGAACTCGCCGGGCGCATCCGCCACATCCGTCGCCACCACCTCGACGGCGCCGGCGCGTCGAACTGCAATGGCGCACAGCGCGCCGATCGGACCCGAGCCGGTAATCAGCACGCGCCGTCCGAGCAAGGGACCCGCGCGGCGGGCCGCATGCAGGCAGACGGCGAACGGCTCGGCCATGGCCGCTTCGGCAGCGGTCAGCGAGGCCGGCACGACATGGCATTGTGCGGCATCCGCCACCAGGATCTCACGGAAGGCGCCCTGCACGTGCGGCATGCGCATGGCGCTGCCGTAGAAGCGCATATCGAGGCAGTGGATCTGCTGCCCGGCCTGACAAAAGCGGCAAGCTCCGCATGGCCGGCTCGGCGATACCGCGACGCGGTTACCGGGTTTGATGCCATCGACCTCCGCGCCGACTTGGTCCACTACGCCTGCAATCTCATGGCCGAGGATCATCGGCTCCTTCAGCAAAATCGTGCCGATGCGCCCCTCGTGGTAGTAGTGAAGGTCCGAGCCGCAGATACCGCCGGCTTCGACGCGCACGCGGACATCGCGTGGACCAGATGCCGTCAATGCGATCTCGTCGATGCGCAGGTCTTTGGCGGCATGAATGACGACGGCACGCATGGCAATTTTGCTCCGGAAGTACCCGAAGCAACCTTAGCATGAGCTGGCAGCCGGCCGGGACAAGACATTCCAGCTTGCAGGAGCGGCGCCAGAGGCTCAAAGGCATTTGCCTCGCCTCGCTCCTGGGTTGAAGATGAGCTCCCGCGCGAACACAGGAATGGCACCTGATGCCTCTCGAACAGTTCGACTTGAAGGGACGCATTGCGCTGGTGACCGGCTCATCCGCCGGCATCGGCTATGCGCTCGCCAAAGGACTTGCCGGTTCGGGCGCCCGCGTTGTCCTCAACGGCCGCGATGCAGACCGGCTTGCTGCCGCCGCAAAGACACTCGAAGGCATTGGTCCCGCCGTGCATCAGGCCACGTTCGACGTGACCGATCGCACCGGCGTTGAAGCCGCAGTGGAGCGCATCGAGCGCGAGGTCGGTCCGATCGGCATTCTCATCAACAATGCCGGCATTCAGCGGCGCATGCCGCTCGAAGAGTTTCCCGACGATACCTGGCGCGAGGTGATGCGCACCAACCTCGACAGCGCTTTCATTGTCGGGCAGACGGTGGCGCGCCGCATGATCCCGCGCAAGAAGGGATCGATCATCAACATCTGCTCGGTCAACAGCGAGCTCGGCCGGCCGACCATCGCGCCCTACACCGCCACCAAGGGCGGGCTCAAGATGCTGACCAAGGGCATGGCCGTGGACTGGGGTAAGTACGGCATTCGTGTCAACGGCATCGGGCCGGGGTATTTCAAGACCGAGCTCAACAAGGCGCTCTATACCAACGAGCAGTTCTCGGGTTGGCTGACGGGGCGCACGCCGCTTGGCCGCTGGGGCGAGGTGGAGGAGCTGGTAGGCGCGGCCGTGTTCCTTGCGTCGGATGCCGCGAGCTTCGTGACCGGGCACATTCTCTACGTCGACGGCGGCGTGACGTCGGCACTTTAGAAACAGGAACATATGACCGCAAATCTGTTCAGGCTCGATGGCCGCGTGGCGCTGGTGACCGGCTCCACCTCGGGCATCGGTCTGGCCCTGGCGCGAGGACTGGCCGGTGCAGGCGCGCAGGTCGTGCTCAACTGCAATGTGCCGGGAGAGCTGGACACGGTTGCGGCCCAGTTCCGCGCTGAAGGGCTGGCAGCGCACACATCCCTGTTCGACGTGAGCGACAGCGGCGCAGTCGCTGTTGCGGTTGAGAAGATCGCGCGCGATGTCGGGCCGATCGACATTCTCATTAATAACGCCGGGATTCAGTGCCGCGTGCCGCTTGAAGATTTCACCCAGGACGCCTGGGACAACCTTATGCGTGTCAACCTCGATGGCGTGTTTTACGTCGCGCGCGCGGTGGCGCGGCAGATGATCCCGCGCAAGAAGGGCTCGATCATCAACATCTGCTCGATCAACAGCGAGCAGGCACGGCCGGCGATCGCGCCCTACACGGCGACAAAAGGCGCGGTGAAGATGCTGACCAAGGGCATGGCGATCGACTGGGGCAAGCACGGCATCCGCGTCAACGGCATCGGGCCTGGATATTTCGATACGCCCCTGACACGAGCGCTGGTGACCGACAAGGCGTTCACGGCGTTTGTCGAGTCCCGCGTGCCGCTCGGCCGCTGGGGCAACGTGGAGGATCTGGTCGGCGCCGCGATATTTCTGGCGTCGGATGCGGCGAGCTTCGTCACAGGGCATGTGCTGTATGTGGATGGCGGTGTGACGGCCGCTCTCTGAGACACGGAGGCAAGGCGCGCCATGACGGGCTGCAGAGACTTGACCGCGCCGACAGCGGGTACCGCGGGCGGCCTGGTGTTCGTTGCGTGTGGCGCGGAAGCCGGGCCACACGCGCACGCAGGGTCCAGACGCCGCGAGGTGGTCATCAGCGGCAAGCGCGTGAAGACCGTGGACGTCCATGCGCACTGTGCAGTGCCGGAAGCGCTGGCCCTCATGGACTTGCAACTGGGCGGTCCGGCGCTGCGCACCGACCTCGACATGGCCACTGCGGTCGCCCTGCGTATCAAGACCATGGACGAGCAAGGCATCGACATCGAGGCGCTGAGCATCAATCCCAACTGGTACAGGGTCGCCGACCGCGATCTCGCGCAGAAGATCATTCAGATTCAGAACGAGCGACTGGCCGAGGCATGCGCGAAGAACCCGGACCGTTTCGTGGCCTTCGCATCGGTGGCGCTGCAGTTTCCCGATCTCGCCGCCCGGCAGCTCGAGGAAGGCGTGAAGAAGTACGGCCTGCGCGGAGCGGCCATCGGCGGCAATGTCGCCGGCGAAGAGCTTAGCGACACGAGATTTCATCCTTTCTGGGCCAAGGCCGAAGAGCTGGGCGTGCTCGTGTTCATTCACCCGCAAGGCGACGGCGCGCCGGAACAGCTCAGTCATCGCTTCAAGGGCAACGGCTACTTGAGCAACGTCATCGGCAATCCGCTGGAAACCACGATCGCCCTCTCGCATCTGATTTTCGAAGGCACGCTCGACCGGTTCCCGGGCCTCAAGATCTGCGCGGCGCATGCCGGCGGCTATCTGCCGTCCTATCTCGGGCGCTTCGACCGCGGCTGTCCGGTGCGGCCGGATTTATGTCCCGGAGGCACGCACGGGCCCATCAAGAAGTGCCCTTCGGGGTACGCCAAGCAGGTCTACTACGACACGATGGTGTTCCGGCCCGAGGGCGTGCGTCATCTGGTGGCCGAGGTCGGCGCCAGCCAGCTCATGGTCGGCACCGACTACCCCTATCCGTGGACGACGACCGCCATCGATCTCATCCTCGAAACGCCGGACTTGAGCGATGCCGACCGGGTCGCGATCCTCGGCGGCACGGCCGCGCAGCTGCTCGGGATAGCGGCGTAAGCGTTTCAATCGCGCGGACGGGCTTACAGCCCGATATTGAGGAAGTTGCCGATGGCGGGAACGGTCAAAATGGCTGTCCCGGCCAGCCAGATCCACAGGGACACTTGGGTGGAATCATCCCTGGCGCCAACGAACCGCTCGTAGATCGCGGCCGGAATACCGCCGAGGATGATGGTGAAAGTCGAGACCATCAGCGAGGCGAACATCAGGGTCAGTGGCACGCTGCCGAACAGCAGCGCCGGCGCGAGGATCTGCACGTAAATCAGCGCGAACAGTAGAAAGAGCTGGTTGAAAAGGCCGTTGATCATCCCGAAGAAGGCGATGCCCACGTAGTAGAGATTGCGATCCATGGTTCGCCTCAGCCTGTGCGGGGCAGCGCGCCGAGCGCCAGAAATAGGTTGAGAAGCAGAACGCGCAGCCAGAACAGCCAGACGAACCCGAACATCCAGAGCACCACCGGCGCCGTCGCCTTGGGCGTTATCGCCGCTACGATCGCCACGACCGGATCGGTGAGACGGCAGAAAAAGCGCCAGATGTAGTTGGAGGAGTCAGGATCGAGGATGAGGGCAAGCAGGGCGCGCCCGAGGAGCGTGTACATGAGCGCCGCCAGAACGAAGTTCGGCAGATGGAAATACCAGTAGCTCCAGAGCGGAAAGGTTGTTGTCACGGATTCCCGAACTCCCGAAGGCTGTTCAAGATGGCTGGCGGCAACGGTGTCGGCAAGCGGGGACCCAAAAAGAAGCGGGGTCCCGAAGGACCCCGCTTCGCTTTCCGATATCTATGCAGCTAGGTGGTCTTCTCCTCGAGCACCGTATTGCCGCGCGGCTTGCGGATCTCGTCAACGAGAGCCAGTATCTCCGCTGACGGAGGCTTGGTGACAAAGCTGACCAGGAAGATCACCAAGAAGCCCAGGGGCATCCCAAGCAACCCGCAGTTGATGTTGTTGAGATTGAACCAGCCGACCTTGTTGGCAAGCGGATGCGCCAGCGTCGGGAAGACCTCCATCGCGTTCGGCAGTGCCATCGCCTGGGCGATATTGACCAGCGGCGCCCCGGTAACCGGATTGAGCAGCGAGGTCATGCCGAAGTAGGCCACGCCAGCCCCCGGGAAGTAGCGGGTGACGACGAGGTAGAAGAGGCACAGCCCGAACCCGGCAATCATCCCGCAAATGGCGGCTGTCGTCGTCGAGCGCTTCCACCAGATACCCATGACCAGGGCCGGAAAGTTGCCGGCCATGGCGAGCGAGAACGCCCACCCGACCATGGCCAGGATGTCCGAGGGCCTGGTGGAGGCAGTCGCCGCGGCGGCGATGGCCACCAGCAGCAGAAGAACGCGCGCCACGATCAGACGCTTGGCGACCTCCGTCGCGCCGGTCCAGAACGGAATCACGGCCGCGATCAATACCGCCAAGCCACCCAGCAGCAGCCAGCGCCACGCGATGCCGTAGACAGGGCTCGGCCCCTGCAGCAGGAGCGCAATGCCGGCAACCACAGCCGCGAAGATGATGCCGACGACGACGGAGCGAATGCCGGCGCGCAGCGGGGTAATCATCTTGTAGTAGATGTCGTGGCTGAGCGCGTTGGCGATGGCGAGCAGCAGGCCGTCGGCGGTGGAAAGCGCCGCCGCGAGACCGCCCGCCGCCACCAGACCCGAGATCACATACGGCAGGCCCGCGATCTCAGGCGTGGAGAGCACAATCACGTCCGTATTGATCACGAAGTCCTGCAGCCGCACGACGCCGGGGTGTCCGGCCACAGCCTTACAGGCATCAATCACGGCCTGCACGCTGGCAGCGTTCTTGCCGCAAATCTGGATCAGTCCAAGCTCACCCCAGGTGAACATCCACGGACGGATCGAAGCAACGTCACGCCCGATGATGTTGGTATAGACCTCCAGCTTCGAGAACGCAGCGTAAGCCGGCGCCGAGAAGTAGAGGAGGAAGATGAAGAACAGCGACCAGCCCACCGATTTACGGGCCTCACGCACGGAAGGCGTGGTGAAGTAGCGCATGAGAATGTGCGGCAGCGAAGCTGTGCCGACCATCATGCAGAAGATGATGCCGAAGAAGTTCAGCGGAGAATAGTTGATGAATGGTTGGATATGAGGTTTGAGCGTGGCCGCTGTTGCCAAGCCCGTCTGCAGCATCTCCTGCTCGCGTGCAGTGATGTCCGCCAGCGCCTGCCCATAGGTGAGCTGTGGGACTGGGATGCCGTACTTCTTGGTGGACAGAATAATGATCGGCGTGAGGTAGGCGATGATGAGGACGATGTACTGTGCGATTTGCGTCCACGTTACCGCCCGCATGCCACCGAGCATGGCGCACAGCAGAATGCCGACGAGCCCGACGAAGACTGCGACCTCGAACTGCATTCCCAGGAAGCGCGAAGCGATGAGACCGGTGCCGAAGATCTGCGCCGTCACATAGGTGAAGGAGCAGCAAACGAGAACAATGACGCCGAGGAAACGGGCGAAGTTGCCGCCGAACCTGAACGCCATGAAGTCAGGCACGGTATAGGCGCCGAACTTGCGCAGGTACGGCCCGACCAGGATCGATACCAGCACGAAACCGCCGGTCCAACCCAGCACCCAGGCGAGGCCATCGTAGCCCGCAAGGAATAGCGTGCCGGCCATGCCGACAAACGAAGCCGCCGACATCCAATCGGCGCCTGTCGCCATGCCGTTGTAGAAGGCCGGGACGCGCCGGCCCGCGACGTAGTACTCGGAGACCTGTGCCGTCCGCGTTGCAACGCCAATGATGGCGTAGACGGCGAGGGTGAAGAACACGAACAGATAGCCGAGGATGAAGTTCGGAACCCGGAGCTGCTCGAGAATCGCGACGAACACAATGAAGGCCAGAAAGGCCCCTGTGTACATCCCGTACATGCGACCCAGCTGCTTATAGAAGTCCGCGCTGGATTGACCTGCCTGCGTAGCCATTGCCCTTCCCCCCTCAGTCGTCTTCCGCGACGCCGTGCTCGCGATCGATCTTGTCCTGCTGCCACGCAAACACGAACAGCATCACAACGAACACGATCAGCGATCCCTGCGCGGCCATGTAGAAGCCGAGCGGAAACTTGAGGATCGGGACAGTGAACTGGTTCAGGGTGTTCACGAACATATGGATGATGTAGCCGAAGAAGAACCAGATCCCCAGATGCGTCAGCATCAAGGTGGTGGTACTTCTCCAATGAGCTTGATCGTTGGAGCTGGCCATGGACGTCTCCTCCTCCCCTGCAACTTGGCGGTTCCGGCTGCAGCGTAGACCGAGGAGACGCGCCCGTCGCGACGCCCCCAGTGCTGCTGTTCCGCCCGGTCTTCGAGCCGGTCTCGGACTCACAGAAACGCGCACTTTGTTACGAAAGGCTAACATTATGCAGTCCTGCGGTCGCATAGACTTTCGTTGAAGGCGCGGGCGAAAAACCTGGAGTACGCAGTGAAATTGCGGGACCTGCTTTTCTGGCGCAAGCCGCCTATCAGCGACCTGAGCGGGGTCGCAGATTTCATCGACGAGCAATCGGCCTTTCTTGTGCAAAAGGGCCTCCACGAATATTCGCGAGCCCGCGCCGGCCACTATGCCAAGGTATTGTTCTCGGAGCAGGAGTTTCTCGATGCGCTGGAGCGGTCGCGCTGGAGCGCCTATCCACTCGGGCTGGCCATGGTGGGAGAAGTTGTAGAGGGCATCCTGCGTCCGCATGCCGGGTCCGAGCAGGCGCGGCAGCTCGAGGAGCTGAGCACCCTCGTGCTCTCGGTCTTCGACCGCTACCCGGCCCCGGCAGCGCTCGATCAGCAGACTTGGAGCGATGCGCGCGCCGAGCTAGCGCGCCGTCTGCAGTCGGTCAGCCTGCATGCGCCCAAGCGGGCCAAGGACATTCCCGAGCCTTACGCCAAAGCCTATTGGGACTTGATGCCCATCAAGAAAGAGATTCGCAGCGCCGATTTTCCCACCACGCGCAGCTATCTGAAGATAACGCTGTGCAACATCCACGATGAATTCATGAAGCGATCGGATGTGCAGGCCATTGCGGCCCAACTGCAGAGCCGCCCCTGATGACACGATCACGCGGCCCGTAAAGATGCCGGCCCGACCAGCATGATCGGTTGCTGAGTGAGACGCAGCGAAACGGCATGCTGCATGGCAGCGGTGGGGACTGCACTCGTTACACGCCATGCAATATCGCAGGACGTATTGCGATCCCCACCGCCGAAAATCGTCGGAGCTGCGTGCAGTCACAGCTCCGGCGGTCGCACGTCTCAGTAGACCCGCTCGACCGGCAGCCCGAGCGCGATCGACCCGGCGTACTCGGTCTGCGGACCAGCCTGAAGCGGGTGGTAACGCACACCCTGGATATCGCGGAACCGACGCTCGAGGCCTGCCGCGCGATAGAACCCGGCGCCGCCGGCCAGCTCCATGGCGAGCTCAACAGCGGCCAGCGCATGACGCGTGGCGAGCTGCTTGCCGATCATCACCTGATTGACTGTCGCGGCTGACGGCGCGTTGACGCGAACGGCTGCCAGCATCGACTCCACGGCGAGCCGTGCACCGGCCAACTCCGTCTCCATCCGCCCGGCCAGGGCGATGGCGTGCGGTCCGGGGTGTCTTGCGCTTGGCGAGGCCGATGGCGATGTCGCGTGCACTCTCCGCCACGCCGAGATAGACGCTGTAGACGAGCGGGAACGCGATGGTGGCGATGATGTGGAAGAGCGGATGCCATTCGCCCGCCTTGCGCTTGACGGCGACCGCGGCTTCGGGAATGACGTGGCCGTCGATCATGACATCGTGGGAGCCGGTGCTGCGCATGCCAAGCGTGCGCCAGTTGTCCAGTACCTTGACGTGCGGCGAGTTCATCGGCATGCCGAAGTGCAGCACCATGGGCGGCTCGCCATCGGCTTCGTAGATTGCGCTGGTCATCAAAAGGCTGCCGGCCGGAGCGCCAGAGGAGAAGATCTTGCGCGCGGTGATGCGATAGCCGCCCTCGACCTTCTCGGCCTTGCCGGAGCCGCCAATCCAATCAGAGCCACCGCTCGACAGAAGAATAATGCGCTCACTGGCGATGCGCTTGAGCAGCGGCTCGACGGCCGCCACCTTCTGGTGCGTCCAGCGCCACGCCGGGACCGCCACGTTGTGGGTGTGCATGGACAAGGCCAGCGCGGTGGAACCGCAATGATAGGCGAGCGTGCGCAGGATCGCCGCCAGCTCGTCGACATCGGCGCCGCCGCCGCCCAGCGCTGTGGGCACGCCCGCCTCGACGAGGCCCGACGTCTTGAGCAGCTCGAAGTTCTCGGCAACAAACCGATCCTCGTCGGTCGTGGCGTCAGCGCGCTGGCCGAAAATCTTGCCGAGCTCGCGCGCGATGGCGATGCGGCTCGGCGTTTCTCCCGCTTCGGTCCTTATGGGTGCATTGTCGGTCATGACGGAACTCCCTTGGCGTAGGATGCGAATGGCCCATAAATCCCATCAGGGGGCTCGACTTCCAGTACAGGAAATGTACCAGCGAGACCGGCCGGGATTTTCGCTGCGGCGCGCGGACCCGCTGTTCCTCATTTTTTCCATGCTTCACGACCGCCGTAAGAGGTCCGCAAAGAGCGCCGCAGCGTCCGCCGGTATTGTTTCTGTACTGGGCTGCTGGATGCGGGCTGAAAGCCGGGAGCTGCCCTCGCAGGAGGGGCGGGCCGCTCAAGGTAGGTCAACACTGGCGCAAGCATAGCGCAACGCTCCCGCAAGAGCCCCTCAACATGAGGCAATGTCGAGCTATTGGCCACGTTCGCTGACCGGTTGGGACGGGATGAAGAAGAAAGTAATCCCCGCCGCGGCAGGTGGCGTCACATTCATGGGTGTCTCGGATCACCGGGGTGTGCCGGACTGCAGTGGCGCGCCCCTACCTACGATCCGCGTGCCGTCGTCCGATTGCCTTCTGCGGCTGGCTGCCAGACCAGCGGAGCGTCGCAGCGGGTCCCGGGGACAGCCGAGACTGGGCATCGTTGAGCCCTTGAGTAGCGCAAGGTCGACCGGCTGAACGATGCCCGGCTCCACTTTGCCTCTCGCGCCCATAATTACGGGCGCCAAATCATATTTCTCCGCCATATATTGAACATAGTTCATTGACAGCTTATGTAGCTCGGAGACGCTGCCGGCACCGGAGATTCGCATGCTGACGCGCCTTATTGACGTGATGCTCGGCCCGGCTTTCCGGGCAGCCCATCTCGTGCTGGATCACGATGCGCGGCTCGTCCTCACGCCGCGTTTCGGCGGCTTCAGGCTCCCGGGTTCTCACCCGTATATCCTTGCGCATGCGCGCATTCATTAACCGGAATCTCCGATAGACTTCTATGGGTTGGCGATACCGGCTCCGCCAATCTTCAGTGTCGGGACAGCACACCCAGGACCTCGAGCATGTTCACGGCCCTCATGACCGCGCGGCGCTTTGCGCCCCTGTTCTGGTGCCAGTTCTTCTCGGCGCTGAACGACAACTTCGTCAAAACGGCGCTCGGCATCCTGGTCCTCTACAAGATCGGCAGCACGCACGGGCCGGCGCTGGTGACACTGGCCACCGCGGTTTTCATCGCGCCGTTCTTTCTCCTGTCGGCGCTCGGCGGCGAACTGGCCGACCGACACGACAAGGCTTTCGTCGCCGAGCGCGTGAAACTCGCCGAGATCGGCGTAGCGGTCGTGGCGGCACTCGGCTTCCTGCTGCATTCGGTGCCACTGCTGTTCCTCGCGCTCGCCCTCTTTGGTGTGATCGGTGCGCTGTTCGGTCCGGTCAAATACGGCATTCTTCCCGACCACCTGAGGACCGAGGAGCTGTCGGCCGGCAACGCCCTGGTGGAGGGGGCGACGTTCCTCGCCATCCTCGGCGGCACTATCGCCGGCGGCCTCGTGATCGCGGAGGGCGGCAGCGCCTGGATGATTGCGGGCCTGGTCATGGTGCTGGCAATCGCGTGCTGGGGATCGGCTCGGCTGATCCCGGCGACCGGTGCTGCGTCTCCCGACCTCGCCATCACACCCAACCCGTTGCTGTCGACCTGGGCGCTCGTGAACGAGCTCAAGACCGACAATCGCCTGTGGGTCGGCGCGCAGATCGTGTCGTGGTTCTGGCTGGTGGGCGCGGTTGCGCTGTCGCTACTGCCGACGCTCATCAAAGACCGGATCGGCGGCACCGAAGGCGTCGTGACACTCGCGCTGGCCGCATTCACGATCGGCATAGCGCTCGGCTCTATTGCGGCCGCGCGCGCGAGTCACGGCCGGCCGAACCTGGCGCTGGTGCCGCTCGGTGCTTTCCTGATGGCCGTCTTCTGTTTGTGTCTGGCCGTGATCGCGTGGCGCGTAGAGCCGGGTGTCGTGAGCATGAGCGTGGGCGAGTTCCTGGCCCGCGCGAGTGGTTTGCCGCTCATCGTCGCACTGCTGGGGCTTTCCTTTGCCGGCGGACTTTACATCGTCCCCTCGTTCGCCGCCGTGCAGGCCTGGGCACCGGTAGACCGCCGCGCGCGGGTGGTCGCCGCAGTCAACATCCTCTCCGCTGCCTACATGACCTTGGCCAGCCTCGCCGTGGCGGTGCTGCAAGGGATCGGTGCAGGCGTCGGCTCTCTGTTCGTGCTGCTGGCGCTGGCGAACCTCGCCGCGACCGGGCTCGTGCTGTGGTCCTGGGGCCGCGACGGCGTGCAGGATGTCGCCCGCTACATCTTCAAGTTCTTCCTTCGGCTCGAGGTGAACGGGTTGGAGAACCTGCCGAGTGCAGGCGAGCGCGTCGTCATCGCACCCAATCACGTCAGCCTGCTCGATGGCCCGCTCATGCATTCGATCCTGCCCGGGCATGCGGCCTTCGCCGTCGACTCCGGTATCGCCACGGCCTGGTGGGTGAAGCCGTTCCTCAAGGTCATCCACACCTACACGCTCGATCCCACCAAGCCGCTCGCCGCGCGCGGTCTCGTCAACACGCTGAAAGGCGGACAGACGATCGTCATTTTCCCCGAGGGGCGCATCACGGTCACCGGCGGCCTCATGAAGGTCTACGATGGCACTGCCATGATCGCCGAGAAGGCCGACGCCTGGATCGTGCCGGTCCGCATAGATGGACCCGAGCGCTCGCCCCTCGGCTATCTCCGCAGCACGCAGATCCGCAAGACCTGGTTGCCCAAGACCACCATTACGATCCTGAAGCCCAGGAAGCTCACTGTCGCAGCCGAGCTGAAGGGTCGCGCCCGCCGCCATGCCGCCGGTGCCCAGCTCCACGACATCATGATCGACAGCGCCGTGGCGACCGCCAACATCGACCAGACGCTGTTCTCGGCACTCGTCACCGCGAAGGACACGCGCGCTCCGCACGGCACCACGGTCGAGGACCCGCTCGGCGGCAAGCTATCTTATCGCAAGCTCATCCTTGGCGCTCAGGCGCTCGGCGCACAGCTCGAGCGCGAAGCTCCCGTGGGCGCCGCCGTCGGCGTGCTGCTGCCGAACTCCGTCGGCGTCGCCGTCACGTTCTTCGCCCTGCAGTCGATCGGCCGCGTGCCGGCGATGCTGAACTTCACCGCTGGCGCCGCCAACCTGCTCGCTGCTTGCAATGCGGCCAAGGCGCAGGTGATCCTCACGTCGCAAGCCTTCGTCGAGAAGGCGCGCCTGACCGCCGTCATCGACAAGCTCGAGGAGAGCGTGCGCATCGTCTACTTGGAGGACGTGCGTGCACGCATTCAGCCCACCGATAAACTGCGCGGGCTGATGCAGGGCACGAAGCCGCAAGCGCAGCGCCAGCCCAATGATGCGGCCGTCATTCTGTTCACGTCGGGCTCAGAGGGACTGCCGAAAGGGGTCGTCCTGTCCCACCGCAACATCCTGGCGAACTGCGCCCAGTGCCTCACGCGCTTTGCCGCCAACGGCGAGGACAAGGTGTTCAACGTGCTGCCCGTGTTCCATTCCTTCGGACTAACCGGCGGCATGATGATGCCGCTGGTCGGCGGCATCCCGCTCTATCTCTACCCCTCTCCGCTGCACTATCGCATCGTGCCCGAGCTCGTGTACGGCTCCAACGCCACAATCCTGTTCGGCACCGACACCTTCCTCAACGGTTACGCGCGCTCCGCCCACCCCTACGACTTCCACGATCTCCGCCTCATCATGGCCGGCGCCGAAGCGGTCAAGGATCGCACGCGACAGGTCTACATGGAGAAGTTCGGCGTGCGCATCCTGGAAGGCTACGGCGTCACCGAGACATCGCCCGTCCTTGCCATGAACACACCGCACGCCAACCGCATCGGCACCGTCGGCCGCCTCTCGCCGCTGATGCAGGCACGCCTCGAGCCGGTGCCCGGCATCGAGGAAGGCGGCCGTCTGTTCGTGCGCGGCCCCAACGTCATGCTCGGCTATTACCGCGCCGAGAACCCTGGTGTGCTCGAGCCCCCGCCCGGCGGCTGGCACGACACCGGTGACATCGTCACCATCGATGCGGACGGCTTCATCAGCATCAAAGGACGCGCCAAGCGTTTCGCCAAGATCGCCGGCGAGATGGTCTCACTCGCTGCCGTCGAGGCGATGGCCGCCGAGCTGTGGCCATCCTCGCCTTCCATCGTCGTTGCCGTGCCGGATGCGCGCAAGGGCGAGCGCCTCATTCTGCTCACACAGGAGAAGAGCGCCACACGCGAAGCCTTGCTGCGCCATGCCAAGCTCAAGGGAGCTTCGGATCTTTCAGTGCCAGCCGAGGTCATGCTGCTGGACCGCCTGCCGCTGCTCGGCTCAGGCAAGCCGGACTATCTCGCAGCCACGGCGATGGTGAAGGAGCGCGTGTCGCAACAGGCTGTCGAGCCGCCCCCTTCTGTACCAGGCGAAGTACCGCCGAGCACAGTTAAGGCGGGCACGGTTGCGGCTTGAGAGTCACTGACTAGGCGGCGCCGGCACGTTCCGCGCGACTTCAATTGCCTCGCGAATGACAGCCTCGTTGCCGATGTGATTGGCGAGCAGGAGCACGAGACGCGCGTTCAGCGCTGCACTTTCGGCGTCATTCAATCCTCGGTGCGCATCGATGATGGTATTGTAGATGCTGTCGCCGTCCGTGAGATTGGGATTGCGCTGCAAGGGCATGGAAAACACCTAGAGCAGGATCGCTTCGGATTGAATCACTTTAGCGCAATCGATACCTCTCGGCCGAAGCGTAAATCCTGCTCTACACTCTAAGTTGTAGAGTGCGATTCACGCGGCGCGGCGGAGCCGCGCTGCGCGCGGACACATGGAAGCGGCAGTGCTTCCATGTGAGGCGATCGCGCTCTAAGCGGCGGCAAGCGCACGCGCGCGGGCCTCAGCTAGCGATGGCGGGAACGTGCGCCAGCGCGCGGCAACATGTTGATCGGGGCGAAAGAGATAGAAGGCAGGCTCGTGCGCGGCACCGTAGCGCGCGCACGCCAACGCATCGCTGACAATGATAGGCGATATGGATGCGGAAGCCTCATCCGGCAGCGCACCATCGCGCGCAAACCAGACACCCGTGAACTCGTCGCCCAACCCCTGCAGCAGCCAGCCATTACCAGCTAGCGCGTCACTGGCCGGCGCGCCAGGGCGAAGCGCGGGCGTATCGCTGGGCGCAAATCCATCGTGCGAATTCAAGTCCGAGCCATCGTAGGTCGCCGGCAGCGACAATCGCCCCGAGTTGAGGAAACGCCGCGCGAACGGTTCTGTCTCCGCAAGCGCCAGCACGGCATCTCGCAAGATCCGCGCACCGGGTCCCTTGGGCGTGATGAAATCACTCGAGCGGGTGGACGCGAGAACGTTCTCGTCCGCCGCTCGCCGGCGCTCCGCATCGTAGCTGTCAATCAACCGCTCCGGCGCCTCCCCACGCAGCACACAATCGAGCTTCCATGCCAGATTGTCGGCGTCCTGGATGCCGGAGTTGCCGCCGCGCGCGCCGAACGGCGAGACCTGGTGCGCCGCATCTCCGGCAAACACGATACGCCCCTTCCGGAAACGCTCCAGGCGGCGACACTGGAACTGATAGCAACTGATCCACTCGAAGGTGAAGTCCACATCACCAAGCATGCCTTTGACGCGGCGCGCCACGTTTTCCGGTCGCGTCTCCTCGTCCCGGTTTGCGTCAGCACCGATTTGGAAATCGAGCCGCCAGACGTTATCGGCCTGCCGATGCAGCAGCGCCGACTGGCCAGGGTTGAACGGCGGATCAAACCAGAACCAGCGCTCGGTTGGTCGCTCGATCTCGAGCTTCACGTCGCAGATCAGGAACTGATCGTTGAACGTCTGTCCCGTAAAGCCGAGGCCCAGCGCCCGCCGCACCGTGGAGCGTGCGCCGTCCGCTGCTATCAGCCAGCCGGCCGTGAGCTTGTAGGGCCCGTCCGGCGTTGCGATCTCGAGCAGAGCACCGTCGCCGCGCGTCTGCAGCGCCGTTACCTCATGACCCCAGCGCAGAGCGACGCAACCGCTCTCCTCCGCGCGCGCCACGCAGGCGGCCTCGAACAGAAACTGCTGCAGGTTGATGAACGCCGGCCGCTCGTGCCCCTCCTCGGGCAGCAGATCGAACTGATAAACCTCGCGCGTTCCGTTGAACACTTTGCCGGTCTTCCACGTGACACCGCGCGCAATGAGATCATCGGCAAGGCCCAGACGCCCCATGATCTCCAGCGTGCGCTTCGACCAGCAGATGGCGCGACTGCCATCCGAAAGGCCCTGTCGCCTGTCGAGCACGACCGTGCGATGGCCCTTGCGCGCCAGGTCCAGCGCCAGCACGAGGCCAACTGGTCCGGCACCGACGATCACCACGGGATGATGCGTTGGCTCTCGCCTTCCCTGGTCGGCCGAGCGCCGATAGGCAAATCGGCCAGGCGGCGCACCCGCCATATGTGCCTCCTATCCCTGCAGGGCTGCCCACATGGCGCGGTCACGCTCCGCCGTCCAGATGCGCGGGTTGTCGATGCCCTGCGCCTCGTCGTAGGCGCGCGCGATGTTGAACGGCTGGCAGTGCTCGAAGATCGGCCAGCTCGCGTACTTGGGACGCATGGCGGCTGTCGTCTCGTCGAAGCACTCCTTGAGGGATGCCCCGCGCGCCACGCCGCGCTGCACGGGCTCGTAGGTGTCGCGGAGGAACTCGCGCGTGAGCGTGATGCCCTCCGCCACAGTGTCCGCGCCGACCAGCGCATCGCCACGTCCTGGTACCAGCGCGTCCGCTCGGAACGCGCCAAGGCGCGAGAGCGTCGCTGGCCAGTCGGTGAAATGCGCATCCCCGCAATAGCAGGCCGACTTATATTCGACGATATCGCCGGAGAACACGACATTGGCATCCGGCACGTAGGCGATGATGTCTCCGGCCGTATGTGCACGACCGACATGCAGCAGATCAACGCGACGCTTACCCAACCACAGTGTCATCTTCTCGCGGAAAGTCACGGTCGGCCAGGTGAGGCCCGGTATCGTCTCGGCGGCCCGGAAGAGGCGCGGAAAGCGGCCGTACTCGGAGTCCCAGTCCTCCTTCCCGCGCTCCACGATCATGGCGCGGCATTTGTCCGAGGCCACGATCTCCTGCGCCTTGTAGGCCGAGGCGCCGAGCACGCGCACGGCATGGTAGTGCGACAGCACCACGTACTTGATCGGCTTGTCGGTTATCTGCCGCACGCGCTCGATGACCAGCCCGGCCATCACCGGCGTCGCCTGGGCATCAATGACGATCACACCGTCGTCACCGATGATGATGCCGGAGTTCGGGTCGCCTTCTGCCGTGAAGGCGTAAAGATCGCGGCCGATCTCCGCGAACGTAATCTTTTTCTCGGCCATGTCGCCGGAAGAGGCAAAACCCTGGGCCATTCCTGTTTCCTCGTTGGTGTTTGCCTAGTGGACTATCACGGGAAGCGAAAGAAATCCGCGAAAGCGCACACGCCCGCCGCGCCGGGGCTCGCCTGCGAGGCGATAGTGCGGGAAGCGGGCGAGAAAGCGCTCGATGGCGATGCGGCCTTCCAGCCGCGCCACGTTCATGCCGACACACAGATGCGGCCCCGACGCGAATGCCAGATGCCGATTGGGCTGCCGGCCGATATCGAGGCGATCGGGAGAAGCAAAGCGCTCCGGATCGCGATTGGCCGCACCGATGCACAGCGTCACGGGCGTATGCGCCGGCATCGCCACACCGCCGATCTCTATCGCACGCGTGGTAATCCGGTTGCCGAGCTGATTGGAGCTCTCGAAGCGCAGAAACTCCTCCACCGCCGCTTTGATCAGCATGGGCTCGGCAATCAAGCGCGCGCGTTCCTCCGGCCACTGCATCAACGCAAACAAGCCGTTGCCGATAAGATTGGTCGTCGTCTCGTGACCCGCGTTGAGAATGAAGATGCAGTTCTGCAGCAGCTCGGTTTCCGTCAGCCGCTGGCCATCGCTCTCCCCGAGAATGAGGCGCGTCAGCACGTCCTCGTCCGGATCGCCCGGGCGCGCACGCCGGTCGGCAACGAGGCGGCGCAGATAGTCGATGAACTCGGCGACCGCGCGATTGCCATGCTCGTGTTGCTCGGGTGTAAGCACAGGCTCCAGCGCGCCAAGGATCGCCAGGGACCACGCTCGCAACGGCCCGCGCTCGTCACGCGGCACTGCCAGAAGGTTGCCGATCACCTCGACCGGAATGGCGGCGGCAAAATCCTCGATCAGATCGACCTGCGCCCGGCCGGTCATCTGATCGAGCAGCCGATCGACCAGCTCATTCACGGGATGCTCCATACCGGCGATGGCACGCGCGGTCAGCGCACCAGCCATGATCTTGCGCACGCGCGTGTGCAGCGGTGGATCGTTGAACACCAAGCTGGTGGTGTGGTGCTCATACAGTGGGCTACCGCCGTACTTGGGGCCGAACTCGCGCTTCTTGTCGGAAGAGAACGTGGCGGTGTCCTTGTAGACCGCCTCGAGATCAGCGTGGCGGCTCAGAATACAGCCACCGCTCGGCATGCGGTGCACGGGCGCGTGCATCCTGAGCGCGTGATAGACCGGATACGGATCGGCATGAAATCCCGCTGGCAGGCGCGTCAGGTCAAAGCTGGCGGCGATCTCGGCAGCATGCGCTGGCGAGAGCAGGCGAAGACCTTCGCCATTGAGCGGCAGGCTTTGCGGGAAAGGCTCCGATGGCGTCAGCACATCATCTCCTGCGGCAGCTCACACGCTATGCGGCACAACCTTCTGATCGATGGCCCCGAACACGGATTGCCCCGCCGCATCCAGCATCTCGATGCGCACGCGATCGCCCCATTTCAAGAACGGAGTGCGCGGCTTGCCCTGGAGCAAAGTCTCCACGACGCGCACCTCGGCGAGGCATGTGTAGCCGGCGCCGCCCTCATCCACACGCTTGCCGGGGTCGCCGCCCTCGCCCTTGTTCGACACCGTGCCCGAGCCCAGGATTGTGCCGGCCGACAAGCGCCGCGTCTTGGCGGCATGCGCAATCAGCTGTGCGAAAGAAAACGTCATGTCCCGCCCAGCATTGGGTTTCCCAATCAGATCCCCGTTGACGTAAGCCAGCAGCGGCAGGTGCACTTTGCCGTCGCGCCAGGCCTCACCCAGCTCGTCCGGCGTCACCGCGACAGGCGAGAATGCCGACGAGGGCTTGCCGTGGAAGAACCCGAACCCCTTAGCGATCTCAGCTGGTATCAGATTGCGCAGCGACACATCGTTGACCAGCGCGACGAGGCGCACATGGGCGAGCGCATCGGCAACGGATACACTCATCGGCACATCGCCGAGAATGACGGCGATCTCACCCTCCAGATCGATGCCCCAGCTCTCGTCCGCCACCTCGATGGGGTCGCACGCGCCGAGCAGGCTGTCGGACCCGCCCTGGTACATGAGTGGGTCCGTGGCAAAGCTGGCAGGCAGCTCGGCCCCGCGCGCCTTGCGCGCCAGCTCGACATGATTCATGTAAGCCGAGCCATCCGCCCATTGATAGGCGCGCGGTAGCGGCGCCATCGCCCGGGCAGGATCAAAGTCGAGAATTGGCAAGCGCGCTTCCCCGCCCTCCGCAGCCTCGTTCAGCTCGGCATAGACGCGCTCGGCCGCCAGCACATGAGCATCCCATTCGTCGAGCAGTTGCTGAAGCGTCGCCAAGCCCGCGATGGCGTCGCTGGTGCGCACGGCCTTCGACAGATCGCGCGAGACCAGCGCCAGCTCGCCGTCACGCGTTCCATTTCTCAGCGTGGCCAGCTTCATACAATTCCCTTGAAAGACTGCCGTTCAGGGCCGTTCGGGATTAAATCGCTTCGCGAGACCCGCCCAGCAGTCCGCATAGTCCGTCTGCAACGTCTCCAGGTCCGCTGCGTAAGCCGTCACGCGCTGAGGAAACCGCGTCTCAAACATGAAGGCCAGCGTGCCCGTCAGCTTGACCGGTTTCAGCTCCACGCTGCTCGCATGCTCGAAGGCCTGTGCATCCGGCCCGTGCGGCAGCATACAGTTGTGCAGACTGACGCCGCCGGGCGTGAAGCCCTCGGGCTTGGCGTCATAGACGCCGTAAACGAGACCCATGAACTCCGACATAATGTTGCGGTGATACCACGGCGGGCGGAACGTGTTGTCGGCCACCATCCAGCGTTCCGGAAAGATGACGAAATCGATGTTCGAGGCGCCTGGTGTCTCCGACGGCGCGGTGAGCACCGAGAAGATCGACGGATCGGGGTGATCGAACGAGATTGCCCCGACCGGCGAGTAGCGGCGCAGATCGTACTTGTAGGGCGCATAGTTGCCGTGCCAGGCCACCACGTCGAGCGGCGAGTGGCCAAGCCGCGTGCGCCACAATGTACCGCCCCACTTCACCGTCAAGTGACACGGCTCCTCGCGATCCTCGTAGGCCGCCACCGGCGTGAGGAAATCGCGAGCGTTGGCAAGACAATTGGCGCCGATCGGGCCGCGCTCGGGCAGCGTGAAGGCGCCGCCATAATTCTCGCACACGTAGCCGCGAGCCGGCCCGCCCATCAGCTCGACGCGCACCTTCACACCACGCGGGATCACCACAATCTCACCGGGCTCCGCTTCGATGATGCCGAACTCGGTGCAGAAGCGCAGCCGCTCCTCCTGCAGCACGATCAGCATCTCGGCATCGGCGTTGTAGAAGCAGGCATCGCGCATGGATTGCGTGGCGACATAGATGTGCGCAGCCATTCCCGTCTGCGTGCCGGCATCGCCAGCCGTCGTCATCGTGCGCATGCCGTCGATGAAGGTCAGCTTCTCCTTCGGTATCGGCAGCGGGCTCCACCTGAGCTGCCCGATCGGCATCTCGTGCTCATGGCAGGGCGCCGTGCGCCACAATCCGCCGTCGACCTTGGTGAAGCGGCCGGAATGCTTCACCGACGGGCGGATACGATATAGCCAGGAGCGCTCGTTGGAGGCCCGCGGCGCCGTGAACGGCGACCCGGAAAGCTGCTCGGCATAGAGCCCATAGGCGCACTTCTGCGGCGAGTTGCGCCCGACCGGCAGCGCACCCGGCAGCGCTTCCGTTTCAAAGCTGTTGCCGAACCCGGACATGTAGGACAGCGCCATGGCGATCTCCGTCGAGCGTGAACCTCCGTTTGCCCCTTCCTCGTATGCCTGCGCTGCGGACAGGAGCGTCCCTATTTTTTTAGTCTACCACGCCTCAGGCATCGGCAACGATCATCAAGGGGTGCACAGCACCTGTCTCGAGGTGATCGGCAACGATTTCGGCCATCACCGGCGCCAGCAGATAGCCGTGCCGATAGGCACCGTTGACGAACAGCCGCCGTCCCCGAGCCACGACCTTCGGAACGTTATCCGGAAAGGCCGGGCGGACCCCTGCGGATAGCTCGACGATCTCCGCCTCGGCAAAAGCCGGGTGAATGGCATAGGCGGTGCCCAGGAGATCCAGCGCAGAGCGCACGGTCACCGGATTGGCATCCTCACGCTCGATCACCGTAGCACCGATCATGTAGAGGCTATCGTCCCACGGCACGAGATAGAGGGGGAACCGCGGGTGGAGCAGCCGCACGGTGCGCGACAGCTTGACCTCCGGTGCCCGCAGCACCGCCATCTCTCCGCGCACACCGCGCAGGCTCGGTAGTTCGCTGCGCGCTCCCATGCCGCGGCAGTCGATGACGACACTGCCATTCGAACCTGCTTGCCAGACCGGATCGGGAACCGCCTGGCCGAAGCAAAGCTCGGCACCCTGCCGGCGTGCAGCCGCTACGAGATCGGCCAAGGCTCTGCGCGGAACAACGTGAGCTTCCGTCTCGAAGAATAAACCGCGTGCGAAGCGTCCCGCGAGATCCGGCTCGAGCCGGCCGATCTCATCTGCATCGACGCTCCGGTGCCCTTCGGTCAGACGCTGGAACCGGGTGAGTTCGCTCTGGTCCCGCGCCGCCGCGACCACGAGGCTGCCGCGTACAACAACCGCCGGAAACGCCTCCCGCCACAGAGCCAAGCCGCGGACACCCAGTTCCTTTACGATCGGCTCAGCCGCTTCCGCCTCGCAATAGGGGGCGAGCATGGCGCCTGCAAACCGGCTTGCCCCGCCTCCCGATGCTTCCGGCATCGCCTCGAACAGCGTGACCTGGTGGCCGCGGCGCGACAGGAAAAACGCCTGCCACAGCCCAAAGACTCCGCCGCCGATCACCGCTATTGAAAGCTGTTTCACCGCTGCTGCATCCATACCGTTGCCGCGCACTTTGTATAGGCTAGAGCCTATACCTTGCGCGTCACAGGCAGCGACGCAAGCAGGCAGGCATGAGGTCGCTTGAAGCCTAGTGCTGCCAATAGCGCTGGCGGCCGTAGTTGAAGGCGAGAACCCAGGCCAAGGTGCCCATGGTGAGCCACAGCGCCCCGGCCAAGAGATCTTGGCTGAATTCCATCGCCTCGATCGCCGGCCAGATCCACCACACACCGCGGATCAGGAACCCGAGCCAGACGAGCATCAGGCCGTGCCAGACAATCGATCTCACCGTTAGGTGTCTGCGAACGGCCAGTGCCCTGCCCTCCTCGGGGCGCGTCATCCCGCGAACCTCTTCATGATCTCGCCCCAGGAGTTGTAGCCCCAGTAGCCAACCGCCACGAGGCCGGTGACGAAGCTGAACCAGAGAATGAAGGTATTCAGCGCGCTCACCTTGAACTCCGGCGGCAGGCGACGATTGTTGATCATCATGATCTGCACCGAGCCGATGCAGCGATAGACGACCGCCGCCACCGCCACCATCAACCACATGAAGAAGGGCTGCTGCTGGAGAACCAGATAGAAGCCCGCCAGCACTGCCGCAGTGACGACGACGAAGTACCAGACGCGGTAGGGGATCTTCTCTTCCAGCCGCGTGGTCACCGCAATGGCGTCGGTGGTCGTGCGGCCGATGAAGGTGTCGTAGAACGGAAACTGGGCGTCATACAGCGTGACCATGATCACGATCAACATGAGCGCACCGGCAGCCTGGCCCATGACGCCTTGCGCGACGATCGCCATCTGCAGCGGCACCTCCACTCCGCTCGGCACCTTTCCTGTGGCCAGGAACTGGTTGTGCAGATAGGCGTATCCGGCGACCGAGTAGAGATAGGTCATGATGAGGCCGCCGATGATCGCCCACCAGATGATCAGGCTCATCCCGCCGAGCCTGACCCACTGCTGCATCTTCGCGACTTCCTGTGGGTCGTTGGTGTTCCAACGCAGCTCTTGGGCGGTGATGTGCTCGGGCGGGCGCAGCACACCCGTGACCTGGCCGGAGTAGCGGCCCATGCCCCAACCCGCCGCCACCACCCAGAAGCTCACCCACATCAAGCTGCCGCCGGGTTGATTGTAGAGAGCGACGATGTCCAGCGGCGTGACGGCCTTGGTCCATTCCGGATAGAAGAACAGAACGCCCGCGTAAGCTTTGAGGATGATCCAGTAGTCTTCAGGCTTGGCCGCAATGACCGTGATCGCCAACACCAGCACAATGTTGACCACCATGATGACTTTGAAGAACCACTCGAGAAACGCGTACGTGCGATTGGAGAAATAGAACACGACGAGGACAAGCACGAGCGCCAAGACCGCCCAGATATATTGCGGCGGCAGTGCCTGGCCGAAAAGAGTCCAGCCTTGCGGCGTGGAGATGCCCGTGAACCTTTGAGCGGCAATGACCGCACCGCCCATCCATGCCGGCCAAGCCCACGTCAGTATGGCGGCAACGGCCCAGAACCACGGCCAGAAGCCGCGCGGCCCGAGCTCGTTGGTGCCCGCAAAGAACGAGCGGCCGGTGCAACAGCTATATTTGATACATTCATAGACGAGAGCGGTTTCGACGATGACCGAAATCACCATCAGCCAATGCCAGCCGAGCGCACCGCGCGCTGCGACGTTGGGCAGCAAGTACGCCTCGCCGCCGCCGATCGAGATACCGAAGTTGATGGCTTGAGGTCCGACTGCCGCGATCATACCGCCGATCGTCAGCGGCAGCGGGTCCGGTACCTTGTAGATCTCGCGATGATCAACCACGTCGCCATGCGTGGCGGAAGCTACGGCCATATCAAAATCCCCCCTGAACTCTTCGACGGAAAGAACGAAGTGAGGATTAGAAAATCGGCGGCTTGCTTGGTTAATAGGCAGACTGCCTTGTCGGGCTCAGTTGTGTCAAGGGACGACACACAGTGCTGCCCACAAGCCGGCGCTTCTCGCAGCTCGGCTCAATCGCCGAGCGCAATCCCCTCCCGGCGTGGATCGGCGCCGCCTTCCAGCGCACCGTCTTGCCGCCGCACGATAACGTGCAGGCCAGACGTGTGCACACCGAAGGCCATGCGATGCCCATACGGTTTGAGACTGAGCGCCCGCCAGATTGCCAGCCTCGACGTCCGCGCTTGCATGATGGCATCCAGCGCCGTCGGCATGGTCGTTTCCAGCTCGACGACACCACCGCCTCGGCTGCCGAAATTTTCCAGCGCCACTGCCGCCTGCGCATCCATGCTCCAGTCGATCACGGCAACAAGCGATTTCAGCACATAGATGATAATCCGGCTGCCGCCAGGCGAGCCGAGCACGGCAGCTACGCGCCCAGTCTGATCGAGCACGATGGTGGGCGCCATCGAGCTGCGTGGCCGTTTGCCTGGCTCAACGCGGTTGGCAATCACCCGACCGTCGACCGCGCGCGGACGAAACGAGAAATCGGTCATCTCGTTATTCAGCAGGAAGCCGGCGGCCCATAGTCGTGAGCCGAAACCGGCTTCGATGGTGGTGGTCATGGCGACCGCGTTCCCATCCGCGTCAACGATCGAGATGTGGCTGGTGCCGGCGGCCTCGACGGTCGCGTCCTCGCCGAACGCCTGTCGCGCCGAGCCGGGAGGCGTACCGGCATAGTTCTTGTCCGTTGCCGAAAAGGGATCGACCAGCGCCCGGCGCGCGCTGATATAGTCGGGATCGAGCAGGCCAGCCGGCAAGGGCACGAAATCGCCGTCCGCCACGTAGCGGTCGCGATCGGCATAGGCGAGCTTCTCCGCCTCCGCGATCAGATGCAGCGCCGGCGCCCCCATGGCGGCGCGGCGCCCATGCCCGAGATCGAACGGCTCGAGCAGCATCAGCGCCTGCGCAAGGGCAATGCCGCCCGACGACGGCGGACCCATGCCGCACACGCGCCGGCCGCGATAGCCGATGCAGACCGGCGGTCGTTCGACCGCGCGATAGCTCGCCAGATCCGACAGCGCCAGGTCACCCTTGCGGCCGGGCGCTTCGCCGACTGCGCGCACAACCGCCTCCGCGATAGCGCCCGAATAGAACGCCCCTGCCCCCTGTTGCGCGATGGTCCGCAACGTGTCGGCGAATTGCAGATTGGCGAGACGGTGACCTGCAGGCCAAGCGGTTCCCGTCGCATCAAAAAGATAGCGCCGCGCATCCGGCGCGAAGCTGCCGGCACTATATTCGCGCAGCAGCGTGCTCAAGCGAGAAGAGACGGGGAAACCTTCAACCGCCAATCTGATCGCCGGTTCGAACAGGCGCGCCCAAGGCAACCGTCCGTGCCGCTTGTGCGCCAGCTCGAGTAGGGCGGGCGTGCCGGGCACGCCGACGCTCAGTCCCGATAACACCGCTTCTCGGAACGGCATCGGCCGCCCATTGGCAAGAAACCGGTCCGGCTTGGCGGTAGCCGGCGCCACCTCGCGGCCGTCGTAGGTTTGCACTCTTTTGGCAGCGGCATCGAAGTGCACCAGAAACGCACCGCCGCCGAGACCCGAAGATTGCGGCTCGACCAGGTTGAGCACGAGTTGCACCGCAATCGCTGCATCCACCGCACTGCCGCCTTGGCGCAAGATATCGCGACCAACCTCCACCGCTGATGGATCGGCGGCTACGACCATGTGCCGGACAGCGCGCGCGAGAGGCTTCTCGGAGCGGCCTGAAGCGGCCTCGGGATCTGGAGTGGAGTGTTGGGCCAAGGCTTCCGGCGAGAGGGCCACGAGACCGAGCAGCATCGCCAGCGGCCAAAGCGCGAGCGCCCACAGCAGTAGCGGTCGTGCGGCGCGGATCTTGATATTGCGGCTGGCGGCGCTCATGTGGCCCCAAGTCTCTTGGAGACCATCCTAGAGCACGGTTTGCACGACGGCGCGAGCAAGGGTGCCCGTTAGCACGGGGTAGGAGAGCGGCAGTGCCGGGACAGGGGTCGTCCGGGGGAAAAGCACCACCGCCCTCCAAACGCACACAACACTACGCGTTCACGCGCCTCAGACCAGTTCGGGGAAGCTGATCCGATAACGCACCATCAGGCAGCCTGCACATACACAAACGCTGAGTTGCACACCTTGAGCACGACCTGATGGCCATCCGCACCTCATGGCGAGAGCATCGGGGACCGCCCCCGCCAAACTCAACACATCTACGCACTGCAGCAATCCCGCTCGTGGGCATACGTTCGGGGATCGCCAAACTTGCACCGGCTGCAACCGACTTGAGGGAAGGGCTTTCTGGATTTCCAGCCGCGCAACACGCACTTTCAAACTCGACGGCCTAGCCATCGTGTTCTCTTATTGTTCTAGACTCCCGCGCCCTGAGTCGTCAATACAAAAGAAGAACACATATTATACAAAATAGGAATATAATCGCCGGTGTGAGGGAGACAGCACGAGCGGGCCCTTTCCGCATCATCGAGCAAAAGCCTCTGACGCGTAACGAGAATTGTGGCTCAATTCCCACATGTACCAGCAAAACATTTGCGCGGCGCCAGGTCTCGTTGCGTCTTTGTCCAGACCTCGCCACAATTCCCGCAACTCACGAGCGACTGCAGTGGCGTTGCCCGCGTGGTGGTTCAGTTCATGTCGGTCATTTGGGACGGTTGTTGGAGAACCGCCTGCGATCGGCCGTTACTTTGACGGCTTTGGGCAAAGGAAGCTCGTCTTAGGGAATGTCTGATAAAGGCCGGCTACAAAGCGGCGCGAGGACAACGGGGGTCTACAAGAGATGATCGCGAGACGCACAACGGGAAGCTTGCTGCTGGCCGTGGCCAGCTTGCTGGGCACCACCATTGTTGCTCCGGGCGCGCATGCACAAAGTAGCGACTGGCTGTGGGGCGGAGGTCAAACCTTGGGCGGTAGCGGCCGCGAGGCGGTGCGCTTCAGTCCTCAATTCTCCGCAGGCCAGGTTGTCGTCAGCTTCAGCGACCGGCGCCTCTACTATATTACCCGGCCGGGTGAGGCCTTCAGTTATCCGATCGCCATCCCGCGCGAGCAAAGTCGCTGGGAAGGCGTCACCAGTGTCTCGCAGAAGCGGGAGAACCCTTCATGGACACCGACGGCCACGATGCGGGCCGAGAACCCGCGTCTGCCGAATTGGGTTCCTGGCGGTCACCCGATAAATCCGCTCGGCGTGCGTGCCCTGTACCTCGGGGCCTCCGCGTACCGTATCCACGGTACTGACGCCCCCTGGACCATCGGCAGCGCGGTGTCCAAGGGTTGCATCCGCATGTACAATCAGGATGTGCTCGACCTTTATCCGCGCGTCCACGTCGGCGCCAAGGTCACCGTCACCTGGCAGAAGTTCGGAGCCCAAGCGGCCGCACCGAGCAACGACGAGCAAGACGCTCGCCCCGCGCGGCCGGCCAAGCCTGTGAAGCAGGTCCGGCGGACCAGCACGCACAAGGCCACGGCGGCCGTGGTTGTCGAGTAGCGCGCCCTAGAGAAGGCGATCTGGAAACAGGCGGCCCCGACGACCGCCTGTTTTGTTACGGATAGTCGGTGTCAGACGAGATCGGCGACTGCAGCGTGGTACTGCTGCATCGCAGCCATGTGATCAGCCATTGTCCTCCCGGCAATGCGCGCATGTGGTCCGCGGGCGTAGGTGCTGTTGAGGGTGACATGCGTCACGCCAGCAGCTTTCCAACCCTGAAACTCCCGCCTCCAATCGTCCGGACCGCCTTGCCCCGTTGAAACCCAGACTTCGATACCAATCGTACGCGGATCGCGGCCAGCTTGTTCGGCATAACGGCGCAGTTTCGCAAACTCGGCATTCGCTGTCTCACCCATCGGGTGCGCCAGCATCATCCAGCCGTCGCCCAATTTGGCGATCCGCCGCAGCGTGACATCCGCGTGGCCGCCGAACCAGATGGGAATACGTTTGTGCGTAGGCAGCGGGTTGATGCCGGCATCATCAATGGTATGCCACTCGCCCTTGAACGTGACGTGCGGCTCCGCCCACAACGCCTGCATCACCTGCACCTGCTCTTCCGAGCGCCGGCCCCGGTTGCGGAAGTTCTCGTTCAGCCCGACGAACTCCACCTCGTTCCAGCCCACACCGACACCGAACCGAAAACGCCCACCCGACAGCACATCAAGCGAAGCCGCCTGTTTGGCGACCAGCACCGTCTGTCGCTGCGCCAGGATCAAGACCTGGGTCGAGAATTCGATTCTTTGCGTGCAAGCGCTCAGAAAGCCGAACATCACGAAAGGATCGTGGAAGAAGTCCTTCGAGGTGTTGCGTGTCCAGCCCTGACGGCTGGCGGCATTGACACCAAGCACGTGATCGGGCGCGGCCAGGTGGTGATAGCCGAGGCCCTCGGCCGCTTGCGCGAAATCCCGCACGGTGGCCGGATCACCTTGGATATCGACCAGCGGCAGGGAAATGCCGAGCTTCATCGTCTCCTCCCCCGTTTCACAGCGTCAAATGTAGACGGCCTTCATGCCCCCCTCGGGATAGCGTGTACCGGCGACCGCGCCGCGCGGCACCGCCGCGGTGATGCGCTCCACTTCCTCCGGCGAAAGCGTGACCCGCAATGCGCCTACATTCTCGTCCAGACGCTTGATGTAGCGCGTGCCCGGAATGGCGACGACGTCGGAGCCCTGCGCCAGCAACCACGCCAACGTGAGCTGCGACGGCGTGCAACCTTTCTCCGCCGCCATTTTTTCGATCTTCGCCACCAGCTCGCGGTTGCGCGTGAAGTTCTCACCCTGGAAGCGTGGATGTGCCGAGCGCCGGCCATCGATGTCAGACAAGCTCTGCAGCGCCCCCGTTAGAAAACCACGACCGAGCGGGGAGTAGGCGACGAAGCCGATGCCGAGATCACGCGTGGTCTGACGTGTTTCCTCGGCCTCGGCTCGGTAGAGCAGCGAGTACTCGGTCTGTACTGCTGCAATCGGATGTACCTTGTGTGCGCGCTTGATCGTCTCCGGCGCCGCTTCCGATAGACCGAGGTGGCGCACCTTGCCCTGCTCGACGAGGCGCGACATGGCGCCCACCGTCTCCTCGATCGGCACGGCCGGGTCGACGCGATGCTGGTAGTAGAGATCGATCTCGTCCACACCCAGCCGCTTCAGGCTCGCATCGCAGGCCTGCATGACATACTGCGGCCGGCCATCGACACCATTTTGCTGCCCATCGCGGCGTACCTGACCGAACTTGCTGACGAGCACAACGCGGTCGCGCCGGCCTTTGATGGCGCGGCCCAGCAATTGCTCGTTGTGGCCCCACCCGTACATATCCGACGAGTCCAGGTGATTGACGCCATGGTCAATGGCATGGCGGATCAGATCCTCGGAAGCAGCATCCTCCGCCGTCCCGTAGACGCCCGAGAGCGACATGCAGCCAAGTCCGATGGCTGGAACTTTAAGCCCTTGCTTGCCCAGCGCGCGCTGCGGGATCGTATCCATCTCATCGCCTCCTTCATCTCGCTCTCTAATGGCTTAGGATACAGGCGCGGCAGGCGCGTTGGCTATCCGATGTCGCAAACAGCATCCACGGGAGGAGATTTATGGAATTGGTGGGTCAAGTGGCCTTGGTCACGGGTGGAGGTCAAGGCATCGGCAAAGCCTCAGCGCTGGCAATGGCGAAGGCCGGCGCCGATGTCGTAGTAGTTGATATCAACGCCGAGACTGCCAAAGAGACGGCAGCGGCTGTTTCCGCACTTGGCCGGCGCGGGCTGGCTCTGCAGACCGACATTGGCAGCGTCGCTGACATCGACCGCATGGTAGCCAAAGCGGTCGAAGTGTTCGGCCGCATCGATATTCTTGTCAACAATGCGGGCGTCACGCGGCGGGCCTACATCATGGATTTGACCGAGGAGGACTGGGACCGCATCCACCGCGTCAACGCCAAAGGCGTGTTCTTCTGCTTGCAGCGCGTAGCGCGCGAGATGATCCCGCGCCGCAGCGGGCGCATCATCAACATCGCCTCGATCGCAGGCAAAGGTTTCGCCGGCACGTCCAATGCCATCTACGCTGCCAGCAAAGGCGCCGTCATCAGCCTGACCAAAACAGCGGCGCAGCAGTTAGGCTCGAACAACATCAACGTCAATGCCGTATGCCCTGGCGTCGTGCGCACAAAACTGTACGACGATCTCATCCGGGTCATCGCGCAGAAGGAAAACATCAGCGTTGACGAGGCCCTGCGGCGGGCGCTCAAGGTCATTCCGATCGAGCGTGCCAATGAGCCCGAAGACATTGCCGCCATGGTCCTGTTTCTTGCCTCACCCGGCGCACGCAACATCACAGGGCAGTCGTTCAACGTGGACGGCGGCCTCGTTCCGGATTGAGGCCTGGGGAGTTTGGCAATTTTGCGTGCGCGCGACGCTCTTGCTATTATCTGCATATGCAGATAATAGCTGTCTCATGGCGCCTGAGAAAGAACGCATCAAACTTGTCTCGTCTGGGTGCACATGTCTGCGTCTGCGTAAGGCCGCGCGCCGCATGACTCAGATCTACGACCAGCATCTCGAGCCGTTCGGCCTGACCGTCACCCAATTCAGCCTGCTGGGCCATATTCGCTCGTTCGACGGCATCGGCATCGGCGCGCTTGCCGAGAAGCTGATCACCGACCCGACCACGCTGACGCGGAACTTACGGCCCCTCGAACGTCGTAATCTGCTGGTGCTCGTGCATGATCCCGATGATCGCCGCTCGCGACGCCTGCATCTGACCGACAAGGGCCGGGACGCATATGTGACTGCGAAGCCTGCCTGGGCCAAGGCGCAAAAGGAGATCGAGCATATGCTGGGCGAACGCGCCGCCATTGCCCTCAACACTTCGCTTGATCATATGCTTGAGCAATTGGCTCAATAAGAGTTTCTTGATTGCGTATTATCTGCATATGCAGATGATTGTCCTCAGAACCAGGATTTGCGATGAGCTCCCTCAATCCAGCGCAGACGTTCGGCATCGTTCCAAAGGACGTCGCGGGTGGCACCAGCGGCTTGGCATTCCTGCAGGGCATGCTCAACCAGACCTTTCCGGCCCCACCCTTTACGCAAACCACGGACATCTGGCTGGCGGAGGCCGAAACCGGCCGCGTCGTGTTCGAAGCAACGCCCTCCGCACGCTTCTACAATCCGCTCGGAACCGTGCATGGCGGCTGGACTTCCGCCCTGCTCGATTCGGCCATGGGATGCGCTGTCCATTCGACGCTGAAGCCCGGCCAAATCTACACCACGGTGGACATGAGCGTCAGTTTCGTGCGCGCTGTGCTCGAGAGTACGGGCAAGTTGCGCTGCGAAGGCAAGGCCATCCACACCGGCAGCCGCATCGCCACCGCCGAGGGCCGCATTTGGGACGCCGCCGGCACGCTCATCGCGCACGGCTCCGAGACCTGCCTAGTGATCAACCTGCCACCGGCCACCTGACCTACATTAAATACCGCCGGAGACACCGCGAGGCTTCATGTCGACGTCAGAGACGAAGTCAAACCTACCGCTCTGGGCTCTGATTCTGGTCGTCGGAATCATCGTTGGCGTATCTATGGGCCGCAACCAGTCCATGGGCCTCTACCTGACGCCCATGACGAGTGCGCTTGCCATCGGCCGCGAGCCGTTCGCACTGTCCATGGCGCTGGTTCAGCTTTTGATGGGCCTGGGGGCGCCGTTCTCCGGCGCGCTGATCGACAAATACGGCGCCGCCCGCATCATCGTCGCGTGTGTGCTCGCCGCCATGGCGGGACTGTACATGATGTATGCCGCACGCTCCGGAACCGATCTGCTGATAAGCGGTGCGCTTTTGGGCATCGGCGTAAGCGGCACGGGCGTGACCTCGCTTGTCGGCACTATCGGACGCCTGGCGCCACCGGAAAAGCGCCTCAGCGCCATTGCATCGGTCGGCATGGCAGCAGGCATCGGCAGCTTTGTCGCTCTCCCCGTCGTGCACTTTCTGATCGAGGCGGTTGGTTGGCAGGCGAGCCTTCTGTGGCTCATAGCCGTCACGGCGCTGCTGATCCCGCTCGCCTGGCCGATCCGAGGCCGGCCGGCGATGTCTGTCGGAACCATACGCACGCAAACGATCGGCGAGTCCCTCTCCGAGGCCTTTCGCCATCCGAGCTTCTGGCTGCTGACGGCCGGCTTCTTCGTGTGTGGGTTCCACGTCGCCTTCATCATGGTGCACTTGCCGGCATTCGCCATCGACCAGGGATTGCCTGGCTGGGTCGGACCGTTTGCCCTCTCGGTGGTCGGTATCGCCAACATTGTCGGAACGTATGTGGCCGGCCAGTCTGGACGCTTCATCGAGAAACGCCGCGGCTTGAGTCTGATCTATTTCGGTCGAGCCATCATCTTCCTTGGTTTTCTGTTTCTGCCGATAACGCCAGCAACCGTAATAACCCTGTGCGGTTTGCTCGGACTGCTCTGGCTCTCCACCATCCCACTCACTAGCGGCCTAGTCGCAACCTTCTTTGGCACCACCTGGATGTCGATGTTGTTCGGCGTCGTGTTCCTGTCGCACCAGATCGGCTCGTTCGTGGGCGTGTGGCTCGCGGGCCGGCTGTTCGACGCCACCGGCTCATATAGCGCCATGTGGTGGATGTCCGTAGCCCTCGGCGTCGTGGCTGCGGCTCTGAACTGGCCGATCCAAGAGAAGCCCGTGACACGTCTGGCCACCTCAGAGGCATAACAGCGCCGATTTCTGGGGACCACGCGTTGCCAATTAACAGGGCAATTGCCGCTCCGGCGAACGGAACAATGATTGACGATTCGCGTTTGCTGCCCACCTAACACAGAAGTGTCAGATCGAAGCGCCGCGCCTCCCTCTTGCCACAGCGGCGCATATATATCTCCACCCGATATATTCGAGGCTTGGGGATGCGGTTCGCCTGTCTGGTCAGCGGCCTTTTACTTACTTGGGCGCCTTCATCGGCCTGTGCGTTCGATCATGCCGAATTCTGCGCCGAGAAAATGCGGCTGGCGGAGGCCGATCAATTGGAAGCCGGTGTGTGGCTCGACGAGTTCACGCGCAACGAGAGCGTGTCGGTGCACTGCTCCATGCGCATGATCGAGTTCCGCCGCCATCTCGACATCCCATCGAACGAGCTCGGTGACAATTGGCGCATCCGCGAGAAAAACCGCTGGAATCAAGCCCACTGCAGCGATCCGGACTGGCGCGACGCCATTCGCAACGGCTGGACGATCGCCTCCACTCTGATCACAACGACGGGAGAGCGCATCTGGTACACGGCAAGCTGCCGGTAGGGTCGCCCGACAGAAGTCGGGCCCGGTCGCCACAGCGGCTAGCAATCTACCGTCGGGCGACCTGCCCGGGTTGATCAGGCGCCACCTCGAACCGCGCCAACGCGCGTTCTACACTGGCTCTCTTGCGAATGGTGGCAATACGCCGCCACACGCGCAGCAAAATCACTCGTGCGCTGCACCACGATCTCGCGCTGCCGATCCATGGTAATCACATGGTAGCTGTCGTCGAGCACACATGTGTCGACGAGACCGGTGAGCCGCTTTTGCAGGAATTCTGCGTTGGCGAGGCCGGCGCGGTCGTCCTCGCGCGGATGTATAATGAGCGTTGGCTGACGTACTTTCCCGAGTTCACGCTTTACCGTGTTGATGAGCCAACGCATCTCGAGCATCGAGCTACCCGGATTGGTGAGCTGCCCGGCCTGCGAGCTGTCCCCACTATTGATAGCGTTGGTGATCAAGGCGCGCACGCGCGGGTCCTTGATGCCGTACGGCTCGCGCTCGGAGAACGGGAAAAGATCTGCGCACCATTTTTGATGGACCAGCTTGAATAGCACGCTGTACCAGGGTACGCCCCAACCATTGAGCTTGAGCGTCGGCGCAAACAGCACGGTACCTGCAATCTCATCGCCGTACTCCGCCGCCAGATGCAACGCCAGTATCGCGCCCATCGACAGGCCGCCGACGATCACCACATCGCATGACTTGCAGAGCTGCCGGTAAGCCGTCTCAACGCTGGCATACCAATCCTTCCAACCAGTGGCACGCAGGTCTGCATAGCTTCCGCAATGCCCGGCAAGCTGCGGACATGAAACCGTATAGCCACGCCGCGCCAGGCCCGTGGCGACGTATCGATGCTCGATTGGCGTGCCGCCAAGCCCGTGGATGAGCAGCACCCCTGTGCGGCCGCCAGGAAACGTGAAACTGCGGTCGGCAACCGTCATCTATAACGCTTCATGTTGTTCAGTCCTATCGGCGTCAGCGAGCGGTGGAAGCGATCACGCAAGTCGCTCAGCCGCACTGGAGTAGGTTTGCCGCGCGCTGTCGAACCACCGGCCGATCAGCCGCGTGGCGTCCGAGAAATCCTCGATCTGCAGGTGGGGCACCCCCATGCGCGTACAGTGGGCCGCGAGCTGACCCTTGGCGAGCACCACTTTTGAGCGCTCTGCCATACAGAAATCGGAGCGCCCGTCTCCAACCGTAATTTCCAGGGTGCTAGCGCCTTCGCGCCGGTGTGCGCACTTGCAGTTGCCCATCGTCGCGCGGCAGTCATCCCGATAGTACGGGAACTGCAGGCTCCAACGCTCACCACCCTTCCACACCAGCCGATTGGCAAAATACGGCAGCTCCAAACCAGCCGCACGCAGTACGTGACCCACAACGCGATCGAGGCCGTCCGACACCACGATGACACGCGCGCCATGCCGCCCGCACAAGCGCACAAACGCGGGAAACATCGGATCGATCTCGACGCGCGCGAGGAAGCGATCGATCCGCTCGGGCGTCGCCCTCAGAAGGGCGACCTGGCGCTCCATGCAGTCGCGCGAGCTCGCCCGGCCTTCCTGCCAGTCCTTCTCGATCTGGCGCCAGGCGGGATCGGCAAATTTATCGAACAGGGCATCGGTGGGTTCGTCTGGCGCAATGGTGCCATCGAAGTCGACATATACCGCACACTGCATCACAAACGTTTCCACACAAAAACAAGGCCCAGCGGACAGCCAGTCCTACTGGGCAGGACAGGCCGCAGTACGCTGATCGCCGGTGTGCGGTAATGTGGCAAAGTGCCAAGAGCGCGCAGACGCCTATCAAATTGAATTGATGGTAAATTTCATGCCAAAGCGATATTGCCCGTCCGCAGGGGCAATGGCCCCAATATCGCCGCCAAAGTTATCGTAGCTCTGCACACACAACAGGCTCGGAGGCTGCCATGCGCATGATCCGTGAATTCACATTCTGCATGGCGGCAGCTGCATTGGCGCTTCTGGATACCGTCGCCTTTGTGCGACCCGCCTCTGCACAACCGATCTTCCACCGCTGCAATGACGGCGATCCCGAGACGCTCGATGCACACAAGACGTCGACCGTCAGCGAGGCTCATCTTCTGCGGGATCTCTCCGAAGGTCTCCTCATTCACGACGCACGCGGCAAGGTGATCGCCGGCGTCGCCGAAAGCTGGTCATCGAGCACAGACGGCAAGGTCTACACGTTCAAACTGCGCACCACCGCACGATGGTCGAACGGCGATCCTGTTACGGCCGGCGACTTCGTGTTTTCCCTGCGCCGGATCATGCAGCCGGACACGGGCGCCAAATACGCCACCGTGCTCTACCCGATCAAGAACGCAGAGAAGATCAACAAGAACGAAGGTCTCAAACCCGAGGCACTCGGCGCCCGCGAGATCGACCCGCAGACGCTCGAGATCACTCTCGAACGGCCAACGCCCTACTTTCTGGAATTGCTGACGCATCAGAGTGGCCTGCCACTGCATCCGGCCAACATCCAGAAGCATGGGAAGGACTTCACGCGACCAGAGAACTGGATCTCCAATGGCGCCTACGTGTTGAAGGAGTGGGTCCCGGGGTCGCACATCGCGCTCGAGAAGAACCCGCAATTCCACGATGCGGCCAATGTGAGCATCGCTACCGTTCGCTACTACCCGTGCAGCGACTTGGCCGCCGCTGCTCGCCGCTTCGAGGCCGGCGAGGTCCACTCCACCGCGGACATTCCGGCCGATCAGGTCAAGCGCCTGAAGGAGAAATTCGGCGACCAGGTGAAGATCTCGCCGTACCTCGGCACGTACTATCTGGCCGTCAACACGACCAAGGCCCCGCTCAACGACATGCGCGTTCGCCAAGCCCTATCGCTCACGCTCGATCGCGAGTTCATTGCCGAGCAAATCTGGTCCGGCACCATGCTGCCGGCCTATTCCTTCGTGCCGCCTGGCACCGGCAACTACGGCGAGCCCGCCTATCTGAGCTGAGAAGAGCCAATCGCCGATCGACCGCGAGGACCGAGCCAAAGCGCTGCTCAAGGATGCCGGTTTCGGCCCTGGCCTGAAACCTCTGAAGATCGAGATCCGTTACAACACCACCGACAACAACCGCGCCACGGTGGTGGCCATCGGCAACATGTGGAAGACGCTCGGCGTCGACACGACGTACATCAACACCGACGGCAAAACACACTTTGCCTACCTGCGTGATGGCGGCGACTTCGATGTGGCGCGCGCTGGTTGGATCGCCGACTACTCCGATCCACAGAACTTCCTGTTTCTGCTCGAGAGCCAGAACACCGGCTTCAATTATGCACGCTACAAGAACCCGGAGTTCGACGCACTGATGCGCACGGCTGCCGATGATCTGAACTTGGAGAGCCGGGCCCGCACGCTCAACGCCGCCGAGGCCATGCTCATGCGCGACCTGCCATTCATCCCTCTACTCTACTATTCCAACCGCAACCTGATCTCGGCGAAGCTCTCCGGCTTCATCCCCAACCTGCGCGGCGCCAACGCCACCCGCTTCATGACCCTGAAGCCATAAAGGGTGAACTGGCCTACCGCTCGCGGTGCGCACTCGCCCGCCGAAATGCTAGAAGAAGAGGTTCGCGTCCCCTGTCCGAGCCTCGAACCGGCGCACCATGCTCACCTTCATCCTGCGGCGCCTCGCGTCCGCCGTCCCAACGCTGTTCGTCATCATTACCATCGCCTTCTTCTTGATGCGCCTGGCGCCCGGCGGACCGTTCGATTTGGAACGCCCGCTCGAAGCCAAGGTGATGGAGAACCTCAACCGTATCTACAAGCTCGACCGCCCGCTGCTGGAGCAGTACTGGCTTTATCTTTCGGCGCTGCTGCGCGGCGATCTCGGACCCTCGTTCTACTATCGCGATTTCTCCGTCGCTGAATTGCTCGCACGCGGCCTCCCTGTCTCCATTGCCATAGGCCTCAGCGCGTTGATCCTCGCTCTAGTATCCGGGCTGGCACTCGGCGTCGTGGCCGCACTGCGCCAGAATGCGCCCGCCGACTATGCCGTAACGAGCGTCGCCACCTTCGGCATCACCGTGCCAACTTTTGTCACCGCGCCTGCGTTGCAGATCCTGTTCGGGCTGACGCTGGCCTGGCTGCCGGTGGCAGGCTGGAATAGTGGTGCGCCCGCCAACATGATCCTGCCTGTGTTGACGCTGGCGCTGCCGCAGATTGCCATCATCGCACGCCTCACGCGCGCCGCCATGATCGAGGCATTGCATGCCAATCACATCCGCACACTGCGTGCGCAGGGTCTGGCGCGCCGGACGGTCGTTCTGCACGCCCTGCGCGGCGCCATGCTGCCAGTGGTTTCCTATCTGGGACCTGCAGCAGCCGCTCTGCTGACCGGCTCCATCGTGGTCGAGACCATCTTCGGGTTGCCGGGTGTCGGACGCTACTTTGTGGAAGGGGCACTCAATCGCGACTACACGCTAGTCATGGGCACCGTCGTACTGGTGGCCATTTTCGTCCTGATCTTCAATCTGCTGGTCGACATTTCCTATGCGCTCCTCGACCCGCGCGTGCGGGATACATGAGCCGTGAGCATGGTGGCCACCCCCATCTCGACTGTCGCAGGACGCTCGCTTTGGGCGGAGGCGCGTGGCCGCTTTCTGGCCAATCGCGCTTCGATGGCAGGTATCGCTTTCCTTGTCTTGATGACACTCGCATGTCTGCTCGGTCCTGCTATGACCGGCCACCCGTACGACCGCGTCTACCAGGACTACGTGCGTACACTGGCAAGCCTTGGGGCCTATCCCTCGCCGCAACAAGCTGAGGACGCGATCACCCGGCTCGGCCCGCGCCTGCGTGCAAAGGTAGAGAACATAACCGTGACGGCCGATACCATCCGCGTCACGTTGACATCCGAACGCACCGTCGACGAGCGCCTGCTCGCCTACGTCGAGCGCTCCGATCTGTTCGGCCCTCCCCGCGTGCTAGAGCGGCATGACGGAGGCCGCATGCTCGCGATCGAAGCGCCCATCGAGTACCGCCGCTTCCTGTTCGGCACCGACGCCAACGGCCGCGACCTACTGACACGTACGCTGATTGCCGGCCGTGTCTCACTGGCCATAGGCGTGCTCGCTGCGCTGGTCGCCCTCGTCATTGGCGTTACTTATGGCGCCGTTTCCGGCTACCTCGGCGGACGTGTCGATCTCCTGATGATGCGGCTCGTCGACGTGCTCTATTCCCTGCCCTTCATCTTCTTCGTCATCTTGCTGGTGGTGTTCTTCGGTCGCAACTTCATCCTCATGTTCCTGGCGGTCGGCGCCGTGGAATGGCTCGACATGGCACGCATCGTTCGCGGTCAGACGCTGTCATTGCGGCGGCAGGAATACGTGCAGGCCGCCGAGGCGCTCGGGGTCACAACGCCCGGCGTCCTTGCGCGCCATATTATTCCCAATCTGCTCGGCCCGGTCGTTGTCTACATGACCTTGCTGATCCCGCGAGTGATCCTGCTCGAGAGCTTTCTCTCCTTTCTTGGGCTTGGAGTGCAGGAGCCGATGACGAGCTGGGGCGTGCTCATCGCCGAGGGTGCACGCAACATCCAGGGCGCCACCTGGCTGCTCACCTTTCCTGCCCTGTTCCTGGTAGCGACCCTGTTCTCGCTCAACTTCATCGGCGACGGCCTGCGCGACGCGCTCGATCCCAAGGATCGATGATGCAGACGCCGCTCCTCGCCATCCGCGACCTCGAGGTGGACTTCACCACGGCAGACAGCTGGGTTCAGGCCGTGCGTGGTGTGTCGCTGGAGATCGCCAAGGGAGAAACGCTGGCAATCGTCGGCGAGTTGGGCTCCGGCAAGAGCCAGCTTATGCTGGCGGTCATGGGTCTTATTGCCCGGAACGGCCGGGCGCGAGGATCCGTGCGGCTTCATGATCGGGAAATTCTGGACCTGCCCGACCGCGAGCTCAATCACATACGCGGCGCCAGGATCACCATGATCTTCCAGGAGCCTATGACCTCGCTCGACCCGCTCTATCGCATCGGCCACCAAATCGCGCTGCCGCTCCGTCGCCACCAAAAAATGGACGCCGACTCAGCACGCCGGCGCGCGGTCGAGTTGCTGAAACTCGTACGCATTCCCGATGCAGCGCACAGGATCGATGCCTATCCGCACGAATTGTCCGGCGGACAGCGCCAGCGTGTGATGATCGCCATGGCAGTGGCCAACGAACCCGATCTGCTGATCGCGGACGAGCCCACCACCGCACTCGACGTGACGGTGCAGGCGCAGATCCTCGATCTTCTTGCCGACTTGAAGCAGCGCCTCGGTATGGCGATCGTGTTCATCAGCCACGATCTCAATATCGTGCGCCGTTTTGCCGATCGCGTCGCCGTCATGCACGACGGGCGCATCATCGAGAGCGGATCCGTGCGTGAAATCTTTGCTAACCCGCGCGAGAGCTACACACGCACATTGATCGCCGCCGAGCCCACTGGGCGCAAGCTACCCGTTACAACCGATGCGCCGGTTATCCTCGATGCAGCTGACATGCGTGTTGCATTTCGCCGGTCGCGCCGCATGCTGCAGGCCCGCCCACCCAACTTGAACGCGGTGCAGGGCGTTTCGCTGCAGGTGCGCCGGGGCGAGACGCTGGGAATTGTCGGCGAGTCCGGCTCAGGAAAATCCACGCTCGGACGTGCACTTCTGCGGCTTCTCGACGCGCAGGGCCGCATTGAGTTCAATGGACAGCGGCTGGACGGCTTGACGCGACAGGACTTGCGCCCGGTCCGGCAAGACCTCGGCGTTGTCTTCCAGGACCCCTTCGGCTCGCTTTCACCGCGCATGACCGTGGGCGAGATTGTCGGTGAAGGCCTGCTCGTTCACAAGCCGGCTCTGACCCGACGGGAGCGCGATAGGCGCGCCGCCGCCGCACTGACCGAAGTGCAATTGGACCCGGCAAGCCGCAACCGCTACCCGCACGAGTTCTCCGGGGGTCAGCGCCAGCGCATCGCCATTGCCCGCGCCATGATCCTGCATCCCAAGCTCTTGTTGTTGGACGAGCCCACGTCCTCACTGGACCGCACCGTGCAGAAGGCCGTTGTCGAGCTGCTGCGCGAGCTGCAGCAGCGCCACGCCCTCACCTACCTGTTCATCAGTCACGATCTTGCCGTCGTGAGGGCGATGGCCGACCGCATCATCGTCATGAAGGAGGGACGGATCGTCGAGCAGGGACCGACTGAGGCGCTCACTCGACATCCACAGACGGATTATACGCGCGAGCTGATGACCGCCGCGTTTCGATGACAGAGCGCCACATCCACGGCCCCCAAAAAAGAAGAAGGCCGCTTGCGCGGCCTTCAGTTCGTTTCGATTTGTGGTTGATTGTCTAGGCGGCCTTTTCCACTGAGGCCGGCAGCTTCTTATCCTCCTCGATCATTCCGGACCTGAGCGAGATGCCCGTGTAGCGGGTCCGCCCTGCAATCCTGACCTTCTGAATGCCGAGTTCCCCGAACTCGCGTCCGAACCTCGGCAGTGCGAGAGGCTCTTTCTCGTTCTCCTCGCACCACGTGCAGTAGTCTTCGTACAGGGCGCTGGCCGTAAGGCTAGCACCTTCCGTCGTCTCGATCCTTTCCTTGTAGAAGCGCTCGACGTCGTTTTCCGGGACCAGAAGCTTCGGCATGGATGCGGCCGGTATGGACCGGTTGTCGTTGGCACTCGCCTGCGGCTTCCTGGCTTCGACAATGACTGCCGGAGCAGGTTGGGCCTCCACGATCACCGCCGAGGGACGCATCTCCGGCGCCTCGGGCACACGCCGCTCGTACAGGTTCCAATGCGCGAAGGCCACGTACATGCCGAATGCCGAGCCGACCTCGAGCAGAAGCGCCACGAAAATCGTCAGCGCCGTCTGCACGTCGTCGACCTTGACGCCCGGCAACACGATGCCCGCCAGCTTGGCCAGGACGGCGGCCTGCGGGTCGGCTTCCGACATCACGCTCACACCCTCGGTCTTGCCAAGCTCCGCCTTGATCTCGGCGATGCGCTTGTTCAACGCCACGGCCTGCTCCGCCGAGGCCAGCTCGGAGGACAGCGTGTGGAACTGCTGGCAGTAGTCGCGGTTGAACCGGCCGTTGACCTCGGTGCATCCCTTGGTCCAGGTCCATGCCCGCTGGTTCTTCAGACCGTCGATCTCGCTCTGGACGGCCTGGGCCGGACGGTGCTGGGGAACCCAGCTCGCCTGGTCCTCGGCGCGCTTCAGATCGGAGCGCAGGTCCTTGTAGGTGGCAGCTTCGACCGCGCGATGCCCGACCGTATCCAGCCGGTTGAGCGCGGCATGGCCCAGCGCCGACGTCAGCGAGTAGGCCGTGACGACGACCCAGACCACCGCCGAGGCGGCAGCCTGCGACCACATGCGATTACGGATAGCGGCAAAGAAGAAGAAAGGAACCAGCGCCTTGAAGCAGTCGGCTGCGGCGCTTGCGGCGCCGTAGATCTGCCCGTCCATCTCGGTCTTGCCGAGACTGAACCCGAACCGCCAGTTCATCGCCGCTGATACTGCAAGCAATATGCTTGCGGCGATTACGCCGAGCACCCCCAGTACGTGTCTCATTGTCTTGCCCCCTGTCGTGGGGCCGACCGTGCGCGAATCGCCGGCCGGCTCGAAACGCGACATGAGGAGGTATCGGGCCGGAACGAGTTCTCAGTTGGTTGAGCCGCCAACAAAGCTCGCGAACCCAGAATAGGCACGGTTCGGAGCCACTTGTGCACTGTCCCATCGCCGCTTTGATGGATGCGTTATGCACAGGTCGCTCGGAGCCGAGCTGCCAGACGACGCAAAACGGACATGACGTCCCCCTCGCCCCGAGTGGTAGCTGATTCGAGAATGTTAAGGACTATTAATAGTTTGCGCGCTCGCTCACGAACCGAGGCAAGTGATGTGCCTGCGCAACACCTGTGGCTGGAGCAACTTTGTCCACAGTGGGCCTTCGAATAATCCACAAGCTGTCCTGGATTTGCGCCCTTTCCACAGGGTGCCGTCCCCAGGAAATGATCAATACAGATGCGCCAGCGTCACTGGCATTCACCAGAACGACATTTGCCTCAAACTTTCCGCAGCTTGAACATGGCTCAAGAGCACCCCATACAATAAATAAGGAAGGTCAATTGCGATCGGCGTGAACCGAACGTGGCCTTGACGCGTCTCTATCGGCAGGTGGCGCCTTGGGGCACGGGACGGGCCTTCCGGCAAGCCCGAGTTGGGAGTCCAGTATGCGTATGCGGCTTGGTATTATGGTCGCTTTGGCTGGCGCGACAGCGTCTGCTTTTGTTTGGGGCTGGTATGCCGACAGTGCGCTCGACCAGGAGCGCCAAGCCTTGGCCACCTCGACAACCGCAAGCGATGCACTGGCGACACCGTCCAACTCGCAACGCACCACCAGGGTCTTCTCGGCCAAGGACCCACTGCTTGTGAGCCAGCATCTTGCCGATCCCGAGCCATCGCAGCCAGTCCCGACTTCGGGCCGATGGGCCAGTGTTACCCGCACAGAAGAGCCGGCGACGCCGAGGCGCGCCGCCGCCCCGGCATCGGGCAAAAACTTTACTTCGCTAAGACCAGGCGACCCGGACGCTCGGGCGCAACTCGTTCGAGACCTCCAGTACGAGTTGAAGCGCGTCGGCTGCTACAGCGGCGAAGTGCATGGTTCCTGGAATCCTGGCACAAAGCACGCGATGAAGCTCTTCACGGATCGGGTCAACGCCACGCTCCCCTTGGAGGAGCCAGACTATGTTCTCCTAACCCTCGTTCAAAATGAAAAGCCGGGGACCTGCGGCAGGGGATGCCCGGAGGGACAATTGGCGTCCGAGGATGGACGTTGCCTGCCGCGCGCCATCGTCGCCCAGCAACGTGGTGGGCGTAAGGGTACCGCCGCTGCCGCTGCGCAGGGCCAAGACCCGCCGATTGCCGGCTCACATCACTCCGCGAGTGCGCCATTGCCTGGCCGTATGGCGATTGACGCACCAGCGGGAACTTCCGTACGCCAGGAGATGCCTCTGGAGGAAGCGCGCCGGGCTGGCAGCAGCCAAGCGGGACCGAGCATACCAGCCGATGACAACGTGGTGTCGCGTTCGGGCCTTGGTGCTCCTGGTATCGCTGGCATGGGCGCCCAGGCTTCGGCGGATGTTGGACAACCGACCCATCCCGCAGCCAACCCACAACCCAGCCGCAACGCCTTGGTCAAGCGCCCACGCATCCAGCCCGGTTCGACGCGGCAGGTGTTCTCCACGCTGATGCGCAACGCGCCGTAGGCTCGCCCTCGAATTTGGGCGTCGAGCACGCCAGTGCGGGCTCGCCATATGCTGACGATCGCCTGTCGTCATTGCGCTGGCGTGCCCGCCATACGGACTGGTATGCAGCATGGTGCATCCATCAGGGACGACACCATGGCGAAACACAAAATTGCTGTGATCCCGGGCGACGGCATCGGCAAGGAGGTCATCGCTGCGGGCCAAGAAGTGATGGCTGCCCTCACGAGAACCACAAGCGGCCTGGATCTTGAGTTCAAAGACTTTCCCTGGGGTAGCGACCACTATCTCACCCACGGCCGCATGATGCCGGATGGTGCAACCGACGAGCTCAAGACGTTCGACGCTATCTACTTCGGTTCCGCCGGCGACCCACGCGTTCCCGATCATGTGACCCTGTGGCAGCTTCGGCTTGCCATTTGCCAGGGTTTCGACCAGTACGCCAACATCAGGCCGACACGCGTGCTGCCGGGCCTGAAGTCTCCTCTTGCCGGCGTCGGTCCCGGCGACATCGACTGGCTGATCGTCCGCGAGAACTCGGAGGGCGAGTATTCAGGTGCCGGCGGCCGCGTGCACCAGCACCTACCGCTGGAGACGGGCGTCGACGTCACCATCATCACGCGTGAAGGTGCCCGCCGCATCCTGACCTTCGCCTTCGAGCAGGCGCGAGCGCGGGTGCGCAAAAAGCTCACGTTCGTAACCAAGTCCAACGCACAGCGGCACGCCATGGTGCTGTGGGACGAGGTGTTCGAGGATGTGAAGGGCGCCTACAACGATGTGCAGAGCGACCGCATGCTGGTCGATGCCATGGCGGCGCGCTTTGTCAACGACCCTGCCAGCATTGATACGGTGGTGGCCACCAACCTGCACGCCGACATTCTCTCGGATCTCGCAGCGGCGCTTGCCGGCGGCCTCGGCATCGCGCCCACGGGCAACATCAATCCGGAACGCGCATTCCCGTCCATGTTCGAGCCCATTCACGGCTCGGCATTCGACATCATGGGCCGTGGCATTGCCAATCCGCTGGGCTCGTTCTGGTCGGCCGTGCTGATGCTAGAGCACCTCGGCGAGGCCAACGCTGCGGCCCGTCTCATGCGTGCCATCGAGCGCGTGACCGGCGAAGGCCGCGCGCTGACGCGCGATCTTGGCGGTCAGGCGACGACCGCCGATACCACGCGAGCTGTGATCCGAGCCCTGGAAAGCGGCTAAGCACAGCCGAAAGGTGGCACCGTTCATGACCGAGGCCATCAATCCACGCCGCCGCGCCATCATTTCCGTCGGCGAATGCATGGTCGAGCTCGCTCGAGGCGGCGATGGACGCTTCGGTCTGGCCTACGGCGGCGACACGTTCAACACCTCGGTGTATCTGGCGCGAGCAGGCGCGGAAGTTAGCTACGCAACGGCGCTCGGCGATGATCCCTACAGCACAGCAATCCTCAACCTTGCGCGTCACGAAGGCGTCGGCACGACACTCATCACGATTGCCGCCGGGCGCATGCCAGGCCTCTATCTGATCGAGACCAGCGCCAAAGGAGAACGCACGTTCCACTATTGGCGTGACCGCTCGCCCGCACGCGAGTTGTTCGATGGGCCTGGTGCAGAGGCGATCGTCACCAGTATGCAGCAGGCCGGCCTCGTTTTCTTTTCGGCGGTCACACTGTCGCTCTACTCGACGGCCGGATTAGCGCGCTTTGCCGAAGCGCTGCAACGGGCGCGCATAGCTGGCACTACCATCGTCATGGACGGCAATTACCGTCCGCGCGGCTGGCAGAACGATCCGGAGCAGGCGCGCGGTGTCATTCACCAATTCTGGGCCTTGACCGATCTGGCGCTCCCCACGTTTGATGATGAGGCACTTCTATGGGGTGATGCTGACGCCACAGCAACCATCGCACGCCTGCGTGCCCTCGGCACGCGAGAGGTGGCCGTGAAGCTGGGCCAAGACGGCGCGCTCGTAGCGACAGATGGAGTACCGACTGCAGTTCCGGCGCCAACACGCATCGCACCTATAGACACCACCGGTGCCGGCGATAGCTTCAACGCGGCCTATCTCGCCGCACGCATGCAAGGAAGAACCCCCATCATTGCCGCCCAGGATGGCAACCGGCTCGCCGGCATCGTCATCCAACACCGCGGCGCCGTCGTGCCTGCGGAAGCAACGGCGCCTGTATTCAGGCCTTGAGCCGCATTCCTGCCGTTTGATGTGCGAGTGCCGTGATTGCCGGCCAATCACGCGCCGCCACCTGCTTGGCCGGCGCGACCCACGATCCCCCGACCGCAACGACGTTGGGCAGAGCAAGATACGCGGGTGCGTTGGCCGCATCGATGCCACCTGTCGGACAGAACAAGACGTCTGCCAGAGGTGCTGCGAGCGCTTTGAGATAGACGAGCCCGCCTGCCGGCTCGGCGGGAAAGAACTTGAGCACGCGATAGCCGAGATCGGACAGCGCCATGGCCTCGGACGCGGTGGCCGCACCCGGAAGATACGGCACCGGCCACGTCGCAGCCGCCTCCAATAAGCGCGGCGTCATACCTGGAGACACGATGAAACGCGCGCCGGCCGCAATGGCGCGCGCCGCCTGCTCCGGATCGAGCACCGTGCCGGCCCCGACGCGCACCTCCGGCACGTCCGCTTTGATACGCCGGATCACCTCGACCGCCGCCGGTGTGCGCAGCGTGATCTCGATCAGATTTAGGCCTCCGCGTTGGAGAGCACGCACCACCTCGACCCCATCGTCCGGCACCTCGATAGTAAGCACGGGTACGACCGCGGCCGCCTTCAACGCCTCGCCCAGCGCAGCGTTGAGCTTGCTCTGCATGATCGATCCTCTCTCATGGTAAATGCTTCATGATCGCGGTGTGGCCGTCTGTTCCTCAATCCAGCGCAGAAAGTCCTCAGAGCCGCTCGCAATCGGAAGCACCACCAGCGCCGGATTGGTATACGAGTGCAGCTTGCGCGCACGCGCGATGACCCGCTCGGCCAGCTCTGCGCGTGTCTTTATGATCATGACACATTCGCTGTCGCGCTGGCGCTGCCCTTGCCAGATGTATATGGCAGTCATGCCGGAGATGATGTTGACACACGCTGCGAGCCCGGTGTCGATGAGATCCGTACCCACGCGCTCGGCCTCCTCCGGCGACGGAAAGGTCGAGTAAATCAGAATTGGCTTGTCGTTTTCTTGCACTTGAGCGAGCCTTTCCAAAGGCCTGTGGGCCCTTCCTCCAGATGGCAGCGCGCAATCCTAGAATGGCAAAAAGCGCCAAGAAGTTCGAGAAGATTGCGTTCGTCGCCAGTGACGTACCCGAGGCGAGGTACGCGCGTGAGCGTCTGATCGCCAGATATGGCAATGCCGAGCTTGCAGCGGCAGATGCCATCGTTGCGCTCGGCGGTGATGGCCTGATGCTGCAGACGCTACACCGTGTCATGCACGACCCCGTTCCGATCTACGGCATGCATCGCGGCTCGGTGGGCTTTCTCATGAACGAGTTCCGCGAGGACGATCTGCTTGGCCGGCTCGCACGCGCGGAGGTCAGCCGCATTCATCCTCTGTCGATGCGCGCCGACGATCGCCATGGCAAGCACCACGAAGGCCTCGCTATCAACGAGGTGTCGCTGTTTCGCGAGACCCATCAGGCGGCCAAGCTCAGGATCTCGGTCGATGGACACGTCCGCCTAGAGGAGCTTGCCTGTGATGGCCTTCTGGTCGCCACGCCGGCCGGCTCCACAGCCTACAATCTGTCGGCTTACGGCCCGATTCTGCCGATCAATGCCTCACTCCTGGCCTTGACCCCGATCAGCGCTTTCAGACCGCGCCGTTGGCGCGGGGCCCTCCTCCCCAATCGGGCCACCATCGAGGTCGATGTGCTCGAGCCTGACAAGCGGCCTGTCAGTGCCGTCGCCGACAATGTCGAGACGCGCTCGGTCATCAAGGTGCGCGTATCCGAGGCCTCCAACATCGATCTCCTCATGATGTTCGACCCTGGTCATAGTTTAGACGAGCGCATTCTGTCGGAGCAGTTCCGCTACTAGCACGGCCCTCCCAGGAAGTTTCTTCAACAATCAGAGGTTACGGGAGACCGCGGGCCACCACCGAATCCGACTTACGACGGAGCTTGCCAATTTCATCGTCCCGTCGCAAAAGCCGGGAACGCGTCGCCGCAACAAGCATATCCGGGAGCTCGTGGATGCAGGGCCTTTACTTCGAGGAGCTCGAGGTCGGCCGCGTGTGGGAGCACGCGATCAGGCGCACCGTCACCGAGATCGATAACACGCTGTTTTCTTGTCTCACACACAATTCGCAACCTCTACACATCGACTATCACTTCGCGGCCTCGACTGAATGGGGCAAGCCGCTGGTCAACAGCATCTTCACACTCGGCGTGATGATCGGTGTGTCCGTTTCCGACACGACGCTGGGCACGACAATCGGCAATCTCGGCATGACCGACGTGAAGTTTCCGAAGCCAGTCTTTTTGGGTGACACGCTGCACGCCACGACCGAGATCGTCTCCAAGCGCGAAAGCAAGTCACGACCCGATGCCGGCATCGTCGTGTTCCATCATCGCGCTTTCAATCAGCGCAACGAGCTCGTGGCCGAATGCCTGCGCCAGGGCCTCATGCGCAAGCAACCGAAGGCATAGCTCATGCGCTCCCTCCTGTTCGTGCCGGCAGACAGCGAACGCAAGATTGCCAAGGCCCTCTCTGCCGGGGCAGACGCGCTCATCCTCGATCTCGAAGACTCGGTTGCCCCCAACCGCAGGCCGCAAGCGCGAAAACTTGCCTCCGAGTTCATCCGGGCAACGCTTGCCCAACCCCAACGTCCCAAGCTCTATCTCCGCATCAATCCCATCGACGGGGGCGACGCAGAAGCCGACATTGCCGAGGTCGTTCCCGCCGGTCCTGACGGCATCGTGCAACCAAAGCCCAACTCCGGACACGACGTGCAGCGGCTCTCTATTGCACTGAGCCATATTGAGGAGCGTAACGGCCGGGGCGAGCACCCCACACGCATCCTACCGATCGTCACCGAGACGCCGGCCTCCGTGCTGCAGCTCTCCACCTATATCGGTGCCAGCTCGCGCACTGTCGGCATGAGCTGGGGTGCCGAGGACTTGTCGGCCGTAGTCGGCTCGCTGTACAGCCGCACGCCGGCAGGCGCGCTGACCTCGCCGTACCGCCTAGCGCGTGATCTCTGCCTGCTGACTGCCGCCGCGGCAGATGTCCAGCCAATCGACACGGTCTTCGTCAACTTCCGAGATACCGCGGGATTGCGTCAGGAGGCGCTGGAGGCCGCTCGCGACGGCTTCACCGGAAAAATCGCCATCCATCCCGATCAGGTTGGGCCGATCAATGAGATATTCACGCCCAGTGCCGAGGAGATCGCGCACGCCGATGCGGTTGCTCGTGTCTTCGCGTCCAACCCCGAAGCTGGCGTTGCCAGCCTCAATGGCGTGATGCTGGACCGCCCTCACCTCAAGCTCGCGCAGAAGGTGCTGGCACGAGCCAAGTCCGCGGGCGTCACGTCGTCTGTCGCTACTCCGCTGCCACCGTCTCGGGAATGATGCGGCCTTCGGCATCGACCTCCGGACGGTTGATCGTAAAGACGCTCTCGGGCGTCACGACCGCGTAGTCCATGTAGCCGAGCCGGGCGATGGGACGCATGGCCCCGGTGTCAACGATACCGTTCTTCACGAACGTATCGTCGATGTGGATCCCCACAACCTGACCGAATACCACTGAGTAGCTGGCCTTCTGGTTGGCGGCGGACGGCAGCTCGACCGTCTTCCAGTGCTTGCACTCGAACGCGGCCGGACTCTCCTTGACGCGCGGCGGCTTGACGAGCCTGCAAGGCGCGGCGGTCAGGCCGGCGATCGGATACTCATCGACACCGTGCGGGACGGCTGCCGAAGTCGTGTTCATCTGGAAGCGCAGATCCCAGGTGGCGAGCGAGCACGTAAACTCGCCGGTCTCCTCAATGTTCTTGAGGCTGTCCTTCATGCCGGCTGAGGCAAAGACCACATAGTGCGGCCGCTCGCCGACGGCATTGAAGAAGCTGTAGGGCGCTATGTTGCAGATGCCGCCTTTGCTGACGGTCGAGATCCAGCCGATCGGGCGCGGCGTAATCAGCGCCTTGAAGGGGTCATGCTTCAAGCCGTGCTTGTTCTCATCGGTGGCATAGAACACTGACGTCGCTCCATCGGTTGCAAATATCTCAAGCTTGCCAGCGCGAGACGATATCTGACAAGATCGGGCGCTCGCGGTCCGGCTGAATCTCTTTGTTCTTCCCGATATAGACGAAGCCCGCCACCCGCTCGTTGTCTTGCAGCTTGAGCGCGGTGCGCACACCGGAGCTGTAAGAATACCACTCTGTGATCCAGCAGGTGCCATATCCCAGCGCATTGGCAGTGAGACACAGGTTGAACGCCGCCGCTCCACACGAGAGAACCTGCTCCCACTCGGGAGCACCCGGCGTCGGGGTCACCCGCGAGACGACGCAGACCACCGTTGGCGCGCGCAGCAGCCGCCCGCGCTCGGTCTCGAGCCGCATCTCGGAGGGCGCCTCTTTGTCCTCCGCCATCAATGTCCGGGACAGCACCTCCCCAAAGCTGCGGCGCGCATCACCCTCGAACACGATGAAGCGCCAGGGCACGACCCGCTTGTGATCGGGCACCCGCGCGGCACATCCGAGGATGGTATCGAGCTCAGCCGGTGACGGGCCAGGCTCCGACAGCAAAGCGGCCTTGGCCGAGCGGCGTGTCTTCAGAAGCTCAAGGGTCGTAGGGGACATATTAAGCCATGACAGTTCTGCTCTGAAGGCACTCGCTAACGCAAATTGCCTTGCTGTACAATGGCGGCATGTCGAAGCGCCTGATGCAACACCTTCGCAGCCAGCGCCGCGCAGTTCGGTGGTTGTGGCCGTGCGCGCTTGCTTTCAGTGTCTGCTTCCTCGCGCAATCGGGCTTAGCGGCAGACCCACCTAATACTATGATCATCTTCGACGGTTCGGGCTCCATGTGGGGCAAACCGCTCGGCGAAAAGCAATCCAAGCTCGTGCTCGCGCGCGACGCGCTTCGCCAATCGCTGCCGCGATTGGCGAAACAGGCGCGCGTCGGTCTCATGGTGTTCGGCCATCGGCGGCCCGGAGACTGCACCGATGTCGAGCTGGTGACCCGCCCCACACCCGTCGACTTGTCCCGTATTATCGGTCCACTCGAAAAACTGAATCCGAAGGGTAAAGGTCCTCTCGCTCTGGCTATCGGCGAGGCAGCACACGTGCTTGGCGCCGCCGAGGCTGGCAACGTTGTCCTCATCCATGATGACATCGACAATTGCGCGCCCGATCCCTGTACGGCGATTGCAGAGATCAGCAGGATTTATCCGCGCCTCACAGTCCATGTGGTTTCCATCGGCCTCCAGCACGAGGATGCCCGGCGTATGGCCTGCTTTGCGCGGACGACCGGCGGCAAGATGTTTGAAGCTCAGACCGCAGCTGAAATCCTCACGGCCGTGGGTGAGGCTTTGTCGGCTGGTAGCACGGTGGCAGGCACTCCAGTCCCGCAGCCAAAGCTCGCATCAAGGGACTCACGCCCAAGCGCGAATGTTGTGCCGGCTACCCACCAAACCGGGCCTTTATCTGACAACCTCGCTCACGGCAAACGCCGAGCCCCTCGACATTCCCGTGCGCTGGCGCGTGACATCAAAGTCGGACGCGGACGGGCTGGCTGCCTTCCAGCAGGAAGCTGCCACCCCACACCTCGTGTTGCCTGCCGGACGCTATGAGGTCGAAGCTCGGCTGCCACAGGTCTCGGCTCGGCAGATAGTGGAAGTCGATCCGGCGACTACACAAAGAGTAAATCTGGTCCTCACTGCGGGCACGATCCGCGTGACCGCGACCGCGCAGCGCGGCACAGCGATAGCGGGCTCCTTGCTCACGATATCGCGGCCCGAAAGCAGCATGAGCGGCGTTACGACCAGCCGGCCGGGCGAGGCCATCCTCGTCAGCAATGCCTTGCAATCGGAGATAGCACTGACGCCGGGCCCGTACGTCATCAGCATCTCGCACGGCCTCTTTCGCACGGATCGGCAGATCATGGTGGTGGCTGGAACGCGCGGGCGCCTTGGTATTACGCTGCCGACCGGCGAGATCGAGCTGCAGGCGACGGCCGGCGGCGGCGGTCCCCCGCTTGCTGACGTCGTGTTCCAGGTCTTCGAGGATGATCCTGATGCCCCGCAGGGCCGGCGCGAGCTCATGCGCTCGGCCGCCTCGCGCCCATCCTTCAGCCTGCCTGCGGGTACCTACTACGTGGTGGCCCGCCATGGCTCGGTAGAGGCGCGCGAGCGTCTCACGGTGCGTCCGGGCGAGGTCGAGCGCAGGACGCTGACGATCAGCTCCGCACAGCTCTCACTTGCAGCCACCATTGCCGGCGGCAGACCGGATTCGAGCGACAGCATCGTCTACCGGATCGAGCGTATCGACACCGCACCTCAGAGCGAGGTCATGCGCGTCACGCGGCAGGCCGAGACGCTCAATCTCGCGCCCGGTAGATACCGAGTGGAAAGTCGCCTCGGCTCGCTCAATGCGCGCGCCGAGCGCACCATCGACCTCAGAACGGGCGTCCGCGAGGACCTGACGCTGGACCATCAGGCGGGCGTGGTGCGGCTTACATTCGTCGAGGCGGGTAGCACGCAGCCCGCTGCCGATGTGTTTTGGGAGATCAAAGACCAGAGCGGCCAGACCGTCTGGTTGACGAGCGAGCCGCAACCACTCGGCATCCTGCGGGCTGGCCGCTACACTGTGCGGGCGCAGTATCGTGACCGGGTTGTTGACGGACGGATCGAGGTCCAGGCCGGGGACAACCGGGTGGTAGAGTTGATTGCAAGGTAGGATGTTCGAAGGGACCTACCGAGAAATGCGTAGCCAGGCACGCATTCTGCCACCATCGTGCCTTGATGCTGGCGGCGAATCCCGGTTTCGTGCAGGCATCCGTTCCGTACACCCGCATCAGGCTTCGAGGCTTCAGGTGTGATTCGGTCTCTGACAGCAGCGTCCGTGGTGATGGGTTGTGTCACCGTCTGGACGCCGGCAGCTATCGCCCAGCAGGCGGGCAGCACTTGGCCTGGAACACAGATCGAGCGTCAGCCGGCTACAATCAACTCCGGCGTACCGACCAACACGACTGTGGTGCCGCGCTCCGCCACAGAGCCGAGAGGCAATGCGAACCTTGGCGAGATCACGCTCTCCGCCTTCTTGACGGACGACGGCCAGCGCATCGATCAGGGCCTTGTCTGGCGCGCGTTCCAGGAGCAGCCCGGCTCACCCACCGCCAAGCCGAAGATCGTCGGAACCTGGCGCGAGGCCAGCCCGTCGGTGAAGCTTGCTCCCGGGGAGTACATCATCAACGTCGCGTTCGGCCGAGCTCATGTGACTCGCAGAATCTCGGTGGAGCCTGGCGCACCCGCTCAGGCGCGTTTTGTCCTCAACGTCGGAGGCCTACGCGTCAGCACGCTCGTTGGCAACCGCGAGCCAGCCCCGGATCGCACGGTGAGCTACGACATCTTCTCCGGCGAAACCGACCAGCAAGGCAACCGAACGAAAGTGATGAGTGGCGCGCGTCCTGGCCTGATCGTCAGGCTGAACGCCGGCATCTACCATGTCGTCAGCACCTACGGCGACGCCAACGCCATCGTCAGGGCCGATGTCAACGTCGAGGCCGGCAAGCTCACGGAAGCGATCGTCAGCCACACCGGTGCTCGGGTGACCTTCAAGCTCGTCATGCGTGCGGGAGGAGAGGCGCAGGCCGACGCGCAATGGGGCGTCTTCAACGCCCAAGGCGAGCCTGTTAAGGAGAGCGTTGGGGCTCTCCCCACGCACATTCTGGCGCCGGGCGCCTACGTGGTGACGGCCAAGCACAGTGGCCGCAGCTTCCGCCGCGACTTCACCGTGCGGGCCGGCGAAACCACCCAGGTCGAAGTCGTCATGCAGTAAGCTGCTGGCGCTGATGGCCGCGAGCTCACTTCGCCCAAGACCAGCGTCAGCCTACCGGCATCGCCGTCTCGACGAGGCGTGCCCAATATGAGCAGCCAGCCGGAATGGCGTCGTCGTTAAAGTCGTAGGCCGGATGGTGCACGCCGGCTGTATCGCCGTTGCCGATAAAGATGAAAGCACCGGGCCGCGCCTCCAGCATGTAGGCGAAATCCTCGCCGCCCAGAACCGGCGGCGTGTTGGTGTCGACGTTGGCATCGCCGACCACTTGCTTGGCCACCTTGCCGGCAAAGTCGGTCTGCGCGTCGTGATTGACCATGACGGGATAGCCGCGGGCATAGGTCAGCTCGACCTTGACATTGTGCATGCGGGCGAGACCCTCGCAGATCTCATGCATACGCCGCTCCACCAGATCACGGACATGGGCCTTGAGCGTGCGCACTGTGCCGCACAGCTTCGCCGTCTGCGGGATGACGTTCATAGCATCGCCGGCATGGAACATCGTCAGTGAAAGAACGGCCGAGTTGATCGGATTGACGTTGCGCGCCACGATCGACTGCAACGCCTGATGCAATTGGCAGCCGACAGTCACGGGATCGTTGCCGAGGTGCGGCTTGGCGGCATGGGCCCCGCACCCCTCGATGAACACATCGAAGCGGTCGGAGGCTGCCAACATCGGGCCTGGCCGTATAGCGAAGGCATTGACCGGCATCCCCGGCTGGTTGTGCATGCCATACACTTCCTGCACGCGCCAGCGGTCCATCATGCCATCATCCACCATGGCTTTGCCGCCGGCTCCGCCTTCTTCTGCCGGTTGGAAGATGACGACCGCGGTGCCATCGAAGTTGCGCGTCTCGCACAAATACTTGGCAGCTCCGAGCAGCATGGCCGTATGCCCGTCGTGACCACAAGCATGCATCTTGCCGGGTGTTTTGGAGGCATACGCCAGACCGGTGATCTCGTGGATCGGCAACGCATCCATATCGGCGCGCAGGCCGATGACACGACCCGACGACTGTTTTCGTCCCTGGATGACTCCGACCACACCCGTGCGGCCGATGCCGGGCACGACCTCATCACAGCCGAAGCCCTTGAGCTTGTCGCCGACGATGCCTGCCGTCCGATGCACGTCGTACATCAATTCAGGATGCTCATGCAGGTCCTTGCGCCAAGCGGCGATCTCGTCCTTCATGCCGGCGATACGATTGATGATGGCCATGGCCGGGTCCCCGTCCGATTGAGCGCCGGCAACAGCCCAATGGCCCGCCGCCTGTAATAAATACCCCTTCCCTTTCCGCGGTCAAACCTGGACGTGGACAAGTGTGGCTTGGGTCAGGGGGACTTTGTCGAACGCTTTCAGCAACAACCTCAAGTGGACTGGACCCGGCAAACGAGATCACCTAACCGCGAGACGATCTTGTTCGCAGGCGCGCCGCGGCACACTTTGACCGGGGCCGTAGTCCGTACGGAGCAGCGGCTGAGGCGGCGCAACAGCATGGTGCACAAATGTTGGCGAGTTGGACAGATCGATGACGTCGGACGGGACAGTCAACGTCGGCGCGTGCACACAGGAGCAACTTGCGGCACGCGGCAACCGTCGGCCCATCAATCTTGCGCTTCAGGGCGGCGGTGCGCACGGCGCGTTCGCCTGGGGTGTGTTGGATCGCCTGCTTGAAGACGACCGGCTCGCGCTTGATGCCGTCAGCGCCACGAGCGCCGGTACGGTTAATGCCGTAGCCATGGCGTATGGCGCCTCGCTCGACGGCGCAGACGGTGCGCGCGCCAAGCTCGACGAGCTGTGGCGGGAGGTGAGCCGCGCCGGCGCAATGTGGAGCCCACTGCGGACCTCGCCGTTCGACGGCTGGCTATCCCGCAATAACCGCAACGGCGATCTGTCGCCGAGCTATCTCTACTTCCAGGCGCTGACACACCTGCTCTCGCCCTACGTGCTCAATCCTTTCGACTTCAATCCTCTCAAGGATCTGCTCCTGCGCATCATCGACTTCGAACACTTGCGAGATTGTCCGCACGCCACTCGTCTCTTCATCAGCGCAACGAACGTGCGCTCGGGCAAGATCCGAGTGTTCGAGAACAACGAGCTGTCGGTCGACACAGTCCTGGCTTCCGCCTGCCTCCCCTACATATTCAAGGCCGTTGAGATCGATGGCGAGGCCTACTGGGATGGCGGCTTCATGGGCAACCCTCCCCTCTTCCCGTTGATCTATCGCGGTGCCTCGCGGGACATCATCATCGTTCACATCAATCCGCTGACACGGCCCGAAGTCCCCAAGACCGCGCCGGAAATTTTCGACCGCATGAACGAAATCAGCTTCAATTCCTCGCTCATGCGCGAAATGCGCGCCATCGCCTTCGTCACTCGGCTGCTCAACGAGGGCTCACTCGATGGCAAGCGCTATGCCCGCATGTTGATCCACTCCATCCGCGATGATGTGGAAATGGCCAACTATGGGGCAGCGTCCAAGCTCAATCCCGACTGGGACTTTCTCTGTCACCTGCGCGACCGCGGCCGGGGCGCCGCCAGCGCCTGGCTCGAGGCCAACTTCGACAAGGTCGGACACGCGTCGTCGATCGACATCGTGGCGACCTTTCTTTGACGCGACCGCTGACGCCCCCCTACCAAACGCCGGTGTTGGGCATTGACGCCCAGGGCTCTTGCTTGGGCTTGGACTCGCCCTTTTGCAGCAACTCGAACGAGATGTTGTCGGGTGAGCGCACGAAGGCCATACGGCCATCGCGCGGCGGCCGGTTTATGGTGACACCCGCCTTCATGAGGCGATCGCAGAGCGCGTAGATGTCGTCGACCTCGTAGGCCAGGTGCCCGAAGTTGCGGCCGCCGCGATAGGCCTCGGGAGCCCGGTTGTATGCAAGTTCCAGCAGCGGCGCCTTTTCCGTCTTGCCCGGCTCGTCTCGCGCCGGCGAGAAAGATCAAGGTGTAGCGCCGCCTCGTTCGTGACCCGCCGAACTTCCTTCATGCCGAGCTTGTTGCAGTAAAAATCCAGGCTCTTGTCGATGTCGGTGTGCAGATATCGCATGAGTTTCCTCGCTGGCGTTGGAACTGGTATCGAGCCGCCGGGATTACGGCGCGGACGTGCTTGCTGGTAAGGACGGGAGGCGAGCCCCGCCCAACTCGCGTCGATACGACCGCACGGGAGCTGCGCGTGGCCTCTTTGCCTCACTTGAGGATTGTTTGACCGCTTGCGGCGTGCGAACTCAATTCAGCCCGCTCGCAAAAGTATGGATTTTCGGAGCCTTGCAGGCCGAGAAAAAATCGACGTTGAACGCTTCAAGAAAGCACTAGACCAATTTGGTTAATGGTGGCTTAGTACCTCTGTCATTGATGCGTCGCTTCGAGCGAGAGGGCAAATCGCTGGTAAGCAACGTCACAGATGACGCTAAGGTAAACTCAGTAGAGCGGGGTAGCTTATGGGGGACTCTCCGAAGCCGGCTGTCGGTCATTTGAGCACTCTTCAGCCGAATGAAGACGTAATATCTCAGAAAGACGGGGGTGATCTAGAAGTTTTCGAGATCGCGGGCACCATTAAGTGGTTCGACGCCTCGAAGGGCTACGGTTTTATTATACCTGACAATGGGCTGCATGATGTGCTCCTGCACGTCACATGCCTTAGGGCCGGCGGTTATCAGACCGCATATGAAGGCGCTCGGATTCACTGTGAGGTCCTCAAGCGCGAGAAGGGCATGCAAGCCTTTCGCATCTTGAGCATGGATGAAAGCACCGCGATTCATCCCTCGCAGCTTCCGCAGCGAACACACGTCATCGTGACGCCCGAGAGCGACTGGGAACGGGCTATGGTGAAGTGGTTCAACAGGGTGCGGGGTTTCGGGTTCTTGACACGTGGCGAAGGCACTCCCGACATCTTCGTGCATATGGAGACGCTGCGGCGCTTCGGCTTCACCGAGCTTCGGCCGGGCCAGATCGTGCAGGTTCGCTGGGGCATGGGCTCCAAGGGCTGCATGGCGGCAGAGCTCAGGCCGGACGGAATTCCCGGCGGGCGGCTGTCGGCCCACTGAAACGCGGCCTGAATTGTACGATAGACGCGAATTTAGCAGGGCGGCGCTTGGCGCGGCCCTGTTTTTTGTCATGCTGTGCTGCATGCTGGCCTCCGGAACCGCCGACGCAAAAATGCGTCGTGAGCCCTTGACCCTCGTCACCGCGGGTGGCGAGCACACGTTCGAGGTCGAGGTCGCCTCCACGCCGGAGGAAAAGGCAATGGGCCTGATGTTCCGGACCAGCCTGGCGGATGGCGCGGGCATGCTGTTCCCCTATTCCCCGCCCCAGGAAGCGACGATGTGGATGCGCAACACCTATATCTCCCTCGATATGGTCTTCATCCGCACCGACGGCATTGTCCACCGGATCGAGGCGCGAACCGAGCCATTCTCGGAACGCGTCATAGCATCCCGTGGCGATGTTGCCGCAGTGCTCGAGCTGAGGGCAGGGACCGCAGAGAGGCTGGGCCTCAAGCCCGGCGATCGCGTCCGCCATGCCATGTTCGGGGGTGGCAAGGCGAGGTAGCTGCCGGGCGCAATGCCGATACGGCCACTACAATATCGCGGGAAACCTGTGGCCATCCAGCGCGTTGGACACTGCAAAGGCCAGCCCTTTGCTGGTCAACACAAAGTAAAGCAAATGCAGACTACGAAACTCGACCCGACTTTGAAACGGATCGGCAGCAAGCTGCGCGAAGCCGCTGCCGGTGTTGTCGAGGCTCCTCTGACTGCCCGCATGACCGACCTGCTGGCACGGCTGAGCACCACCGCACCTGATGGGCCGCCACCGACGGAGCGCGCGGGCCAGCTCACGAAAAAGCGCTGAAACTCCGTCGGAACCTCGGCGATTGCCGTCAAGCTTGAGTACGTCACTCGAGAGGATCCCCTGCCTTGAACGGCCGAGGGGCGGCCGTCTGGGCGCCCTTTCCCGCATCCAAAGCATCGTCGCACCGCCACGTCGATGCTCCCGCCGCATCCTGCCGGCAATGAAGTTCTTGACACTGCAGTGGTACGCCACTCAACCTCGGGACGACATCCAAGTCGCTGGGCTCCGGTCTCCGTCACACATGCTGAGCTACATTGCACGCCGCTTGGCCTTCGGGGCCTTTACCGTCGTCGGCGTTTCGATCGTCGTGTTCGTGGTGATGCGCATTTTGCCCGGAGACCCTCTGGTTGCCATCTTCGGTCCAGAGGGCTTTACCAAGCTCACTGACAAAGAGCGCGCCCACTACATGGCGGAACTCGGCTTGAGCGACCCGCTTGTGGTCCAATACCTGAACTGGGTGAAAGACATCATCCGGGGCGAATTCGGGCGGTCATTCTTTCGCTCCGAGAGCGTCGCCGAGATGATTTGGCGGCGCGGGCCCCTGACGGCAGAAATCGGCATCCTCTCGGTCATGCTGTCCTGGCTCGTAGGCATACCGGTGGCTATCGTCAGCGCACTCCGGCCGAACAGCCTGAGCGACAACACTGTCCGGTTGATGAGCATCCTGTTCCTGGCGATTCCAGGCTTCTGGCTCGGCATGCTGATTGTGCTGGCCCTGCTGTTCTGGTTCGGATATCGGGCCCCGCTAACGGGAGCATCGCTGCTCGCGGATCCCTGGGCCAACCTGCAGATCGTCATTGGGCCGGCCATTGTGTTGGGGCTTGGCCAAGCCGCCTACGTGGCACGCATGGCTCGTTCCAGCCTGCTCGAAGTCATTCGCGAGGATTATATACGCACGGCCCGCGCCAAGGGTCTGAGCGGCCGGCTCGTCATCGCCCTCCACGCTCTGCCAAACGCGCTGCTGCCGGTCATCACACTGTCAGGCATCCTACTCGGGTTCGTGCTCGCGGGATCGATCCCGGTCGAGCGCGCCTTCGGCACTCCTGGGCTCGGCTACGCGATGTTCATCGCAGTCAGCGAGCGCGACGTGTTCGTTATGCAGAATCTCGTTTTCCTCTATGCCGTTGTGTTCGTCGCGCTGAATATCTTCGTCGACATCGTCATCGCTTGGCTCGACCCGAGGATCCGATACCAATGAGCGTAATCGAGTCCGATGCGACCTTTCCATCGCGAGCCGCCGAGCCGACGTTGCTGAGGCGTATCGGCCGGGCCTTGCGGACGTTCGCGCGCCGATCGCCGCTTTCCGCCTTTTGGGGATGTGTCGCAGCCGCGATCGTGTTCATGGCTGTAGCCGCTCCGGTTCTGGCGCCGCACGAACCGCTGAAATCCGATTTCAGGCGCATGACGAAACCGCCCAGCGGACAAAACTATTTCGGTACCGACCAGATCGGTCGCGATACTCTGAGCCGGGTCATCCATGGCAGCCGAGCATCGCTCACCGTCGCAGCCTGTGCCGTCTTGTTCGGCACCACGCTGGGGGCCTTGTGGGGCCTGGCGTGCGGGTTCTTCGGCGGTCGCTTCGACATCGCTAGCCAGCGCGTTATCGAGTTCATGCAGTCATTCCCGGATCTGATCCTCGCCATGGCTATAGCCATGGCGCTGGGGGCCGGCACCGGCACAGTGATCGTAGCCATTGCCATCACACGTATTCCATTTGGAGGCCGCGTCATCCGCGCAGTGGTGCTCTCGCTCAAGGAGATGCCGTTTGTGGAGGCCGCGCGCGGTCTGGGCGCCTCGAACATGCGCCTGATGTTCCGGCACATTCTGCCGCAGTGCATCGCCCCCTATCTGATCCTGGCCACCGCCCACCTGGGTGTTGCGATCGTCATCGAGGCCTCGCTCGGCTTCCTCGGTGTCGGCATCCCGCCGCCGACGCCGACATGGGGCAACATGCTGTCTGATGCCCTGAACTCCGGGCTGGTCCCGCCGTGGTGGCTGGTGCTATTCCCGGGCCTCGCCATCACCATCACTGTGCTGGCGTTCAACCTGCTGGGCGACGGCATCCGCGATATGCTCGACCCGCGCTTGCGCGGAGCAGTCTGAAATCATCCAATTACTGCGTGGTCGCCGTCGCCAGCGGAAACGTCACGCCGGCGTCGTGCAGATGGCACGCCGTCCAGTGTCCGGCCACGACCTCGCGCAGGGCTGGAACCTCATGCCTGCAGCGCGCCATTGCGTAGGGACAGCGGGCATGGAAGTGGCAGCCGGGCGGCGGATTGATCGGGCTCGGCACGTCACCCTTGACAATGATGCGCTTGCGGGTACGCGCGCGTGACGACGGGATCGGCACGGCCGAGAGCAGCGCCTCCGTATAAGGATGCAACGGCATCTCGAACAAGGTCGTCTTGTCTGTCATCTCCACAATGCGCCCGAGATACATCACCGCCACACGGTGGCTGATGTGCTCGACGACCGCCAGATCGTGCGCGACGAAGAGATACGACAACTTGAATTCGTCCTGCAGGTCCATCATGAGATTGATGATCTGGGCCTGGATCGACACGTCCAGCGCCGACACCGGCTCATCACCCACGATTAGCTCCGGGCTCAACGCCAGAGCACGCGCAATGCCGATACGCTGGCGCTGCCCGCCAGAGAACTCGTGCGGAAACGAATTCATGAGCTCGGCGCGTAGACCCACCCTCTCGAACAAGCTCGCCACGCGCTCTTTGCGCTCCTTGCGCGCGGCCACGCCGTGGATGATCAGCGGCTCGCCCACGATCTCGCCGGCCGACATGCGCGGATTGAGCGAGGCATACGGATCCTGATAGATCATCTGCATCTGCCGCCGGTAGGGCAGCATTTCAGCCGCATTGAGATCCGTGATGTCCTGGCCGCGCACGCGCACCTTGCCCGCAGTCGGCTCGAGAAGCTTGAGCAGGGTCCGGCCCACCGTCGACTTCCCGCAGCCGCTCTCGCCGACGAGCCCGAGGGTCTCGCCGCGCTTGATGTGGAATGAGACGCCGTCGACCGCGTAGACTTGACCGGAGGTGCGGGAGAAGAATCCCTTGGTGATCGGAAAGTGCTTCTTGAGATCCTGCACCTCGAGCAGCGGAGGTGTGCCGACGTCGGCACCGTTGTGCGTCGGGACCTGCGTGTTCATACCGCCGCGCCTCTGAGCAAACGCTCGGCGTTCCAGCAAGCGACCCAATGCCCCGGGCGATGCTCCTTCAGCGGCGGATAGGCTGCTCGGCACTCGTCGGTAGCCATGGCGCAGCGAGGCGCGAACGTGCAGCCCTTGGGCAGCTTAGCCAGCGAAGGGACCATGCCCTTGATCTCGTTCAACCGCGCCCGGCGCGTGTCGGTAAGCGCCGCAACATCCAGATGCGGGATGGAGCCCAGCAACCCTTTCGTGTAGGGGTGGCCAGGCTGCTCGAACAGGTCATCGACCGGCGCCTCTTCCACCTTCCGTCCGGCGTACATTACCACTACCCGGTCGGCGTTCTCGGCCACCACGCCCATGTCATGCGTGATGAAGATAATGGCCATGCCGAGCGTGTCCTGCAGCTCACGCATGAGATCGAGGATCTGCGCCTGAATGGTGACGTCGAGCGCGGTCGTCGGCTCATCGGCGATCAGTAATTTGGGATTGCACGACAGCGCCATGGCGATCATCACACGCTGTCGCATGCCGCCCGACATCTGATGCGGATAGGCGTGGGCGCGACGCTCGGGCTCCGGCATCTTGACCCGGCGCAGCATCTCCACGGCCTTGTCCATGGCGTCGCGCCGCGACAGGCCCTGGTGGACCGCGATCGACTCGCCGATCTGCTTGCCCACCGTGTACAGCGGATTGAGCGACGTCATCGGCTCTTGGAAGATCATGGAGATGTGATTGCCCCTGATGGCCTCCATCTCGGGCTCCGACAGATCGAGCAGGTTGCTGCCCTCGAAGCGGATTGCACCATCGACGATGCGTCCCGGTGGGTTGGCGACCAACCGCAGGATCGACAGTGCGGTCACGCTCTTGCCGCACCCCAATTCGCCCACCACTCCGAGCGTCTCCCCGCTGCGCACGCAATAGGAAACCCCGTCCACGGCGCGTACGACACCGTCCGGAGTGAAGAAGTGCGTTTGTAGATTTTCGATCTCGAGAAGCGATTGCTGATGCGTCGAACCTGAGCCCGATACGTCAATTCCGTGGGCGACCGCGTGATTCAAGAAGTGGCTCCCTAGACCTTGATGTGTTATTTCTTGGCCCACCAACGGGATGGGCGAACCATCAGAGCACATAGGGCACGGTATAGAAAAGGCCCAAAGCAGGAGGAAACGAATATGCGCGACCCGCACTCGAAGCGGCGGCCATGGACCCGCCGAGACGTACTCAAAGGCACGGCCGGCGCCATGGCCGGTCTCTACGGCTTCTCGTCCTGGCGGGCGCTTGCGGCTATTCCGAACGAGTACGACGGCACGAAATTCCAGCTCAAGGCGGCCGAGCCTAACGCTAAGTCGGGCGGTGTCCTGCGCTACGGCATCACTTCGCGCGCACCGCACTTCGACGTGCATCAGTCCGGCACAATCAACAGCCTCGGATCACAGGGATGTATGTTCGACAATCTGATCCGGCGCGATCCGCGCGACAGCGGCCAGACCATCATCCCCGATCTCGCACACAGCTGGGAGATCGCCAAGGACGGCAAGACTTACACGTTCCTCCTGCGCAAGGACGTTCTCTTCCACGACGGCGCGGAGTTCACGTCCGAGGACGTGAAGGCCACGTTCGACCGCATCATCAAGCCACCGTCAGGCATCAGCATCCCGCGCAGCACCCTGTTCAGTTCAGTCAGCGAGATCACGGCTCCCGACAAGCACACGGTACAGTTCAAGCTGTCCGAGCCGCGTCCCCCTGCTTTCATCATGGCCGCGATCGCCAGCGGCTGGAACGTGATCGTGCGCAAGAAGACCCTCGAGGACAACGGTTACAATCTGCGCCGTGTCGTCACTTTTCCCGGCACCGGTCCCTACAAGAGCCAGCGTCGCGTCGAGAACGAAGTCTGGGTCATGGAGAAGAACAAGGACTACTGGAACAAGGGCCTGCCGTACCTCGACGGCATCGAGTTCTACCACGCCCTGCCATTCTCGCCTGAGCTCGGGTCGGGACTTCTGTCAGGCCGCACCGACTACGCGCGATTGCTGGATCCAGGATCGCTGCGGAAGGTCAAAGCTACGCAGGGCATGAACGGAACCGATTTCTACCAGAGCGTCATCCAGGGCACATGGATGAACAACAAGAAGAAGCCCATGGACGATCCACGCGTGCGCCGCGCCTTCCATCTAGTCCTCGACAAGGCTGTCCTGGTCGACGTGGTCAAGGACGTGGCGCCCATGATGGTGGGTGGTTTCATCTACCCGTTCTCGGAGTTTGCAACGCCAAAAGCGGAGCTTGAGAAGCGCCTCGGCTATCAGGCCGATCCCACCGCCGCCGTCAAGGAGGCGCGCGCCCTGATGGCAGCAGCTGGCCACGCGAACGGCATCAAAGGGCTCGACTACCTCGTGCGTGAAGTTGCGTCCTTCAGGCTCTGGTCGCAGGCGATTCAGGCCATGCTGCAACAGACGCTGAATGTCGAGTGCAAGCTGCGCACGGTCGTCGAGTCGGTGTGGTTCGATGATATCAAGACCGGAAACTACGATCTTGCCATCGGCGCGATCGTATCGACGCTGCTCGATCCCTCCGACTACTTCAATGCCTGGTACCGCAAGGATGGTCCCCAGAACTACTCGTCGTGGGATAACGCGGCTTTCAACGAGCTGCTCCCGCAGATCGATCGCGAGGTCGATGCCGCCAAGCGCCTTGCATTGATCCGCAAGGCAGAGGACATCATGGAGCAAGACCCGCCCGTGTTGCCGATGTCTTGGGAGAAGATCAACGATGGCTGGTACAATTACGTGAAGGGCCACAACCCCAAGGATTACTTCGGCATCTACGATGTGGTGCGCATGGACACCATGTGGCTGGACAAGTAGGCTGGCGCCCGGGTCCGTCACGAGAAAAATTTACTCCCGCCCTGGGCCTGCAGCCCGGGGCGGGCTGGTTTTCGGGGAAGCAACTCCGCACATGGCGAGGCCATTCACGGTCATTGGAAAAATCAGCACAGGGCTGCTATAACCCGCGCCTTCGGGCCCGCGGCCGGGGCGGGCCTATGCATGTTGACGTCGGGGCATAGCTCAGCCTGGTAGAGCACCTGCTTTGGGAGCAGGGGGCCGCAGGTTCGAATCCTGCTGCCCCGACCAATGAAATCAACACATTGCGCGCCGGTCGCGTTGATGCGCCCACGAAAAGGCCCAAGAATCGCACGTTGAAGCGGGGGCGAAACCAATCCTGGCCAGTTATCATGTAACGCCTGCGCGCTCTCTCCTATTGTGGCGCTGCTGAGCTTGCCGGTATCGAGGGCGCTAGCTAGTCGGCAGGACAGCGAGGAAGAGACCACCAAGCGCAATCAGCGCCCACAATCACCGCAAGAGGAGGAGTGAATGGGCGCGTTGGTCGAACAATTTCGACGCGATGGTCTTGAGGATCTCATCAGATCTTGGATCGGGACCGGCACCAACAAGCCATCAGCCCTGATCAACTGCAGCTGGCGATTGGTCCTGAATAAGTGGAGGAGCTCGCCAACGACACCGGGCTGCCAGGATCTTCTGTCACAACTGGCGCGCTTGCTGGCGGAGATCATCGACAAGCTCACCCCCAAAGGGCAGCTCCCAGCGCAAGAGGAGTTACGCATTGCACCTGGTGAGCTGGACGCCAATGCACCCAATGTGCCGACTACCATCTGTCCGATCCGACAGAGGGAGACAATGGCGCGGCCGCCCGGCAGTCCTGGCATCATCTACGTTCTCATCAACGAGGCGATGCCGGGCTGGTGGGGACCAGGATCGGCGGAACGGTTTGCGATGTCGCCTCTACCGCAAGCCAGTGCGTGAGCACGGCGGCTGCCTGCAGGAAGTCGTCGATCTCCATAGCCTCACGCGGATTGTGGCTGCCGTTGGCGTTGCGCACGAACAGCATGGCGGACGGGACGCCGGCGACCGTGAACGTGGCGGTGTCGTGGGAGGCCGGACTTGCGAGCGGCATAGTCGGAATGCCGAGTACCCTGGCGGACTGTTGCCAGTTTGGCGAAGACCTCAGGGTGCGAGGGCGCCACGTCGGCGGACGTGCGCGCTCCGAACTCGAACCGGACGCCTTGCCGTTTTGCCGATATCGCTCGCGAGGTTCAAAACAGCGGCTTCGAGCTCAACGAGATGCGTCTTGTCGTAGGCGCGTACATCCAGGCTCAGCACCATCTCGCCCGCCACCTTGGTCAGCGCGTGTTCCGTCGGATCCGTGTGGAAGCGGCCGATGGTGAACGCCATAGGCCGGCCTGACGCGTCGTTGCTCTTCCAGATCTCGTCGAGGCCGATCGCGAACTCGCTTGCCGCAAGCACCGCGTCGTGCCGAAACCGCCTGGGGAGACCGACGTGCGCATATTCGCCGACGATCCTCACCTGCGGGTAACGAAAATTGCCAGGAACCCCTGTGCCAACCGCAACGGGAATACCCGCCTCGATCAGTTGCGGGGCTTGCTCGATGTGCAGCTCGACGAATGCCCTGATGGTCCTTGCATCAAGGCTCGCTTTGCCCGCACGCACATCGTCGATGACAGCCCCACATTCGGCCATGTGGTCGGCAAGGGCGCGGCCCGTATCGACTCGCTTGGCATCCAGCGCGCCCGCCGGGAGAACCCCGAAGGCCGATCGGCTGCCGATATAAGAGACCTGGAACCAGACGCTTTCCTCCGCTCGGATTGCCGCTGTCGTGACGTCGCAGCGCGGCTGCAGTCCGAGTCGTTGCAGGCTCGTGATAGCGACAAGTCCGGCGATGACGCCGGCCGCGCCGTCGAAGTTGCCGCCATTGCCCACGGAGTTGAGATGCGATCCCGTCATCAGGCACGGCGCATGCCGGTCTGCGCCCGGCAACGTCGTGAAAAGGTTGGCCGCGTGATCGCGGCGCATCTCGAGCCCCATGGCTTCGGCGCGCGTTGCGATCAGCCGGTGTGCAAACTCCTCGCCCGGCCCGTAGGTATCGCGGGTCACACCATCGCCATCGCGGCTGCCAGCCCGCAGCTCATCGAAGAGCGCAGCAACGTCTTGCTTCTGGGACATTACGGCGCTAAGCACCTCGGACGGAGCGGGAACCAATGTCTGTGTCATATTTTTACCGCTTTCACGAACCGCCACCTCTGGCGAGAGTATAGTCGCGGAGAACGCTTCGAGTGATCCGAGGGTGGATGCTGCGAGAGCAAATAAAAAGATATCCCGCGATCTCCACCTCGGCCTTCATGCCTAATCGCTTGTCCGATGGACGTCGAGCCTGCATACCGATGATGAAATGATGGGCATCACGTCCGCTTGGGGATTCTAGACATTGCGATCGGCCAACGTCCGATCCTAGGGGAAGACCGAACCCATCGGTATGTTGCGACCGAGACTTGCTAGCACCCGTCCTGATCGAAGCTATGTTGTGAATTCACGACCTAGCGACACCGGCTTGTATGCGCAGTGATGAAATAGCAACCGGCGCGAGACCGCAGAAAAATCAACATCTGACCTCCGATGATGCGTGCGAGGCGATCGGCTACGCTGAGGGCATTGCCTGGCCCGCTTCATCGGCAACGAGATGCGGGACGCCGTTGTCGCCTCGGGTCAGGCCCTTCACGTACCCAAGAGCTCGAGCAGGTTTTCATCCCGCATCGGCCTCTTGCCATCTTCGATTTCGTGGATCAGCTCGACGAGCCGCCGAATGGTCGGGCATTTGAGTCCATGCCTTTCGCCGATTGCAGCAATGGGCGCGATCTGAGCATCCACCTCCGTGCGGCGCTTGCGAACCGCAAGATCGCGCCAAATCCCCGAATGGCTTTTCGGATTCGGCCTGTTGAAGGCCACCATTGCATCGACGCTGGCCCGCGCAGCCTGCTCGGTCGCGCCGGGCAAGAAGGCCTGCGGATCGAAGCCATTGAAGCCGAGCGCATCAACCCCCTCCGCCTGCGCCACGCGCAGGGTCTCAGCGCCAAGTGATCGCCAGACGGGCAGCAGTTCGGGCCGCGCAAGGCAGTCGGCGATGGAGGCCTGCCCCAATGCTTGCGCGAACAGGAACGATGCGTAAGCGAGTTTGCCCCAGAGATACGACCAGATGTTCTCAGCCATGATCGCGTTCGGCTCGAACACGCGCACCACGTCATGCAGCTGCCGCAGCGCGGTGTGATCGCGCCATCCAGCTCGCCGATCACGAACGCGCCTGGATTACTGTAAGAATCTTCCCGGGTTCGAGCCAGTCCGAACCATAGTTGATAAACGCGCCGATCGTTCTTTTGCGGCCTACATGTTCCTGGATAATGAGCTCGCAAAGCCCATTCTGAAGTGACAGAACGTAGCCATCGTCTGCGAGACGCGGCTTGATTGCCAGGATGGCATCCACTGTGTGCTGGGATTTGACGGCGAGGAAGACGCGCTGCCACGTGCCCTCGATCTCTCGAGGTAGAAGCCTTCGCTTTCACCGTGAACGTGTCGATCGGTCCCTCGATGTGCAACCCCTCGCTGCGAATGACTGTAACGTGCTCAGGCACAACATCGACAAACGTTACATCTTGGCCGGCGCGAAGAAGAAAGGCCCCGAGCGTGCCGCCAATGGCACCCGCCCCCCAGATTAGAATGCCATCCTGCATGTCTTTGCCCACCCTGCTCCGGACGTGATGCAACTCAAATTGCGTCGACCAAAGTCCGAGCCTCAAAGCCGAGACGTGACTTCGCACAGTGCTGTCAACCTTGACATGGCGCTACGATTTTGATCACTCCAATGCCAAGGCGGTTGACCGGTGTGGAGAGGTGAGCATACTGCGCGGATCTGAACAACGCTGCTGCGCCCTGCATAACTGAAATGCCGACAATTGACTTGCGCCGAGCCTCGCGTTTCAGCGGTAGACCCAACGGCCGAGGGCTGATCCGGGAGCGTGGTTGCGAATCCGCAGAGTGAATAGCCAAGGCAAGGTGACAAGCAGCGTCCGGCGTCGGCCCGCGCGGCGGGATTGGACGCCATATTTCCTGGTTGCTCCGAATTTCATCTGGCTCCTGCTGTTCATGGCTGGCGCATTACTGCTGCTGGCAATGATGAGCTTTCGCGGCTATGAACCGGGCGGTCGCGGTATCGTGGAGACGTGGGAGCTCACGCACTACGTCGCATTTCTTGGCGATCCCTTCTTCCTCGGCATACTTTGGCGGTCGCTCGTCATCTCCGGGCAGGTCACGCTGGTTTGCCTGGTCCTCGGTTTTCCGCTCGCCTATTGGCTCTCGCAGCTCCGCGGTATGCCGAGAGCCATCCTGTATCTCGCCGTTCTGGTTCCCCTGCTTACGAGTGCAGTGGTGCGCACCTTTGGCTGGATGGTCCTGCTGTCGAACAACGGCTTCCTAAACAAGAGCCTGATGGGTCTTGGAATTCTGAGTAGTCCGTTGCCCTTGATGTACAATCAGCTAGGTATTGTTGTCGCACTTGCAGAGGTATTGCTGCCATTCATGGTGCTGGCGCTGGATGCAGCTCTGCTCAACATCGACAAGCAGCTCTACGATGCAGCCCGAAATCTCGGTGCAGGGGCCGTACGGATCTTCCTCGAGATCACATTGCCGCTCTCAATGCCGGAGTACGTCTCAGGCGCAGTTCTGGTGTTCACTCTGGCCATCAGCGCTTATGTGACGCCGGCACTTATCGGAGGGCCACGCGTACCTGTAATGTCGACTACAATATATCAGCAGGGCATCGCATTGTTGAACTGGCCCTTCGGAGCCGCCATCGCCTTCATCCTGCTGGTCACGCTGATCGCGCTCTTAGCGATGGTATTCCGGCTTGCATCGCGTTTCGCCAGGGTGGCGTGATGTTGATCGTCATCAACGCGCTAATCCTATTGTACCTGCTCGCTCCCATCATCGTGGTAATTGCTACGGCATTCACGACGACGGCCTATCCGGTATTTCCGCCGCAGGGCTTCACGCTGAAATGGTTTTATCATTTTTTGGGCATGAGCGAGTTTACGGATGCCGTACAGCGCAGCGCCTTGCTGGCTCTGACGAGCACCATCGTTGCGAGTTTACTCGGGACCTTCAGTGCGTTGGCTTTGGATCGCTACCGCTTCAAAGGTCGGGACGCAATCTCGGCGTTTATGCTGTCGCCGATCCTTTTTCCGACCATCGTCCTTGGCTTGGCGCTCCTCGTCTTCTTCAGTCAGATCGGACTATCGGGTAGCTTCATCGGTCTTGTCATCGCGCATAGCCTGCTGACCACGCCCTTCGTGATCCGCATGGTGATGGCGAGCCTGGCCGAGCTCGATCCCGCGCTGGAGGAGGCGGCGCGCAACCTGGGGGCCGGCTGGTGGCGGACGTTCTTCCTGGTGACCGTGCCCCTGATCCGACCGGGCGTGCTGGCCGGTGCCATCTTCGCCTTCATCATCTCGTTCGACGAGCTGGTCATCACGCTGTTCATCGCCGGCCCCAAGCTGACCACCTTGCCCATCCGCATCTTCACCTACGTGGAGTACGCCAGCGACCCGACGATCTCGGCCATCTCGACGGCGCTGATCGCGGTGTGGATTGCCGTGGGCGTCCCCATCTACACGCGCTTCTTCGGCGTGCGTCACCGCTAGGGCGCCGGTGGCCGACCTCGAGACTCAAGCGCGTCTCGACCAGACGTACGGGTCCGTCGTGGCCGTCGACGCGCTCAGCCTGTCGGTGGAGTCGGGCGAGATGGTGGCCCTGCTCGGCCCCTCCGGCTGCGGCAAGACCACCACCCTGCGAATGGTGGCTGGCTTCGTGGAGCCGACGGCGGGGACCATCCTGGTGCGCGGTCGAGACATCACCGGGCTGCCCCCGAACCGGCGCGACATGGGCATGGTGTTCCAGAGCTACGCCCTGTTTCCCCACATGACGGTGCGTGCGCAACGTCGAGTTCGGCCTGCGCTGAGCGGGGCGCTCGCGCCGCCGAGATGGCGCCGCGCGTGGCCGCTGTCCTCGACCTTGTCGGACTGACCGGATTTGGTGATCGCTATCCGCACCAACTTTCGGGTGGACAGCAGCAGCGGGTGGCGGTCGCGAGTGTGCTGGCGCTCAAGCCCAAGCTTCTGCTCTTCGACGAGCCATTGTCCAATCTCGACGCGAAGTTGCGCCTGCAGATGCGTCACGAGATCAGGCAACTCCAGAAAGAGGTCGGCATCACATCGTTGTTCGTAACGCACGATCAGGAAGAGGCAATGACGATTGCTGACCGCATCGCCGTCATGAACAACGGAAAGATCGAGCAGGTCGGAACGCCGGCTGAGATCTACGACAATCCGCGCACGCGATTTGTGGCCGATTTCATCGGCACCAGCAATCTGTTGGACGGTCGCGTCGATCAGTGGTACGCGTTTGTTTCAAAGGCTGGTCTCGAGATCCCGTGATATCTCCGGCACGCCGGAAGTGCCGGAGCGGTGTTGGTGGTGCGTCCGGAGAAGATCGAGATGACCATTGCTGTATCCGCGGCTCCTCTGTCCGGCACTGTAACGCGCGCCACCAAGCTCGGGAGTACTGATCGAATACGTGGTCACCATTGCCTCGGGGAGACGTTCGTCATTCATCAGCAAGATCGCACCGGCGTTGCGCCGCGCGCGCTGGGCGATGTGGTCGAACTCACCTGGCGCCCAGAAGATAGCCGGCTGTTGCCGGTATGAGGATCGTAGCAAGAGAGGACAATGCAATGTCGACACGACGACCAGTGGTCGCCTACGCCGCGGGCCTGGCCTGTGCGCTATTCTCGACTGCCGCACTGGCGCAGACCGAGCTGACGGTCATCGTGTACGGCGGTTCCTTCGAAGAGGGTTGGAAAAAGTCGGTCATCGTAGCCCTTCGAGAAGGCCAATCCCGACATCAAGATAAAGATCGCGACGGGTCTGACACAGCAGACGATCGCATTGATGCGTGCCCAGAAGAACGACGTGAAGATAGACGTCATCATGATGGACGAGGTGGGTGCCGCTCAAGGAAATGCCGAGGGTCTCTATGAGCCGCTCGTCAGTGCCAAGGTGCCGAATATCGAGCAAGCTGTATCCGCAGTTCCGTACGAAGGGCGACGCCTACACCAAGTTCATGTACGTGGCGCAGGCGCTGGTCTGGCACAAAGACCAGGTCAAACAGAAGCCGGACTCCTGGATCGGGATCTCTGGGATCCAGCCTACAAGAGCAAGATCGCCGTTCCGGACATCGCGACGTCACATGGGTCGTTCTTCTTGCTGACGGCCTCTGATATGACCGGCGGCAGCGTAAAGAACACGGACCCCGGCTTCGAGCTGATCAAGAAACTCAAGCCGAACATTGTGACATTCTACACGCAGCACGCCCAGCTCGCGCAGCTCTTCACGCAGGGCGAAGTCTCGATGTCGAGCTGGACAAGTGATCGTGCGCAAGCCGCGATGGATGGTGGCGCGCCACTCGGTTGGACGGTACCAAAGGAGGGTGCCTACATTATCGACTCCACCATCGGCATCGCCAAGGGTTCGAAGAAGACTGAGGCGGCGCTCAAGTATGTGGACTTTGTTCTGAGCGACGCCGCGCAGGCAGCCAATGCGCAGTACACTTATCTTGCGCCGGTAAATCGCAATGTGAAAGTTGCTCCTGAGGTTGCTGACAAGCTCCCCATCAGGGATTTGGAGCGGCTGAAGCCAGCCGACTGGGACTACGTCACAACCGTGCGGCCGCAGTGGACGCAGCGGTGGACGCGTGAGATTGCGACGAACTAGGCATTGAGGGGAAGCAACGGTGTCATTGCACCGACCCGTAGCTGTTGTTACTGGGGCGGCGCGCAGCCTTGGTCGCGCGACAGCCGAGCTATTGCACAGCAGGGGCTATTCTGTTGCTGTCACCGATGTCGATCTGGAGCAGGCCACCAAGGTGGCAAGCTCCCTGGATGATGCAGGAAAAACTGCGCGGGCCTACCGGCTGGACGTAAGCAAGTCCGGAGAGGTGGCGGCGGTGTTTGACGCGGTCGCGGCCGAACTTGGTATGCCGATGGCACTCGTCAACAATGCCGAGTCTATCCCGACCATGCTCTGCTCGAGATGCCGGAGTCGGCTTGGGATCTTGTGCTCGACATCAATCTCAAGGGCCCCTTTCTTTGCAGCCAGGCATTTGCAAGGAAGCGCGTTGCAGCGGGCGGCAGTGGCGTGATCGTCAATCTCACCTCTACCGCAGGGTTTTCTGCCCGCATCGGAGCGGCGCACTATAGCGCGTCGAAGGCTGGCGTCGTCATGCTGACGAAATCCATGGCGCAAGAACTCGGTCCGCACGGCATCCGCGTCAATGCCGTGGCCCCGGGCTTCATCGAGGTGCGCGAGGACCAAGTGTCGCCGGAGTACAGGCAGCAGATGCTCACTCTGATCCCGCGCGGCCGTCCCGGCAAGGCGCCGGACATCGCCAATACCGTCGCGTTCCTGATCTCCGACGCGGCGGACTTCATTACCGGCGAGTGTGTCGTGGTGGATGGCGGGCTGCTCACGGGCCGGCCGCTCATTCGCTCGGGCAGTCGCTGACGCTTACTCGAGGTCGCTCAATGCATCATCGAGCAGCGCTGCGGCCTGCTCGATGGCATGGCAGACGCGATTGCGCGCCTGCCTGGCCGCGACAGCGGCAAATCTCGCATCATCCGACTTTGCCTTCAGTGACGACAGCTTGCGGATCGCGTCGAGTTCAGGATTTTCGGCGCGGGGACGATAGAGCCGCACCATGTAGTTCCAGCCCGGCACGGTTGGCAGACGGTTGGAAATCTTTGCCACGCAAAAGCCGGACACCGGTCTTGAAAGCCGTTCGCCGGCTTCCCCTCGGCTCCCCGAGGGTTCCGTTATGGCCAGTTTCATGACGTTTGCGGCGCTTAACACCGCTGCTCGGTGCCTCCTGACCACGCCCTGTCCCGCATGGGTTCGGTGCCAATTCCGGTGCCAATTGCGCTCACCGTGGTCTGACGCGGGCATCCACGGCCGAAGGCGCTTCCGTAGCGCAGTAGATGGCGCCAGTCGGACCACGGGCCCCCAGTAGAGGCGACGTTGATGATCTGGCCGTTGCCGCGCGTCTTCAGGTCGGGCAGGACGGCGGCGTGTGTGCGCGTGTCCGAAACGGGGCGGACGTCGGCGGCACCTGGGGCCAGAATGCGGCTAACCGGGCGCGCGCTTCGACTGAGAGAGCAACAGCTACGGCTACGCTCCGACCCGGTGATCGTTCAGCACCTCGGGGCCGGCGCACGCCTCCCGCGTCGCGGAGCACCGGGGGTGCCGCCAGCCGTCTTGGTTCAGGCTGGCCGGCCACCCCATGCGGCCTTCATGCGCTCGGGTGTGAAGGGAACGGTGCGCAATCGCACTCCGGTCGCGTCGTAGACGGCGTTGGCGAGCGCCGCACCGACCGGCGTACATGCCGCCTCGCCGGCGCCTAGCGGCGGCTCGGTCGGGCGGTCGATGAGCTCGATGTCGAGCTTGGGCACGTCCGAGAACGTCATGATCGGGTAGCTCGACCAATCGGTGCTGGTGACGCGCGCACGATCGAACTTCACCTCCTCCATCAGCACGCGGCTCAGCGTCTGCAGGATGTTACCCTCGACCTGGGCGCGCACGCCGTCGGGGTTGATGATCTGGCCGCAATCGTGCGCACAGACCACGCGCTCGACCTTGATCCGGCCGCTTGCTCGCTCGACGGCCACGGCCATGCCCATCGCCACATAAGTCTCGCTGTGCTTGTAGTGCACGTAGGCCATGCCCTGTCCGCGCGCGACGGCGGCACTCTGGTCGGCTCCAGGGGAGGGCCGCGGTTGCCATTGCATGGCCGCCGCCATGCGCCTGATGACCTCGATGCCGCGCGGGTCCTTGAGCCAGCGCAGGCGAAACTCGAGGGGGTCCAAGCGCGCTGCTGCCGCCAGCTCGTCGACAAAGCTCTCGACGGCGAAGCAATTGGCGGGCTTGCCGGGCGACCGGATCGGGGCCGGCCGCAGCGGCGCATCCTTCAGCCAATGGGCGACGACCTGGATGCTGTCAGCCGTGTAGGGCGGGTCGCCGTTCTGCGAGATCAAGCCGGCATTGAGGCCGCGCACTTGCTCGAGGCCGGCGGCCTCCGGCCCCAGCAGCGGAATATTGGGCAGCCCCTTGGTCGCCTGCGGCACCCACATCTCGGTTTTCCAATCGAGGATGCGGCCGGCGGCATCGACGGCGCCGGAGATGTCGATGAGCTGCGGCGGGCCCTTGGGATCCCAGCCGAGCTCGTCCTCGCGCGACCATTGCACGCGCACCGGGCGTCCGACCGCGCGCGACAGGATGGCGGCGTCGGCGGCGGCATCCTCGTGGCCGTTCATGCCGTAGCAGCCCGAGCCTTCGAGATAGATGAGCCGCACCTTTTCCCGCGGCAGGCCGAGGAAGCGCGCGAACGTGTTGCGATTGCCGTGCGTCCCCTGCGATGCCGTCCACACCGTTGCGCCCTCGGCGCTCACGTCGGCCACCGCGCAGGAGGGGCCCATCGAGGCATGGCTTTGCATCGGCCAGAAATAGGTGGCGGCAAGCGCCCGGGCGCCCTCGGGCCGCGGCGTGACGGCCGTGCCCTTGTTGACCAGCACCTCATCGGTGATGCCGGGAGCGGAACGCAACGTAGCCGGCAGGGTGTCCTGGGCAGGCAGGCCCGAGCCGGCGGTCCACTGTGCCCGCAAATCTCGGGCGGCGCGCACAGCTGTCCATTCGTCCTCGGCGACAACCGCCAGCAAATCCTTGACGCGGAGCACTTTCGCGCCCGTTAGGTCCTTGATCGAGGCCTCGTCGACCGAAGTGAGGCTGGCGCCGACAGCGGGCGGCCGGATCACGCGCGCATGCAGCATGCCCGGCACGGTGAAATCGTGCATGTAGACGTGGCGCCCGGTGCACTTGGCCGGCACGTCGGGCCGCGGCAGCGATTTGCCGACGATCGTGTAGGCGGCGGGGTCTTTCCGCGGCGCATTGGGGTCGAGCTTGACGTCGAAGCGGCCGCCGCCGATCAGGTCGGCGAAGCTGATGCCGGCGCCGCCCGATTTCGGCCGCACCAGGCCCTCGGCGACAACGAGGTCATCGGCCTTGAGGTTGAGGCGCTGCGCGGCAAGATCGACGAGCGCCTTGCGGGCGGTGGCCGCGGCCTGCCGGATCTGCATGCCACCGCGCTGGATGCCGTTCGAGCCTGCTGTCCGCCCCTGATCGGGCGTGAGCGCGGTGTCGCCTTCGACATATTTGATCTTGTCGACGCCGATGCCGAGCTCTTCCGCGGCAATCTGGGGGATGGCGATGCGCAGGCCCTGGCCGAGATCGACCTTGCCGCAGAAGATGGTCACCGTGCCGTCGCTGTTGACGGCGAGGAAGGCATCGACCTCCTTGGGATCGAGGACACGCGAGGCGTCGCCGGGGCTTTGGGCGAAGAGGTCGCCCGCCACACCTGCAAGAGCAAAGCCTACCGTGAGCGCGCCGCCCTTGAGGACCGCGCGGCGGGAGAGGCGGGAGCGGTGCACGATGGTGGTCATGTCAGCCTCCCTGCCCCGATGCCAGCATGACTGCGCGCAGTACGCGCGTGTGGGTGCCGCAGCGGCATAGGTTGCCATCGAGTGCGGACCGAACGTCGGCCTCGGTCGGCTTCGGCTTTTCGCGCAGCAGGGCGGCGGCGCTCATGATCATGCCGCTCGCGCAGTAGCCGCATTGCGGCACCTGCTCCCGAATGAAGGCGGCCTGGACGGGATGCAGGGCCGCCTGCGATCCGAGACCCTCGAGCGTGGTGACCGACTTGCCTGCAACGGCGGCAATGGTCGTCAGGCAGGACGGCTCGGCCTTGCCCTCGATGAGCACCTTGCAGGCGCCGCACTGGCCGAGCCCGCAGCCGAACTTAGTGGCGGTGAGGCCCATGCCGCGGAGAACATAGAGAAGCGGTTTGTCCGGGTCCGAGGCATCGACCGAGTGCGTGAAGCCGTTGATGCTGAGAGTGTAGGTGGGCATGGCACCTCCTCCTCTACTGCGGGCGCCGATGTGATCCTCCCGCCGTTGCCGGCTGCAATCCGATCACACCAGCGCTTGCTTGAACAGAGTGACCGTGCGGCTCCAGGCGAGGTCGGCGGCTGCCTTGTTGTAACGCGCCGCCGAGGTGTCGTTGTTGAAGGCGTGTTGGGCGCCCTCGTAAATGTGAAGCTCGTACTTGATGCCGGCCTTGTCGAGCGCCTCCTTGTACGCCTCGATGCCCTTGTTGATGTTGTCGTCGTTCTGGGCGTAGTGCAGCAGCAGGCGCGCCTTGATCTTCGGCACTTGGTCGGCGGGCGGCTGCGCCCCGTAGTAGGGAGCCGCGGCCAAAAGATCCGAGCCCGCCGCGACGGCAAGCGCATTGGTGACGCCGCCGCCCCAGCAAAAGCCGGTGGCACCGACCTTGCCGTTGCTGTTGGCGTGCGTGTTGAGGAATTTCACGGTGGCGACAGCATTGGCAATCGTGCGCGGTCGGTCCAGCTTGCCGATCATTTCGCGGCCTTGGTCCTCGTTTTCCGGCGTGCCGCCCGACGGCGTCAGGAAATCCGGCCCGAGCGCCAGGAAGCCTTCGAGCGCCATGCGGCGCGTGACGTCCTGGATGTGGGGCACGAGCCCGCGGTTCTCGTGGATGACGATGACGGCCGGCAGCTTGCCCGTGGTACCGGCCGGCATGCACAGGTAGCCCGACATGTCGCCGCCTTCGCCTGGATAGGTCACGCGCTCGGTTTTCAAGCGCGGATCGTCGGGCTTGACGATCTGGGCTGACGCCTTGTTGGCCTCGATCAGCGAGGTCACGCCAACCGCAGCAGCGGTCGAGCCCACCAGCGCGGTAAGCTTTGTCATGTAGGCGCGCCGGTCGAGCGTAATGTGGGTGTACTCGTCGTAGAGGTTGATCATCTCCTGGGTGATTTTCGGGCGGTCGCTCATGGCTGGGTCACTCCCTGATGACCATGGAGAACGCCAACGCCGCGCCGCTGGTTGCACGCGGTGGCGCTGTGACGTCCGCTTTCGACGTGGCCCGACCAGTATCACCTTCGGGAGTTGGTCAGTTAAGCGTATAGTGATGGGTGGAGGGGGCGTCCTTTACATCGTTTCCCGCGCTTCCTCCAAGACAACGACCACGGGCTCGCACCCATCCCGGAGCGGGCCTTTTTCATGCCTGGCGGCAGCTACCGATGGAGGGCGCACTGTATCAAGCCCTAGCGAACAAACAGATCGCCGGCGCGGCGCTCGACGTCTGGTATCGCTACCCGACTTCACCCGGGCCAGCTTTGCCATCGGCGCACCCGTTCCATGAGCTGGAGAACGTGATCATGACGCCGCACGTCTCGGGATGGACCGATGGCATGCTGCAGGCGAGGTCGAAACTCATCGCCGCCAACATGGACCGCGCGGCTAGACGAGAGCCGCCACTCAATTTGATCGCGCCGACGGGGTGAGCCCGACGCTGTCCTAGCGAGCCGAGAGAGAACGCTGCAGCGCTCGTACCGTCCAGCGCGGCACTACTGCGGCGCAAGCTGCTGCACGTGGCCCGCGTGATCGCCCAGTGCCTGGGCATTCGATCATTGCCATTACCGGGAGCTGAATTGCCAAAATTCCGGCGGGCCTACTTCGTACGCTGTTTTCGTCCTCGGTCGACAACAGATCGAGCTGCCCAAGGGAGGAAATGTCAATGAAAGTTCGCGTTCGCCGCATTCTCTATTGCATGCTCCCTACTTTCTGTCTCGCTGCCACCGTCGCTGTGCCACCGGCCAGTGCGCAGCTCGCCGTGTCGTCCAACGATACGAAGGTCATCAATGTCGACGGCGTGAACAGGATCGTGGAGAACCCAGCGCCCGACAACGTCACCATTGTCGACCTCGGCACCTCGCCACCCAAGGTGATCGGCCAAGTCGATGCGCCGGGCTCCGTTGCTGGCCCGCCGCAGAGCGTGGCCATTGCGCCTGACGAGAGCATCGCTCTGGTGGCCGCTTCGACCAAACTCGATCCGGCCGATCCTAAAAAGACCGTTCCCGATAACCGCCTGAGCGTCATCGATCTCAAAGCGTCGCCGATAGCAGTGATAGCCACTCTTGAGTTGGGCGTCTCACCGTCGGGTGTTTCGTTCAGCCCGGACGGCAAACTGGTGCTAGTGACCAACCGTGGAGACGGCACGGTTTCCGTTCTGACCGTCAATGGCAAAACCCTGACGCAAACCGGCAAGATTCAACTAGGCGATGCCAAGTCCGGACCGAGCCACGTGGCATTTCTGCCAGACGGCAAGCGTGCGCTTGTCACCCGCGACGGCGACCACCGCATTTCCGTACTGTCGGTCGACGGCTCAACGGTAGAGGACACCAAGGCGTACATGGTGGCCGGCATCCGCCCCTACAGCATCTCGATCAGCTCCAAGGGCGACCTCGCCGTGCTCACCAATCAGGGCGGCGGTCAGGGGGACACGGACATCATCAGCGTCATCGATCTGAAGATGAACCCACCTCGTATCGTGGAGTCCCACTCGGTCGGACAAATCCCCGAAGGTGCCACCTTCTCGCCTGACGGCTCGCACGTGGCGGTTACAATCCAGAACGGCTCAAACAAGCCCAAGTCCCACCAGTCCTATAACGATCATGGCGTCGTCATGGTCTACCGCGTCGAAGGCGCCAAGCTCAAACTAGCCGCCGAAGCCAAAGTAGGAGGATGGGGCCAAGGGGTTGTCTGGAGCAGGGATGGCAAGGCGCTGCTGGCGCAATCGATGCTCGACAAGGCACTCGACGTGCTGAGCTTTGATGGCAAGTCGCTGACGGTAACCGGCCAGATCAAAGTTCCGGGTGGCCCAGCAGGCATCCGCATCGCCGAAAAGTGACTGACCGCGAGGTGCGTAGACTAGAGGAGCATCGGGGCTGGGTCGTTTGACAGAGCCCCGCTGCTCCGATCGTTCGAACTAGGCCCGAGCGTTAGAACGGTCGCGTGTCGCTCCGCCGCGCTAGCCGACGACCATCTGTTCTGCTGTTGGCCGCTCACAGGATGCTGCTGTAGATTACAGTAGTGGCCGCAGCAGCGGAGGCACCTAAAGCGGCCTCGCACGTCGCCTCGCCACTCGGCGTGCGGCGCGTCAGCAGGTATCTTGGACGGGAGGTAGCAACGGGAGGTAGCAATGTCACTGAGCTTCACCACGCGCCGCCAACTTTTGCAACTTGCGGGGGCGGCTACTGCGCTCGCCACGTCCGGCCCGGCACTCCCAGACTTGGCGTGGGCCGCCGCACCAATGCTGGGTGTACTACGCCCGCAAATCTATCGCTTTAAGCTCGGCACTTTTGAGGTGACCCAAATCCTTGATGGTGTCCGCGTGGGTCCCGGCCCGCATCCGACCTTTGGGCAAGAGCAGTCAGCCGAAACCGTACATAACCTCATGAAGGCCAATGGGCTGCCGCCGGCCACCTTCGACCACCATTTCGTGCCTACGCTCGTGAACACTGGCAAAGAGTTGGTGTTGTTCGATACAGGAAACGGAAAAGGCCGCATGACCACGGCCGGTCATTTGGTGGACCTCATTGTGACTGCGGGATATGCACCAGAACAAGTGGATGTAATTGTCATCACCCACGGCCACCCCGATCACATCGGTGGGTTAGTGCATGACGGCAAGCCGGCATACCCCAACGCGAAGGTCGTGTTCGGGGAGGTCGAATTCGACTTTTGGAAAAAGGGCGAAGTCCGGGAGGCGCGCAAGCAGAACCTCGAGCTCTTCCAGAAGATTGCCATTCCATTCGGCGAGAAGGCGACTTTCCTCAAGCCTGATGGTGAAGTTGTACCCGGCATCCGGGCGGTCAATGCCTATGGCCACTCGCCGGGCATGCTTGCTTACCACGTCGAGAGCGACAATCATCGTCTGCTCATTTGGGGCGACGTCGCCAACCACTATGTCGTTGCGATCCAGCACCCCGAATGGGGCACTGGCTTCGATGACATCAAGGAGCTAGCGATCACAAGCCGCAAACGCATCCTCGACATGGTGGCGAACGACAAGATTGCGGTCGCCGGTTTCCATATGCCGTTTCCCTCAGTGGGCTTCGTGGAAAAAGCGGGTAGCAGCTACCGGTGGGTGCCCGCGACCTACCAATTCAATTTGTAGTTGCTCTCTGCTAGAATATTCACTGGGCCGCGAGCAGTTGCCCCGGCCCCTTCATCGTCAAGTCCGCTGGCACGGCCCAATGTGACACTGATCGATATGTGGCCGCATGCCGGAGGGTTAAAGCATGCGCGCACAGCAGTTGATCGAACGCGCGGCACATTAGCGATTGTTGGCGCGGGGTGGTGTAGCAGGCAGGGTGACAGGCGCGTAGCCGGGGCTGTCATTCATGTTCATCGATCCGGTCAAATCTGGGTTGCATGATGCAATTCGAGCTCGAAGGGCGTCGCGCGTTTGTGACAGGCGCGCAGCAAGGAATCGGGCGGGCGACGGCCCTCGCCTTGGCGAAGGCCGGTGCGGACGTGTGTATCAACTGGCTCGACGACCGGGCCGCTGCCGATGGGCTCGCTGCCGAGGTGACGGCGCTAGGGCGCAAGGCGCCGCTCGTGCAGGGGAGCGTGGCCACCAGCGACGAGGTGGCGCGGCTAGTCGGCGAGGCCGACACGGCGCTCGGCGGCATCGACATTCTCGTCAACAATGCAGGCGTCTTCCCGCGCTCGCCGTTTCTCGAGCTTGCCGAGGCCCAGTGGGACCACGTGCTCGGCGTCAACCTCAAAGGCAGCTTCCTCGTCGCACAGGCGGTTGCGCGGCGCATGGTGACGGCGGGCCGCAAAGGGACGATCGTCAACCTATCGTCTTCGTCGGTGCGCGGTCACCCGCTCGGTGTGCACTATGCGGCGAGCAAGGCCGGTATCATCGGCATGACACGGGCGATGGCGTTGGCGCTCGCGCCGCACGGGGTCCGCGTTAACGCCATTGCGCCTGGCATCACGGACACGGCGCAGCCGCGCTACCAGTACAGCGAGGCCGAAATGGCCGAGCAGTCGCGGCACGTGCCGCTCGGCGCCATGGCGAAGCCCGCCGATATCGCCGACATCATCGTGTTCCTGGCCTCGGAGCGTTCGCGCTTCATCACGGGCGAGGTCGTGCATGCCAACGGCGGGCTCTACATGGCATGATCTGCCGCCGGCCAGAACTACGAAACGCTCTACTGCCTTCCATTGGGACGCCCTCTAAAGAGAGAGGACAGGAGCATGAGCGAACTTCGTTATCCCAACGAAAGCGAAGCCTACCGTGAAGCCCGTGCAGCCTTGCTCAAGGATGAGCAAGAGCTGATCGCCAAGGTTAAGTCCGTTGCGGAAAAACGCCGCAAACTTCCTCTCGGCGGACAGCTCAAGGAGGACTACGTCTTCCAGTGGGCGAGCGACGGAAAAGTCGGCAAACCCGAGAGGTTCTCCGAGCTGTTTGGCGACAAGAATTCTTTGCTGCTCTACTCCTGGATGTTCGGCCCTAACTGGGACAAGCCCTGTCCTTCCTGCACGTCGCTGATGGATGGGTTCGACCGGACCTGGTATTCGGTCGCGCAGAATGCCGCGTTTGCCGCGGTCGCCAAGGCCCCGGCCGAACGGATCAATGCGTGGGCCAAGGAACGAGGATGGTCGCAGATTCCGCTCGTGTCTGGATCAAAGTCTTCTTATCAGATGGACTACAAATGCCAGGGCGACAGTGACGATATGCAGTTACCCGTGATGCATGTCTTCACGAAGCGCGACGGCAAGATTTTACATTTCTGGGGCACCGAGACGATGATGAACCACGTCGACACGGTGTGGCCGTACTGGAACCTGATGGACTTCACGCCCGAGGGCCGACCGGACCGTGACACGCCGCCGCAAAAGTTCAGGTCAGAATTCCTGGAGAGAAACTATATGAACAAGTAGCGGCGTGGTTCGCGCCGCGCTTCTACAGCGCGACCGCGAAAGTCAGCAGGAACAAGTTGCGGCCAGCGCGCGCAATATGTGCGAGCGCTCCCACTGATCGCGCGCAGCCGTCCAGTCGCGTGGAGCGCTTCCCCGGCCGGTTTCGAAGAAGCGGGTCGCCGAGCGGCTCAGCTCGGTTTCCTCGAGCCAGAAGCTATTTGCCGGTTGGGTCTTGGTCCAGCGCCGCAAGGGCTCCGGCCACCAGCCAAAACGTCGTCGTGCCGGCTTGCGTCACGATCAATAGCGCAAGGGTCGCAAGGATCACGGCAGGCTCGGCGATGCCGCCCAACTGTGGGACAACGGGGCACGGCGTCAAATCTCTGATTGCAGCGAGCAGGCCGCGATGGACGAAACTCGACAAGCACTCTGCCAATGCACCAGATCGAATCCCTACCGGACAACAGCAGCCGGGAGGCCGGCAGAGCACTCCTGCTCTGCATAATGTCTGTTTGACACGCGCGTTGGTCGCAGAGCTTACTGAACAGAGTGCGCGATTAGCCCTTGAATAATAGTATCTCCACACACGTCCAGGAGTTCGGCATGAAGCGCGATGAGGTGCTTGCGAAAGCCAAGGAGTACATTGTTCCAACCAGCCTATTATCCGATATCGTGCCTGCGCATGAGGGGCCCGTCATTGCCCGGGCCGAAGGCAGCCTCAGCTATGATACGGAGGGCAACAGCTACCTCGATTTCAACTCCGGCCAAATGTGCTCGACTCTGGGCCACAACAATCCTCGCATCCAAAAGGTGATCGAGGAGCAGGGCAAAGTGCTCACGCATGCGAGCATGGTCTACTACAACGTGCCCCAGGTGGAACTCGCCGAGCGGCTGGCATCGATCAACGATGCGCCGCTGCGAAAATCGATGTTTGGCGGGTCAGGCTCGGATTCCAATGAGCTGGCCGTGCTGCTGGCACGCCGCGCCACCAGCCGCAATGCCATCGGTGCGCTCACGCAAAGCTTCCACGGCCTCAGCGACTCCACACGAGCCATCAGCTATGCCGCGGCCGGTCGGGGCTACGGCCCGCCGCAGCCCGAGATCGCAGCCATTCCGACGCCCTACTGCTATCGCTGCCCCTACAAGGTCGAGGGCAAGGGCTGTTGCATGGCGCCGCTGCATTTCGGCATGGAGTCGCTGGACCGGCAATCGGGCGGCGCGCTCGCTGCTGTCATCGTCGAACCAATCGTCAGCGCGGGCGGCGTCATCGAGTTGCCGGTTGAGTACCTGCAGGGTCTTCGCAAGGAACTCGACAAGCGTGGCGCCCTGCTGATCTATGACGAGGCTCAGACGGGCCTGGGCAAGCTTGGCAAAATGTTCGCCTACCAGGTCAACGGTGTGCGACCCGACATCCTGACCGTATCGAAACACCTCGGTGGCGGTCTTGCAGTCAGTGCCACGATCACGACCGATGACGTGTCGGCCCGCGCCACCCAGAACGGCTTCTCGACCGGCCATTCGCACGGCGCCGATCCGCTGGTTTGCAAGGCCGGAACCGCCAGTATCGATGAGATCGTCGAGAACGATCTGCCCAAGCGCGCGCTTGAGATCGGCGCGCACTGGCAAGCCAACATTAAGGCGCTGCAGCAGCGCTACGAGATCATCGGCGATATACGCGGCGGCGGACTCCTGCAAGGCATTGAGCTGGTTCGCGACCGCCACACCAAAGAGCCGGCGGAGCAGATTGCAGCCGACGTCTACCGTTACAGCCTCGCAAATGGGTTGATGTTCTCGGTGCGCGGCAAGTTCAAGAACGTGCTGCGTTTCGTGCCGCCTTTCACAACCACGAACGCCCAGCTCGACAAGGCGACCGAAATCCTGGAAGCTGGCATGCGAAAGGCGATTGGCTGACTTCAGGGCTGCTCGAAGGCCAAAGCGACAGGACCTGGCAGCCGCGGCGTCGACCGCGCACCAGAATGGGATACATCGTGTGCGACGCCAATAGTTAGGGAAAGAAATCAATGGATCGGCGACATATGCTGACGGCATTCGGGGCTCTCGGAGCGGGAGCCGGCGCCATCGCGCTCGCCGCCGGTGCGCCAGGGGAGGCGCAGGCGCAGGCCGGTGCGCAGTCCGGCGTCAAGCGCATACTGGACCGTGGCAAGCTGATCGTAGGAACGCGCTCGACGACAATCGGATTTGGCTTCAAGGACGCCAAGGGCGAACTCGTCGGGTTCGACATCGATCTCGCCAAGGCCATCGCCAAGGGGCTGCTCGGCGACGAGAAGAAGATCGAATTCGAAGTCTTTCCGGGCGGCGCGGAGCGCGTGCCGGCTCTGACCTCCGGCCGGGTCGACATCGTGATCAGCCAGTTCAGCGTGTTCGAGGCCAGGGCCCAAGTTCTGGATTTCTCACTGCCCTACTGCAACTCGGATTTCTCGGCCATCGTCAAGGCGAGCTCCCCCTACAAGTCGCACAAGGACCTGAACGGCAAGGTGGTCACCACGCGCCAGGGCGACGAGCTCAAGGCGCTAATTGTTAGCGCCATTCCCGAGGCGAAGGTCGAGATGTACCCGAACTTCTCCGACAGCTTCACCGCATTCCGCCAAGGCCGCGCCGAGGCGTTCTTCAACGACAGCGCTCCGGCGCGCTATATCATTCGCGAATTCCCTGGTCAGTTCCGCGTCATCCTCGATCCGGAGAACGGGATCGACGTGAACCAGTATTCGATCGGCATCAAGCAGGGCGAGCAGGTGCTGCTCAATTACATCAACTGGGCGCTGGTGCGCATGCGCCTCGACGGCCGGCTCGAGGCCATCCACAAACGCTGGCTCGAGAGCACGGATCTCATTCCAGGCTGGGCGCGCATGCCCATTTGACGCGAGTCCAAGGGGCGGGCGATGGATGGCTATCATTTCCATTTCGCCCCGGTTTGGGCCGCCCTGCCCGACATCCGAGCCGCAGCCGGCGTCGCCGCGATGGTGGCCGCGACCAGCATTCTGTTCGCATTCATAATCGGCACAGCTGCCGCACTTGCTGCAGAGTATGGTGGCCGCCGCTCGAAGTTGTGGGTTGCGGTCTACGTCGAGGCCATGCGCAACAGCCCCAGCCTCGTGAAAATGTATTTCATCTTCCTGGGTCTACCCTCGATCGGGCTCTTTCCCAGCCCGTTCTGGTCCGGTGTGATCGCGCTTGCCCTGCACAATGGGGGGTATGTCGCCGAGATCGTGCGTGGCGGCCTCGCAGCGGTCAACCGCACCGAGGTCCAGGCCGCGGTAAGCCTCGGCTTCGGACGATTCCAGACCCAGCGCACGATCGTGCTACCCCAGGCGCTGCGCTTTTCGCTGCCTTCGCTGACCAACGTCTGGGTCGAGATGATCAAGGACACCTCGCTCACCGCCGCACTCGCCGTGCAGGAGCTGTTCTACGTCATGACCTCGCTGGTCTCATCGACCCTTCGCAGCTTCGAGATCCTGATTGTTTTCGCTGCCATCTATTTTGTCATGACTACCTTGTTCGCCGTCGCCATGAAGATCATCGAGCTCAGAACACCTTGGAGGTAACCCGCGTGGAACGCATTGGCGTCCTGCTCGAGTTCATGCCTTTGCTGGTGCGGGGGTTCGGGATCACACTGTTGCTGACGGCGGTGTCGATCGGACTTGGTTCGCTGTTTGGCACTCTGCTCGGTTGCCTCTATGTCTGGAGCGGACGACTAGTTCGCTCTTTGCTGTTCTTGATGGTGACCATCGTACGCGGCGTGCCGCTGGTGGTGCAGGTGTTCGCGGTATTCTTCGTGCTGCCGGCCTACGGCATCAAGTTTTCAGCCATCACGTCGGCGACCATCGCGCTCACCATTTTCGCGAGCTTCACGATCATGGAAATTGTGCGGGGTGGCATTGATGCGGTACCGAAAACTCAGATCCAGGCGGCCCTCTCGCTCGGCTTTTCCTTTTCGAGTGCCATGCGCATCGTCGTCCTGCCGCAAGCTCTCAGGAGCATGACCCCATCCCTGGTCAACCAGGCGGTCTTCATGGTCAAGGCAACCTCGGTCGTATCGCTGTTCGGCGTCACCGAGTTCCTCTACGTGTCGAAGGAGCAGATCGAGCGGACCCTGATGGGCTTCGAGATCATGGCGATCGTGTGGGTCGCCTATACTCTGGTCTGCTATCCGCTGACCGTGCTCGGCCGCCGCTTCGAGACCCGGCTGCGCGCGCGTGGTCAGGTCTCCCTCGCCGCGGCCAGCGCATGATCGACATTTCCGGATTGCGCAAGAGCTACGGCGACCGTCTCATCATCGACGGCGTATCTATCTCGGTGCCGAAGGGCACCGTGTGCGGCGTGCTCGGGCCGAGCGGATCGGGCAAGAGCACCTTGCTTCGCTGCGTCAACTTCCTCGAGAACTACGAGGCCGGCGAGATCCGCATCGACGGGGAGCTGGTCGGCTATGACGTCCAGGACGGACGACGCACGCCCAAGCCCAGGCGCGAGGTGGCCCGCATGCGGTCGCAGTCCTGCATGGTGTTCCAGCAGTTCAATCTGTTCTCACATATGACGGCCATCGAGAATGTGGCGGCAGCCCCAGTGAAAGTGCGCGGGCTCAGTCGCGCCAGCGCATTCGAACAGGCAGCGGCGTTGCTGGAGAAGGTCGGTCTGTCGGCCCGCAAGGACGCCTATCCCTCGTTTCTGTCGGGAGGCGAGCAACAGCGGGTGGCGATCGCCCGTGCGCTGGCCATGCAGCCCAAAGTGCTGCTGCTCGACGAGGTGACGAGCGCACTCGACCCGGAGCGGGCGGCCGAGGTGCTTGACGTAATTGCGACCCTGGCGGGGGAAGGGATGACCATGATGATGGTCACCCACCAGGTGCATTTCGCCCGCGAGGTGTGCCGGCACATCGTGTTCATGGACAATGGACTGATCGTCGAGGAGGGAGGACCGAACATGCTGGCCAGCCCCACGACCGATCGGCTGCGCTCGTTTCTGCGCCATTTGCGGCTCGCGTGAACCGGCCGCGCCATGCCGTGGCGCATGAGGACCAGGGAGGCAAGGTATGCAGAAGACCCGAGGCAAACCAACGACGCGAATGCCGATACCGGCGGTTTCGAGCAACCCGGACCGGCATCTGCGGCCAACGTGGTATGAGATCGACCTTGGCGCCGTTACCCACAACGTCCGCGAGCTTCGCCGGCTGGTCGGGTCCAAGGTCGCCATATTCGGATGCCTGAAAAGAAATGGGTATGGCTGCGGGGCGCCGGCTGTCGGACGAGTCGCGGTTGCGGCCGGTGCCGATGGACTCGCAGTCGGCAACATTGACGACGCGCTGGCCGTGCGGCGGGCGGGCGTCAGCGCCCCAATCCTGCTGTATCCGACGTGTCTGCCGGACGTGACGCCGATGGTCGAGGCGCATGACTTGATACCGACAATTTCGACGCCGGAAGAGGCGCAGGCTTGGCACGCCGCATTTTCGGCGCCCCGCCCGGTCTTCCTCAAGGCCGATGTCGGTCTGTTCCGGGCCGGTGTCATGCCGGATGACGCGGCAGCCCTGTTCGATTCCGTCAAGAAACTTTCCCGGCTGGTTCCGGCTGGCCTCTACGGCCATTTCTACAGCTATGGCGGGGAGCCGTCGCCGGAGCACTACCGCTGGCAATTCGACAACATGTTGAAGGTGCGCAACGCAGCCGCCGCGGCAAGTCTTGCATTACCGGTGGTCATGGTCTCGAGCACGACTGCAGTTCTCGACTACCCTGACATGGACCTGTCCGGCGTCGATCCAGGCCGTCTGCTATACGGCGTGGCAGGAGGGGCCGCGTCGGCGCGAGGCGCCAAGCTGAGGCCAGCCTTTCAGTCGCTCAAGACCCGGCTCATCATGCGCAAGTCACTTGGCCCGGCCGAGACCGGAGGCCACCCACCGCCGTTCGCTGTTACTGCCGGCATGAGCATCGGAATCTTGCCGATCGGGTGGGGGGATGGGTTGCCACGAGCCTTGCCGGCGGGGGCTAGTGCCCTCATTCGCGGTCGCCGGGCGCCGCTGCTCGATCCGATTCACTTGGAGCACCTGCGCATCGATCTCACCGGCCATCCCGAGGCTCGACCGGGCGATGAAGTAGTCCTGATAGGGCGCCAAGGTGACGCCGAGATCCCACTTGACGAAATCCTGTCGAGTTGGCGCATGGATAGCACGACGTTTCATGCGAGCCTTCGCGATCATATCGAGCGTCGATACACGGGCGGCGCAATTTCGGACGGCTCGGAATGAACTCTCGGACTTCGCTGGCCAAGACCCGACGCCATGTGCCGGCATCCGCGCGAGCGACTTCAAGGACTTTTCGTTCGGCGCCGCACTGAGGCTGCTAACCAGGCTCTTGCCATATATCGGCGACCTGCGGGCGGGACTAAACTTCGACAGCTAGATGCCATAGGATTGCGTAACCGCACGCGAAAGCGTGTGCGATCTCATGTGAGCACTTCGAATTGGAGCCGCTCATGTCGAAAAGCGTCGAGTGGCCTGCCTTTGGGCCAGACCGGGGCTTCCTGCATCTCAAGGGAATTGCCAACGCAGCCCCTGATCTCGTCGGCCCGATCGACGGCAGCGCAGCAATCACGATATTCACCGAAGGCAACCACTTTCCGAGTCCTACTGCCGCTGACCCTCGAAGCATTCCCGGCCTGGTGCCGCAGCACTGCCGCGTGTCGCGTTGATGCGGGCGATATCCTGATTGTGACGCTCCCACAGCCGATGGTCGTCGACATCCTCCTCAAGGGCGGTGTTCGGCTCGGGAACGCCGTGCTGTAATGGGTGGGCGGGCGCCCCTTACCTGCTTGGCAGAGGCGGGTCTTGTGGAGCGCACGGCTCGCGTATTTGCGCGCCATCGTGGGTTCGGGCTGCTTCTGCGGCGGGAGCCTTCGCAGTTGGACGTGCTTCGGGGATTTTCTCGGCCTAAGCGCAAGCTTGACCCCTACTAATGGTCGCGGCGTCAACGCCAGTGTGCGCATATGGGTAGGGGTGCCACCGGCCATCATCCCTCATCAGCTCAAACGCGCCTCGAGAGGCCCTCTGAGATAGCTCCGCAGAAATAGCCGTTCGAATGGTGATCGAGGACCTCGCCGCGATGCGAGCCCGGAATGACCAGGAGCGGACAATTCTCCTCACTGCAGTCATCGAGCAGAATGCCGACAGCCAGGACGTCGTCATTGGTGTGCGGATTGGGGTGATGGCAAACCCGGCAAACAATTGACGGTCAATTGAGACCTTCAACGCACAGGGACGGATTGCCCGGGGGATGGCTGGCCAGGGTGCTGTATGCGACGACCACTTGGGACACCGGTTGAGTGCTGTCCTCGCAGCGGCATCGGCGCCGTCTCCGTTTGGGATTTGATGAACATGCCCTTCAGATGCGCGGGTCGGGCCGCTCCCGCGTAGCGCACGATCACTTCTTCAATCTCGATGTCGTTGCTCCACGACTTTATCCGCAGGGCTTTGAAGCCAGCATTTTTCCTCCTTCGAAAACGAGGCGGTCCTTTGAGGCGCGAGAGGGGTGACATCCAAGCAGTTCAACGCGGGAGATTCCGCTGGGATCACGCTTCGGCGGAGCTTTTGGCTGAGGAGCAGGGACGGCGACAACCGATGTCTTTGGCGAAGACGGCATGTTCTTATCTCCTGTCGATTTCCGCAACTCCTCCAGCCTGGCCCTCGCCAGCGCACCATATACGGTGTCCCCGAATTGCTTCACGAAGGCTTCCAGGACCGATTGGTTGGTCGAATCCTTGACGACAGACCACGTCTGCCCCGCTTCACTCAAGGACGCGGTCGGTGCCGCGGCTGCCGTTGTCTTGGCCTGAACCGGCGCATTGAAGTAAATTCGCTTCGTTAGCGCAGAGTGCTCCCACGGCACCTGCTTGCGCTGCGTTTCGCTCATGACGTCGTTGCGCACGGCAATGAGCACCGCGCTAAGGTCGTCATTCGAGCTGGTGATGTGCTTGACGAGTGGGCCGGTGAACGGCGAATTGCGACCCGATCCGTCAGAGGCCACGTTGCCGGGCTGCGTGGAGAAGCTGATCAGCGTACCCGAGCCGGATTCGACAGGCGCCAATCCACGCCCCACCTCGGTTGAGCGAGTTCCAAGGGCTCGTGCGAGGTTGCGCGCCAACGGATTGTTCCGGCACGCATCAAGGAACAGGATGTTGGTCTGTGCCTCGCGCTCCATCGTTCGATGCACCAGATCGAGCCGAACCATCTCGAAGTCGAGCGAGGCCGCAGTCGTCAACTCGGCGTCCACGGGAACGATGTAGTTTTGCCCTGCTACTTGCAGACCGTGGCCGGCGTAGAAGAACAAGCCTACATCGGCACCTGAAAGCGCGGCGGCGAAGTCGCGGATCTTCCGATCCAAGCTTGCTTTATCGAGGTCGAATCCCTCGATCACCTGGAAGCCCATTTTTTTCAGGGCGGCCGCCATGTCGGTGGCGTCGTTCCTGGGATTGGCGAGCTCTCCTGCGTGCTTGTAGGCGGAGTTGCCGATAACGAGGGCCACGCGCTTCTCCGCCTGCGCTGCTGAAGGCAAGAGTGCAAGCAAAAAGAGAACGACGGTTGCTCGCACCATCACACGCACCGCTCCATGAACCCCAACTCAGTGTAGTCGGGAGGCACTCCGTCCACAATGAGGCGGCCGACAGCAGCTCACAACCACGCCATGGCCAGTGTTGCGGATGGTCCTTGATCGCATGCTTATAGTTGCGCGTCTGTGATCGATCCCGACGCTAGAGGGTGATGTCGACCACCATCGGCACATGATCGCTGAGACCCGAACCGCACCAGTCCTCGAAGGTGCCGATGGCCAGCTCGCGCACCCGGCCGAGCCATGGCGCCGGCAGGAAGATATAGTCGATGTGGTAGGTGGGCCCGTCCTTCTTGCGGTCCCGCCAATAAAGGGTCGGCACCGTCTCCTCGCCCTGAAGCTCCCCGCGCAGGACGTGGTAGGCGCTGGCGAGGCCGAGTTTCTCCAACGTCGCGACCGCATTGGCGTGATTGATGCGCCAGCCGGGCCGGTGCCAGAAGACGTTGTTGTTGAAGTCGCCGGCGACGATGGTCGGCCGCTCGGCGAGGAACGCCTTGTATTTCGTGAGGGCGCGCCGCAGCGGGCCGAGCTGGTGCTTCCGGCTCACGCCGCCGCTGCCGTTCTGCGCCCACACGGCCAGCAGGTTGCACGCGACGGGTCCGGTCACATGGACCGGCGCGACATGGCGCAAGGTCGCATGGAAAGGCTCGGCAAGCCGCACCGCGTAGCCGTTGAAGGCGAACACAGCGAGCCCCTTGTTGCGGTTGTCGCCGATCCACACCGCATCTGCCCCGAACGCAGCTGAACCGGCGAGCTCCTGCAGGCGCTTCGGCTCGGCGCACTCGCAGATGACCGCGATGTCCGGCTGCAGGCGCAGCATCGCATCGAACTTGCGGTGCAGCGCCATGGCGCAATTCCATGTGGCTACTCGCATGCCGTGTCCCCAAGCGCCTCCCGGCAAATGCTAGACTGCCGCTCCTGACAACCCGCCGTCAGGAGCGGCATTGCGGATGATACTTGATAGACGGGAGGCCACCATGACCGGACGGTTGATACCCTGCATGGGCCAGGACGGAGAATTCGCGAGCGACAGGGCAAGCAGGCAGGCTGCCTGCAAATGGCTCGGCGACCTTCTCGACGAAGGCAAGCGATGGAGCGAGGCGCGCGGCGAAATCGCCCAGTACTACGCGGCCGCCGGCATGGAGGAGGGGATCGCTCACGCAAAGAGCAAGCGCGCAAAGGAGCTGATCAAGCCGTGGCTCCAAGGCCTGGCAGCGGGGCGACGGCGGTGGCGGCTGCTCCTCCCAAAAAAGCCCCACCGAAGCGTGGCAAGAAGAAGAGCTAGCGTTCGCCGGTCGAGACGGCATGCGAGGGGTTCGATGGGAGCAGCTGGCTCCAGTGCACGGGCGACCGCAGCAACTAACCTTGCGTCGAAGAACCGCCGCTCAGCTCTACCGCGCCGCCACGAGACGGTCCTGCATCCCGACACGAAAACGAGACTGCGCGTCGGTGGATTGTCGGAAGGTAGCGCTCGTAGACGAAGTTGATGGTCGTGCGCTGCGGGTTACACGTAGACCGCCTTCATACCTGCTTCGGGGTAACGCATGCCGGCGGCCGCGCCAGCCGGCACGGCGGCCGATATGCGCGACACCTCCTCGGCGATAGGGCTACGCCGAGGGCACCGACATTCTCGTCCAGCCGCCTCGCATATCGCGTCCCGGGGATCGCCACGACATCGGGACCCTGAGCCAGCAGCCAAGCCAGCGTAATCTGCGCGGGCGTGCAGCCCTTCTGCTCGGCCATCGCCTCGATCTTGGCGACCAGCTCCCGGTTGTGGGCGAAATTACCGGCCTGAAAGCGCGGATGCGCTGCGCGCCGCTGCTGCAGCTCTCAGTGCTGTCGCAGTGAAGTTGCGCCTCACCTGCGGGCGGTGCCAGGAGAGACGGGCGTCGGGCCTTGTGGTACCACTAACGCTTCGCAGTCAAAGGATTTAGCCAATGCGTGTCGAAATCCAATACTGCGGTCAGTGAAACTATGAGCCGCGCGCCCGTGAGGCGGCGAACCTGATCCGCAAGGTCCGGCCAGAAGCGCAGGTGACACTGCGGCGGTCCGGCGGGGGCGTCTTTGAGATCCGCGTCGACGACCGTATAGCTTGCTCCAAGCAGACGCTTGGCCGTTTCCCCACCGATGCCGAGATCGTCAGCGCTGTGACCTGAATCCGTCGTATCGCGTTGGGCCCATTTTAGCGCAGACGCTCACGCGCGAACGGCGGCACTTGGCCTTCTGGACGGGAAGCATCCCCTCCTCGAAGTGCGCACAAACGATAGTAGTTGTCCCCCTGCAGCTCCATGCCCCGCACGACTGCGGCGCCCTGTACTGCGCACAAGACTTATTGGCGTAATCGCTTGGTGGCCGCACGGCCGCTGCAGGTATTAGTTGCACACCAACTCGGCGACGGGATGATTTCGTCAGGTCCCAACCAGTATCCCTGCACTACACTTCACTTTCGATACTCGGGACTGTTGATACGTCGCGCCAAAACGTCGCGGCCATTTAAATCGTCCTGCAAACAACGGCGTAAGCCAGAGCGCGGTGCAATATTGCCGTTGGTCTGCCGCGCTCAGATGCGGATCGTCAATGGCCGAGGCGGAGGATGCGATCCGCCGCCGCCGGAAATAGTGAGAACGGCACTCCTTGTTTTGCGAGTACCGCGCAATATCCATAACCGACCGCGCGCCAGGAGTGCATGAGCGTGTCGCCCGGCCACTGATGGCGCCCGGGTCGAATGCAACGGATGACCGGCTTTCCATGTTGGTAGCAAATGCGGGTGGTTTCGCTAAATTCTTTGCCGTTCTCTGTGCTACTCGGTGCCATCTTGGAACATCCTAATGGCCTGATTTACAAGGGTTCGGGCGGTTAGCTCAGCGGTAGAGCGCTTCGTTTACACCGAAGATGTCGGGGGTTCGATCCCCTCACCGCCCACCATTCTTCCCAAGCCTCGTGCTGCCCGCGGCCCGACCGGCGATCGGCCTTGCGACACCTCCGTCACCGGAGCGTTGCCTTGACCCTGCCCCTTGGCGGGTGCAGCCTCCGCGACAAGCAAAAACGAAATTTGGGAGGAAATGCCATGCTCGCGCCCTCGCGCCGCCAATTCCTTGCGCACTCCGCCTCCGTCGTTGCCCTTGCCGCGAGCGGCTGGCACGGCCTTTGCGGCCATGGGGCCCAACGACAAGTTCGACCTCGTGATCAAGGGCGGCGAGGTGCTGGACCCGAGCCAGAACCTCAGGGGCAAGCGCGACATTGGCATTCGTTTCGGTGTGGTCGAGGCGATCGCCGCCGACATCCCCGCCGACAAGGCGCTGAAGGTGCTGGACGCCTCCGGCAAGCTCGTCACGCCCGGCCTGATCGATCTGCACGCCCACGTCTTCCCGTACGGCTCGGCCATCGGCATTCCCGCCGACGAGCTCATCCCCTTCCAGGGCACCACCACGCTGGTGTCAGCCGGCGACGCCGGCGCCAACAACATCGCAGCCTTCCGCCGCGCCATCGTCGGCCAGACCCGCGCCAGGCTCTACGCCTTCGTGCACATCGCCAACATGGGTCTGGCGGCGTTCCCGGTGCCCGAGCTCTACAACATCGATTTCGCGCAGACCGAGGCCGCCGCCAAGGCCGTGGCGGAGAACGCCGACCTGGTGCTCGGCGTCAAGGTGCGCATGAGCGAGAACGTCATCGCCAAGCACGGGCTGGAGCCGCTGAAGCGCGCCATCCAGGCCTGCGAGATGGCCGGCACCGGAGCCAAGGTGATGTGCCACATCGGCGGCGTGGAGACGCCCGAGCTGATGAGCCAGATCCTCGACATGCTGCGCGCCGGCGACGTGCTCACGCACAGCTATTCCGGCGCGCCCAACATCGCCGGCAAGTTCACCAACATCGTGCAGGACGGCAAGCTGCTGCCGGCGGCGCTGGCCGCCAAGCAGCGCGGCGTCGTGTTCGACGTCGGCCACGGCGGCGGCAGCTTCGACTACACGGTGGCCGAGGTGGCGATGCCGGCCGGCGCCGGCCCGGACACGATCTCCTCCGACATCCACGTCTTCTCCGGCAACACGCCCGGCATGCCCTATCTGACCTGGGTGATGAGCAAGTTCCTCAACATGGGCTTCACGCTGGAGCAGGTCGTGGCCATGGCCACCGTCAATCCGGCCAAGGTGATCAACCGGGCGCCGAAGCTCGGCACGCTGCAGGTGGGCGCACCGGCCGACGTCTCGATGCTCGAGGTCGTCGAGGGGCCGGTCGAGTTCGTCGACACGCGCAACAACAAGCGCCAGGGCAAGGTCCACCTCAAGCCGGCCGGCGTCGTCTGGCCGGCGTTCCCTACGGGCGGCCCTACCAGTCGCCGTTCGCGGTGCGGTGATGGCGGCTTGGCAGGCCCGGCGATTGGGTGGGTTCGCTTGACGGGCTACCCCCGCTCACGTAAACGAAGCGCCTCGTGACAGCGCGCCCGTGCCGGCCACGGCCTGGCGCGCTATTGGATTGCGGGCGTAGCTCAGTTGGTTAGAGCGCCGGCCTGTCACGCCGGAGGTCGCGGGTTCAAGTCCCGTCGCTCGCGCCATTCCCCAGCTTCAGCGACATCAAGCGAATCGGCTCTCAGAAGCCGTTGCGCTCGAGTGCCTTGAAATTCCCGGGGCCGAACTTGCTGTCGATCGGGCGGGGGCCGGCGCGTCGGCCTCCGGGGCGGGTTCGGGGATCTGCGCTTTCGGCATCGCTCGGGTGGGCGGTGCGGAGCGGTTCACGTGGTCTGCGGGGGCGGGCGGCACTGCCTCTGCGTCCGGTCCGGCGAGCGCCATGCGCCCCTCGAGCGGATTGTTGCGCTGGGCGCGGCTGTTGCACTTTCCGCCGACGGCGCCGCCGGCGGTACGGCCTCTGCGCTGGCGTCTGCCTCGGGAGGCGGCGTCGACGGCTCGATGCGGCGGCCGATCGGCTGGATCGGCACGCTGCGCACCGCCGGAGGCGGCGATTCCGCGCGGGCGGAGGCGGCCATGGCAGGCGCGGACGGTGCGACGCTCGGCGCAGCCCACGTTTCCGTTGCCGGTAGAGCAGCAGTCACCGGCACCGTCGCCGTGTCGGCACGGGCGGACCGGGTGCGCCAGGCTCCCGAATGCAGCCGGAAGGTCGTGCCGCGTCGAATGCCGCGCTCGGTGACGGCGTGCTTGGCTGCGCGCGAGGCTCGGGATGCCTCGTGCCCCAGCTCCAAACCACATTGAACAGGACCACTGCGCCCAGTCCCGTCGTAACGACGGCAATACCGTTCGGTCTGTACATGCGCCCTCGTCTTGCGTATCCCGCGATGCTCCCGCGCGCTTCGGCACCCGACGCCCGCGCTCCGCAAGCAGGCGTCCACGCCGCAATAGGCACCATTTGTGGCGATACCGCGAACGTGGGCTTGGCCGGGCTCGGAGCCCCCGGCTGCCGGCCTGCCCGGACGTCGGCCCGTCCACGTATGCGACGCCGGCACGGGTTGCGCGCGCCCGGGCACTGCGATAACAGCAGCGCGTAGGCTGTGGCCGCCGCATCCGCGCGGGAACGCGACCGCATGAACCAGCTGCTGATGGACTATCTGCCGCTCGCCGTGTTCATCGGCGTGGCGCTGGTGATCGGGCTGGCGCTGATGGTGGCGCCGTTCCTGGTGGCGGTGCGCAACCCGGACCCCGAGAAGGTGTCCGCCTACGAGTGCGGCTTCAACGCCTTCGACGACGCGCGCATGAAGTTCGACGTGCGCTTCTACCTGGTGTCGATCCTGTTCATCATCTTCGACCTCGAGGTGGCCTTCCTGTTCCCGTGGGCGGTGGCCTTCAAGGACGTCGGCGCCTTCGGCTTCTGGTCGATGATGGTGTTCCTGGGCGTGCTGACGATCGGCTTCATCTACGAGTGGCGCAAGGGCGCGCTGGAGTGGGATTGATGACGGCGCAGGCGGTCGGCAAGCCGACTGGATCTGCAGCACCGGCGGCGGCCTCGTCAAGCCGGGCGATCCCTTCTTCACCGAGGTCTCCAACAAGCTCGCCGACAAGGGCTTCCTCGTCACCACCACGGACGACCTCATCAACTGGGCCCGCACCGGCTCGCTGATGTGGATGACGTTCGGGCTCGCCTGCTGCGCGGTGGAGATGATGCAGGCCTCCATGCCGCGCTGGGACCTGGAGCGCTTCGGCTTCGCGCCGCGCGCCTCGCCGCGCCAGTCCGACGTGATGATCGTCGCCGGCACGCTGTGCAACAAGATGGCGCCGGCCCTGCGCAAGGTCTACGACCAGATGCCGGAGCCGCGCTACGTCATCTCCATGGGCAGCTGCGCCAACGGCGGCGGCTACTACCACTACTCCTACTCGGTGGTGCGCGGCTGCGACCGCATCGTGCCGGTCGACATCTACGTGCCGGGCTGCCCGCCGACGGCGGAGGCGCTGCTCTACGGCGTGCTGCTGCTGCAGCGGAAGATCCGCCGCACCGGCACCATCGAGCGCTGAGGCGCCCATGCACATCGCCGACATCCCGTTCGGCACCACGGACTGGGCTGGCTGTCGAGCCGACCACGCACGCGGGCGAGACCGGCGTGGCGACCTGGCGCACGCGCCAGTTCGGCGACATCCGCGTGCGGATGGTGGAGTATTCGCCGGGCTACGTGGCCGACCATTGGTGCCAGAAGGGGCATATCCTCTTCTGCGTCGATGGCGAGCTGCATACCGAGCTGGAGGACGGCCGCTCCTTCACGCTGACGCCCGGCATGAGCTATCAGGTGGCCGACGGGGCCGAGCCGCATCGCTCGCGCACGGCCAAGGGTGCGCGGCTGTTCATCGTGGATTGAGCGGGGTTGTATGACGGGCTATCGAACCTGCGCGGCAATGCTACACCCGGGCGAAATCGCATGATCGTGCGCACGTGGGTGGCCTACGCAAGACCTGGAAATGCCCGCGCCTACCGCGAGCATGTGCAAGGTGCGGTGCTGCCGCAGCTTCGCAAGCTGCCGGGCTTTCTGGGCTTGAGCGTATGCCAGGCCGAGCGCGGCGACCGCGTCGAGATCCTCGTGATCAGCCGGTGGCAATCGATCGAAGCCATCAAGTCGTTCGCGGGCCGAAACCCGAGCGCGCGATCGTCGAGCCCGGCGCGAGGGCAATCCTCAGCGAGTTCGACGATTTCGCCACCCACTACGAAGTGCTGCTGGAAGCGGCGGATAGGCAATGACGATGGCGCTCGACGATCTGGCCAAGCACATCGAGGCCCTGCTCGGCGCGAAGATGGTCGCGCCGGCAGTCGGCGCTGGGCGAGCTCACCATCGTCGTGGCCGCCGACGACGCATCGTGCCGACGCTGACGACGCTGCGCGACGACAGCGAGTGCCAGTTCGAGCTGCTGATCGACATCTGCGGTGTCGACTATCCCGAGCGGGCGCAGCGCTTCGACGTGGTCTATCACCTGCTGTCGCCGCGCCAGAACCAGCGCATCCGCGTCAAGTGCGAGACGGACGAGGACGACGCCGGTGCCGAGCGTCGTCGACCTGTTCCCGGCCGCCAACTGGTACGAGCGGGAGGCCTACGACATGTACGGCATCCTGTTCTCCGGCCACCCCGACCTGCGCCGCATCCTCACCGACTACGGCTTCCAGGGCTATCCCGCTGCGCAAGGACTTCCCGCTCACCGGCTACGTCGAGGTGCGCTACGACGACGACCAGAAGCGCGTGGTCTACGAGCCGGTGAAGCTGACGCAGGAGTTCCGCTCCTTCGATTTCGAGAGCCCGTGGGAGGGCGTCGACTACGTGCTGCCGGGCGACGAGAAGGCAAGCACGCCGGGAAGGCGTGAGGAGGTGTCAGACCCTCTGGGTCTGACACCATTGCAGTGAACGTGGAGACACGGTGTCAGACCCGGAGGGTCTGACACCATCGCGAGCGCAAATGCCAGAAACCGAAATCCGCCACTTCAACATCAACTTCGGGCCGCAGCATCCGGCCGCGCACGGCGTGCTGCGGCTGGTGCTGGAGCTGGACGGCGAGGTGGTCGAGCGCGTCGATCCGCACATCGGCCTGCTGCATCGCGGCACCGAGAAGCTGATCGAGCACAAGACCTACCTGCAGGCGATCGGCTACTTCGACCGGCTCGACTACGTCGCGCCGATGAACCAGGAGCACGCCTTCTGCCTGGCCGGCGAGAAGCTGCTCGAGCTGGAGGTGCCCAAGCGCGCCCAGCTGATCCGCGTGCTCTATTCCGAGATCGGCCGCCTGCTCTCCCACCTGCTCAACGTCACCACGCAGGCCATGGACGTCGGCGCGCTCACCCCGCCGCTGTGGGGCTTCGAGGAGCGCGAGAAGCTGATGGTGTTCTACGAGCGCGCCTCCGGCAGCCGCATGCACGCCAAGTACTTCCGCTTCGGCGGCGTGCACCAGGACCTGCCCGTCCAAGCTGATCGAGGACATCGCCAAGTTCTGCGAGACCCACCCCAAGGTGCTCGACGACATCGAGGGGCTGCTGACCGACAACCGCATCTTCAAGCAGCGCAACGTCGACATCGGCGTGGTGAGCCTGGCGGACTGCCTCAGGTGGGGCTTCTCGGGCGTGATGCTGCGCGGCTCGGGCGCGGCCTGGGACCTGCGCAAGGCGCAGCCCTACGAGTGCTACTCCGAGCTCGACTTCGACATCCCGATCGGCAAGAACGGCGACAACTACGACCGCTACTGCATCCGCATGGAGGAGATGCGCCAGGCCGTGAAGATCATGGAGCAGTGCTGCGAGAAGCTGCTGTCGGCGGAGGGCGCCGGCCCGCACGTCGCCGACGACAAGAAGGTGGTGCCGCCCAAGCGCGGCGAGATGAAGCGCTCGATGGAGGCGCTGATCCACCACTTCAAGCTGTACACGGAGGGCTTCCACGTGCCGGCGGGCGAGGTCTACGCCTGCGTGGAGGCGCCCAAGGGCGAGTTCGGCGTCTATCTGGTGGCCGACGGCAGCAACAAGCCCTACCGCTGCAAGATCCGCGCGCCCGGCTTCCCGCACCTGCAGGCCATGGATTTCATGAACCGCGGCCACATGCTGGCCGACGTGTCGGCGATCCTGGGCAGCCTCGACATCGTGTTCGGCGAGATCGATCGGTAGTTCAGCGGTGCCGGCTGTTAGCCGGATCCGGGCATTGTGCTATTCTAATTGTATGACTGCTCAATCGAAACGACGCATGACCGTTCCGGAATTCCTGGCCTGGGCCGCCGCTCAGCCGCGGGGGCGCTACGAGCTCGTGCGCGGCGAGGTCGTGGCGATGGCGCCCGAGCGGGCTACGGCATAACCTCGTGAAGCTTGCCGTAGCTCGCGCTCTGAGCGACTGCGGTGGCGCGAGCAGGTCTGCCCTGTACCGTGTTCACCGACGGGATGACGGTGGTCATCGACAACGAGCATTCGCGCGAGCCCGATGCGGCCGTGCAGTGCAATGTCTCCACCGACCTCGATTCGATGATCTTGGAGAAGCCGCTTATTGTCGTTGAAGTGACCTCTCCCTCGTCGGAGCGCGACGATACGGGAGACAAGCTGGTCGAGTATTTCTCTGTTCCGAGCATTCGCCACTATCTGATCGTCAACCCGACGAAGCAGGTCGTCGTCCACCATGCCCGCGACGAAGACGGGGAAATCTCGACGCGGATCATGAGTGCCGGGCAGGTCGAACTCGCGCCGCCCGGCATGACCGTTCCGGTACTGCGAGTTGTTGCCCCAGGTTTAGCGCAGGTCGGCCCGCTTGCCGAGTGCCTGCGAGCCAAGCCATAGCCATCGCACGCGGCAACGATACTCACCACTTACCGCGTCGGCGCTTGCCCGCGTTGCCGTGCTCGTGGCATCTGGCAAGGGTTGACCATCCGGCGGCGTGTCGTTCTCTCGGATCGGCAAAAGGGAGGCGCGAGCCGGTGCCGGTCGTCGACCTGGGGTTCATTCTGGCGGTTGTCGCCTTCGGGTCGGGGCTGAGCCTGGCGACCTATCGCGCCTTTGCCGGGCGGCTTCGGCTGGCCCATGGGCGCCTGGCAGCAGGAGCGGCCGGCGCTGCCGATCTTGGTCGGCATCGTGCGCTGTCCTGCTGGCCGCTGCTTACGCATTGTCGCGCGGCTATGGCGGCTATGTCGCTCAGCGCCTCGGCAATCCCGGTGTTCGGCGTGGCCTGGGCGGTCTTCTGGACCGGCTTCCTGCGGGTCGGGGCGCAGAGCGCCCTGCTGCTGGCCCCCCTGGCGGCCGCGCTGCTGGTGGTGCGCTGGATCACCTGGCTCGGCTGACGATGGCCGCCTGAGCGACAAGGCGTGAGCAGCGACTTTGCCGCGTTCCCCAGCTCCCGGATCGTTCTAAGAAGAGCGACAAGTGGCTGCTCTCGCCTTATAAGGATGCCGCCGCTCGCAGCCCACGGCAACGGAACTCACGCATCCGCTCATGTCCGTCCGCAGACTAGACCCCCACCAGCCCGCAACGCTTCGCCTTCACGCCGGAGAATGCCGCGTGGGCCAAGGCCACGATCGCCAACTATCCGCCGGGCAAGCAGGCCTCGGCCGTGATCCCGCTGCTGTGGCGGGCGCAGGAGCAGCACGACGGCTGGCTGCCGGAGCCGGCCATGCGCCTGGTCGCCGACATGCTGGGCATGGCCTACATCCGCGTCTACGAGATCGCCACCTTCTACACGATGTTCCAGCTCTCCCCGGTGGGGAAGAAGGCGCACGTGTAGGTGTGCGGCACGACGCCCTGCATGCTGCGCGGCGCCGAGGCGCTGGTGGAGGTGTGCAAGCGGCGCATCCATCACGAGCCGCATCACCTGTCCGCAGGACGGCGATTTCTCCTGGGAGGAGGTCGAGTGCCTCGGCGTCTGCGCCAACGCGCCCATGGTGCAGATCTGCAAGGACACCTACGAGGACCTCACGCCGGAGCTGTTCGAGAAGGTGCTCGACGGCTTCGCGAGCGGCAAGCCGCCCAAGCCCGGCTCCCAGATCGGCCGGCAGGCGTCCTGTCCGGTGGGTGGGCCGACGACGCTCAAGGAATTTGCCAAGGCCGGGAAATAGGGGATCGAGGCGCCGTGGCTCGCAGGACAAGGACCGCATCTTCAAGAACCTCTACGGCTTCCAGGACTGGAAGCTGGCCGGCGCCAGGGCGCGCGGCGCCTGGGACAACACCAAGGCGCTGATCGACAAGGGCCACGACTGGATCATCAACGAGATCAAGTCGTCGGGCCTGCGCGGGCGCGGCGGCGCCGGCTTCCCGACCGGCCTCAAGTGGTCGTTCATGCCCAAGAGCGATCCCAGGCCCTCCTATCTCGTGATCAACGCGGACGAGTCCGAGCCCGGCTCCTGCAAGGACCGCGAGATCATGCGGCACGATCCGCATCTGCTGATCGAGGGCGCGCTGCTCGCCTCCTTCGCCATGCGCGCGCACACCTGCTACACCTACGTGCGCGGCGAGTTCATCCGCGAGCGCGAGCAGCTGCGAGGCGGCCATCGACGAGGCCTACGCGGCCAAGCTGATCGGCAAGAACAACATCCACGGCTGGGACTTCGACTTCGTCGTCCACCACGGCGCCGGCGCCTACATCTGCGGCGAGGAGACGGCGCTGCTGGAGAGCCTGGAAGGCAAGAAGGGCATGCCGCGGCTGAAGCCGCCGTTCCCGGCCAACGTCGGCCTCTACGGCGCGCCGACCACCGTCAACAACGTCGAATCGATCGCCGTGGCGCGGCGACATCCTGCGCCGCGGCGGCGGCCTGGTTCGCGGCACTCGGCAAGCCCAACAACACCGGCACCAAGCTGTTCCAGATCTCCGGCCACGTCGAGCAGCCGTGCGTGGTCGAGGAGGAGATGGGCATCCCGCTGCGCGAGCTGCTCGAGCGGCATGCCGGCGGCGTGCGCGGCGGCTGGGACAACCTGCTGGCCGTGATCCCCGGCGGCTCCTCGATGCCGATGCTGCCGGCCTCGATCTGCCAGGACCTGACGCTCGATTTCGACACGCTCTCCAAGCTCAAGTCGGGCATGGGCACGGCGGCCGTGATCGTCATGGACAAGTCGACCGACGTGATCGCCGCCATCCGCCGCATCGCCTACTTCTACAAGCACGAGAGCTGCGGCCAGTGCACGCCGTGCCGCGAGGGCTGCGGCTGGATGTGGCGCGTGCTGCAGCGCATGGAGCGCGGCGAGGCGGAGAAGCGCGAGATCGACCTGCTGTACGACGTGACGACGCAGGGTCGAGGGCCACACCATCTGCGCGCTGGGCGATGCCGCGGCCTGGCCGGTGCAGGGCCTGATCCGCCACTTCCGCGGCGAGATCGAGGCCCGCATCGACCGCCACCAGGCCGCGCACAAGCAGGCGGCGGAGTAGGTCGCGCCGCAGAGGTCGGCGGACTTCGACTCGGCTGGAGATCCGATGCTCTGCTTGTGCTACTGTTTGTTCTCGATCGCTTTCACGTGTCGATGGTAGCACGTGGCCGGTCTGGAGCAGCGTTCTAACGCTTGAGCAGAGATGTCGCCCTGAAGGTGCGCGATGGCCGTCATCGATGAGGACGTCGATCGGATCACCCGGATCTGCATCAAGATGGATGGCGCGTTTGTCGCAGGAGCCGTGATGCTCGAGCTGTCGCGCGGCATGGCCGAGCTCTGGACTAGCCGCCAAGGTCGAGGCGCTGCCTCGAGCCGTGGCGGAAGCCGTGGTCGAGATGCTGGCCGAGCGCGACCGGAAGCGCTGATACGTCGACGTCGCGACGGTCGCCTGCCCTTCTTCCGAGCTCGTCGCAGGCCCCATCCCCCGCGCCAATTGTCGCCTAGCGCAGATGCGCCCGCCCGTGTAGGAAACCGTGTCGGACTCGCGGTCGGCGTCGCCCGCCGGTCTGTCGGCTGCGGGCCCGGCTGCGGAGGCGGCATGGATTTCAAGAAGCTCGGCAACATCTCTGACGCATCGGCGGGGCCGTGGTGCTGGTCGGCCGCGTGCGTCTGGTGGTTCACGTTCTACTCCTCCGTCGTGCGCGAGATCGCGCAGGCTGACCGGGTACGCGCCAGGTGCAGCGTCATGCGACGTCATGAGCTGCCTCTACAGCTCGAGCGGCATCTGCGCGCTGGTCTCGGGCGGCGCGCCGCTGGCCGGCAAGACGCCCTACGAGCCGATGGTGTTCTGGTTCGGGCTGGCGGCCTGGTGCTGGGCGTGCTGATCCGGTTCACGGCCAAGCCGTCGGGCGCGGCGTGATGACGGGACGACGTGCGCAGGGATCGGAAGCGGCAATGCCCAAGCAGCTGATCATCGACGGCATGGCCATCGAGGTCGAGGACGGCATCACGCTGATCCAGGCCTGCGAGCAGGCCGGCGTCGAGATCCCGCGCTTCTGCTATCACGAGCGCCTGTCGATCGCCGGCAACTGCCGCATGTGCCTGGTCGAGGTGCAGGGCATGCCGAAGCCGGTCGCCTCCTGCGCCATGGGCGTCAACGATCTGCCGCCCAACCGGGACGGCAGCCCCAAGGTCATCAACACCAAGACGCCGATGGTGAAGAAGGCGCGCGAAGGCGTGATGGAGTTCCTGCTCATCAACCACCCGCTCGACTGCCCGATCTGCGACCAGGGCGGGGAGTGCGACCTGCAGGACCAGGCCATGGCCTTCGGCGTCGGCGGCTCGCGCTTCGCCGAGAACAAGCGCGCGGTGGAGGAGAAGTACCTGGGGCCGCTCATCAAGACGGCCATGACGCGCTGCATCCAGTGCACGCGCTGCGTGCGCTACATGACCGAGGTGGCGGGCGTCGAGGAGCTCGGCGCCATCGGCCGCGGCGAGGACATGGAGATCACCACCTACCTCGAGCGCGGCATGATGTCGGAGCTGTCGGCCAACGTGGTCGACCTGTGTCCGGTCGGCGCGCTGACGCACCGGCCCTGGGCGTTCGCGGCGCGGCCGTGGGAGCTGCGCAAGACCGAGAGCATCGACGTCATGGATGCGGTCGGCTCGCGCCATCCGCGTCGACACGCGCGGGCGCGAGGTGATGCGCATCCTGCCGCGCAACAACGACGCCGTGAACGAGGAATGGATCTCCGACAAGACGCGGCACGTGGCCGACGGGCTGCGCACCCAGCGCCTCGATCGGCCCTACGTGCGCGAGAACGGCCGGCTGGAGCCGGTGAGCTGGGACGAGGCGCTGGCGCTGGTGGCCGCGAAGCTGAAGGCGGCGAAGCCGGAGCGGATCGGGGCCATCGCCGGCGATCTCGCCGGCGCCGAGGAGATGTTCGCGCTGGGCGATCTGCTGCGTGGGCCTGGGCTCGCGCAACTTCGACTGCCGGCAGGACGGCGCCAAGCTCGACCCGAGGCTCGGCCGCGCCAGCTATCTGTTCAACACCAGCATCGAGGGCATCGAGCGGGCCGACGCGATCCTGCTGGTCGGCACCAATCCGCGCCTGGAGGCGGCGGTGCTCAACGTGCGGCATCCGCAAGCGCTGGCGCCAGGGCAGCGCCGCCATCGGCCTGATCGGCGAGCGGGTCGACCTGACCTATCCCTACGAGTATCTGGGCGCCGGCCCGCAGACGCTGAAGGACGTGGCCGACGGCAAGCACAGCTTCGCCGCCACCCTGCGCGAGGCCAAGAACCCGATGGTGATCGTCGGCGCGGCGGCTGCGGCGCGGCCCGACGGCGCGGCCGTGCTGGCGGCTCGCCGCCCGCATCGCGCTGGCCGCCGGCCAGGGCAAGGACGCCGGCTGGAACGCCTTCAACGTGCTCACACGGCGCTGCGTCGCGGGTGGCGGGGCTCGATCTCGGCTTCGTGCCGGGTGAGGGCGGGCTCGATGTCGCCGCCATGCTGGCCGCGGCCGGCGCCGGGCAACTCGACGTCGTCTACCTGCTGGGCGCCGACGAGATCGACATGGCCGCGCTCGGCAAGGCCTTCGTCGTCTACCAGGGCAGCCACGGCGACGCCGGCGCGCAGCGCGCCGACGTCATCCTGCCGGGCTCGGCCTACACCGAGAAGAGCTGCGACCTACGTCAACACCGAGGGCCGCGCGCAGATGACGAGCCGCGCCGCCTTCCCGCCGGGCGACGCCAAGGAGGACTGGGCGATCGTGCGCGCGCTGTCCGCCCAGGTCGGCCGCAAGCTGCCCTACGACAGCCTTTCCGCCCTGCGCGCCGCCATGTACAAGGAGGCGCCGGCGCTGGCCCGCCTCGACGTGGTCGAGCCCGCCGGCTTGGCTGGGGTGGAGGCGTTGGCGGCGCGCGGCGGGGCGCTGGGGTCCGAGCCGTTCGGGGCGGCCTGTGCGCGACTTCTATCTCACCAATCCGATCGCGCGCGCCTCGGCCGTCATGGCCGAGCTCAGCGCGCTGAAGAAGGCTTCCCAGCAGGGGACGACCGGAACGCATGGCTAGCACCTGGTCCTGGCCGGAGATCTGGCAAGGCCTATCTGTGGCCGCTGCTGGTGATGGTGTTCCAGAGCGTGGTGCTGCTGGTCGCCCTGCTCGTCGTCATCGCCTTCCTGCTGCTGATGGACCGCAAGGTGTGGGCGGCGGTGCAGATGCGCCGCGGCCCCAACGTGGTGGGGCCGTTCGGCCTGCTGCAGTCGTTCGCCGACCTGCTGAAATTCGTGCTCAAGGAGCCGCTGATCCCGGCCGGCGCCGACAAGGGCGTGTTCCTGCTGGCGCCGCTGGTGGCCTCGGTGCTGGCGCTGGCGGCCTGGGCGGTGATCCCGCTCAACGAGAACAGCTGGGGCCGCTGGGTGATCTCCGACCTCAACGTCGGCGTGCTCTACCTGTTCGCCATCTCCTCGCTCGGCGTCTACGGCATCATCATGGGCGGCTGGGCCTCCAACTCGAAGTACCCCTTCCTCGGCTCGCTGCGCTCGGCCGCGCAGATGGTGTCCTACGAGGTCTCGATCGGCTTCGTCATCATCACCGTGCTGCTGTGCGTCGGGCTCGCTCAACCTCACCGACATCGTCAACGCGCAGAAGCACGGGCCCGGCACCTACGCGGGCGCGCCCAACACGCTGCTCGACTGGAACTGGCTGAAGCTGTTCCCGATGTTCATCGTGTTCTTCATCTCGGCGCTGGCCGAGACCAACCGGCCGCCGTTCGACCTGCCCGAGGCCGAGTCCGAGCTGGTGGCCGGCTTCGCGGTCGAATACTCCTCCACGCCCTATCTGCTGTTCATGCTGGGCGAGTACGTGGCCATCGTCACCATGTGCGCGCTCACCACCATCATGTTCCTGGGCGGCTGGCTGCCGCCGGCGGACGTGTGGCCGCTCAATCTGGTGTCGGGCTTCGTCTGGTTCATGCTCAAGGTCGTGTTCGTCTTCTTCATGTTCGCCATGGTGAAGGCGTTCGTGCCGCGCTATCGCTACGACCAGCTCATGCGGCTCGGCTGGAAGGTGTTCCTGCCGCTGTCGCTGGTCATGGTGGTGGCGGTGGCCGCCGTGCTCCACTTCTTCGAACTCGCGCCATAAAGGTCTGGCTGCCATGGGCGTCGGACAAGCCGTCAGCTCGCTCTTCCTGAAGGAGTTCGTCTCGGCGTTCTTCATGTCGATGCGCTACTTCTTCAAGCCGAAGGCGACGCTCAACTATCCCTTCGAGAAGGGCCCGCAGTCGCCCCGCTTCCGCGGCGAGCATGCGCTGCGGCGCTATCCCAACGGCGAGGAGCGCTGCATCGCCTGCAAGCTGTGCGAGGCCATCTGCCCGGCGCAGGCCATCACCATCGAGGCGGGCCCGCGCCGCAACGACGGCACGCGCCGCACCACGCGCTACGACATCGACATGGTGAAGTGCATCTACTGCGGGCTGTGCCAGGAGGCCTGCCCGGTCGACGCCATCGTCGAGGGCCCCAACTTCGAGTTCGCCGCCGAGACGCGCGAGGAGCTCTACTACGACAAGGAGCGCCTGCTCGCCAACGGCGACCGCTGGGAGCGCGAGATCGCCAAGGCCATCGAGCTCGACGCGAAGTATCGGTGACGTGATGCAGAGCAAGCTAAGCTTCGCTACTTCCGCTTCGGATGTGCCTATAGGCTCCGCCCCAGTCCTGAGCCTGTCGAAGGACGGGCCGCGCACGCCATCCCGTGGTTCGACAGGCTCACCACTGGGGTCGGAGCTTGCGGCTCATGCCGGTCGCGAGGCAGCGCGATGACGCTGGCGGCGCTGTTCTTCTATCTGTTCGCCGGTCTCACCGTGGCCTCCGGCTGCATGGTGATCTGGGCCCGCAACCCGGTGCACGCGGTGCTGTTCCTGATCCTGGCCTTCTTCAACGCGGCGGGGCTGTTCGTGCTGCTCGGCGCCGAGTTCCTGGCCATGATCCTGGTGGTCGTCTACGTCGGCGCGGTGGCGGTGCTGTTCCTGTTCGTCGTCATGATGCTGGACGTCGACTTCGCCGAGCTGCAGGCCGGCTTCATCAAGAACGCGCCGCTCGGGCGCCATCGTCGGCCTGATCCTGCTGGCCGAGCTGATCCTGGTGCTGGGCGTCCGCTTCGTGCGGCCGGGCGCGCTGGCCACGCCGTCGGCGCCGATCCCGACGGCCGGGCTCGGGCATCACCAACACCGAGGCGATCGGCCGCGTGCTCTACACCCAGTACGCCTACTACTTCGAGGGCGCGGGGCTGATCCTGCTGGTGGCCATGATCGGCGCCATCGTGCTGACGCTGCGCCACAAGGAAGGCGTCAAGCGCCAGTCGATCGCGGCGCAGGTGGCGCGCGGGCCCAAGACGGCCGTCGAGGTGGTCAAGGTGGCGTCCGGCGGGTCGAGCATTCCCGCCGTCGCCGAGCGGCGGGGTTGAGGCGATGACCATCGGCCTCGGGCACTACCTGACCGTTGCCGCGATCCTGTTCACGCTCGGGATCTTCGGCATCTTCCTCAACCGCAAGAACGTCATCGTCATCCTGATGTCGATCGAGCTGATGCTGCTGGCCGTGAACATCAACCTCGTCGCCTTCTCCTCGTTCATGGGCGACCTGGTCGGGCCAGGTGTTCGCGCTGTTCGTGCTGACGGTGGCGGCGGGCGAGGCCGCCATCGGCCTCGCCATCGTCGTCGTCTACTACCGCAACCGCGGCTCCATCGCCGTCGAAGACATCAACATGATGAAGGGCTGAGATGGAGTGGATAGCAGTCGCCAGACGCGAGGCCGCAGGCCGCTCTCCCCTTGCGTCGAAGGCATCGCTTTCGATGCAAAGAGGTGCGCAGGACGGAACGCCACGGGCTTAGCTCGCCTATTGCGACAATCGCAATATGCCTGCGACAGGCGAGCTAAGCCCGGTGGCGTTCCTGGTGGGGGTCGCCCGCAGCCAGACGACTCACCCGGCGCGCCGGATCGAGTTAGCTCCACACGTTGCGGATCGGGCACGGCCGGAGCAGGCCAGCGGAGCTTAAGCTCATGGCGCGCCGCCCTCCTCCCTCTTCTGACGAAGGCGATGCCTTCGTCACAGGGGGAGGCGAAGCGCGGGCCCATGTTGAGGTGCCTCGATGATCTACAAGGCCATCGTCTTCCTGCCGGCCATCGGCGCGCTCATTGCGGGCCTGCTCGGGCGCGTGCTGGGGGCGCGGCCCTGCGAGATCATCACCACCATCGTTCGTGGGTGCCGGCGCCGTCCTGTCCTGGATCGCCTTCTGGCAGGTGGGGTTCGGCGACGAGACGCTGCGCATTCCCGTGCTGCGCTGGGTGACCTCGGGCGAGCTCGACGTGTCCTGGGCGCTGCGCATCGACACGCTGACCGCCGTCATGCTGGTGGTGGTCAACACGGTCTCGGCGCTCGTGCACCTCTACTCCATCGGCTACATGCACGAGGACGACAGCCGGCCGCGCTTCTTCGCCTACCTCTCGCATGTTCACCTTCGCCATGCTGGCGCTGGTGACGAGCGACAACTTCCTGCAGCTGTTCTTCGGCTGGGAGGGCGTGGGCCTCGCCTCCTACCTGCTGATCGGCTTCTGGTACCTGAAGCCCGAGGCCAACGCGGCCGCCATCAAGGCCTTCGTCGTCAACCGGGTCGGCGATTTCGGCTTCGCGCTCGGCATCTTCGGCACCTTCGCGGTGTTCGGCACCATCGGCTTCGACGCCGTGTTCCGCGCGGCGCCCGGACATGGCCGGCAAGCCCATGGAGTTCCTCGGCCACCAGTGGGACACGCTGACCGTGCTGTGCCTGCTGCTGTTCATGGGCGCCATGGGCAAGTCGGCGCAGTTCCTGCTGCACACCTGGCTGCCCGACGCCATGGAGGGCCCGACGCCGGTCTCGGCGCTGATCCATGCCGCCACCATGGTGACGGCCGGCGTGTTCATGGTGGCGCGGCTGTCGCCGATGTTCGAGCTGGCGCCGGTGGCGCTGCAGGTCGTGACGCTGGTCGGCGCCGTCACCGCCTTCTTCGCCGCCACCGTCGGCCTGGTGCAGAACGACATCAAGCGCGTGGTCGCCTACTCGACCTGCTCGCAGCTCGGCTACATGTTCGTCGCCTGCGGGGTCGGCGCCTACGCGGCCGGCATCTTCCACCTCTTCACGCATGCCTTCTTCAAGGCGCTGCTGTTCCTGGGCTCGGGCTCGGTGATCCACGCCATGCACCACGAGCAGGACATGCGCAAGATGGGCGGGCTGGCCGGCAAGATCCCCTTCACCTACGCCATGATGCTGATCGGCACGCTGTCGCTGACGGGCGTCGGCATTCCGCATCTGGCGCGGCTTCGCCGGCTTCCACTCCAAGGACGCCATCATCGAGGCCTCGTTTGCCGCGCACACGCCCAACAACTACGCGTTCTGGCTGCTGGTGATCGCCGCGTTCATGACCGCCTTCTATTCCTGGCGGCTCATCTTCATGACGTTCCACGGCACGACGCGCGCCGACCATCACACCTACGACCACGCGCACGAGAGCCCGTTCGTGATGCTGGTCGTGCTGGCGGCCTTGGCGCTGGGCTCGGTGGCCGCCGGCTTCGCCTTCCAGCACTTCTTCATCGGCGAGGGCTACAAGGAGTTCTGGGGCAAGGCGCTGTTCGAGGGCGAGCACAACCACATCCTGCACGCCATGCACGAGATCCCCGACTGGGTCGGCTGGGCGCCCACGCTCGCCATGCTCGGCGGCTTCGCGCTGTCCTACCTCTACTACATCGCCGCGCCGTCGCTGCCGGCGGCGACCGCGCGCGCCTTCCGGCCCGATCTACCTCTTCCTGCTCAACAAGTGGTACTTCGACGAGCTCTACGACTGGCTGTTCGTGCGCCCGGCGTTCTGGATCGGCCGCCTGCTGTGGAAGGGCGGTGACGGCACGATCATCGACGGGCTGGGGCCCGACGGCATCGCCAACCGCGTGCTGTGGACCACCGGCCGCGTCGTCAAGCTGCAGACCGGCTACGTCTACCACTACGCCTTCGCCATGCTGATCGGCGTGGCGCTGATCGTCACCGCCTTCATGTTCGCGGGGAGCTGGCGATGACGAGCACCGGCTTCGGGCTTCTGTCCCTCATCACCTTCTTCCCGCTGGTCGGCGCGCTGGCCATTGCCGCGCTGAACAAGGAGGCGAAGCGCAACGCGCGCTGGATCGCGCTCTACACCACGCTCTTCACGCTGGGCGCGTCGGTCTACCTGTGGGCCAACTTCGACCAGGCAACCCGGGCTTCCAGTTCGTCGAGGAGATGGACTGGCTCGGCGGCTCCATCCGCTACAAGATGGGCGTCGACGGCATCTCGGTGCTGTTCGTGGTGCTCACCGCGTTCCTGATGCCGCTGTGCATCCTGGCGAGCTGGCAGTCGATCGAGGACCGCGTCAAGGAGTACATGATCGCCTTCCTGGTGCTCGAGACGCTGATGATCGGCGTCTTCTGCGCGCTCGACCTCATCCTCTTCTACCTGTTCTTCGAGGGCGGCCTGATCCCGATGTTCCTGATCATCGGCATCTGGGGCGGCAAGCGGCGCGTCTACGCCAGCTTCAAGTTCTTCCTCTACACGCTGCTGGGCTCGGTGCTGATGCTGCTCGCCATGATGGCGATGTACTGGCACGCGGAGACCACCGACATCCCGACGCTGCTGACCCACAAGTTCCCCGCCGACATGCAGTGGTGGCTGTGGCTCGCCTTCTTCGCCTCCTTCGCCGTGAAGATGCCGATGTGGCCGGTGCACACCTGGCTGCCCGACGCGCACGTGGAGGCGCCGACGGCGGGCTCCGTGATCCTCGCCGGCATCCTGCTGAAGATGGGCGGCTACGGCTTCCTGCGCTTCTCGCTGCCGATGTTCCCGATGGCGAGCCAGGAGTTCGCGCCCCTCGTGTTCGCGCTGTCGGTCGTCGCCATCATCTACACCTCGCTGGTGGCGCTGGCGCAGGAGGACGTGAAGAAGCTGATCGCCTATTCCTCGCGTCGCCCACATGGGCTTCGTCACCATGGGCATCTTCAGCTTCACCGTGCAGGGGGTGGACGGCGCCATCTTCCAGATGCTCTCGCACGGGCTCGTCTCGGCCGCGCTGTTCCTGTGCGTCGGCGTCGTCTACGACCGCATGCACACGCGCGAGATCGCGGCCTACGGCGGCCTCGTCAACCGCATGCCGCTCTACGCCGCCGTCTTCATGGTCTTCACGCTGGCCAACGTCGGGCTGCCCGGCACCAGCGGGTTCGTCGGCGAGTTCCTCACCCTGCGTCGGCGCCTTCAAGGCCAACACCTGGGTGGCGTTCCTGGCCACGTTCGGCGTGATCCTGTCGGCCGCCTACGCGCTCTACCTCTACCGGCGCATGATCTACGGGCCGCTGGAGAAGCCCGCCCTGCGCAACATCACCGACATGAACTACCGCGAGATGCTGGTGTTCACGCCGCTGGTGCTGCTGGTGCTGCTGTTCGGCTTCTATCCGGCGCCCCTGCTCGACGTGACGGCGGTGTCGGTCAAGAAGCTCGTCTCCAGCTACGAGACCGCCATCCGCGCGGCCTCGGCCATGAGCGGGCGATAGCAAGATGCGAAGCGATTGTCATCCCGAGCTGCCCTACACGCGCTGCCCAAGCCGGGGGAGCCCGGGGACAAGCCCGGATGACTGCGGGCCGATGGACCAGACGAGCTGGTGAGCTATGCCGATCGCGCCGGAGATCGTGCTGGTCGTCGGCGCCATGGCGCTGCTGATGCTGGGCGTGTTCCGGCCCGAGAACGACCGCGAGGCCGAGACGCATCGGCTGGCTCGCCATCCTGGTGCTGGGCCTGGCGGCGTGGCTCGTCCTCGAGCAGCCGGCGGGCCGGCAGACGCTGTTCGACGGCGGCTTCGTGATCGACGGCTTCGGCCGCTTCATGAAGGTGCTGACGCTCGTGGCCAGCGCGGGCGCGCTGCTGCTCTCGTTCGACTACATGCGCGAGATCGGATCGCAGAAGTTCGAGTACCCGGTGCTGGTGCTGCTGGCGACCGCCGGCATGATGATGATGATCTCGGCCAACGATCTCATCGCGCTCTACCTCGGCCTCGAGCTGCAGAGCCTGGCGCTCTACGTGGTGGCGGCCATCCGCCGCGACGACGTGCGCTCGAGCGAGGCGGGCCTCAAGTATTTCGTGCTGGGCGCGCTGTCGTCCGGCATGCTGCTCTACGGCGCCTCGCTGATCTACGGCTTCACCGGCTCGACCAGCTTCGCCGCCATCGCCGCGGCCGCCAAGGCGACCACCGCCGCCACCGACATCGGCCTCATCATCGGCCTCGTGTTCCTGCTGGTCGGCATCGCCTTCAAGATCTCGGCCGTGCCGTTCCACATGTGGACGCCCGACGTCTACGAGGGCGCGCCGACGCCGGTCACCACCTTCTTCGCGGCCGCGCCCAAGGCCGCGGCCATCGCGCTGCTGATGCGCGTGACGCTCGGCGCCTTCGCCGGCATCGGCCCGCAGTGGCAGCAGGTGGTGAGCGTGCTCGCCATCGCCTCCATGGGGCTCGGCGCGTTCGCGGCCATCGGCCAGACCAACATCAAGCGGCTGCTGGCCTACTCGGCCATCGGCAACATCGGCTATGCCCTGATCGGGCTGGCGGCCGGCTCGCCCGAGGGCGCGCGCGGCGTGATCATCTACATGGTGATCTACGTCGCCATGACGCTCGGCGCCTTTGCCTGCGTGCTGGCGATGCGCCGGCCGCAGGGCATGGTGGAGGAGATCGACGAGCTGGCGGGACTTGGCCGAGACCAACCTCGGCATGGCGACGGTGCTCGCCATCCTGATGTTCTCGCTCGCCGGCATCCCGCCGCATGGCCGGCTTCTTCGCCAAGTTCTACGTGTTCGCCGCCGCCGTGAAGGCAGGGCCTGTGGCCGCTCGCCATCTTCGGCGTGCTTGCCAGCGTGGTCGGCGCCTACTACTACGTGCGCATCGTCAAGATCATGTTCTTCGACGCGCCGAAGGAGAAGTTCCTCGCCGTTCCCGTCAAGGCAGCGCTGGTCATGGGGCTCGCCGGCCTGTTCGTGCTGCTCTACGTGGTCTGGCCGGCGCCGCTCGTCGCCGGCGCCGATGCGGCGGCCAGAACTCTGTTCTAGGACACGAGCCGTTGGCCGACCGGTCGCCTCACCCGCCCTCCTTTCGCAGCGTCATTCTCGAGGAAGCCGGCTCCACCAACACGGAAGCGTTCAAGCGCGCGCTGGCCGGCGAGCCCGGACCCCTGTGGGTCATGGCGCGGCGCCAGACGCAGGGGCGGGGGCGGTCGGGCCGCCAGTGGGCCTCCGAGCCCGGCAACCTCTACGCCAGCCTGCTGCAGACGGCTCGCCTGTCCGCAGTCGGTCGTGCACCAGCTCTCCCTGCTCGCCGGCGTGGCCGCGGTGGAGGCGATCGCGGCGGCGGCCGGCGGTCCGATCGCCGGCTTGCGACTGAAGTGGCCCAACGACGTCTTGATCGGCGAGGCCAAGTGTGCGGGCATACTGCCGGAGAGCCAGATGGCGGACGCGGCGGGCTCGGAGGTCGTCGTGGTGATCGGCATCGGCATCAATCTGGCGTCGCACCCGACGGGGCTCGGGCGTGCCGCGACGCACCTGGCCGCGCACGGCGTGAGCCTGGCGCCCGAGGCGATGCTGGGCTTGCCTGGCGGAGGCGATCGCAGCGCTGGCTCGGCGGTGTGGGACTGCGGCGCCGGCTTCGCGCGCGTGCGCGCGGCCTGGCTCGGGTATGCCGGCGCGGTGGGTGAGAGCCTCACCGTCGACACGGGACGCGAGCGCATCGCCGGCACCTTCCTCGACCTCGATGACGGCGGCGCCCTCGTCATGCGCGATGCGCAGGGCCGGCCGCGCAAGCTCACCTTCGGCGACGTCACGCTGGCGCACGCCGCTGCCGAAGGATCGCGGCTGATGGCGAACGCGCGCGGCAACGGCCTGCCGGCGACGAGCTCGTGTTCATGGCGCTCGGCGGCATCGGCGAGATCGGCATGAACTGCTATCTCTACGGGCTCGGGCCGCCCGACGCGCGCAAGTGGCTGATGATCGACCTCGGCATCACCTTTCCCGAGGGCGAGAACGATCCCGGCATCGACGTCATCCTGCCCGACCTGCGCTTCATCGAGGAGGAGAGGGCGAACCTCGCCGGCCTCGTCCTCACCCACGCGCACGAGGACCACCTGGGCGCGGTGATCGAGCTGTGGCCGCGGCTGAAGGTGCCGATCTATGCAACTCCGTTCACGGCGGCGATGCTGAAATCCAAGCTCGCCGACTACGGCGGCAAGCTGCAGCTGCCGATCGAGGAGGTGCCGCTCAACGCCCGCTTCAACGTCGGCCCGTTCGATCTGGAGCTGATCGCGGTCGCGCATTCGATCCCGGAGCCCAACGCCGTCGCCATCCGCACCGAGCTCGGCGTCGTGCTGCACACGGGCGACTGGAAGATCGACGCCACGCCGACGGTCGGGCCGCCGACGGACGAGGCGCAGGCTCAGGCAGCTGGGCGCCGACGGCGTGCTGGCGATGATCTGCGATTCCACCAACGCCCTGCGCGAGGGCCGCTCGCCCTCCGAGATGGACGTGGCCAAGTCGCTCGGCGACATCATCAGGGGCGCCAAGCGGCGCGTCGCCGTCACCATCTTCGCCTCCAACGTCGCGCGCATCAAGGCGGTGGCGGATGCCGCCAAGGCCTGCGGCCGGCACGTGGTGGTGGCGGGCCGGGCCATGCACCGCATCATCGGCGTGGCCATGGAGACGGGCTATCTGCCGGTCAACTTCAAGTATCACGACCAGCAGCACTTCTCCTACCTGGAGCCGCACGAGGTGGTGCTGCTGTGCACCGGCAGCCAGGGCGAGCCGCGGGCGGCGGTCGCGCGCATCGCCGAGGACCAGCATCCCGACGTGCAGCTGGACAAGGGCGACCTCGTCATCTTCTCCTCGCGCACCATCCCGGGCAACGAGCGCACGGTCGGGCGCATCCAGAACCGGCTCATCGATCTCGGCTGCGAGATCGTCACCGACGGCGACGCGCTGGTGCACGTCACCGGCCATCCCCGCCGCGAGGAGCTGAAGGAGATGTACGGCTGGGTGAAGCCGCGCATCGCCATCCCCATGCACGGCGAGGCGCGGCATCTGTCCGAGCACGCCAAGCTCGCGCGCGCCGCCGGCGTGAAGGAGGTGCTCAACGTGCGCAACGGCGACATGGTGCGCCTGGCGCCGGGCGCGGCCGAGATCGTCGACGAGGCGCCGGTGGGGCGTCTCTTCCGCGACGGCGACCTGCTGGTGCCGAGCGACGACGGGCCGGTGCGCGAGCGTCGCTCGCTGGCCTTTGCCGGCGTCGTCGTCGTCGCGCTGGTGCGGTCGGGGCGGGGCGAGGTGGTGGCCGACGCCGAGATCGCGCTCGACGGCGTGCCGACCGCCGACGCCGAGGGCGGCCGATGGTCGACATCGTGCGCGAGGCGATCGAGGGCACCATCGCCAGCATTCCCCGCGACCGGCGCCGCGACGGGGAGATGGTGCGCGAAGCCGTGCGCCGCGCCGTGCGCTCGGCGCGTGGAGCGCGTCTGGGGCAAGCGGCCGATCGTCAAGGTGCTGCTGACCCGCGCCGCCGCGGTGAGCGCGTTCCCTCTCCCCATGCGGCGTCAGAAGGGGACGCAGGGTTAGCGGCGAGGCGGCAGCTGGCATACGCCGGAGCTGAGCCGCCGTCCCTCATCTCGACCCTCTTGGCTCGCGGATTGCTTGGAGAGGCGCTATGATGCAGCGTCAGGAGTAGAGACATGATCGGACGCCTCAACCACGTCGCCATTGCCGTGCCGCAGCTCGCCGCCGCCGTCGCGCAGTATCGCGCCACGCTGGGTGCCCAGGTCTCGGAGCCGCTGCCGCAGCCCGAGCACGGCGTCACCGTCGTGTTCGTCACCTTGCCCAATACCAAGATCGAGCTGCTGGAGCCGCTGGGGGAGAAGTCGCCGATCGCCGCCTTCCTGCAGCGCAACCCGGCGGGCGGCATCCATCATCTGTGCTACGAGGTGGCCGACATCCGCGCCGCGCGCGACAAGCTCAAGGCGGCCGGCGCCCGCGTGCTCGGCGACGGCGAGCCGAGGATCGGCGCCCACGGCAAGCCGGTGCTGTTCCTGCATCCCAAGGATTTCAACGGCACGCTGGTCGAGCTCGAGCAGGCCTGAGCGCGCATGAGCGTTTCGTTCGCCATCGCCATCTACGTCGTGCATCTGGTGGACCGTGCTGTTCGCCATCCTGCCGATCGGCGTGCGCACGCAGGGCGAGGACGGCACGATCGTGCCGGGCACGCCCGCAAGCGCGCCGACGCGCCCGCGACTGCTGCGCGTCGTGCTGCTCACACGCTGGTGTCGGGCCTCGTGTTCGGCGGGCTTGTGGGCTGGCGGATCGCTACGGTCTGATCGACCTGCGAGCAGATGGCTCGGATGCGTCGCCGCCGATGCTCCTAGTAGCGCAAACGAAAAGAGCAAGGCCGCATGGGCCTTGCTCGAGGATTGCCGATCTTGTTTTCGACACCGCACGCGCTCATTGGTCGGCGCGTAGAGCGGAATTCCTTCCCCAGACTTGGGCTCCAGAGGCCCCTGCATAACGAGTGGTCTTATGACCTTTTTTATAACATGACACTAGCTAAGCCGCGGCCTTCTGTCACCCCCTGAAACCAAGAAATATGCGGCCGCAGAGTATTTCTTTCCGCGGCAACGGTCACGTGCGCCGCAAGCAGCAGTGATCCGCCGGAGCGGTGCGGCCGAGCAACGGCCTGATGACGGTCTCGGCCGAGATTGCCTCGGCGATGGGAACAGGATATTACGCGCTGCACCGTCGGCTTGCGCCGGGTAGCATGCGTGGCGGCGCCGGCCGCTGCCCTCGCGGGGCGCGGGCGTCCGCCTCTGCCTAACAATTAATCACGGGCAACCATGCGCCTCTCCCGTTTCTTCCTGCCCGTCCTGCGCGAGACGCCGAAAGAGGCGGAGATCGTCTCGCATCAGCTGATGCTGCGCAGCGGCATGATCCGCCAGTCGAGCGCCGGCATCTATTCCTGGCTTCCCCTGGGCTTCCGCGTGCTCAAGAAGATCGAGCAGATCGTGCGCGAGGAGCAGGACCGCTCCGGCGCCATGGAAATGCTGATGCCCACGGTGCAGCCGGCCGACATCTGGCGCGAGAGCAAGCGCTACGACGCCTACGGCCCGGAGATGCTGCGCTTCAAGGACCGGCACGACCGCGAGATGCTGTACGGGCCGACCAACGAGGAGCTGATCACGCAGATCTTCCGCGACGGCGTGAAGTCCTATCGCGACCTGCCGCGCAACCTCTATCACATCCAGTGGAAGTTCCGCGACGAGGTGCGGCCCCGCTTCGGCGTCATGCGCGGGCGCGAGTTCCTCATGAAGGACGCCTACTCCTTCGACCTGACGGCCGAGGCGGCGCGCCACTCCTACAACAAGATGTTCGTCGCCTACCTGCGCACGTTCGCGCGCATGGGGCTCAAGTCGATCCCCATGGCGGCGGATACGGGGCCCATCGGCGGCGACCTGAGCCACGAGTTCATCATCCTGGCGGAGACCGGGGAGAGCCGGGTCTACTGCCACGCCGACCTCGTCGAGACGCGCGCGCCAGCGGCCGACGTCGACTTCGAGCAGGACCTCGCGCCCATCATCAAGCAGTGGACGCAGGCCTACGCGGCGACCGACGAGAAGCACGATGCCGCCCGCTTCGAGGCCGAGGTGCCGGCGGACAAGCGCGTCTCCGCGCGCGGCATCGAGGTCGGCCACATTTTCTTCTTCGGCACCAAGTATTCCGAGCCCATGGGGTGCCGGGTGCAGGGGCCGGACGGGAGCATGATCGCGGTGCAGATGGGCTCCTACGGGGTCGGCGTGTCGCGGCTGGTCGGCGCCATCGTCGAGGCGAGCCACGACGCGTGCCGGCATCGTCTGGCCGGTGCCGGTCGCCCCCTTCGAGGTCGGCCTCATCAACCTCAAGGCGGGCGACAAGGATACGGACCGGGCCTGCGACGACCTCTACGGCAAGCTCGAGCGGGCCGGCGTCTCCGTGCTCTACGACGACACCGAGGAGCGCGCCGGCGCCAAGTTCGCGACCATGGACCTGATCGGCCTGCCGTTCCAGCTGATCGTCGGCCCGAAGGGCCTCAAGAGCGGCGAGATCGAGGTCAAGGAGCGCAAGACGGGCGAGCGCATGACGGTGACGCCCGACGCGGCGGTGAAGCGCCTGATCGAGCTCGTGAGCGCGCGCCGCGTGCTGGCTTGAGCGCCGGCAGGGCAGAGCAAGAGGGGGATGATTTCTTGGCCCGCAGACGAACGCGCGGCGACCGACACCAGGCCCTTTGCGCCCTTCGAGTGGATGCTGGCGCTGCGCTACCTGCGCGCCCGCCGCAAGGAGGGGTTCATATCGGTGCTGGCCGGCTTCTCGTTTCTCGGCATCCTGCTCGGCGTCTTCACGCTCATCACCGTGATGGCCGTCATGAACGGCTTCCGCAAGGAGCTGTTCAACAAGATCCTGGGGCTCAACGGCCACATCATCGTCAACAAGGTCGGCGGCGACGACTTCGACAACTACGACGAGGTCGCCAAGCTGCTGGCCGCCCTGCCGGGCGTCAAGCACGCCGTGCCCCTGATCGAGGGCCAGGCCATGGCCTCCACGCCGCAGCAGGCCGTCGCCGGCTTCGTGCGCGGCGTGCGCGAGGAGGGGCTCAAGGCCCTGCCGCTGATCGCCGGCAACATCCGCTTCGGCAGCCTCGACGGCTTCGACCGGCAGGAGGGCATCGCCATCGGCACGCGCCTCGCCAACCTGCTGCGCGTCACGGTCGGCGACTCCGTCACGCTGGTGTCGCCGCGCGGCGCGGTCACGCCCTTCGGCACGGCGCCGCGCGTCAAGCCCTACAAGGTGGCGGCGATCTTCGAGATGGGCATGTCCGAGTACGACCGCACCATGATCTTCATGCCGCTCAGTGGAGGCGCAGCGCTATTTCAGCAAGGGCGACGCCGTCGACGTGCTCGAGGTGCTGGTCGACGATCCCGGAGAGGGTGACCGAGCAGGTGGCCACCATGAAGCAGGCGGGCATCCCCTCGCTGCACTTCGCCGACTGGCGCCAGCGCAACGAGAGCTTCTTCACCGTGCTCGAGGTCGAGCGCAACATGATGTTCATCATCCTGTCGGTGATCGTCGTGGTGGCCGCCTTCAACATCATCTCGGGGCTCATCATGCTGGTGAAGGACAAGGGCCGCGAGATCGGCATCCTGCGCACCATGGGCGCCAGCAAGGGCGCCATCATGCGCGTGTTCCTGATCACGGGGGCGAGCATCGGCGTGGTCGGCACGCTGGCGGGCGCGGCGCTCGGCGTCCTGTTCTGCTGGAAGATCGACGAGGTGCGCCAGTTCGTCGCCTGGCTCACCAACACCAACCTGTTCAACCCCGAGATCTACTACCTGACGCGGCTGCCCGCCGACATCAATGTCCACACCACCGGCGTCATCGTGCTCATGGCGCTGGTGCTGTCGGTGCTGGCGACGCTCTATCCTTCCTGGCGCGCCTCGCGCCTCGATCCGGTCGAAGCGCTGCGCTACGAGTGAGGCTTGGCACCCGAGGAACAGGCCCGTGCAGGACGCCACCGCTCGCCCCGTATTGCAGCTGCAGGCGCTCACCCGCACGTTCCGCCAGGGCGACCGGGAGATTCCCGTGCTGCAGGGCGCGTCGGCCGAGCTCTATCCGGGCCAGGCGGTGGCGCTGGTCGGCCCGTCGGGTGCCGGCAAGTCGACGCTGCTGCACATCGCCGGCCTGCTCGAGACGCCGGACGGCGGGCGGGTGATCGTCAACGGCGCGGACTGCTCGCGCCTGAACGACACCGAGCGCACGCGCGTGCGGCGCACCGCAGATGGGCTTCGTCTACCAGTTCCACCAGCTGCTGCCCGAGTTCTCCGCGCTCGAGAACGTGCTGCATGCCGCAGATGATCCGCGGCATCCCGCGCCGCGTCGGCGAGGCGCGGGCGCGAGCAGCTGCTGACCATGCTGGGGCTCGGCGAGCGGCTCACGCACCAGCCCTCCCAGCTCTCGGGCGGCGAGCAGCAGCGCACCGCGATCGCGCGCGCGCTCGCCAACGCGCCCAAGCTGCTGCTGGCCGACGAGCCGACCGGCAACCTCGATCCCGAGACGTCGGCGCACGTCTTCCACGAGCTGCTGGAGCTGATCCGGCACACCGGCGTCGCCGCGCTGATGGCCACGCACAACCTGGCGCTCGCCGCCCGCATGCACCGCGTGCTCCGCCTCGAGCGCGGCCTGCTGATCGAGACCAATCCTGCCACCGTCGGGTGATGGCGGCGTCCGCAGTTCCTCCACAGCCAGCCCGTGAGCTTGTCGAAGGACCGCAGGCGAGCGTTCGCCTGTCGTGGTTCGACAAGCTCACCACTAGGTTGGAGGATGAGCAGCAGCGGCCGAGTACGCGACATTCGTCCGCGAGACGGTGGGAAGGCTTTACCGTTGTCCATTTTTTGTGGCGGCGCCGGGAAAAAGGTCTTTACACCACCCCCCTCAGACCCTATTTCCCCTACCTGCAAGTCACACGGCGGCTTCTGCTGGTTCGAGCAGCGCCCTGGTCCAACCCGACTGGTGGAGGTCCCATGAGATGGAAAGGTTTCCCGCTGCGAGCGCTCTGATTGGCGCATGGAAGCCGGATCGGCCCGTCATTGGTCTGCGCCCGCATGCTGCAGGCAAAGCCGCCCGGTGGTTTCTCCAGCACTTTCCCGGTGACGTCGCTTACGCCTACAAGGCGAACAGCTCGGTGTTCCTGCTGGGCGCGCTGTACGGCGCGGGCATCCGCAACTTCGACGTCGCCTCGATCCCCGAGATCGAGGACGCGGCGACCATTCCCGGCGCCGAGCTGCACTTCATGCACCCGGTCAAGTCGCGCAACGCGATCAGGCGCGCGTTCGCCGAGTTCGGCGTGCGCAGCTTCGCCCTCGACAGCGAGGACGAGCTCAAGAAGATCGCCGAGGAGACCGGCGGCTGCCGCGACCTCATCCTGTGGGTGCGCGTCGCCGTGCCGTCGCGCAACAGCAAGATCCCGCTCGAGCGCAAGTACGGCGTGACGCGGTGCCAAGGCCGCGCGCCTGCTGGTCAAGGCGCGGCAGGCCGCCAAGGAGCTCGGCATCACCTTCCACGTCGGCTCGCAGACGGCGACGCCGGAGGCCTACACCACGGCGCTGGCCGAGGTCGGCAAGCTGATCGCGCGGGCCGGCGTGGTGCTCGACCGGCTCGATGTCGGCGGCGGCTTCCCGTCGGTCTACGAGGAGGACGTTGCGCCGGCGCCGCTGTCGGCCTTCATGCGCACCATCGTCGAGGGCGTCGACCGGCTGCCGATCGGCGAGCGCTGCCGGCTCATGTGCGAGCCGGGCCGTGCGCTGGTGGCGGAGGCGGAGTCGCTGATCGTGCGCGTCGACGCGCGGCGCGGCAACGAGCTGTTCATCAACGACGGCAGCTACGGCACGCTGTTCGATGCGACGCACATGGGCTTCAACTTCCCCGTCCGGCTGATCGGCCGGGAGGCGGAGGCGGGCGAGCCGATGACGGCGTTCTCGTTCTGGGGCCCCACCTGCGACACGGTCGACTTCATGAAGGGGCCGTTCGTGCTGCCGGCCAGGATCAAGGAAGGCGACTACATCGAGATCGGCAACACCGGGCGCCTACGGCCGCGCCATCGCCGGACGCTTCAACGGCTACGGAGCGTTCGACGAGGCCATCCTGCTCGATGAGCCGATGCTGACCATGTACCCGAGCGACGCCGAGCATCGTGAGCGCAGGGAAAGCCGTCAAGAGGCGCAACAGGTCCAGGCGTGAGCGCGCGCCGCCAGTACCTGCCGGCCGAGCAGAGCTTCCTCGATCCCGTCCGCGTGGATGCCAACGATCCGGATGCCGCGCGGGCGATCGTGATCCCCTTCGGTCTGGAGGCATCGGTCAGCTACGGCGGCGGCACTGCGGCGGGGCCGGCGGCGATCCTGCAGGCCAGCCAGCAGCTCGAGCTCTACGACGAGGAGCTCGGCTGCGAGCCCTATCGCGCGCTGGGGCGTGGCGGCGCTGCCGCGAGCCCGCGATCGCGTCCGGGCTCGAGGCGGCGCTGGACCAGCTCGCCGGTACCGTCGAAGGCGTGCTGGCCGAGGGCAAGTTCCCGTTCGTGCTGGGCGGGGAGCATTCGCTGACCCCAGGCGCCCTCCGCCCCATCGCCGCGCGCAATCCCGGCCTCGTGGTGCTGCAACTCGATGCCCACGCCGACCTGCGCGACGGGTACCAGGGCGAGCGCTACTCCCACGCCTCCGCCATGCGCCGCGTGCTGGACTTGCCCGACGTGTCGATCGTCTCGGTGGGCATCCGCGCCATCTCGACGGAGGAGGTCGCGTTCTACGAGGCCAACCGGGACCGGATCGCCATCCACTGGGCCAAGGACCAGGCGCGCTGGGACATCGAGGAGATCGTCGCCCCGCTCAGGGGGCGCCCGGTCTACGTCACCTTCGACATCGACGCGCTCGACAGCGCGGTGATGCCGGCGACCGGCACGCCCACGCCGGGCGGGCTCGGCTACTGGCAGGCGCTGGGCATCGTGCGGCACGCGTGCGAGGCGGCTGGGCGCGTGGTCGGCGCCGACCTCGTCGAGTTCGCGCCGATCGCCGGGCTGCACGCCTTCGACTACACGGCCGCCGCACTCGCATACAAGCTGCTGGCCTACGCGCTCGGCAAGCGATAGCCGCGCCCTCGACCTCGTCCTGAGCCTGTCGAAGGACGGCCGCGGCGGACGCATTGCCGTGGTTCGACCCTCGGAACAAGTCCGAGGGCAGGCAAGCTCACCACTGGGGTGGCGACAGCCGTGCCGCAAATGCTACCTCAGACCTGAGCTTGTCGAAGGACGGCCGCACATGTTGACCGTCCGCGCGGCAACGTGCTCCATCGATGCGGAATACCGCAGGAGGAGACTCGGGCCATGGCAACGGCAGCGGAAGACCCCATCGTCATCGTCGGCACGGCGCGCACGGCCATCGGCGGCTTCCAGGGCGCGTTCGCGCCGCTGACCGCGCCGCAGCTCGGCAGCGCCGCCATCACGGCGGCCGTCTCGCGCGCCGGCCTGAAGCCGGACGACGTGAGCGAGGTGCTGATGGGCTGCGTGCTGCCGGCCGGCCAGGGCCAGGCACCCGCGCGCCAGGCCGCGCTCGGCGCCGGCCTGCCGCAGTCGGTGCCCTGCACCACCGTCAACAAGATGTGCGGCTCGGGCATGAAGACGGTGATGCTGGCCTACGACGGCCTGCATGCGCGCGCCCGACGACATCATCGTCGCCGGCGGCATGGAGAGCATGACGAACGCGCCCTACCTGCTGCCCAAGATGCGCTGCGGCGCGCGGCTCGGCCACGCCGAGGTCAAGGACCACATGTTCCTCGACGGCCTGGAGGACGCCTTCGACAAGGGCCGCCTGATGGGCACCTACGCCGAGGACACGGCGCAGCAGTATCAGTTCACGCGCGAGGTGCAGGACGCGTTCGCCGCCGAGAGCCTGAAGCGGGCCAAGGCCGCCAACGAGGACGGCTCGTTCGCCAAGGAGATCGCGACGCGTGACGGTGAAGGCGCGCTCCGGCGCGATCGACGTGGCGCGCGACGAGCAGCCGTTCACGGCCGATCCCGCCAAGATCCCCAAGCTCAAGCCCGCCTTCCGCGACGGCGGCACGGTGACGGCCGCCAACTCGAGCTCGATCTCGGACGGGGCCGCGGCGCTCGTGCTGATGCGCGCGAGCGAGGCCAAGCGGCGCAAGCTCCAGCCGCATCGCCCGCATCGTCGGGGTCAGCAGCGTCGCCCAGGCGCCCGCCTGGTTCACGACCGCGCCGGTGGCGGCCATCAAGAAGCTGCTGGAGCAGGTCGGCTGGAACGCCGGCGACGTCGGCCTCTACGAGATCAACGAGGCGTTCGCGGTCGTCGCGCTGTGCGCCATGCGCGACCTCGCGCTGCCGCACGACAAGGTCAACGTGCACGGCGGCGCCTGCGCGCTCGGCCACCCCGTCGGTGCCTCCGGCGCGCGCATCCTCGTCACCCTGCTTGCGCGCGCTGGAGAAGTACGGCGAGACCAAGGGCGTCGCCTCGCTGTGCATCGGCGGCGGCGAGGCGACCGCGGTGGCTGTGGAGCGCATGGCGTAGGTGTCAGACCTCCGGGTCTGACACCGATGACGCAACAGCGTCGGCAGCAATGGTGTCGGGCGCCAGAGGGTCCGACACCTGAGGCGTCACTTGCCGTCTGCCGGCGCTGGGCGTATCCAGCTTCTTGGTGGCATTGGGAGCTGAGGGCGTGCCCGGCACGCTCGGCTGTCCCGGTGTGCTCGGCGTGGTCGACGGGCTGGACGCGGGGGGGCCGATCGGGGCCGAGCCCGAGCCTGCTGGCGCCCGGCGTCTGCTTCGGCAGCTCGGATCCGCGGCGCCTTCGTTCCCGGCTGCGATCCCGGCACCGGCGAGGCTGGCTGCGCGAGCGCCTGATCCGCATACCAGCATCGCCGCCGGCGGAGAGCATCAGTACGCTTGGACATTGAGCGTTTCCTTCGCTTGTTGGACTGCTCCGACAACGGGCATCAGTCGCGGAAGTTCCTCGCAACGCCCCATGCAACCCGCGACTGCTACCGCCCTACCCCGGCGGCCGCGCGGCTGTTAGGCTCTGCGCCAGTTTCGGGAGGAGGACGACACATGGGCGACATCTCGTTCGGGTTTCAGGCGGCCGCTGCGGGCGACGGCGGCCAGTCCGACCACGAGCTCTATCGCGACCTGATGGAGGACTGCGCGCTGGGCCACAAGCTCGGCTACGACGCGGCCTGGCTGCTCGAGCATCACTTCAGCGACTACTACCCGACGCCCAGCCCGCTGCTCATGATGGCGCACATCGCGGCGAAATTTCCCGACCTGTCGCTCGGCACGTCCGTGCTGGTCCTGCCCTGGTATCACCCGCTGCGGCTGGCCGAAGAGATCGCCATGCTCAACAGCCTGACGCGCGGCACCCTGCATCTGGGCATCGGCCGCGGCACCGCGAAGATGGAATACGACGCCTACAACGTCGACATGAACGAGGGCCGCGCGCGCTTCGCGGAAGTGTTCCAGATCGTGGAGAAGGGCCTGTCGGGCAAGACCTTCACCCATCAGGGCCGCTTCTGGAACATCGAGCGTCCGATCCGGCTGCGCCCCGAGCCCGTCGACAAGCCGGTGCGCTTCTACGGCGCCATCGGCAGCCCGGCGAGCGCGGAGGTGATGGGCGAGCTCGGCATCGCGCCGATCTGCCTGTCGACCTTCCCCGACGGACTGCTGGCGAAGATCCTCGAGCGCTGGCGCGCGCGCGCCGGGGCCAAGGCGAGCGGCGCGCATCCTTCCCATCTCGGTCAAGATGTTCATCGCCGACACCGACGAGGAGGCGCGCGAGATGGGTCGCCGCTACTATCCGGCCTACTTCGCGCTGCAGGCCGACCACTACGAGGCCGATGCCAATCCGTGGGTGGACATCCCCGAGTACACCGACTTCAGCCGCATGTTCGCGAACCTGCGCAAGCTGACCAACCCCGCCGAGCTCGGGCCGTTCCTCGATTCCAACCTCGTGGGGAGCGTCGAGACCATCTGCAAGCGCATCGACGCGCTGGCCGCGGCTGGGCTTCAACTACTTCATGGTGTCCTCGCGCGACGCCGGGCACGCCGTTCGCCGTGCGCCAGCAGATGATGACGCGGTTCGCCCGCGAGGTCTGCCCGCGCTATTCGAGCGCGATGCGTCGCAGCCGGGTGGCTTGAGCGGTCGGAGGTCCGTTACTTCGTCTTGTGCCACCAGCGCTCGGTGATGCCGAAACGGCTCCACTGCTCGCGCGGGACCATGAGGTTGCGGCCGATCAGCTGGCGGGTGGGATCGGGGTCCGAGATGCATCGCTCGCGCAGCGCGACGAAGACCTTTGCCGCAGTCGTCTCGCCCCAGAACCAGTCCGCCATTTGGCGACTGCCGAGCGGTTGCGGCTGTCCGGCAGCCGCCTCGAAATAGAAAACCTTCAGGTCCTCGGCGGCGAGCTTGAGCATCGCCTCCGGCGACCGGCCGTCAGCAGACGGGCTGGGGCCGGCCTCGGAGACCCAACCGCTCAGCAAGCGCGCCACCTCTTCGATCGGCAAGCCGGCGACGCCGAACGTGGTCCGCTGGCGGCGCTCGCGCGCCAGATCATACCAGGGCTGCAACTCCCGGATCTCGCGCTGCACGGCCGCTTCGAGCGTTTCCTCGCGCGCATCCGGCGCGTCGAAGCGGATGGGGCAGGCCAAACCGTCGAGGTCGGCGGTTGTTACGCCGGACGCCTCCTCGAGATAGTCGGCGAGCACCGGGCCTTTCGATGCCGTGAAAAGTGCCAGCAACGCCTGTAGCACGCGGGTCTGGAACGCCTTGTCGTCGGGCACGCCGAGCGGGCGGCCCAGCTCGAAGGGAACCCAGAGCGCCCTGGGAGGGTGGATCTTCTCGGTGTGAAGGCGAATCAGGCTGATGCTGGCGGTCGGCAGCCCTTCGCTTTCCAGGTAATGACCGAGCGCGCTCACGGCGCGCGTGCAGGCGGGTCAGACAGGGACGAGCAGCACCGCGTCTACCTGATCCTGCTTCAACATTCCCGCCAGCTGGCGCGCCGTGCGTTCCAGCTTTGCCGGATGCGTGGCGCCCATGAAGGAGTAATGCACCGACGCGACCGAGCCGACCACGCCTTCCGCGGCCAGCTCGTTCAAGCGGTCGATCGGAAACACGACGTTGTGATCTTGCTGGAAGCCCGTGCGATCGAAGTTCGTGGAGATGTGGCTCATGACCAGGTCGGCCGCGCGCAAATCGCCGGGCAGCAGGCGATAGTCTCCAGAATCCATCGAGAATGGGCGGTCGCCGCGGCGCTGCAGGCCGGCCGTGGAGATGATCGCAATGCGCGATTCGGCCATGGGCTTCGGCACCACCCAAGGCGTGGTGTCGAAATGCGGCATCTCCATCGATTCGTAGTAGTCGCGACCGATGTCGTCGAAGTCGGTCAGGCGAACCATTGTGCCCCCTAGATCGGCGTTTCACCCCGACGCGCGGTGGCGAAGCATATCTGAGGCAGCGGCTCGCGCAAACGGATTACGTGTCACTCGCATCCCCCCGATGCGGCGACAATGCGGTTTGCCTTGCGTCAGACCGCGTTGATCAGCGCGAACGAGGTACCGCGAAATTCTTCCAGGATGCGCCCGTACAGGATGGCGCGGGAGCGGAAGCGCGGGTCGGTGACAAATCGCTCGACGCCTTCCAGGTTGAAGCGAGCCTTTGGGCCCCCGACCTCGAGGCGCATCCCAAGCTCAGCCACCTCAACTCGCGCCCGCGCAACTCGCTCCTGAACGGTCATGCCGGGCGCACCGGCGGAAAGCTTTAGAGACATGGGCAGACCCGGCGTCGAATTGAATGCAAGCACCCGATCCGGGCCTCATAAATCGCCATGGCGTGCTACGGCTGTTCCGTGGGGAACAGTGTCGGCAACTGGCCTCCGAACCGGCAAGAAGATCCAGATCAGCCGTTTGACCAGAGGTTCTTGTCGTAGGCGGTCTCGACGCGCTCGTCGATCTGCTGGGCAGTCTTCTCGTCGCCGCCGATGCGCGGGGCGATGACGCGGCCGAAGGATACCTTGGCGGGGGTAGGCCAAGAGTCCGGCTTCCAGAGCCGTGCCCGCAGCACCGAGCGGGCGCAGTGGAAATAGCAGCGGGTGATGTGGATGCGCGTGGCCAGCAGCGCCGGGCGGCCCTTGCTTCCCAGTTTCGTCAGCAGCTCGGCGTCATCGAGGACTTCGGCGCGGCCGGACACGCGCAAAGTCTCTCCCGTTTGCGGGACCAGGAAGATCAGCCCGACCTGGCCGTTGGCGATGATGTTCTGCAGCCCGAAGGCGAGATTGTTGCCGGCGCGCTCCGGCATCAGCAGCGTGCGGCTGTCCTCGACCCGGATGAAACCTGGCTCGTCCCCCTTGGGCGAGACTTCGATGGAGCCGTCCTCGCGCGTGGTCGGAGAGCAGGACGAACGCGCATTTCTTGACGAAGGCCTCGGCCTGCTCGTCGAGGTCGGTCAGGACCTTGGCCATGGTGGCTGGGCGGGGGGGCGGCAGGACGCGCCGCAGCGCCTCGACACTCTCAATACGCGCCATCGTGGTCTCCTTGGCAAGGGTGTCCGACCCGCCGGGTCCGACACCTTAACTCAATCGTGGTGCCATAGTGTCAGACCCGGAGGGTCTGACACCTGCCCAGCCCTACCCCACCACCCGGTGCGGCCACACCTTGCGGATCAGCATGATGAGCGCGGGCAGGAACACGAGGTCGGCGAGCAGCGAGGCCAGCAGCGTCGTGCCGCAGATGAAGCCGAACAGGCGCAGCGAGGGCAGGTCGGAGAACACGGTCACGCCGAGCCCGAACGCCAGCACCAGCGTGGTGAGGATGATGGCCGGCCCGACCAGCACGCGCGCGCGCCGGATCGCGAGGTCGGCGCGCGGCTCCAGGCGCTCCTCCAGGCTCAGCCGGTTGAAGAAGTGGATCAGCGAGTCGATGGCGAGCCCGAACACCACCAGCAGCGCCACCACGGACGCGAACTCGAGCCCCCCGCCCTTGAGCCAGATGATGGCGCCGGACGCCACCACCGGGAACAGCCCCGGCAGCAGGCTGACGAGGCCCACGAACACCGAGCGGAAGGCGATGGCCAGCAGCACCGCGGCGAACGCCACGCAGATCGGCAGCGCCTCGTTGAGCTGCTGGATCATGCGCGCGCTGTTGCGGGCGGCGATCGCCGGCAGGCCGGTGACCGAGATGGTGTAGGCGGGATACTGCTTGCGCAGGCCGTCGAGCGCGCGGTCGATCCTCTCGACCACGGGCAGGATCTTGCTCGAAGTCGATGTCCGGCAGGCGGCCCGTCACCAGCACGGCGTTCTGCTCCTTGGCGATGAAGCGGCGCACCAGGTGCTCGGGCAGCAGCTTGACGAACTTCTGCACCGTCTCGATGCGCTCGTCGCCGGCCTCCCTGAGCCAGCGGCGCAGGCTTTCCAGCGACCAGACGTTGCCGAGCCCGGCCGGCTTCTCCAGGATCTCGTGCGTCTTGGCGATCACCTCGAGCGGCCCCGGCGTGAACAGCCCCTCGCCGGTCTTCCACTCGATCATGATGTGCACGGGATTGGCGCCGGTCAGCTTCTCGTCGATGCGGCCCGTGGCGCCCAGCGCCTGCTCGCGGTCGGGCACCTGGTCGGCCAGGCGATAGCGCGGCTCGAGCTGCAGATAGGCCCAGCCGCACACCACGAACGCGACGAGCGCGACGAGCGTGGTCAGCACCGGCCAGTGCACCACGCGGTCGACGATCCAGCCGACGATGTCGCCGAGTCCGTCCATCAGCCGGTCGGCGGGAGAGCGGTCGCGCGCGAGCGTCTCCTCGTTGCGGATCAGGAGCAGCCCGAGCAGCGGCAGCACCAGGATCACCGCGACGAACGAGATGCACACGGCCAGCGCGCCGGCCATGCCGAAGGTGCGGATCAGCCCCGACTGCGAGAACAGCAGCGCGCCGGAACGACAGCAGCGCCGTGCCGTGCGCCAGCACGCAGGCCGGCCCCACGACGCGCACGGCGAAGCGCACGGCCTGCGCCTTGGTGTCGCCCTCGCGCAGGCGGATGCGGATGGCCGACACCATCTGCATGCTGTCGGCGAAGCCCATCACCATGACGAGCGGCGTCATGACGTTGAGGAACAGGTTGAGCCTGAAGCCGAGCCAGCCGAGCAGCCCCAGCGACCACAGCACCGCCAGCACCGGCGGCAGCGCCGCCAGCAGCATCAGCGACACGCGCCTGAAGAAGATGACGGCGATGGTGGCGCCGAACAGCAGGCCCAGGCCGTTGTAGACGAGCTGGTCGCGCTCCACGGCGTTGCGGATCTCGAGCTGCATGACCGGCGCGCCGGTCAGGTGCGACTTGAGGCCGACCGGCGCCAGCTCCGTCCTGCAGCTGCTTGCCGATGCCGCCGATGATCTCCTTGGCGCCCTGCTTCTGCACCGCCTTGCGGTCGAGCGCGATGACGGCCAGCGCCAGCTCGCCGTCGGGCGACAGGAACTTGCCCTTGACGATGTCGTTGTCGCGCATCTGCTTGATGATGGCGTCGTACTCGGGCCCGTCGGGCAGGTCGTCGGGCACGATCGGCGGCGCGTAGCCGCTGGCGTCCGGCTTGCCGCGGGCCGACAGCATGGAGATGAGGCCGTCCACCCCGTCGGCCAGCTGCAGGTCGACGATGGCGCGCCGGAATGCCTCCAGCTGCGGCTTCTTCAGGAGGTCCTTGCCCTCCACCACCACCAGCACGTCGTACTCGCTGGAGGGAAAGCGCCGGTCGATCTCCTCGTAGCGGCGGAACTCCTCGGTGTCGGTGCGGAACAGCTCCGAGAGCGAGTCGTCGACCCGGAGCCGGGTGCAGCCCCCACACCGCCAGGGCGGACACGAGCACGATCAGCGCAACGGTGACGGCCGGCGCCGCGCAGCCCGATCAGGCCGAGCCGCTCCAGCCCGAACGCGAAGGACCGTCGTGGCGGTGCGTCCACGCTGGCGTCCATCATCCCCCCGAAAGGCCTGCCGGCTCATCGAATCGGCATCGTGGCCCGCCGGCCTGCCGCCGCGCAAGACGACGGGTGCGCAGGCCAGCTGGCGGCCAGGTCATTGCCAGCGCTTTCGGTTCATTGATATAGCCTGCGGCTGGCGATTGCCCGGAGACCCCGCATGCCCGACAAGACGCTGGATACCAAAGGTCTGGCTTGTCCCGCTGCCGATCCTGAAGACCAAGAAGGCGCTGTCCGAGCTGCCGAAGGGCGCCAAGCTCGAGGTGCTGGCCACCGACCCCGGCTCCGTGCCCGACTTCACCGCCTTCTGCGAGATCGACCGGCAATGTGCTCGTCGAGCACAGCCAGCAGGGCGGCGTCTACCGCTTCGTCATCGAGCATCGCGCCTGAGCCGCACCGCCGGATCGCCACGAATATCCGGGACCCCGGGGCGACGGGTGCAGGACGGAACGCTGGGTCCCGGATAACCGCGCGGGAACGAGCGTCGCGACAATCAAGGAGCGTCCGGGCCCGCGCGGTTTCCGGGATGACAGTTGGGAGTTCATCAATGGCAAAGATGCGGTATCGCGTGCTGGGCGCCAGCGGCATGAAGGTGTCGGAGATCTGCCTGGGCACCATGATGTTCGGCGGGCCGACCGACGCGGCGCGAGGCGCAGCGCATCATCGACCACGCCGCTGGACAACGGCGTCAACTTCATCGACACCGCCAACGTCTACACCGAGGGGCGCTCGGAGACCGTGATCGGCCCCGCCATCAAGGCCAAGCGCGACCGCTGGGTGCTGGCGACCAAGGTGGCGCAATCCACCGGCCCCAACATCACCGACCGCGGCCTCTCGCGCCGCCACCTCGATGCAGGCCGTCGAGGCCAGCCTCAAGCGGCTGCAGACCGACCACATCGATCTCTACTACATCCACCGCGTCGACCCCGACACGGCCTGGGAGGAGACGATCGCCGCCTTCGGCGACCTGATCCGCCAGGGCAAGATCCGCGCGTGGGCCCTCTCCAACGTCAAGTCCTGGCACATCCCGCACGTGCATCACCTGTGCCGCCAGCTCGGCGTGCCGCCAGCCGGCGGCGCTGCAGCCCTACTACAACCTCATGAACCGCCAGCCCGAGGTGGAGCTGCTGCCGGCGGCCAAGGCGTTCGGCCTCGGCGTCGTGCCCTACAGCCCGCTCGCGCGCGGCGTGCTGACCGGCAAGTACAAGGTCAACCAGAAGGCCGAGCCCGGCAGCCGCGCCGGGCGCCAGGACCGGCGCATGCTGGAATCGGAGTGGCGGCCCGAGAGCCTGATCATCGCCGAGAAGCTGAAGGAGCACGCCGAGAAGCGCGGCACCACGCTGGTGGCCTGGGCGTCGGCCTGGGTGCTCAACAACCGCGCCATCAGCTCCATCATCGCGGGACCGCGCACCTTCGAGCAGTGGGCGAGCTACTTCGCGGTGCTCGACTACAAGTGGACCGCCGAGGACGAGGCGCTCGCCAACAGCCTGGTCGTGCCGGGCCACGCCTCCACGCCCGGCTTCATCGATCCGGCCTATCCGGTCGAGGGGCGGTTCGCGGCGGTGGGTTGAGGACGCGGCGTCATCGCTCCGCACGCGCTCATCCCCGCGCAGGCGGGGACCCATGCAAGCCTCCGCACATGCTCGGCCCGGTGGCGTGGGTGCCCGCCTGCGCGGGCATGACGTTGGAGAATGACGCGACGCCTACCGCCCTTGACAGGGCCGCCCGCGCGCTCGCATAAGTCCGGCCTCTGGGCGCGTGGCACAGCGGTAGCGCACTCCCTTCACACGGGAGGGGTCACAGGTTCGATCCCTGTCGCGCCCACCATTTTTTCGCCCGGCCACCGGCGTCCCACGTGGACAAGCCCGCGCCGCGAGCACCACCCTCGTCCTGAGCTTGTCGAAGGACGGCCGCACACTCCGCCTTGCCGTGGTTCGACCCTCGGAACAAGTCTGAGGGCAGGCAGCTCACCACTGGGGTGGTGGCACCGGCCGCACACTCCGCCTTGCCGGGTCCACCCTCGGAGTGCGAGGGCGCAGTCGCCGCTGGATGGAGGGCCATCGACCACGGCAGACATCGCCGGCCGCGCGCGCTATACAGCGGCGGCAATGGCCACGGCACCACCTCTCGTCCAGCTCAGCGACATCCAACTCACCTTCGGCGGCACGCCGCTGCTGGAGGGGGCGGAGCTGGCCGTGGCGCCGGGGGAGCGGGTGTGCCTGGTGGGGCGCAACGGCTCGGGCAAGTCGACGCTGCTGAAGATCGCCGCCGGCCTGATCGAGCCGGACCGGGGCGAGCGCTTCATGCAGCCGGGCGCCTCCGTGCGCTATCTGGCGCAGGAGCCCGACCTGTCGGGCCACGCCACCACGCTCGCCTATGTCGAATCCGGCCTCGGTCCCACCGACGATCCCCATCAGGCGCGCTACCTGCTGCAGCAGCTGGGCCTGGACGGTACCGAGGATCCGGAGTCGCTGTCGGGCGGCGAGCTGCGCCGGGCAGCGCTGGCCTACGTGCTGGCGCCCCGGCCGGACATCCTGCTGCTGGACGAGCCGACCAACCACCTCGACCTGCCGGCCATCGAGTGGCTGGAGGCGCGTCTCGCCGCACAGCGCGGCGCGCTGGTGCTGATCAGCCATGACCGCCGCTTCCTGCGAGAACCTGTCGCAGACCACCGTGTGGCTCGACCGCGGCCGGACGCGGCGCGTCGAGATCGGCTTTCGCGAATTCGAGGCCTGGCGCGACGAGCAGCTGGCCGAGGAGGAGGTCGGCGCAGCACAAGCTCGACCGCAAGATCGTGCGCGAGGAGCACTGGGTGCGCTACGGCGTCACCGCCCGGCGCAAGCGCAACATGCGGCGCATGGGCGAGCTGCAGGCGCTGCGCGAGGCGCGCCGCACGTTCCGCCGAGCCGCCGGCACCGCGGCGATCGCGGCGAGCGAGGCGGACCTGTCGGGCAAGCTGGTGGCCGAGGCCAAGGAGGTCGGCAAGGCGTTCGGCGACCGGCCCATCGTCGCCGATTTTTCCTTTCGCCTCCTGCGCGGCGACCGGCTCGGCATCGTCGGACCGAACGGCAGCGGCAAGACCACGCTCGTCAGCCTGCTCACCGGCGCGCTTGCCCCCGACGTCGGCACCGTCCGCATCGGCGCCAACGTGGAGATGGCGGCCCTCGACCAGGGACGCGAGAGCCTCGATCCCAACTGGACGCTGAGCGAGGCGCTGACGGGCGGCCGCGGCGACTTCGTGACGGTGGGCGGCGTCAAGAAGCACGTCGGTCGCCTACATGAAGGACTTCCTGTTCTCGGCGGAGCAGGCGCGCTCGCCGCTGCGCGTGCTGTCGGGCGGCGAGCGCGCCCGGCTGATGCTGGCGCGCGCGCTGGCCAAGCCGTCCAACCTGCTGGTGCTCGACGAGCCGACCAACGATCTCGACCTCGAGACCCTCGACGTGCTGGAGGAGATGCTCGCCGACTACGCCGGCACCGTCATCCTCATCAGCCACGACCGCGACTTCCTCGACCGCGCCGTCAACTCGGTGCTGGTGCCGGAGGGCGAGGGCCGCTGGGTCGAGTACGCCGGCGGCTACGCCGACATGCTGGCGCAGCGCGGCGCCGACCTCGCCGGCACCAAGACGGCGACCGGCTCGAAGGCCGGCCTCAAGCCGTCGCGCGGCCCCGACACCGGGCAGCCGCCGCGCATCGGCAAGACGGCCAAGCGCCGCCTGAGCTTCAAGGAGAAGCACGCGCTCGCAAACCTTCCCGGGCGAGATCGCCGCACTGCAGAACAGCGTACGCCGGCTTCAGAAGCAGCTGGACGACCCGGGCCTCTACGCCCGCAACCGGCAGGCGTTCACGCAAGCCAGCGAGGCGCTCGCGGCCACCCAGGCGAAGCTCGCCGCGGCGGAGGAGCGCTGGCTCGAGCTCGAGCTGCTGCGCGAGGAGATCGAGGGCGCGTGACGGCGTCGTCATCCCGGCGCCGCACGTGCCGCCGGCACGTGCGTTTGCGGAGGACGCGGGGTGGATCAGACCGTTGCCAAGCAGAGCCTCCCAGGTCGGCTGACGCTAGGCCCGGGGCTGCGTTCGATGCCTCTCACGTCGCGAGGAATTACCGTCCCCTGCCTGTGTTTGTTGCTATTGTTGCAATAGGGCGATCGCTGGGCCAATCTCGCCCACGGCCGGTGTTGGGGGACAGCATTGAACGAACTCCAGGGGCTGTCAGGGAAACGACGCCGGGCTGTGGTCGCCGATCTATGGGCAGCCTTTCGCGAACGTCGTCGTCCAGCAGCGATTCTGGTCGGCTTTTCGGGAACGGGGAAATCTGAAAGGGTTGCCCTGCCTCTCGTTGGTCGCACCCGCACCGAAGGCATTCCGGCCGTTCACTTCGATGTGCCTGCGCGTCCCACACAACTTGATCAGGAAATGCACGACCGTCTCGTCGAAGCGCTTCAAGACACCGGCGCACAAGATCTTGCGGACCGAGTGGGGAGGGAAACCAACTTTGGGGTTGGGGTTCAACAAGTGCTTCGCGCAGGCGGGCTCGTGGTGATCGATGAGTTCCAGCGTCTGCTGCAGGGCGCGAGTACCGTGCCTCCTGAGCCATACGCAGAGCAGTTTGGGAAGCTCGCAAGACGTCCCACAGATGGCGGCTGCCTCTGGCTAGTGTCGAACCGGAATGTCGACCAGGTGTGGAGCGAGCCCTTTCACACGGCAGTCCTCGAGCCGCCCGATGATACGGGCGACGTCGTGCGCATCGTGGTCGAGGCACTGGGTACCGCGGATGCTGCCGAAATGATCCCAGCGAGCCGTCACGCGGAAATCGCCGAGCGCTTCGGTCGGAATCCGCGGGCGCTTCGGCTGCTGGGCAGTCTCATGCGCCTCTATGCGTTGGAGGAGCTCATAGGGCCGCCTCGGGCCGTTTCGGAAGGGTTGGCCCTCGAGGAGTTGTCCGACAGCATTGAGCGCAGCCTGCTCCAGCGCGCGAAGGAAGGCCCGTCCAACGCAGCAGGCGAATTCCTGCGGGACCTCTCGATCCTGTCCGAACCCGCGCCCATGGACTTGCTCAGGGCCTTGGGCACCCATCTGGGCGATGTGCCGACCTTGCTCGCCGAGTTGCAGAGGCGGTTTCTTGTTGAACAACGGGAGCTGCTCCGCCAGGCGCATCCGCTGGTGCGGGAAGTCGAGCTGCCACGGCTTGCGCGCGACAAGGAGGCATCCCACGCGGCGCATCTGCGCGCAGGTAAATGGCATGCAGCGCGACTGGCCCAAGCAGTCGAGCGGGAAGACGATCCGGCGATCACCAGGCACCTAGGCTCCGTGCTGTATCACTTGCTGGTGGCTCAGGCGCGGGACACCTTGCTGGAGGTGATGAAGGGTGTCAGGCCCTATGTCGAGCGGAAGTTCAATTGGACCGCCCGCAGGCCGTCGACCAAGGCGGAGCGAGAGGCGCAGATTTCGCTGCTGGAACTCGTTCTCGAGGAACCAGGGACGTCTGCGATGGAGTACCACCTTGCCCGGCGGCTTGAAATGCGCGGGGAAGGCGACGATCTCGCAAGGGCTCTCGACCATGCCGCCCGCGCGACGAAGGGGCAGAATTTCGGTGTTCCATGGGTCCTGCGGCTGCAACTTGCCTATCTTGTGGACGGACCGGAGGCCGTCATCACCCTTGGACCCGAAGCGGTGAGAGCGGTGGATCCGAACAAGTGCCTCTCCGTCGTCTATCAGTTCTATGCGGCGGCTCTAAACCACTCGGGACGGGATAAGGAATTGATCGAGACCCTCCTCGAGGGAGCGGCGGTCGCGCAACCCAGCAGCAGGGCGCGGCTAGTCGACCAAGCCCTTGAATTTGCCGCCGCCGTGCCGGCCACTGCGCATCTGGAGCGCGTCAGGGACTGGGCCTCAGCGTCAGCTGACTTTGAATCCCAAGCGGCACTCGCGCACGTTCTTCTGGACGAGCGCGCGTCAAACTGGCGGAGCGGCGCCGAGCGGGCGCAAATCGCACGGCGGAAATTTCCGAGGGTTCTTCGTCTGGCGCTCCACGAGGCGCTCTGTCGGCTGGGCGTAGAACACCCGGAAGGCGCGCAAGAGGCACTCGACAAGATTCCCATTCAATTGGATTTACCGGACACGGGCAGGGAACACTTGGCTCGCGGCCTTGATTGCCCTCAGAACGGGCGATCTCGCCCGGGGCCACGGGCTCGCCGAAACCTACATCGACGGCCCTTTGCCCCGGGATGCCGCGGCCATCGAGCGCGCGCTGATCCGGGAATGGGACACGCGCGTCGCCACACTTTCCGAACCCAACCCGGCACTCGCTTTCCCCATCTTGCCGCCGAGCCTTTCCGGCCTTTCGGCGCCGGTCATCCGCCCGCAGCATGGTCCGCCTGTTCTGCCTCAGCACCGTGCCGGGACAGATGCTGCACCGGCGGTGCCGGACGACCGGTTACGGATTTTCTCGGTCGGAACGGAATGGTCCTCGGGTCACGGTGGGCTCAGCACCTTCAACCGGCAACTCTGCATCGCGCTTGCCGCGACGGGGGCGGATGTGACCTTTCTTGCAATCGCGCCCGGTGAGAGCGAGGTCGCGGAGGCCGCAGCTGCTTTCGGGGTCCGTCTCGTCGCGGCGCGCGCCACACCCGGCGTGGAGGAACGGGAGTGGCTCGCCCGCCGCCCGGCAAACCTCGCTCCGAACTACAAGCCGGACTTCGTGATTGGTCATGGACGGATTACAGGACCGGCTGCCGTGCGCCTGGCGGAGGATGTCTTTCCGGGGGCGAAGCGGCTCCACTTCCTGCACATGACCCCCGACGAGATCGAATGGCACAAGTTCGACCGTGAAGTGCCTGCCGGGCAGCGCGCCGAGGATCGCACGAGGCTCGAACTCGACCTGGCGCGCAGTGCTTACCGGGCAATCGCTGTCGGCCCGCGGCTTCACAATCGCTTCCTGCGGGACCTGCATCCTGCAGGCACGCCAGCGCCTCTGCGCTTCGACCCAGGCTTCGATCCGACCGCCGTTGCGGATCGCGCGCCACCGCCCGGTGCTCCATGGAAGATCCTTCTGCTGGGCCGGTCCGAGGACGAAAAGCTAAAGGGCATCGACATCGCCGCGGCTGCGATTGGCCGGGCCGTTCATCGTCGCGCCCACGGGTTGCCCGGTATTGAACTCGTGGTTCGCGGGGCCAAGTCGGCAGACGCGGACGGACTGCGGACCAGATTGTTGAGCGCACCGGGTTTGCACGTCACCGTCCGCGTATATTCGACGGATCCGGAGACCCTCGATAGGGACATGCGCTCATCGAGCCTCGTGCTGATGCCATCACGGAGCGAGGGTTTCGGTCTCGTAGGGCTCGAGGCCATCGTGTCCGGAACCCCCGTCCTCCTGAGCAGTCAAAGCGGTCTTGCTGAGCTGTTGACAGAGCAGTTGGACCCGGAAGTGGCCGCTCGCGTGATCGTCGAGACGACAGGTGACGAAACCAAGCCGGGTCCCGATATCGATCAGTGGGCGAATGCTATCGAAGCCGCGCTGCGAAATCGCGAAGCCTCGTTCCGCGATGCGTCCGAACTGCTGGCTGCACTAGGCCATCGTCTGACGTGGAAGAGTTCGGTGCAAAGCCTCTTGTCCGCGCTCGTGGGAAGATGATTGTGCGACGGCATGCGGCAAATTCTCTACAGCTCCGGACCCTGCTGAACCGTATTCGCTGTAGCATCGGCGAATGACCACTCTTGGCACTCTTGCCACGTGGCGCTTGCGTCAGGTTTCGGAGCATAGCGGTCGGAGCGCGTCCGTTGGTCTTGGCAGAAAGGCCTGATTAGTCCTCCGCGCCTTGTGCCTCGCCGCCCCCCGCTCTACGTTCGCGATGGCGTGGGGCTTGCGAGGGAGGCAGCGGTGGCCGACTGGCAGTTGTGGCTGCCCCCGGCGCTCACCAAGCGCCGCTTCCGGCTCTACGCCGCCGGCCATACCGTGGCGGTGATCGGTGCGTGGATCCAGCAGGTGGCGCTGTCCTGGCTGGTGTTCCGGCTGACGGGATCGATCTTCCTGCTGGGCGTCACCGGCTTCCTGCTCAACATCTTCTATCTGGTGCTCGGCCCGGTCGGGGGCATGGCCGCCGACCGGTTGCCGCGGCTCAAGCTGCTGATCGCCATCGATCTGTTCCTGGCGGCCTGCGCCGCCCTGCTGGCCTTGATGGTGGCGTCAGGTGTGACGAACGTGGCGGCCTATCTCGCCATCGCCGCTTTGATCGGCGCGGCCAACGCCTTCGAGATGCCGGTGCGCCAGACATTGGTGAGGGTGATCGTCGAGGAGCGCGCGCTGGTGACGAGCGCGCTGGGCGTCAGCGCCATGGTGTTCAACATCGGCCGCATGGTGGGGCCGGCGATAGCCGGGCTGGTGCTCGCCTACCTCTCGGAAGCCTGGTGCTTCGCGCTCAACGCCGTCAGCTATGCCGGCATCATCGCCGCGCTGCTGGCGATGCGTTTGCCGCCCGAGGCGCCGCGTGCCACCGGTGGCGCGGGTGCGCAGAGCTTCGCCGCCAGCATGAGCGTCATCCTCGCCTTTCCCGCCGTGCGCTACCTGCTGCCGACCGTGGTCGCCATCGGCCTGTTCGCCACGCCGTACGTGCCGTTGATGCCATCCATCGTCGCCCATTTCTTCGACGGCCAGTCCTCCACCGTCGGCCTGCTCATGAGCGCGGCGGCCGTGGGCGCGCTGTTTGCGGCAGGCTACCTCTCGCTGCAGCCGCGCTACGGCCGCCAGATCCGGCTCATGACATTCGCCCCGCTGGTGGTGGGGGTGGCGCTCGCGCTGTTCGCCTGGTCGCGCACGCTACCGCTGTCGGCGCTGCTGCTGTCGGCGCTCGGCGGCGGCGCCCTGCTCGGCGTCAACGCCACCAATGCGATGCTGCAGCAATCGGTGCCCGACGAGTGGCGCGGCCGCGTGATCGGCCTCTACAGCATGTCGTTTGCGGGCACCGCCCCGATCGGCGGGCTGCTGTCGGGCTGGATGGCCGACCGCTTCGGCCTCACCACCACGCTCACGCTCAATGGCATGCTGATCGTCGCCGCCGGATTGGTGGGCCGCTGGCGCCTGCACAACCACCCCGAGGCCCTGCGCGGCCTGATGCGCAGCCTGACGCGGTAGAGGTCAAGTCGCGTGCAGCCGCCGCCCGCGCTGTCGGGCGACAGCAGGGCGGCGGCGCGAGGCTCGGCCGCCGGCGCACGACATTGACCGCAACGAGCGAGCCGAGGTCATCGCCCGGCGCTGCCTTCGCTTTCCTTCTGATCCCACCAGCGCTGGCTGCCAAACGGCAGCTGGCTGGCATCGTGAGGATACCAGTCTCCCTGGGTACTCTGGTGGCTCGAGTAATGTTTGCGCTTCTCCTTGGCAGAAGCAGCGCTCGCGGGAGCCGTCGCAATGCCAGTCAGGACCGACATGGCGAGGAGGGTTGAAACGATTGCTCTCATGATCATCTCCTGGTCTCGCTTTCATAAGATCGATGTCTTTGTCGAATCGATCGGCGAGCGTTGTGGCGTCTGATTGTGAGATGGCGCGTGAGGCGGCTGCGAAAAAGGCAACCTCACACATCAGTGATAGGAGAGCGGCTGGCTTCCTCGGCGCGAGCTTGGAATGAAGCGATTGGGCACCAAGGCGGGCAATATGCGATAGACCGCGTGTCACACCCTCACAGCGGTAGCTTGCGACCTGGGAGGAGCCACAGACGGGAGCGAGCGAGTGGCCGGTCGATCGGCAGAGTTCGCCGGCGCTCAGGCGACGGGCTTAGCGCGGCGTCGTACCCAATGTCATGAGCGCTCGTGCAGCGCGGCCGCCGGACCGGCGGGGCGCCGAAGGCCGAGCCGCGGTGGCAGCAGGCGCGCCCTGCGCGGATCCAGCCCGGGCGTGCGCAGCTGCTGGAACACCGTGCGGCGGAAGGCCCCCGCGTGACGCGTACCCTCCAGCACCTCCAGGTAGGGGTTCCAAAGCTGGCGGCGCGCCTCGATGCGCTGCATCGGCTTGGGCGCATGACGCAGCGGCGATAGCGGAGCCAGGCGCTGGCCGCCGAGCCAGCCGTAGGTCGCCTGCCAGATCTCGGGCGGGGCGCGGCGATTGCGGGCGGAGCGCAGCTGCACGATGCTGGGCATGCTCACCTCCTCGTCGTGCAGGCCGATCTCCACGCAGGCAATGCGGCGCGCGCCCTTGCGGATCGAGAACACGGCGGTGAGCCCGGTATGCAGCTGGTCCGCGTACTGGTCGAGGCAGTTCTCCAGTGCCTCGCTCTCGGCGATGAAGTCCTCCACCGTGCGCAGCGCCACGAAGTCGAACCCTGCAGTCGTGCCGTCGGCAAGCCACGGGCTCTCGATGCCGGGGCCCAGGCATTCGATCAGCCGCAGCCGCTGCCTCCACGCTGTCAGCTCCTCGCGCGCCCGCTTGAAGCTCATCTCCGGCGTCCATGGCCGGCGCAGCAGCCGATGCCCCATCAGTCCGGGTCGCCCGCTGAACCAGGCCCACGCCGCCATGAACGCGAACAGGTCCTCCGGCGGGCCCGACAGGTCGTGCTGGCGCGCGATCCAGAGCGCGTAGGCGAGGTCTCCGGCCTCCAGTGCGTGGCTCACGCGGGCGAGCCAGACCGGAAGGAGATCCTCATCGCGTGGGATCAGGTTGGATATGTGGAGGCAGAAGTCGCGGTCGAGCGGAAAGGCCGGCAGGGGATGGCAGAACGCGCGCGCCGGCAGCTTGCGCAGCCACCACGCCAGACCCAGCGCGTCGGCAGCCTGCCGCAAAGGAGCGCCGACGCAGACGAGATCGTAGGCCCGCTCGCGCTTCTCCGGCTGTCCCGTAGCGGCTCACCAGCGCGAATAGCAAGGCCGGGAATGTATCCGCCAGGTCCTCGAGCTCGGCCGGCACAGCAGGTCAGTTCGGCGACGTAGCGGCGGCAGCTGGGATGGAACGCCTCGAGGCGTCGCTCCCGGCGCGAGATCGCGCTCTCCTGTTCTGGCGATAGCTTGTCGGTGGCGTCGACGGCCGTCATTCTTGCTCTTTTGCAACCCGCTTCGGCACGGCCGGCCGGCCGTCCTACTTGCTAGCGGTACAAAATGGCGAAACCGCGAGGGGGCGCTGCGAGCAGGCGGATGACAACATCGTCACTGCAGCGCAGCGAGGGCTTGGCCGAAACCCGCGAGCGAGATCGGGATGCCGATGCCCGCCTCCTCGGTCTGGAAAATGATGAAGACCGCGGTCTTGCCGGTCTTCAGCTGCTCGATCAGGGGCGGCTCCACCACCACCTGGGCGTAGCAGGCGAAGTTGTGACAACGCACGAACGGCGCATGTCCCGACGTCCTTGTCGTCGATCTTGAGGCCCAGGCCGGGCGGCAGCAGCACGCCCAGCGGCGCGAATACCCGCAGCACGCGCTTGCCGTCGGAGAATTTCTGGAAATAGACGGTGAGGCCGATGTTGTTGCGGTCCTCCGCCGTCACGCTCTGCACCAGCGCGCACACCTCGTTCTTGGCGCCGGGCGGAGGCGGCTTGCACACGACCTGCCAATCGCCGTGCTGGGCCTTGACCGTACCGCCTTCGGGCGCCTGCGCAGCGACTGGGAATGCCGGAAGCAGCGACGCGATAATCAGTCCGAAGCCCGCCCGCCGCAGGCCAGCGAGGGTCCTGGCGAACCCTTGACGAAGATCGAGGAGGACCAACCTTGGCTACCTTTGCCCGGGGAGGCAGTTTCGCACGTGTCTAGCGTGAGTCGCGTGGCATTCGCATTGCGGCCTTGCCAAGTTGGGTCTCTCTCATGAATCCGGCCGAATTGCGCCGTGCAGGGCTGGTTGTCATGCCCGCCAGGCAAAGCGCGGAGCGCAAATCCAGCGGATCGCCCCACGTCGGGATTCCGTGTTGGATTCCCGTTACCGCTCCGGCTGCGGGAATGACGGCGGCATGTGCTGCCTTTGGTTCCCCCACCTTCAACTTTCGCGCGTGGAAATGCCGCAGCGAGCCGCCCTTGAGTCCCCGTTGGCGCTCGTGCTTGGTGCAGTGGAGAGCGGTTCCTGCTGCGGGATTTGGCCGACGAGAAGCCGACGTATTGGGAACCGCGGGGGCTGGTTGCTAAGATAACCTGAAGACGGCCCTGGAGATGCGTTTGCCGGAGCCGCTCAGCGCGGTTCTCGCAAGAGGCAGGCACCAGGAACTTGGGAGCGATCCTCATGATTGGGCGGCGCCTGGGCAAAGGCATTCTTGCAGGGCTCTTGCCTGCTTTGGGCACCGGTCTGCTCTCGGCGGCGGCGCTGGCGGGCTCGGGCCAGCCGACCCCCAAGCAGATCGGCTTCCAGGAGGCCGTCACCCCGGTCGCCATGGACATCCATTCGGTCCACGACTACGTCAACGTGATCATCTTCCTCATCACCGGCTTCGTGCTGGTGCTGATGCTTTACGTCATGTGGCGCTTCAGCGAGTTCGAGGAACCCGACCCCGTCGCGCACCACACACAACACCACGGTCGAGGTCCTCTGGACCGTGATCCCGGTCCTGATCCTGGTGGCGATCGCGATCCCCTCCTTCAAGCTCCTCTTCTTCCAGTACACGTTCCCGCCACCGGATCTCACCATCAAGGCGACCGGCCACGCGTGGAACTGGACGCACGAGTTTCCCGACCAGGGCATCAGCGTCGATTTGGTGATGCTGAACGACACGGAGCGCCAGGAGCTGGTCAAGTCCGGCATCCCCGCCTGGCAGGTGCCGCGCAACCTGGCGGTCGACAATGAGATCCTGGTTCCCGTCAACAAGGTGGTGCACATGCTGGTCACCTCCAGCGACGTGATCCACAACTGGACCATTCCCTCGTTCGGGTCCAAAGTCGATGCCGTGCCCGGACGCGTTACCGCGACATGGTTCAAGGCCATGAAGGAAGGCATCTATTTTGGCCAGTGCTCCGAGCTGTGCGGCAAGGACCACGCCTTCATGCCGATCTCTGTGCGCGTCGTGAAAGAGCAGACGTTCGCGGACTGGGCCGCAGCGCTGAAGGCCAGAGACAAGAAGAAGGCCCGGGAGATCATCCGCTCCATCGCGGTCGACCTTCCCGATCAGACCAAGATCGCCGGCGATTCCCGGCCGATGCGATAGCCCGAGGCCCGCTCCAGCGGGTGCCCGAAACGGCGCGAGTGCGGATACGAAGGCAAGCGACATGGCAACCAAGGCTCACGCAGACCACGGGCACGGCGACGACCACGCCCACGATCCCTATGGTTTCGGGCGGTGGCTCTACTCCACCAATCACAAAGACATCGGCACGATGTACCTGCTGTTCGCCATCATGGGCGGGCTGATTGGCGGCTTCCTGTCGGTCGTCATGCGCATGGAGCTGCAGGAGCCGGGCCTGCAGTACTTCTCCAACGGCCACATGTTCAACGTGTTCGTCACCGGGCACGGCCTCATCATGGTGTTCTTCATGGTGATGCCGGCGATGATCGGCGGCTTCGGCAACTGGTTCGTCCCGCTCATGATCGGCGCGCCGGACATGGCGTTCCCGCGCATGAATAACATCTCGTTCTGGCTGCTGCCCGCCTCGTTCGCTCTGCTGCTGACATCGATGTTCGTCGAGGGTCCGCCCGGCATGAACGGCGTGGGGGCCGGCTGGACCGTCTACGCGCCGCTGTCGACACAGGGCCATCCGGGCCCGGCCATGGACTTCGCCATCCTGTCGCTGCACTTGGCCGGCGCGTCCTCGATCCTCGGTGCCATCAACTTCATCACCACCATCTTCAACATGCGCGCGCCCGGCATGACGCTGCACAAGATGCCGCTGTTCGTGTGGAGCGTGCTGATCACCGCCTTCCTGCTGCTGCTGTCGCTGCCCGTACTGGCCGGCGCCATCACCATGCTGCTGACGGACCGCAACTTCGGCACCACCTTCTTCAATGCGGCGGGCGGCGGCGATCCGCTGCTCTATCAGCATCTGTTCTGGTTCTTCGGCCACCCCGAGGTCTACATCCTGATCCTGCCGGGCTTCGGCATGGTCAGCCAGATCGTGTCGACCTTCTCCAAGAAGCCGGTGTTCGGCTATCTCGGCATGGCCTACGCCATGCTTGCCATCGGCTTCGTCGGCTTCATCGTCTGGGCGCACCACATGTACACGTCCGGCATGGGCGTGGACGCGCAGGCCTACTTTGTGTTCGCGACCATGGTGATCGCGGTGCCCACGGGCGTGAAGATCTTCTCCTGGATCGCTACCATGTGGGGCGGCTCGCTCCAGTTCCGCGTGCCGATGCTGTGGTCGCTCGGCTTCATCTTCCTGTTCACGCTAGGCGGCGTGACCGGCGTGATGCTGGCGAACGCCGGCGTCGACCGTGCCTTTCACGACACCTATTACGTGGTGGCGCACTTCCACTACGTGCTGTCGCTGGGCGCCGTGTTCACGATCTTCGCGGGCTGGTACTACTGGTTCCCGAAGATGAGCGGCTACATGTACAACGAGGCGCTCGGCAAGCTGCACTTCTGGCTGACCTTCATCGGCGCCAACGTGCTGTTCTTCCCGCAGCATTTCCTCGGCCTCGCCGGCATGCCGCGCCGATACGTCGACTACCCCGACGCCTTCGCGTATTGGAACTGGTGGTCGTCGGTCGGCTCCTACATCACCGCCACGGGCACGCTCGTCTTCATAGTCGGCATGCTCTACGCCTACTTCGGCGCGCGCGTGCGGGCGGCCAACAATCCCTGGGGCTCGGGCGCGACCACGCTCGAGTGGACGCTGCCTTCTCCGCCGGCTTTCCACTCCTACGAGACGCTGCCCCAGTTCAAGGAGACCGCGCATCACTAGCCGGAGGCCGTCCCGTTTCTCTCAGCGCTTAGGTGCGGGGAGAGGGGGATGGCGATGGCTTCTCGGGCGCGGGGGTGGTGAAGGGCAACATGGCTGAGATCGGGATCTCCGACAGCAGGATTTACTCCGCCCAGGCAGTCGGGGGCAGCATCGGCGACTTCATCGCGCTGATGAAGCCCCGGGTGATGTCGCTCGTGGTGTTCACGGCGCTCGTTGGCATGATGCTGGCGCCGGAGCCGCCGCACCCGGCACTCGCGGTCATTGCGCTGCTATGCATCGCGGTCGGCGCGGGCGCGTCCGGCGCGCTCAATATGTGGTACGATGCCGACATCGATGCCTGCATGCAGCGCACCGCGAGCCGGCCCATTCCCCGCGGCTTCGTCACGCCGGAGGAAGCGCTCACCTTCGGCACGGTGCTCGCGGTCGGCTCGGTCGCCACGCTGGGGCTGATCGTCAACTGGGTGGCGGGCGCGCTGCTCGCCTTCACGATCGCCTTCTACATCCTCGTCTACACGATGTGGCTGAAGCGGCGCACGCCGCAGAACATCGTCATCGGCGGCGCGGCCGGCGCATTCCCGCCCATGATCGGCTGGGCCGTATCCACCGGGTCGATCGGCAGCGAGAGCATCGTGCTGTTCCTGATCATCTTCATGTGGACCCCGCCGCATTTCTGGGCGCTGGCGCTGTACCGCATGCGCGACTACGAGCGGGCCGGCGTGCCGATGCTGCCCGTGGTGGCCGGCACCGACGAGACGCGCAAGCAGATCGTGATCTACTCGGCGCTGCTGGTGCCGCTCGGGCTGTGGCCGGCGTTCATGGGGCTCGCCGGCGGTCTCTATGCCGTGGTCTCCATCGTGCTGGGTGCGGTCTTCCTCGCCTTCGCGCTGGCCGTCTACCATCACCGCGAGGGTCGCCAGGCCGACTATGCGGCGCGCCGGCTGTTCGCCTTCTCGATCTTCTACCTGTTCGGGCTGTTCGCTATGCTTCTGCTCGAGCGGGGCATCGATCGGCTGGTCGACTGATCGCGGAAGGGCCGGACCCGGTGGCGGACGATGAGAGGAAAGAGTGGGAACGGCGGCGCAGGATGAGGTCGATCGCCATCGCGCTCGCCCTGGCGGCGCTGGTGGTGTTGTTCTACGTGGCGACGCTGGTGCGGCTGGGCGGCAACGTCCTGAATTGGCCGCTCTAGTGTTCCGTCTCTGAATTGCCTTCGCGTTTGCCGCGCCGGCGGCAGGGCACTATGCCCGGTCAAGGACGGAAAGAAGCATACGCAGGCCCATGACGAACGAACCGCACGACAAGACCCTGCATGGCCGGCATCGCGCCGTGGCCTTGTGGTGCGCCGTGCTCGTCGCCGCCATGGTCGGAGCGGCCTACGCCTCCGTGCCGCTGTACAGATTGTTCTGCGAGGCGACGGGCTTCGATGGCACCCCACGTGTCGCCACCGCTCCCTCCGCCAAGGTGATCGACCGGACCGTGACGATCCGTTTCGATGCCAACGTGGCCCCCGACCTGCCCTGGCGCTTCGAGCCCGTGCAGAGGACGATGCAGGTCAAGCTCGGCGAAAATGCGCTCGCCTTCTACCGCGCCACCAACACCTCCGACCGGCCCATCCGCGGCATGGCGACCTTCAACGTGTTTCCCGAGCAGGTCGCCCCCTTCTTCAACAAGCTCGAATGCTTCTGCTTCAAGGAACAGTTGCTGCAGCCCGGCGAGTCCCTCGAGATGCCGGTGAGCTTCTTCGTCGACCCGCAGATCGCGGCCGACAAGGATGCCTTTTGGGTGCGGCACGTGACGCTCTCCTATACGTTCTATCCCGTGGCTGCGCCGAAGCCGGGGGTCGCCCGCAAGGAAGGCGGTCCTGCGACACCGCAAGCGGTGCAACGAAACGGGCAACCCGGATAGATTCGCGAACCGAGGGCTAAACCGAGACCAGTGCTGCTGCGGCAGAGGGGATCAGGGAGCAGACAGATGGCCGACACGCACGCCAAGCATCACGACTACCACCTGGTGAACCCGAGTCCCTGGCCGGCGGTAGGGTCTGCAGGCGCGTTCGTGACCGCGGTGGGGCTGATCGTGTGGATGCGATCCATGCACGGCGGCGGCGGGCTCTTCGGCATGCACGGACCGACGCCGTTCTTCGTTGGCGTGGCCGTCATCGCTTTCACGATGTTCATGTGGTGGCGCGACGTCATCAAGGAGGCCCACGCCGGCGATCATACACCCGTCGTGCAACTGCACCTGCGCTACGGCATGATCATGTTCATCGCCTCCGAGGTGATGTTCTTCGTCGCCTGGTTCTGGGCCTATTTCGACGCCGCGCTGTTCCCCGGCGCCGTGTACCCCATCGATGTCACCGCTGCCAACGGCACCGTCGAGGCGACCAAGGAAATGTTCGGCATGGTCCAGCGCGACCAGATATTCGGCGGCCACTGGCCGCCGAAGACCGGCGAGATCGCCGAGACCGGCGGCTACTTCCACGGCACTTTCGACCCCTGGGGGCTGCCGCTCGTCAACACCCTCATCCTGCTCACGTCAGGCACGACGGTGACATGGGCCCACCACGCGCTGCTCGAGAACAACCGCAAGGGGCTGGTGTGGGGCTTGGTGGTCACGGTGGTCCTCGGCCTCCTGTTCACCGCCTGCCAGGCCTACGAGTATATGCATGCCGGCTTCAGCTTTGCCGGCCACATGTACGGCTCCACCTTCTTCATGGCGACCGGCTTCCACGGCGCCCACGTCATCATCGGCACGGTGTTCCTGTTCGTGTGCCTGCTGCGGGCGCTCGGCGGCGACTTCACGCCCAAGCAGCACTTCGGCTTCGAGGCGGCCGCCTGGTACTGGCACTTCGTCGACGTGGTGTGGCTGTTCCTGTTCATGTGCATCTATGTGTGGGGCGCCGGCGTGCCGGCCCCGCATTGATCCGGTCGCAGGTTGGGTCGAGCAAAGCGCAGACCCATCGCAAGTCCCGATCTCTGCCAGAGTTGGGTCGTCGCTGACGCACGACCCGGCCTACGAGCGACGCGCCCACACTTCGGCGCCGGAGCCAGACATGAGCCAAGAAGGGCCGCAGACCTCGGTGGTGGTGGCCGGGTTGCGGGCGCGCTGTCCGCGCTGCGGACTGGGCGCGCTGTTCCGCACCGGCCTGAGCTTGCGCGACAAATGCGATCGCTGCGGTCTGAGCTATGCGTTCGCCGACTCGGGTGATGGGCCTGCCGTGTTCGGCATCCTGATCTTGGGGTTCCTGGTGCTCGGAGCCGCGCTGATCGTGGAATTCAAGATCGGCCCGCCGGTGTGGGTTCACGTCGTGCTGTGGGGGCTGCTGACGCCGCTGCTCGCGTTCTTTCTCCTGCGCCTGCTGAAGGCCACCCTCATCGCCCAGCAATACAAGCACAAGGCCCAGGAAGGCCGCCTGGCCCCCGATTGAGCGCGCTCCTCACACGCTGGCAGCAGGCCGGGCTCGTCTGGCCGACAGTGCTCGCGCTTGCCGGCGTCGCCGTGCTGGTCGGGCTCGGCAGCTGGCAGATGGGCCGCAAGGCGTGGAAGGAGGGGCTGATCGCTCAGATCGCCGCCCGGACCAAGGCCGAGCCGATGCCGCTCTCCGAGGTGCTGCGCCGATGGCGCGACACCGGCGACGTCGAGTACGCGCACGTACGCCTTTCCGGGCGCTTCCTGCATGAGCACGAGCGGCACGTGTTCGCGCTCGACGAACGGCTCGGGCCCGGTTTTCACATCTACACGCCGCTGGAGACGCCGGACAAGCAACTGGTGCTGGTTAACCGCGGCTTCGTGCCGGCTTCCCTCGAGGACCCCTCGCACAGGGCCGCCGGCCAGGTGGCGGGCGAGGTCGCGCTGACCGGCCTGGTGCGGCGGCCGACGTCGCGCGCATCGTTCGTGCCGGCGAGCGAGCCCGGGCGCAACAAGTTCTATTGGCCAGATTATCCTGGCATGCTGGAAGGCGCACGGGAGCCGGCCAAGGGCGATCTCGTGCCCGTGCCGTTCTTCGTCGACGCGGATGCGGAGCCAGTAAACCCGGGCGGCTTTCCCCGCGGCGGCGCGACCCGGCTGGTCCTGCCCAACCGCCATCTCGAATATGCGCTCACCTGGTACGGCCTGGCCCTGACGCTGGTCGGCGTTTTCACGGCCTTCGCCCGCGGCCGCCTGCGCTCCCTGCGCCAGCCGTAGACCACCCCTGACATCCGCGCTCGGCATGGCTCGCAAGATGTTGAAACAACGATATTTTCCACCGCATTCGGCGGTTTACCCGCACATTTCACGGGCATGGCTCTCGCGGTGCCTTGTTAGGCCCATCCTTGCGTCCTAGGGTGCGCGTGAACCCAGCCACCAGCCGGTGCCAGCGAAAGCCCCATCCCTTGCGATATGTGAGCACCAGAGGCGAGGCGCCCGAGCTCTCCTTCGAGGACGCCCTGCTGGCCGGGCTCGCGCGGGACGGCGGGCTGTACGTGCCGAAGACCTGGCCGCAGATCTCGCCAGAGACGATCGCGGGGTTCGCCGGCAAGCCGTTCGCCGACGTCGCTGTCGCCCTGTTGGAGCCGTTCACGGGCGGATCGATCCCGCGGGCCGAGCTGCTCGCGCTTGCGCGCGACGCCTACGCCCGTTTCGGCCACCCGGCCGTCACGCCGCTGGTGCAGCTCGACCGCAGCCTGTGGGCGCTGGAGCTGTTCCACGGGCCGACGCTGGCCTTCAAGGACGTGGCCATGCAGCTCCTGGCCCGCTTGATGGACCGCGTGCTGGCCGCCCGCGGCGACCGGGTGACCATCGTGGTGGCGACCTCGGGCGACACGGGCGGTGCCGCCGTCGAGGCTTTCCGCGGCTCGAGCCGCGTCGATGCGATCGTGCTCTATCCCACAAGGGCGCATCTCGGATGTGCAGCGGCGCATGATGACCACGGCCGCCGAGCCGAACGTGCACGCCGTCGCCGTCGAAGGCACGTTCGACGACTGCCAGGCGCTGGTGAAGGCGATGTTCAATGATCTCCCCTTCCGCGACCGGTTGCGTCTTTCTGCTGTCAACTCCATCAACTGGGGGCGCGTCGTCGCCCAGGTCAGCTACTATTTCGTGGCTGCCGCCGCGCTCGGCAGCCCGCACCGCCCGATGTCGTTCGTCGTGCCGACCGGCAACTTCGGCGATATCTTCGCCGGCTACGCCGCCCGGCGCATGGGCTTGCCGATGGAGCGGCTGGGGCTCGCCACCAACGAGAACGATATCCTCCACCGCGCGTGGGAAACCGGCATGTACACGCTGGCCGATGTGGTCCCGACCACCTCCCCCTCGATGGACATCCAGGTCTCCTCCAACTTCGAGCGCTTCCTGTTCGAGGCCGCCGGGCGCGATCCCGCCTACGTGCGCGGCAAGATGAACGGCCTGAAGCAGAGCCGCTCGATCGGACTGGGCGACGTCATCGTTCCCTATCGCGAGAGTTTCGTCGCCGAGCGGGTCGATCAGGCAGCCGTCGCCGACTGCATCCAGCGTGTGAAAGCCGAGAGCGGCTACCTGCTGGACCCCCACAGCGCCTGCGCCGTCGTGGCGGCGCGCAAGACGATGACGTCACAATCGCAGCACATCCCGCACATCGCGTTCGCCACCGCGCACCCCGCGAAGTTCCCCGACACCATGCAGGCCATCACGGGTGAGCGGCCGGCCTTGCCACCCCGCCTGGCCTCGCTGATGTCCGACCCCGAGCGCATCACCGTGCTTCCCAACGATCTCGCTGCCATCCAGCGCTTCGTCGCGGATCGGGCCGGGCGCGGCCAATCCAACAGCAGACCGGGAGCCGCCGCATGAGCACGCAATCGACGCGTCTGGCGAACGGCCTTGCGCGTGGTCTCCCACCACATGCCGCACCTGGAGACCGTATCTCTCGGCGTGTGGGTTGCCGCCGGCGCGCGCAACGAGCGGGAGGGCGAGCACGGCATCTCGCATCTGCTCGAGCACATGGCGTTCAAGGGCACCGAGCGGCGCAGCGCCACCGACATCGCCGAGGAGATCGAGGCCGTCGGCGGCGAGCTCAACGCCGCCACCAGCCTGGAGACCACGGCCTACTTCGCGCGCATCCTCAAGGGTGACGTCGGCATCGCGCTGGATATCCTGGCCGACATCCTGCAGATCCCGCGCTATGCCCAGGATGAGCTCGAGCGCGAGCGCGAGGTGATCCTGCAGGAGATCGCCGCCACTCGCGACAGCCCCGACGAGATCGCCTACGAGCTCCTGCAGGACGCCGCGTTCCCCAATCAGGCCATCGGGCGCCCGATCCTCGGCACCACGCAGAGCGTCACCAGCTTCGGTGCCGGCGACCTGCGCACGTTCCTCGGGGCCAACTACGGTGCCAGTCGCATGGTCGTGTCCGCCGCCGGCAGCGTCGATCATGCCGACATCGCGCGCCACGTTGAGGCCCAATTCGCCGGCCTCAATGGCGGGGTGGGGAGCCGATTCGAGCCTGCGCGCTATGTGGGTGGCACGCGCACCTCGGCCAAGCCGTTCGAGCAGAGCCACCTTGTGATGGCGTTTGCCGGGCCGTCGTACCGCGCCGAGGAGTTCTACACGGCCCAGGTGTTCTCGGGGCTGTTCGGCGGGGGCATGTCGTCACGGCTGTTCCAGGAGGTGCGGGAGCGCCGCGGCCTCTGCTACGCGATCTACTCGAGCTGCTGGGCGCTGGCCGATACCGGCCTGTTCGGCATCCACGCGGCGACGGGGCCGGAGATGATGGGCAAGCTGATCGACGTCGTTGGCGAGCAGCTGGTCGGGCGCCGCCGCCGAGAAGCCGGCGGAGGCCGAGCTTGCGCGTGCCAAGGCTCAGCTGAAGGCAGGGCTGCTGATGGGGCTCGAGAGTTCTTCCGCCCGCGCCGAGCAGATGGCGCGCCAGCTCCTCCTGTTCGACCGGCTGATCGAGCCGCCCGAGCTGATCGAGCGCATCGACGCCGTGACCGCGGAGGCCGTGCGTGAGCTGGCGGCCAAGCTGGTGAGCGGATCGCCGCCCTCGGTCGCGGTCGTCGGCGCCGGGCGTAAGGGCGAGGCGTTCGCCCGCACGGCGGCGGAGCGTGTGACGCATGCGTGATGGTGAGGGTATCCGGCGTGGCGGCAGGCCGCGGACTAGGGGCGCGCGATGGCTTTCCTGAGATCCACATCCCCCGGGGATGGTGAAGCCGAGATCCACGGCCAGCAGGTGCTGCTGCGCCATCCGGCCATGGGCGACTACCAGGCCTGGGCTGAGCTGAGGGCGATGAGCCGCCAGCATCTGACCGTGTGGGAGCCGCAATGGGCGCGCGACGAGCTGACGCGCTCCGCCTTCCGCCGCCGCTTGCGTCAGTACCAGCGCGAGATGAAGGAGGATCTGGGCTACGCCTTCCTCATCTTCCGCCAGGCGGACTCGATGCTGTTGGGAGGCCTCAGCATCAGCAACGTCCGCCGCGGCGTCGCGCAGGCGGCCTCGATCGGCTACTGGATCGGCCTGCCGCACGTGGGCCGCGGCCACATGACCGATGGCGTCAAGGCCATGCTGCCGTTCGCCTTCGTCACGCTCGGATTGCACCGGCTAGAGGCGGCGTGCCTGCCGCACAACTACTCCTCCTCGCGCGTGCTGCAGAAGGCCGGCTTCAAGCGCGAGGGCATGGCGCGCCGCTATCTCAAGATCAACGGCCTCTGGCAGGATCACGATCTCTTCGCCCTGCTGCAAGACGATGCGCGGGCCTAGTGCGCGGGCGTAGGATGGCAAGAGCTTGATGCGAACGCGCGGCAGGGCCGGGAACAGAGCATGGGCGTGGGAGCCCGCGCGAGCGCTTGCGCTCGTCTGCCTGGCTGCGGTGCTCCTCTTGGCTCACGCCGCCTCGGCCCATGCACTCAAGGCGATCGCCATCGCCAACGATCTCGACCGCATCGAGATCACCGTGCTGGGCGAGGCCTACGAGGGGCGCGGCGACGCGCTGCAGATCGAGACCGCGCCGGGCGCCGATGGCGTCAGGGGGCGCATGTCGGTGCGGGCGGCGACGCCCGGCACCAATCCCGCCTGGTTCGTGTTCGCGCTGACCAACACCACGGATAAGCCGATCGAGCGCTGGCTCGCCGCCGACCGCTACGGCACGGTGGGCTCGGGCGTGGTATGGCCCGACCTCGACGCGCGGCGCATCGATGCCGTCACGCCCTCGGTCGGCTACGTCCCCGAGCGCATGAAGAACGACCGTGCCGACGTGTTCCGCCTGACCCTGGAGCCGGGACAGACCGTCACCTTCGTTGCCGAGCTGGCGTCGGACCGCTTCGCGCGTCTGTTCCTGTGGAAGGCCATCGAGTACGAGCAGAGAAACCAGGGCCGCCAGCTCTTCAACGGCATCATGCTGGGCATCACCGGCCTGCTCGCGATCTTCCTGACCGCGGTGTTCGCCGCCAACCACAAGGCCATCTTTCCGACGGCGGCGATCTTCACGTGGTGCGTGCTGGCCTATCTGTGCGTGGATTTCGGCTTCTGGCACAAGCTGTTCAACGTGCGCCCCGAGGACAACGCGCAATACCGCGCCGCCACCGAGGCCGGCATGGCCGCGACCCTCCTCATCTTCCTCTACACGTTCCTGCGGCTCGGCGCCTGGCACGGTTTCGTGCGCATGCTGCTGGTGCTGTGGGTGGCGGCACAGCTCGTGCTGGTCGCCGTGGCGTTCCTGGACCCGCGCCTTGCGGCCACGTTCGCCCGCCTGTCCAGCGTCCTGATCGCCTCGGTCGGGGCGGCGCTGACGCTGTTCCTGGCGATGCGCGGGCAGGACCGCGCCCTCTCGCTGGTGCCGACCTGGATGCTGCTGCTGGTGTGGCTGTTTGGTGCCGGCGTCACCTTCACGGGCAGGCTGTCGGGCGACATCGTCGTGTTCGGCCTCACGGCCGGGCTGGTGCTGATCGTCGTGCTGATCGGCTTCACCGTCACCCAGTATGCCTTCCGCTCGGTGGAGCCGCTTTACGGCGTGCAGGCGGGCGAGCAGCAGTTGCGGTCGCTCGCCGTCGACGGCGCCGGTGCGGGCGTGTGGGAATGGAACGAGCGGCGCGACGAGATCAAGGTCAGCCCCGTCGTGGATTCGATCCTCGGCCTCAAGCCCGGCGAGCTGTCGGCCAAGATCGACGACTTCACCAAGCACATGCACCCGACCGACCGCGAGCGCTTCAAGCTGCTGCTGGCGTCGGTGAAGGAGCGCCCCGACGGCGAGCTGCGCGCCGAGTTCCGCATGCGGCACGCAGACAACTCCTACCGGTGGTTCGATCTCGAGGCGGCCTCCGTTCCCGGCGCCGACCGCCGCGCGGTGCGCTGCGTGGGCCTCATCCGCGAGGTGACGGACGCCAAGCGCGCGCAGGAGCGCCTCATGCACGACGCCGTGCACGACAGCCTCTCGGGCCTTCCCAATCGCGAGCTGTTCCTCGACCGCCTGGCGATCATCGCCAAGCGTGCGACGCTCGAGCCCCTGGTGCGTCCGGCCCTGCTGTTCATCGACATCGACAAGTTCAAGTCCGTGAATGCCTCCTTCGGGCTGATCGTCGGCGACAGCCTGCTGCTGACGGTGTCCCGCCGCCTCGGTCGCAACCTCGGTCCGCAGGACACGCTGGCGCGCGTCGGCGGCGACCAGTTCGCGCTGCTGCTGCTCAGCCAGTCCAACCCGTCCGAGCTCGCCATGCTGGCCGAGCAGGTGCGCCGCTCGCTGCGCGCGCCGATCAACATCGCCGGCCAGGAGATCGTGCTGACGGCCTCGATCGGCATCGCCCTCTACGACGGCCCCGACGAGGATCCTGCCGAGCTGCTGCGCGAGGCGGAGATCGCCATGTACCGCGCCAAGCGGGCGGGGCCGGACCGCATCGAGATCTTCAACGTCGCGATGCGCACCGAGAAGGACAGCCGCCCCGCGCTCGAGAGCGAGCTGCGGCGTGCCATCGAGAAGAAGCAGCTGAAGATCGTGTACCAGCCGATCTTCTACCTGCCCGACCGAAACGCTGGCCGGCTTCGAGGCCCTGGTGCGCTGGGAGCATCCCACGCTCGGTACCCTCAGCCCGGCCGAGTTCGTGCCCATTGCCGAGGAGACGGACCTGATCGTCACGCTCGGCTCCTACGTGCTGGCGCGTGCCGTGCGCGAGGCCGCGCGCTGGCAGAAGGATCTGCCGCGGCCGGACGCCCCGCTGTTCGTCGGCGTGAATGTCTCCAGCCGCCAGCTGTTCCGGCCGGAGCTGGTCAGGGAGGTGCGCCACATTCTCGGTCGCGCCGTGATCCCCAGGGGCTCGTTGCGGCTCGAGATCACCGAAGTCGCTCGTCATGGAGAACCCGGAAAAGGCGACCGCGGTGCTGCGCGAGCTGTCCGAGGCCGGCGCCGGTCTCGCGCTCGACGACTTCGGCACCGGCTACTCCTCGCTCTCCTACCTCAACCAGTTCACCTTCGACACCATCAAGATCGACCGCTCGTTCCTGCAGGCGAGCGGCGAGAACGGCACCGGATCGGTGATCCTGCGCTCGATCGTGGCCCTGGCCCACGAGCTCGGCAAGAAGGTGGTGGTGGAGGGCATCGAGACCGAGGATGACGTCGGCCTGCTGCGCACGATCGGCTGCGAATACGGGCAGGGCTTCTACTACTACGAGCCCATGAACGAACGCGAGGCGCTGCAACTCGTGAAGGTCGCGCGCCGCAGCGAGCGGCGCATGAAGCGGCGCGGCCTGTTGCGCAAGCGCGAGAGGATGGTGGAGGACAGCCCCGACGAGGAGATGCCGCAGTCCGCCGTGGCCGATCCCCCGCGCACCGCGGCCAGACCGCAGACGCCACCCGCAACCAATGGCGCCGCCGCCTCGGCGGCATACGGCGCCTGCCGCGACCGCACCCAAGACGACGCCGCGCTCCGTGCGTGCCAGCGCGCCTGCAGAGGGCGCTCAACCCGCCGGTGGCCCGCCCTCTCAGCCGACTGCTGCGACCAAGCCCGTCGCGGCTCCCTTGCAGACGTTGCCGCCGACCCCATTGCGCTCGGAGTCGCCGCCTCAGCCTGCGGCCGCGACACCATCGCCGCCCCCGTCTCAACAGCAGGCGAACGGCTCGCATGGACCGACGGCTGCCCCCGCGGCCGAGACTGCTCCCCCGGCGCAACCGAGAACCGCCCCGCCGCCGCTACCGCCCAGGACCGCCGCGCCGGCTTGGCGCACCGGTCCGCCTCCGCTGCCGGGGACCCAGCCGCGTACCGAGCCCATGCAAGTGCGGCCCGCCCCGTCCAACGGACGGCCGTCGCCGGATTTCTCCAATCTGCCGCCCGCGATCGCGGAGAGCTTGGCCAAGCTGGCGGGACGCCCTGCCGGAGGTCCCGCTCCCCAGGCGCCGCCGGAAATCGCCGACGCCGACGGCAAGCCGCCCGCGGCCTGAAGCCGGATCGCTGGCAAATCGCACGGAAGCTCGTCGACCGGCGCTGGCCGTCAGGCGTGGCCGGCCTCGCTGACGAGATGCAGGGGATCGATCCCGATCTTCGACATGGCGCGCTCGTACTTGTCCTCGAGATTGCGATCGAACAGCAAATCGAGGTCGGCCGGACAGTGCAGCCAGCCGTTCGCCTGGATCTCGGTCTCGAGCTGGCCGGCCCGCCACCCCGCATAGCCGAGCGCCAGGATGGCCCGGTCCGGCCCCTTGCCGCCGGCGATGGCCCTGAGGATGTCGATGGTGGCCGTCAGGGACACCCCGTCGTCGATCGACAGCGTCGAGTCCTTGGCGTGATAGTCGGAGCTATGCAGCACGAAGCCGCGGCCGGTCTCAACGGGGCCGCCGACATGGACCTCCATGGGGACCGGGTCTACCTGGATGTCGTCGCCTTTGTCCGACGCGATGCTGAGCTGCTTCAGCAACTCCCGGAAGCTGATGTGCGGGGCGCGCTGATTGATGATCAGCCCCATCGCCCCTTCGGCGGAATGGGCGCACATGTAGATCACCGACCGCGCAAACCGCTTGTCGGTCATGATCGGCATGGCGATCAGGAGCTGCCCCTCGAGGTAGCCGTCGCGCCGCGCCTTGCGTTTCCTCGGCATTCGCATCCGCGAAGACTAACGCCGGATTGAGGCGCCTGGAAGGGGCTCGGGAACCCGATCACGCAATGATCGAGGAGTATTGTATTGAGTTTGGCGCATGATGACTTAAGTCTCGTACCAACAACGAGGTGATCATGAGCGCCACCCGGCCTGCCCTGTGCGCTTTCGTCGTGGCCGCTCTCGCGGGCGCGGCTGCTGCGCACGGGCAGATCGCCCCCAAAGGCGACCTGGCGTCGCCGTGGGTGGAACTGCACAACGCTCGCGCCAGGCTCGTCGCCGGCCCGCCTGCTGCCAAGGCGGCCAAGTCCTATCTGGCAGGCGTGGAGATCACGCTCGGCGACGGCTGGAAGACGTACTGGCGCATGCCGGGCGACGCCGGAGTACCGCCGAATTTCGACTGGTCGGGCTCCACCAACGTGGCAAGCCTGCAGGTGCTCTATCCGGCGCCCTCGCCGCATGTCGGAGCCTGCCGCTGAGACCGTCGGCTACAAGCATGCGGTGCTCTTCCCCGTAGAGGTCGTGCCGAAGGACCCGAGCCGGCCGGTCGCGCTGGCGCTGAGCATGGAGTTCGGCGTCTGCCGCGAGATATGCATCCCCGCGGAAGCCAAGTTCTCGCTGTCATTGCCTCCCGGGGGCATGTCCGGCAAGCCATCGCCGGACATGATCGCCGCGCTCGACAAGGTTCCGAGGCCGCAGGCCAGCCGGCGCATGGAGGATCCGCAGTTGACGCGTTCCACCGCGTTTCTGGAAGGCGGACAGCCGCACCTCGTGATCGTGGCGCGCTTTCCGCAGGGCGACGGCGGCGCCGATCTCTTCATCGAGGCGCCCGACGGGCTCTACGTGCCGATGGCGAAGCGGATGCCCGAGATCGGCGCCGGAGGAGAGGCTCGACTGGAGGCAGATTCCGCCAGCGGCCTCGTGCGCTTCGAGGTCGACCTCTCGCGCACCGGCAACGCCGCCGAGCTCCGGGGCAAGACGCTGCGGTTGACTCTCGTCAGCGATGCCGGAGCCGCCGAGACCAATTGGACCGTGCCGTAACCGGCGCGCCGCGCCCGGAAGAACGCCCCTTGCGAACTCCTCCTCGCGCAGCGGGGATGCCTGGAATTCTCCCCGTGAGAGTGTTAGGCTGAGGCCGAGACGGTCCGTTGCAGTACGGCCGCCCAGCGCAACGCGCCGCTTCCCAGGAGACGCCCATGGCCAAGGCCCGCAAAGTCATCATCACCTGCGCCGTCACCGGCTCGATCCACACGCCCTCGATGTCGCCGCATCTGCCGATCACGGCGAGCGAGATCGCCGACGCGGCGATCGGCGCGGCGGAGGCCGGCGCGGCCATCGTGCACCTGCACGCGCGCAATCCCCAAGGACGGCCGGCCCGACCAGTCGCCGGAGGCGTTCGCGCCCGTTCCTCGAGCGTGATCAAGCAGCGCTCCAACTGCGTCGTGAACATCACCACCGGCGGGGCGCCGACCATGACGGTGGAGGAGCGCGTGCAGCCCGCCGCCACCTTCAAGCCGGAGGTGGCCTCGCCTCAACATGGGCACCATGAACTTCGGGCTGTTCCCGATGCTGGCGCGGCAGAAGGAGTTCAAGTTCGACTGGGAGAAGCCCTATCTGGAAGCCTCGCGCGCCGGCATGTTCAAGAACACCTTCGCCGACATCGAGTACATCCTCACCACCTGCGCCAACAACGGCACGCGCTTCGAGATCGAGTGCTACGACATCGGCCATCTCTACACGCTGCGCCACTTCGCCGACCGCGGCGTGGTCAAGCCGCCGTTCTTCATCCAGTCGGTGTTCGGCATCCTCGGCGGCATCGGCCCGCACCCGGAGGATGTGCTGCACATGAAGCGCACTGCCGACCGGCTGTTCGGCAGCGAGTATCACTGGAGCGTGCTGGGAGCGGGGCGCAACCAGATGCCGATTGCGGCGCAGGCGGCGGCGATCGGCGGCAACGTGCGCGTCGGCATGGAGGACTCGCTGTGGCTGGGGCCCGGTCGCCTCGCCAAGAGCAACGCCGAGCAGGTCGCCAACGTGCGCAAGATCATCGAGGGGCTGGGCCTCGAGATCGCCTCCAGCGACGAGGCGCGCGAGATGCTCTCCCTCAAGGGCGGCGACAAGGTGGGGTTCTGAGCCGCGCGCTCACTGACTGGATCGCCGGCGACCGCGGCGTCCCTCCGGCTTGGAGGCGGGCTTGTCGGCGGCGGCGGTCGCGGCAGCGGTGCTTTCCCACGTGATCATGTCGGCGATCCGGCTGCCGCCCGGTCCGTACCACCCCTTGATGCTGTCGCACATCGCCGTCTGCTTGCTCGGCGTAGAGGTGGCATCGCTCAGGTCCTTGCCCTGATATTTGCGCAGGAAGCCCGTCGCGTCCCTGGCGTTTGCCTGATCGACCATGGCGTGCTCCTTGGCGGTGCTCTTCGTCCCGCAATTCTTGGCGCCCCAATCGATGTAGGCGGCGTCCTCGCCCGACAAGGTCGGCCCCGCCAGCGCGACGGTCGCGCAAAGAGCACAAGCGATCATCTCCAAGCCGAGCCTTGTCATCGCGCCGCCCGTCGCTGGAATTTCGGAGCCGGCCCGCTTCGGGATCGCGGTGCCACCCGCCCGGTCGTCAACCAACGCGCGCCCTGCACGATTCCGTTGCGGGCTTGGCGCGCCGCAACGGGGATCGCCCCGGCGAGGGCACGCCGGGGCGATCGGGGCCGGGGGGACGGCCCTGGGGATCAGCCGCCGCGAGGCTGTCGGTGCGCCGGGGGGACGCGTCCGGGCTCGCGAAGCGGCATGGGCGGAGAGATAGCATGATCGGAACAAAATGGGAACAAAAATCCGAGCGGGGCACCCTTGTCCACAAGACCGAAGGCTTGGCTTTCAGGCGGGCTCATCAAAGAAAGCGCGTGCGTCGCTGACGCGCGGGCAAGCGAGGCTCGCAGCTAACGACGCGTTCTCGGCGGGCCTTTATCGCCATGCCGCGTCACGGCGCGGCGCGGTCTCCCACGGTCTCGCGGATCAGGTAATCCACCACGCCCTTCAGCGCGTCCTCGCGGGTGGCCCCCTCAGTCACCAGCCGCTCGAAGCATGCCACCTGCCGGTCGGCGCTGGTGCCGCGCCTGGCGATGGCGGCGGCGTGCTCGATCTCGGGCAGGCAGCCGAGCGCCTCCGCGTCCGCGCGCAGCAGTCCGAGCAGCTCGTCGACGAGGTCGCGGAATGCCACCAGCTCGCCCTTGCCGAAGTCGAACAGCGTGCCGTCCGTACCCCGTAGCGCATCGCGCGCCAGCGGTTCTCGGACAGCAGGAACAGCGGATAGGTGCGCCACGTCTGGTTGGCGCGGCGGATGCGGTAGAGCATGCGCAGGATGCTGACGTACATGGCGGCCACGCACACGGCGTCCTCGACCCGCGTGCACACGTCCGTCACGCGCATCTCGAGCGTGGGGAAGCGGGCGGACGGGCGCATGTCCCACCAGATCTTGCTGGCGTCCTCGATGATGCCGTTGCGCACGAGCAGATCGACCGTGTGCCGGTACTCCTCCCAGCTGTCGAAACGCCCGGGTAGCCCCGTGCGCGGCAGCTCCTGGTAGGCGGCGAGGCGGTAGCACTTGAGGCCGGTATCCTCTCCTTCCGCGAACGGCGAGGAGGTCGAGAGCATCAGCAGGTGCGGCAGGAAATAGCGCGCCTGGTTCATCAGGTCGATGCGCAACTCGTCGTCCTCGATGCCGACGTGCACGTGCATGCCGCAGATGACGAGCCGCCGGCCGACGCCGGCGAGGTCACGGGCGATCGCCTGGTAGCGGTCGCGCTCGGTCGGCTCCTGTGTGCTCCAGCGCGCGAACGGGTGGGTGGAGGCGGCGATCGGTGCGAGCCCGTGCTCGCCCGCCAGCTTGGCGACGGTCGGCCCTGAGATCGGCCAGCTCGCGTCCGGCCTCGCGCGGCGATTTGTGCACGCCCGTGCCGACCTCGATCTGCGACTTCAGGAATTCCCTGGCCACCTGCCCCTGCAAGGCCTGCTGCGCAGCATCGAACAGGTCCTGCGGCATGTCGCGCACCAGATCCCGGCTCGCCTGGTCGACGAGCAGGTACTCCTCCTCGATGCCGATGGTGAACGACGGGTCCTTCAGGGGCATGATTCGCATGGTGGCATCGAAACCGCCTGCATTCAAACTGCGGGGCTCCCGCGGATGCCGTACCGGCGCGGAATGTCGCGACGGTGCCGGCCTGGCTTTCACTCCGCCAGGAGCGCACCGGACCCCCCCTGCTCGCCCCGCACGGCCGCGCTCCCGCGGCCACGCGCTCGTCGTGACGAGCGCTCGGCCCGCTGGAAGGTCGATCAAGGGGATCCGCGGAGGGGATCGCCTCAGGCGGCAATGGTTGGCGTGGTCGACCGCTCCGCGAGCCTCGCCTGCCGCGTTGTTCCCCGCCCTGCACGCGCTCCAGCCACGTTCACGCCCCAGGCGAACACGTCGAAGTCGCGAAAAGCGAGGGAAGGCGGCATCTGGCGGGCTTTGATGGTGCTGCCGGAGGGGATTGAACTCTCGACCTCTCCCTTACCAAGGGAGTGCTCTACCACTGAGCTACGGCAGCAGGCAGCGCCAGCGACCCGGCCAAGGGCGCGGGGGCCGGCGCCGGCAAGGGTCTAGACCATCGCCCGGACATGCGCAACACAGGCCGGCCCAGCCCGCTTATTGACGCCGCTGCGGGGCTGTGGAAATAGAGAGCGCGACTTGGTCGCGGCGGATGGGCGCAAGCCCGACAAGGCCGCGCGCGGACGGTGAGCCATTTGATTGGCAGCGCCGCGACTGGACGGCTGCCGCCTTAGCTCAGTTGGTTAGAGCACCAGATTGTGGATCTGGGGGTCCCCCGTTCGAGCCGGGGAGGCGGTACCAATTAAATCAATGGCTTAATGGCTGCGTTGTGTTCCGCAGATTGTAGTCTGCGGAACGCCAGCGGGAACAAGAGAGGGGATCGAGTAAACCCGCCTCCTGACCGTCCCATGAGTCTACGCGCCGCCCGCCTTCCCTGCGCGCGGTGACCGCCTCGGAGAATAGCTCGCGGATGATGGCGCTCCGGTCCGGCTGATCAAACGCTGCGCAGGCGCGCGTCGTGGCCGAAATGGTCACGCCGATCCGCCAGGCCTTCACCGCGAGAGAGATGCCTCGGTTTCCAAGGAGCTGCGTGGCAAGATTAAGGATCTAAAGAATTTTCGAGCGGTTTCCCGCGGAGGCTGAAGCGCGCCGGCTGATGCTAGTGTTGCTCCTCCGTCGCGCTGGAGATTCCTTAATGGTGAGCTCTGCAGGTCGGCCTGTCGCCTCTCGGCGTCCTCGCGCTTGCACTGCTCGTCGACTGCATCGAGGAGAGCATCCCAGGCTGTCAGGCGTCTTCGAGCGCTCCTCCGTCTCCTCCACCAGCCCTACGGCCAACTTCAACGCGTGACATTGCTCGTCGATACCGCTGCACTGGCCACATTCACCTTGACGTTGAGGCAGTACACGCGCTGATCGTCACCGACCTTGGTCTCAATACCGAGCTTGCGGCAAAGCTTCTCAAGCTCGTCGAGGAATGCGCTGCGTCGAGAGGTGTGCACGTTCTTCGTTTTGCACACCAGGCGCGATAGTCCCGCATCAAGACCTTGATTTCGACCTGCTCGCCGTCGGCGGGGAACACATGGTCGCGGACGAAGCTCTTGACGCTGCCTCTTTGCCGGTGTTGCCAGCCTTGCGGCGTGCGGGCGAAGCCAGGGGCTTGATCTCCTGCGCACACCTTGGCGCGACCTCTGCGTATCGGTGATCCTGGGCGGTTTCTTCGACTTGGACTGGCTGTTTCGCGTGCCCGAGCAGCTCGTAGATGACCATCACGCCCACGAGGCAGAGCTCGAACACCGCGGCGACGATGGCTTGCTGCCAGGCGGTGAGAGCCGCAGGCGGTGGCGCCGATCAGCTGCTCAAGAGTGGCTCCGAGCGGGATTGGCGTTCTGCACGGGTGCGGCCTTGGCCAGTCGGGCGCGGACGGCTGCGCGTCGGCATCGAGCTTCGGCTTTCTCGGCTGAGCGCCTTGTTGCCGAGCACGGCGGCCAGAGCATCGCGCTTGGCCTGCTCCTCGGTCTCGCGCTCGCGGCAGTTGGGCCCGCGCTGCTTGGGATCGCCGTTGCCGCACTCGGCGAGCCGGATGCGTTCCGCGGCCGCGACCGCATCGCGACGCGCCTTGACCGCGTCGTCCGTTGCGGGCGTGAAGGCTCAGGGCTTCGCGCTCGCGCATGATGCCGCGTGAGCTCGGCCCGATCTGTGGCCACATCGCTTTGGCGCGGGCTGCGCTCGGCCTGCGTGGCGTCGGCACGGCCCGCAATGGCGCCCAGGCTGTTGGTGAAGGTCACAACCAGCGCTGCGGCCGCGATGAGCCCGATGACGACCGCGCCGATGCGATGGCGCATGAACCACAGCCGCACTGCAGCGGCATCGAACAGGAAGGCGCAGAGTGCAATGAGCGCCGAACACCACGGCGCTGATCACGCCATCGATCTCGGTGTCGGCGCCCTTGTAGCCGTAGCGGGCCGCCAGCGCGACGCTGACCGCGCAGAGCAAGCCGGCCAGGCATCCAAACAGCGTTCGCATCTCAGCCCTCCTTGCCTCGCGCGTACGCCTCCACAGCACGCTCGATCAGTTCCACCATGGCGATGCCCTCGTTGAGGGCGAGTGCACTCACACGTTCATGGAATTCCGGGCGCACCTTCGAGATTCATTTGACGGCTCTTGGTGCTGCCGTGCGCGAGCCGGCGCCGGTCGGCAGCGGCCAGTGGCCGGGTCTCTCGTGCTCGACGCCCGGCGACGAGAGGCGGTGGAGTCGCGCTTGCCGAACTGCTCCAGGATCAGCATGTCCTCGCCTTCGAGATCGGACGACATCAGGCCACCTTCTCGGCGATCAGGGTCTTCACGGCTGCCCAGAGCGCATCGATCTCCCTGCGCGCCGCCTCGGCTCTTCTCGACCTCCGGGCCGGACTTGCCGACCGTCATGGCCGCCATGTAGGCCTGCCGGAAGGTGATCGCGCTCTCGATCACGGTGCTGCCGCCCTTCTTGAGGAAGGCGATCGTCGACTTGGTCAGCTTCGCTCCCGGCCGGGCGTGGTTGAGCACGAAGGCATGCGGCTTGCTGTGCGTCTCGCACAGCTCGACCGTGATGGCGGCCTGCTCGATGTCGAGCGCCGACGGCCGGGTCGGGATGAGAACGAGATCGGCGACCGCGATGCCCGGCTCGATCAGCTCGAGTCGCGCGGGGCCGGTGTCGATGAACACCCACTCCCAGCCCTCGCTCAGCAGCAGCTCGATCGCCTCGGTGGTGGCGTCGATCTCGAACAGCTTCGGGTTCTTGGTCTTGCCCCTGCGGGTCCACCAGCTGGCAAGGCTCTCCTGAGGATCGAGATCGAGCAGCGCCACGCGCCGGCTCTCCTCCGCCGCGCGCACGGCAAGGGCGCTGCAGATCGTCGTCTTGCCGACGCCGCCTTTGGTCGAGGCAAGCGTGACGACCCGCATTCGGGCAGGCTTCTTGGGAGGCATTCGGTTCCTGAGCAGCGGTAGCTGGTACCAGCATTGGTACCGACCTGTGCGGCACTTTTATCTGCGTAGGTACCGAACGTGGTACCAGCTACCGTCTACCAATGTTCGAGCTTTTCCTCGAATAAAAACAGGTGCCTCATCCGAGTTTTCCACGTGATTGAATAGGTACCTTGTATGGTACCAAGACTGGTACCTACATCTGGTAGTTGCGCGCTGATGGCTGTCGAGGCCGTGCGTGCAATAGTGCAATCGTGCAAATTGAGCCGTTGACAGTTATACAAGTTATGCGAGGTTGTATTCCGACAGCTGATGATATGGCGTCTCAAAGTTTGAGACTTTGACACCTGGGGCACCCATCACAGCGCTGCTCGGCAAGAAAAACCGGCCACCATGCGGCAGCCGGGGAGATCTGGTCGCGCAGTTCTTCGCCGAGGCCGTGACGCCAATGGCGAACGCTCGGGTGGCGGCTTCGCGGATGTTCGCGGCCTACGAACAGTGGTGTGCGGACCGAGGTGTGCAACCGATCACAAGCAACGCATTTGGCAGATGCGCGAGATGGCGAACCGGGCGCGTCGGAGGCAGGAGTTGGTACCTCGATGCCTTCGTTGATGGCGGCGAAGTTTTCACCCCTCGACAGAAAGCCTTGTCGCGCGGCGTTGCGGAAGGCAACGCTATGCGCTCGCGCGTTCCGCTGAGGTTCCGCCGGAGGAATCTTGCGGAACGAGCGAACCTACCAACCCAT
>CAWIYZ010000001.1:0-270900 GCA_963840425.1 uncultured Alphaproteobacteria bacterium | reverse complement strand
TGCTGCGGTAATCGCGTTGAAGTGACGTTCATCTGCAATTCACGTTACAGGGTTGGCAGACGCCACGATGATCGCTTGCAGGGAATGGCCTCAACATGAGAGATCGCCGCGCGACGTGCCCAAGCCGCGGTCGCCGCCGGACCACAAAGTGCAATGCACCCCAGCATGATCTCCGCATAAAGCATCGCATCCGCGCTGCAAGGCTAAAGGAACTGTCAAATGGCTTGGGTTGTTGATGTGCACGTGATCGCGCCGGGCAAGGATGGAGGATCTCGATGAGACCCGTGGGGCTGTGGACCTTAGCCGTTATGATCGGGCTAGCGATGCTTGGTCCGTCGGTCGTTGCGCAGGGCCAAAAGGACAGCGAGCGTCAGCAACAGGTCAAGCAAATCAAGCTCACCGATAGACAGGTCCAAAGCTACATCTCTGCTCAAAAACAGTTTGCCCCCTTGGCCGCCAAACTGGAAGGAGCAGGCGATCAACCCGACCCAGCGCTGCAAAGTCAGATCGAGCAGATTGCCAAGAACAACGGCTTTGCTTCACTTGAGGAATTGGACGACGTTGCCACCAACATTGCGCTGGTGCTCGATGGGCTTGATCCGCAAACCGGACAATTTCTGGAGCCGTCCGAGCAGATCAAGAAAGCTATGGATGAGGTTAGGCAAGATGGTCAGATGCCCCAAATGGACAAGGATCAAGCTCTTGCGGAGATGCAAGAGGAGCTGAAGAGCGCGGCTCCGCTACAGTTCAAAGAGAACGTGACAGTCGTGAAAAAATACCAAAAAGAACTCGATCAAGGGCTGCAGCAAGAGCAAGAGAAGCAGCAGGAACCAGCCAAGAGGTAAGGTGTGTTCGGCTTGGGTCGAAGGCAACCACGGTGCAGCCGCTCGGCCGCGCTCGACGGTCGTTTGGTATGTAAACGCAATTCAGGTCAGTATGGTTTTGCGGACAGGCAGTTACTTGCTGCCGCCTGCGCTTCCTGCAAGCGGTCAAAACCTCAAGGGGGAAACAGCGACGGCTGCCAATGACCACGAAAACCTGCAAGCGCTGCAAGATCGCAAAGCCCGCGGATCGGCAACACTTCCCACGCAGCGAGGACAACCCGGACCGCCTGCAGCGAACATGCCGTGAGTGCCTGGGTCTCCCCACACCCAGGCCTTGGGTCTTCGAGGCGCACCGCAAGAACGTACCAGTCATCAAAACTTACAAGTCGAGCACCCAGCGCGCGAAGGAAACAAGGAAGGGAAAGTAGACGACGAGGATATCCAGCTCAAAGTCTTGGCGGAAGGCTGCAGCTCCTCGTCAGCTCAACTCCGTGCAGGGGGCAGGATCCGGCGGTACGGTCAACAGCCTGCAGCGCTCGCGGGAGCGAATGGTCTCCGCTGAGTTTGTCCGATCCCGCTTATGCGTACGGTCCTCCAAAATCTTTTACCTCCTACTGCTGGTGATGCTCGTCGTCGCCGTGGTCACGAAGACGCCTATCGAGTTGCGCAGTCAAATCGAACAATTCTTGAGTTCCGGGCATGACCGCGGCATACAGATTGGCGAATTGCGTTCGCGTCGTTTGGTTGTGCGGGCGTCGGTAGTCGGATCCATGCACGGTGAAGCACAAACACGAAGGCAAACTTTCGCGCGTCTTGGATGTCGCGCCCCCGCCAGCCTATGAACGCGGCGCCGACGGCAAGCGCCCGTGGTGGCGCAGAGCGCTCGAACTGTTCGGCACCTTCAGGGGCAAGCACGGTGATGCGCTCACCCGGGAAGATGTCGCCGAATATCGCAAGCAGAAGGCTCGGGAGGAGCTGCCCGTCACCGATCCCGAGCGTCACCTCGGGCTGCGGGTGTCGCGGCTGGAAGATTTCGCCAAAGGGTTGGTGGTCGACGGTGATGTCGAACTAAACGACCTGGGCGAGAACTTCGACATCAAGGACGCGGAGTTCGGGACCGAGCCCAACACCGGCTACTCGATCCACAGTCCGAGCGACGCCCGCAATCACGAGCGGCCCAACCATTTGCGCCTGTTCCAGGAGGGATGGGAACCGCGATCATTTCGAGACCGGCAAGAGGAGGACGAGCACATTGCGCGCGTGCGCGATATGGAGAAGCGCAACAAGCAGGCGACGCAAGAGTTCCTGCCCCGCTGGAACGAGGCCGAAAAGGCGAGCCGCGCGGACCGCAAAAAGCGGACTGGCACGGACTAGAAAATTCTTCTGCCGAAAGTGAAGGAATCTAGCCCCTCAAACGTAATAGGGATTAGAGGGTACTCCTTGCAGGCGCAACGCTTGCTCAGGGCGACCGTTCTTCAGGCGCGCCTTCGCGGCCGCTCAATACCCTCGCCTTACCGGCGGTCAGGTCCGACAGGCCGATGCCAATCCTCCTTTCACACCCCCGTTCCATCGACGGCTGTCGGCCCTAGCCCAATTAGGTAATTGGCGCCGGGTTGAAGAGCGCGAGGGAATTGCTGAGCTTCCACCGCTCCGTCCAAGTCTTGCGGCGCCCACTGGCGACGTCGAGCATAATGTGGAAGAGGTCCCAGCCCGTCTGGTCCACTGTTGCTTCGCCAGTCGCAATGCGGCCGGCGTCGACGTCAATCAGGTCATGCCAGCGACGCGCCAGTTCGCTGCGAGTGGACACCTTGATGACCGGGCAAGCAGCAAGGCCGTAAGGCGTGCCACGTCCCGTCGTGAAAATATGCATGTTCATTCCGGCCGCGAGCTGCAGCGTACCGCAGACGAAATCACTCGCAGGCGTTGCAGCAAATAGAAGTCCCTTTCTAGCGGCCCGCTCGCCAAGACGGACAACACCGGCAATCGGCGCAGTGCCCGACTTGACGATTGACCCCATTGCCTTCTCAACGATGTTGGAAAGTCCGCCCTTCTTATTTCCGGGGGTCGTATTCGCGCTGGTCGACGCTGCCTCGCTCAAGATAGCGATCGTACCATGCCAGCTCGTCGATCAGCGCTTGCGCAACTTTGGCGTCAGCGGCCCGGGATGTGAGCTGGTCAATGCCGTCGCGTACCTCGGTATTCTCCGAAAACATGACCGTCGCCCCGGCTCGAACGAGCAGATCCGACGCAAAGCCCAGTGCAGGATTGGCGGTGACGCCCGAGAACGAATCACTGCCACCGCACTGCATGCCCACGACAAGGGCAGCTGCGGAGCAGGTCTCACGCCTGCGCGCGTCGAGCCGCGCAAGATGCCGTTCCGCGGTCTCCATGATTGAAGTGATCATAGACTCGAACCCGATGTGAGTCTCTTCCTGCAGATAGACCAGATCAAACCCGGACTCCTTCCCACTCACTGGGTGCGCTGGCAGCGTGCCGGGCGGCAGAAGCCGCTCTGGCCGCAGCTTCTCGCAGCCAAGGCCGACGACCATCACCCCGCCGCCAAAATTCGGGTTCAGGCTAATATTGCGCAGTGTCCGAATGGGAATCGCAGCGTCGGGCGCATCAATGGCGACGCCGCAACCATAAATGTGCTCTAGGCCGATTGCGTCATCAACATTCGGGAACCTCGGCAATAGCTCTGCTTTGATTCGACGCACGGCATGATCGACGACCCCAGAAACACATTGCACAGTCGTCGTGATTGCCAGCACGTTGCGCGTGCCGACAGACCCATCGTCGTTGCGATAACCCTCGAAGGAATAACCTTCAAGGGGTGGCTCGCGCCAATTGGCGCGGATTGCAATCGGCAAGCGATCAAGCGCCGGGGCCTCGGGCATCGCAAGCCGGGCTTCATTCACCCAGCTGCCAGCCTTGAGTTCTTCAGTTGCATAGCCGATGACGACATTGTATCGCCGCACCGGCGCAGTCTTCGCAATATCAACCAACGCGACCTTGTGGCCTTGTGGCACGTGCTCGCGAAGTTTCAGCCCGCAGGGAAAGCATGTCCCCATAGCGAGACCAAAGTCATTGACGACTATTGCAACATTGTCCGCTGCGTCGACGCGGATATACCGCGGCGACATTGCCTGCCCCGCCATTTCCGATCGCGGGACAGCTGCGGTCATTGGCACTCTCCTATACGTGCATCGCCCAGCTTCGACCGCCCACAAGCCTAGGCTGCCTCAGCCAGCCGGACTATACGCGCCAGCTCTCCCTGCTCATCGGCGGTAAGGTCGGTCAGCGGCGGCCGCACGGGACCGGCTGAACGTCCGACGACACGCAGACCGGATTTAACGATGCTGACAGCATAGCCCTTCCGACGGTTCCGCAATGACACATACGGCAAGAACAGCGATCGCAGCAGGCGGTCCGTTGTTGAGTGCTCGCCAACGCGAAGTGCGTTGAAGAATTGCATTGCGGTTTTGGGGACGAAGTTGAAGACGGCGGAGGAGTAGGTCGTGAAGCCCGCCGCAAAGTAGGGGACGGCGAAAACCTCTGCGGTGGGCATTCCCCCGATGTAGACGAGGCGGTCGCCGACGACCTGGCGCACACGCACGAGTTGTTCGACATCGCCATGACCGTCTTTGTAGCCGATCATGTTCTGGTGGCGGTCGACGAGGCGAGCGACGGTCTCGGCCGAATAAATGGCGTTGTCGCGATTGTATACGATGACGCCAATGCCGATGGCCTTGCAGATAGCGTCTACGTGTGCTTCTAAACCGGCCTGTTCGACCCCGACCAGATATGGTGGCAGGACCAGCACCGCGTCAGCTCCCGCTCGCTCTGCGGCTTTCGCGAACTCAACAGACATCGCCGTGCCGTAGCCCGTCCCACCAACGATCGGTAACCGCCCCTTCGCCTCTTCAACTGCGGCACGGGTTACACGCTCAACCTCTGCGATCGTAAGGGAAAAGAACTCTCCCGTTCCGCCCGGCGCAAACAACCCGGCAGCACCGTGCTGAATGTTGTCGTGGATCGACCTTCGATAGGGCTGCTCGTCGAACGTCAGGTCGGGCTTGAAGTGGGTGACCGGGAATGCCAACAGACCGCTGCCGAGCTTTTTTTTCAACGAAACTAAATCCATGGACATCGGTCGCTCCAAGATCAATCGTCGGCTCGGGCGTATCGCGAGGATCGCCCACCTCGCAAGAAATCTTGCGAGCCTCGCATGAGCCCTCTAGGTTTGAGTCATCATGTCATCGTACAACTGGGCTGCGCAAACGCAACCACCGCAAAGCGGGAATCCGGCAACCACTAGGGAGAGAAGCAGATGCTAATGGTCGATCGGTTGCGCAGTTTGGTTGCGGTGGCGTGCCTGGGGCTGGCAGCGTGCATCGGCTTGGGCGCTGATGACGCGCTCGCGCAGGACAAGAAGGCCATCCGCATCAATCACGCCGGCGCCGACGACATCGCCGGCACCGAGCATCAGATGTTCTCCTGGGTGTTCGCCAACTACGTGAACAGCAGGTCGCCGACGCTCGACGTGAAGCTGTTTCCCAACAGCGGCCTCGGCCAGTCGCGCCAGGTGATCGAAGCGATGCAGCTCGGCTCCGGCGCCAGCATGCATGTCGGCGGCATGGCCGAGTTCGCCAACTTCTGCAAAGCCAAGTGCGGCGTGATCGGCCTGCCCTTCATCTTCACGGGCTACGACCACGTGCAGCGCGTGCTCGACGGCCCGGTCGGCGCCGAGCTGTCCCAGGAAATGGAAACGATCGGCTTCAAGGTGCTCGGCTACCTCTATTCGTGGGGCTACCGGAACGTCGTCACCGCCAAGAAAGAGATCAAGACGGTCGCCGACCTGAAGGGCCTCAAGATCCGCACCATTCCGACGCCGGTCTTCGTCGGCGCGGTCAACGCCATGGGCGCGTCCGCGACGCCGATGAACTTCGGCGAGGTCTACACATCGCTGCAGAGCGGCGTGCTCGACGGCTTCGAGCACACGGCGACCACGACGGCGTCGTTCAAGTTCTACGAGATCGCCAAGTACTACGCGCTGACGCAGCACCTGATCGATCCGACCGTCGTCGCCTTCTCGCTGTCCGAGTGGAAGAAGCTCGACGCCAAGGAGCAGGCCGTGGTCACGGAAGGCGCCAAGCTGGCGACCGACATTGCGCGCGCGATGTCGCCGGTGCGTGACGCCGAAGGCATGGCCGAGCTGCAGAAGCGCGGCATGACCATCACCCGGCCGGACATGACCGAAGCGCGCAAGGCCGCCGCAGCCGTCCAGCAGGAGATGGCCGTCAAGCTCAAGGCCGAGCACCTGCTGAAGCAGATTCTGGCGCAGCAATAGGCGTCGGCGCCGCGGTCCGGCTGGTGCGCCTGCCGGACCGCACTCCCATTCATCCAACGAGCGATGGCGACGCGCTCGCCACGGCATGCGCGCGGCCGTCTGCCGAGGGACGAACATGAAAGCACTCTTCGCAGCAATCGACCGCACCATCGAGCTGCTCGTCGCGGCGATATTCGCCGGCATGGTGGCGGTCGGCTCCTGGCAGGTCTTCAGCCGCTTCGTGCTGAACTTCACGCCGAGCTGGAGCGAGGAGATCCAGATCTTCGGGCACATCTGGCTCGTCTTTCTGGCCATCCCGATCGCCTATCGGCGCGGCGCGCACATCACCGTCGAGGCGATCCGGCGCGTCATGGCACCCTGGATGAACAAGGCGCTCGATCTGCTCATCGAGCTGCTCTGGGTCGGATTTGCCGTCGCGACCGCCTACTACAGCTACCGCGTCTCGCTGGTCACCGGGAACTCGGTCTCGCCCGGCCTCGAAATCCCGATGAGCTATCCGTACTACGGAATGATCCTCGGCAGCGTCTACCTCCTGTTCGTCGTCATCCGGCGGCTCGCCGGCGAGCTGCCGCCTCCCGATCCGGACCAGCTTGCCGCCCGAGGTGACGACGCCATGATCACCTTCCTGCTCACGTCGCTGCTCGGCGTGATGCTGCATCGGCATCCCGATCCTGATCTCCATCGCGCTGATCGGCTTCGTCGGCATGGCGATGCTGCCCGGCGTCGTCATGCCGCTGTTCGCGCAGAAGATGTTCGGCCAGCTCGATTCCTTCACGCTGCTGGCGATGCCCTATTTCATTCTCGCCGGCTCGATCATGACCGCCGGTGGCATCAGCAAGCAGCTGGTCGATTTCGCGCGCGCGCTGGTCGGGCATTTTCGCGCCGGGCTCGCGCATGCCTCGGTCGTCGGCAGCATGATGATGTCCGGCGTATCGGGCTCGTCCACGGCCGACGCGTCGGCGATCGCCTCGATCCTGATCCCGCCCATGAAGCAGACCGGCTACAAGCCCGGCTTCGCCGCGGCGCTGATCGCGACCGCCGGGACGATGGGGGCGATCATTCCGCCGAGCATGACCATGGTGATCTACGGCGCCATCGCCCAGGTCTCGATCGGCGGGCTGTTCCTCGGCGGCATCATTCCGGGCATCCTGATCGGTCTCGCGCTGATGATCACCATCAAGCTCTACACCTATCATCCCGCCTATCCCGAGCTGCGCCAGGTCACGGACGCGCTTCGACCTGTGCGCGCTGTGGCACTCGGTGAGTTCGGCCTGGTCCGGACTGCTGGCGCCGCTCATCATCGTCGGCGGCATCCTGTCAGGCGTCTTCACCGCGACCGAGGCCGGCGCCGTCGCTTGCGTCTATGCCTTCGTCATCGGCTTCTTCGTCGAGAAGAAGATCACGCTCGCCCAAGATTCCAGACATCCTCGTCGACGCGGCGATCACCACCTCGATGGTGTCCGGCATCATCGCCGTTTCAGGCCCGATGGGCTGGATACTGTCGTATCTGCAGTTCGACGGCATGGTGCTGAGCTATGTCTCGACGCTGTCGTCGAGCCCGACCATGATCCTGTTCATACTCGCGGGCGTGATGATCGTGCTCGGCACGTTCGTCGACTCGCTGATCGTGCTGCTGGTCTTCGCGCCAGTCGCCGTCAGCGTCACCAAGACCTACGGGCTCGACCCCTTTCAGGTCGGCCTCGTGATGGTGATCTGCAATCAGATCGGCGCGGTCTCGCCGCCGACCGCGCCGCTGCTGTTCATCACGACCAGCATCGCCAAGACGCCGATCGACCAGACCAACCGGCATGTCTGGACCTTCATGCTGGCCGAAACGCTGGTGCTGGTGCTTGTCATCCTGATTCCGGGCCTCTCGTCCTGGATCCCGAACTATTTCTTGAAGTAGATACCGGCAACTTCTTGCAGGTAGGATGGTCAAACGCGAACCCAGCCGTTCGATCCTCAAAGCCGCATTTGCCAGTGTCAATCCCTTCAAGCGCGATTGGGAACGATCGAGGCGCGCTGCTCCCCAAGGCCACTGATACCGGCATGCAGAGTGTCCCCCGGCCTCAGATAACGCGGAGGTTTCTGACCAAGACCGGTGCCGGCGGGCGTTCCTGTTAGGATGATGTCGCCCGGCTGTAGTGTCACGCACTGACTCATGTAGCTGATCAGGAACGCGCAACTGAAGATCATGTCTCGGGTCGAACCGCTCTGCATGCGTGTACCGCTCACGTCGCAAAAGAGGTCGAGGGCCTGCGGATCGGGCACCTCGTCGGCCGTTACCAGATACGGACCGATCGGCGCGAAGGTATCCGCACATTTGCCCTTCGGCGGGGAAGGCTCACCGCGCTCAAACTGGAACGCGCGCTCCGATACATCGTTGGCGACACAATAGCCGGCAACGCGTGTCAGCGCGTCACGCTCGGACACATTTGATGTCCTGGTACCAATGGCGACGCCAAGCTCGATCTCCCAATCGGTCCTCTCCGAGCCCTTGGGCAGCATGATGTCGTCGTTGGGACCGTTGATCGCAGAGATGCTCTTGAGGAACATGACCGGCTCGGTTGGGATGGCTGCCTTAACCTCCTTGACGTGGTCGAAATAGTTGAGGCCCGTGCAGACCATTTGTGGAACCCGCGCAATGCAGGGTCCTATACGCGGCGTGCCCGATACGCGAGGGAGACTGGCCGGATCGATGCCGCGTAGCCGGTCGAGTGCCGATGGCGAAAGGATCTCGGGCGCGACGTCAGCGATCACTCCTGAAAGGTCACGGATCGCTCCTTCGCGATCGATGAGACCTGGCTTTTCCTGACCCCAAGGCCCGTGGCGAAGTAGCTTCATTAAATGCCTCCCGTTCCTATCGCTCCGGCACTAGGCGGCCGCCTCATTCATGCGCCGGCTGCGCATCCAATAGTACAGCATGGCAGTCCAGAGCAGCAGCGTCGCGATCCCGAGCACACCGGCGATCGGACGCGAGAAGAATGCGAGTACCGACCCGTCTGCCTTCAGCATCGAACTAAAGAAGTTCTGCTCGAGCAGCGGGCCGAGCACGATACCAAGAATGATCGGTGCGACCGGAAACCCGTGATCTTCGAGCACGAAACCCAGAACCCCGAATATCAGCATCACGCCGATTGCAAAGGCGCTATTGGTGATGGCGAAGGCGCCGACGATGCAGAAGATCATGATGATCGGCATCAGAATGGAACGCGAGACGCGCAGCATCTGGACCGAGAGTTTGATCGCGAGCCAACCGAACGGCAGCATCAGAAGGTTAGCGATGAAGAAGACGGCGAAGAGCGCGGTAATCACCTCTGGCTGATTCTGGAAAATCAACGGGCCGGGTACCAGGTTCTTCAGATAGAGCACGCCGATCACGATTGCCGTGATGGTGTCACCAGGGATCCCGAACACAAGCGCCGGGATCCAAGTGCCGCTGACGGCCGCGTTGTTTGCTGCGCCGCTTTCGACGATCCCCTCGACGTGACCGGTCCCGAATTTCTCGGGTTCTTTGGAGAAGCGCTTGCTCGTGGCATAGGTGACCCACGCCGCTATGTCGCATCCCGCGCCCGGCAAAGCACCGATCAGCGTACCGATTGCCGAGCCCCGCAGCCACTGCTTGGGATAAAGCTTGGCCAGTTTCCATTGCCCTGCAAACAGAGAGCCACTCGGCATCTGTACCGGCGGAAGGCTCTGATTTGGCTGGCTCATCATCCGCAGGATCTCAGAGATGGCGAAAAGCCCAATCATGGCTGGAATGAACTCTATGGCCGCGGTCAACTCGGTGAAGCCAAAGGTGAAGCGCGGATAGGCCGCTGGGTTCTCCATGCCGATGCAGGCGACCAACAGCCCGATCTGGAGCGACAATAGCGCCTTAAGCAGCGACCCCCTTGCCACGAACACAGCACACGTCAGCCCTAGGCAAACGAGCCAGAAATACTCGAAGGAACTGAAGTTCAGCGCAAACTCGGCGAGTGTCGGGGCTGCCAACACGAGTACGACGGTGCCGAGCATGCCGCCGAGTGCGGAGAACACCAATCCGGCGCCCAGGGCCACCTCTCCCTGGCCCTTGCGTGTCATGGCGTAGGCCTCGTCGGCGTACGCGGCCGAGGCGGGCGTGCCCGGTATTCGCAACAAGGCTCCCGGAATGTCGCCTGCAAAGATTCCCATAGCGCTGGTGGTCACCATTGCGGCCAGGGCGGGCACCGGCGGCATGAAGAAGGTCACAGGAACGAGCAGCGCAATTGCCATCGCGGCAGTCAGGCCCGGAACAGCACCGACGAATAGCCCGAGCGCAGCCGATGCGATGATCACCACGATCACGTAGGGGTCGAGAAGCAGCAAGAGGCCGGCGACAACCGAGTCCATGGTTCACCACAGCAGGCGATCAAGAATGCCGCGCGGTAACGGCACACGAAGCAGGCTCACGAAGCTGATTTGAATGAAGACGATCATCAGCGCGGCGATGATCGCACCCTTGAACGCGGGCACGCCAAAACGCAGAAAAAACAGCATCACGGCTACTTCTGGGACTTCTGCGACATTGAGATCGATCGCGCTGACGTCTGATATGGGGCAAGAACGGACCAAAAATCCGACGCAATCAAAGTTGCTAGACGGTTGATCGAGGCCGCTAATTCATGAGTTCACGGCTAGTCGGCGGTCGCAAGCTTCTTGCGGCGCAAGCTGCTGCACGTGGCCCGCGTGATCGCCCAGTGCCTGGCATTCGATCATTGCCATTACCGGGAGCTGAATTGCCAAAATTCCGGCGGGGCTACTTCGTACGCTGTTTTCGTCCTCGGCCGACAACAGATCGAGCTGCCCAAGGGAGGTAGACAACAAAGCTCTAAAAGACCTAACCAATTGATTTGGAAGTAATCTTGTGGCTGCACCGTGGGTCCACCCATCCTCTCACCCATACTCACGTGGCTCACGTCGCGACCGCGCTCGGTGAGTTCGGCGGCCAGGGCACGCGTGGTCACGTGCGGCTCCGCCGCCACCCGTCCAAGCACCCAGTCTTTGACATCCACCAGCGCCCGCAGTTTGCTGCCGCCTCTCGGTTTGGCCGCCATGTCCCCCGTGGCGCGATAGCGCTGGCGCCACTTCACCACCGTCGAGACTGCAAGCCCGAAACGCGCCGCCACCTCGCGGCAGCTCTGCCCGGACCCAACCGCCGCCACCACGCGCTCACGCAGATCAAGCGAATAAGCTCGTGCCATGCATGCTGGCCTCCGTCTCCAGCACGCAGCTTAAATCATATTCGACCCCGCATGGGAATCCCCCGCGATTCCATTCAAGGAGAACGGGCTCTAGTGTCTGGGTACGGATTCTCCCACATCGCCAAATTATTTGATCTTAAAAGGTTTTCTTGGATCGCGTGTTACGCTTGTAAGCGCTATGCAAGCATCAGGCGGCTTTTGGAAACTCATGGTGAGCGTTCTCGTGGCCGACGGGTCGGCCCCGCCCTCACCCTTGATTTGTCAGCTTGGACGGCCATGCGCATCTTGAGGGCGTGGTCCATCTATCGGCGCTCACGTATCCCGCCCACCGCGCCGTCCAGCGCCTGGCAGGAGCCGGAGCAACACCCGCCGCGGACGCTTGTGTGTCCGGGGTCGATCCTGCATCGTCGGAGCGTGTTCGAGCACCCGGTCACCTGCGAGGAGCCCCGATGCCTCTCACGAGATTTGAGATCACGTCGCGCGTGCCCTATGCCGGGAACCGACGCTTCGGCGAGGTAGGCAGCTACGAACAGGTGGACGGCACGGCGCACTTCGCGGTCGACCCGATCCACCCGGCAAACGCCCAAATCTGCGACTTAAAGCTGGCGCCGCGCAATGCGGCTGGGCTGGTCGAGTTCACGGCAGACTTGTCCGTCGTGCAGCCGGTGGACGCCAGACAGGCGAACCGTCGCTGCATCGTGGAGCTGCCCAACCGCGGCCGCCGCCGCGTCGTCGCCATGATGAATTGCGCGCCGCCCGATGCGCCCGTGGGGCCGCAGGCGCATCCCGGCGACGGCTTCCTGTTTGCCCGCGGCTACACGGTAGCCTCCATCGGCTGGCAATGGGACGTCTACCCGAGTGCGGAGCTGCTGGGCCTCGCCGCACCTTCAGCCATGGAAGATGGCAAGCGCATCGGCGGCGAGACCATGGTCGAGATCCGACCTAACGAGCGCGGGACGACGCGCCTCCTCGCCGACCGCGTCCACCGGCCGCTCCCCGCCGCGCCCGGGGAGCAGCTCGACGCCCGTCTCCTCGTGCGCGACTGGGAGGACGGTGAGGACACTCTGATACCGCGCTCGCGCTGGCGCTTCGCACGCGAGACCCCCTCGGGCGCTGTGGAGCCGTCGGCCGAGCACGTCTGGCTCGAGGGCGGTTTCGAGCCTGGGCGCATCTATCAGCTCGTCTACGAGACCGATCGGGCACCGGTGGCTGGACTTGGCCTCCTCGCCGCGCGCGACGTGGCGGCATTTCTGCGCGCGCCCTCGGCCAACAATCCAAGCGGCAACGGGTTCCGCGCCCTCATCCTCTACGGCATCTCGCAGACGGGGCGGATGCAGCGGCATTTCTTGAGCCTCGGCCTCAACCGTTGCGAGGACGGCAGCCGTGCCTACGATGGCTTCCACGTTCACGTCGCGGGGGCACGACGGGGAGCCTTCAATCACCGCTTCGCGCAGCCCTCCAACCAGACAACACCGTTGTGGGGCCACGTCTTTCCGTTTGCCGATGTGGTGACGTCCGACCCGATAGCGGGGCGCACGGGCGGGCTCCTCGACCGGCTCGCGGCGGCCGGCGACCTGCCGAAGATCATCTCCACCGACAGCGCCGCCGAGTATTGGCGGGGCGACGCCGCGCTCGCGCACATCGACACGACGGTTGGGCACGACCTGTCCGAGCATCCTTCGACGCGGAGATACTTATTCGCCGGCGCGCAGCACACGCCGGGCTACCTCGGCCAGTCGCGTACGAACCCTGGAACGGGCACGATCGCCCGCTATCAGCTGAACGTGCTCGACTACCTGCCGCTGCACCGCGCTGCGCTAATAAATCTCGATCGCTGGATCATCCAGGGCATCGATCCGCCGCCCAGCCGGCACCCCCGTCTTTCCGACGCTACGGCGGTTGACCGTGAGGAGGTGCTCGCAGCGTTCGTACGCCTGCCCGGCTTAACTCCACCGGACCCGCAGCGGCTTCCATTCATCCGGACCGTGGATATGGGTGGCGACGAAGCGACCGGCATCGGCCGCTATCCAGCGCAGGAGGGCGCGTTCTATCCGGCCCTCGTCTCGGCAGTGGACGTGGACGGCAACGAAACGGCGGGCATCCGCATGCCGGACATTACGGTGCCGGTCGGCACGCATGCCGGCTGGAACCCACGCGATCCCGTCACAGGATCGCCCGAGCAGATCGTTGCGATGAACGGCCTCACGCTCTGGTTCGCGCCGGACGAGGCCATCCGCGCGGCGACAGGCGATCCGCGCAGATCGCTCGCCGAGCGCTACCGGGACGAGGCCGATTACGGCACCAAGGTGCGCGCAGCGGCGCTGCGGCTCGCGTCCGAGCGCTACCTGCTTGACGAGGACGTGGAATCCGTCGTCGAGGCGGCCATCGCACGCTATCGGGCTGCGATCTCTCAGTAGGTGTCGAAAAAAGCAATCTTCAGTATCGCATCATCAACGTCGTCAATTGGTCGACGCCGAGTTCGACAAGATTGGAATCGTCAAGTGACGACCAGATCTGGTCGCTGATGGCAGCAGGTACGCTCCGCTCGGCGGCTCCTGGCACGGCTGGTAGAATTGCGGGAAGAAATCGCGCTTGGGCGCCGGAAGCCAGTTTTGCCCTATCCCTTTTCAACCTGACACGGACAGCGGCGCATGATCGCCGCCGACAGGGCGGCGCAGGCAAGCCACGTGATGACCGGGAGCCACCTCGAGCAGTGGTGGGTCAGTCACTTTGCAAGCCGGCAAGGCATAGGGACAGCGCGTGTGGAAGCGGCACCCGGAGGGTGGGTTGATCGGGCTCGGAACGTCGCCCTCAATGATCATGCGTTTGCGCTTGGTGCCGGGTTCAGGTTGCGGTGCCGCCGCAAGCAGAGCTTCGGTGTAGGGGTGCAGGGGCCGGTCGAACAGATCAGCGTTGTCAGCCAGCTCGACAATGCGGCCGAGATACATGACCGCTATCCGATGGCCGATATGCTCCACCACAGCGAGATCATGCGAGACAAAGAGATAGCCGAGATGAAACTCCTCCTGGAGATCGATCAGCAGATTGAGGACCTGAGCCTGCACCGAGACGTCGAGAGCCGACACGGGCTCGTCGGCAATGACAAGGCGCGGATTGACGGCCAGAGCTCGGGCGATGCCCAGGCGCTGCCGCTGGCCGCCGGAAAATTCGTGCGGGTACTTCGCCATCATCTCCGGTCGCAGCCCAACGCGCTCGAAAAGAGCGGCCACGCGCCGCTCGAGCTCTTTGCCGGCGGCAACACCGAAGTTGGCGAGCGGCTCGCTGACGATTTCACCCGCGGACATCCTGGGATTGAGCGAGGAGTATGGGTCTTGAAAGACCATCTGCATGTCACGGCGGTGCTCACGCAGCGCATCCTGGTTGAGCTTCGTAATATCCACTCCGTTGAGCTCAATGCTCCCCGCGGTCGGCTCCTCCAGACGCGCCACGCTCCTGGCAACGGTTGACTTGCCGCAACCGGACTCTCCCACCAGGCACAGCGTCTCACCGCGGCGGATGGTGAAGGACACGCCATCGACTGCCTGCACGTGCGCAACAGTGCGGGACAGCAGACCCCGATGGACCGGGAAATGCTTCTTCAGGTTCGTAACCTTCAGAACCGTGTCTGCTGGCGTCATATCTGCTCGCGCACCGAAACGCCCTCCAGCCTTTGCTCGGCACGTTCCAGTTCCCAGCACGCCGCATAGTGATTGAGCGCAATCTCATCCAGCGCAGGCTGCTTCGACTTGCAGCGTTCATTGGCGAGATCGCAGCGGGGCGCAAAGGCACAGCCCGGGATGTCCTCGCGCAATGATGGGACGATGCCTGCGATTTCCTGCAGACGACTGCGGATGAGCCGGCGTTCGCCAGCAGCACGGCGGCGGGGGATGGAGCCGATCAGGCCGCACGTGTAGGGATGCTTTGGATTGCGCAGGAGCTCATCGACAGACGCTTCTTCGGCTACCCGACCCGCGTACATGACAATGACCCGCTGTGCGATTTCGGCGACGACGCCCAAGTCATGTGTTATCAGGATGATCGCCGTGCCCAAACGGTCCTTGAGCTCGAGCATCAGGTTCAGGATCTGCGCCTGGATCGTGACATCGAGAGCCGTCGTGGGCTCGTCCGCGATGAGAACTTGCGGATTGCAAGCCAGCGCCATCGCGATCATGACCCGTTGACGCATGCCGCCAGACAACTGATGCGGATACTCGTGGGCACGCTGTTTAGGCTCGGCGATACGAACGAGAGACAGCATTTCGTTTGCGCGATTCCAGGCAGCTCGGCGGCCGAGTTTCTGATGGATTTGCAGCGACTCGGCGATCTGCGCACCAACGGTCAGCACAGGATTCAGCGAGGTCATCGGCTCCTGGAAGATCATGGAGATACGATTACCCCGGATCCGGCGCATGTCCTGCGCGGACAATGTCGTGAGCTCGGTACCCTCGAATGTGATCGAGCCCCCGACAATGCGGCCGGCAGTCTGCGGAATGAGACCGAGAATCGACAGAGCTGTAACGCTCTTGCCGCAACCGGACTCGCCAACGATACACAAAGTCTCTCCCCGGTGTAGATCGAACGAGATGCCGTCGACTGCGCGCACCACACCATCGCGTGTAAAGAATTGCGTTTTCAGGTCTCGAACGGCCAGAACGACGTCTGATGCGCGTGCGCCGGCATCCATGCTGTTGGCTGAGGAGGCAGGCGGCATCAACATGCAACCCTCACATGCGCCGCGAGATGCGCGGATCCAGCGTATCGCGGAGACCGTCGCCGACTAGGTTGATCGCCAGCACCGTGACGGCGAGGAAGATGCCAGGAAAGAAGATGATCCACGGCGCGATCTGGAAGAAGGTCCGGCCCAACGAGATGACATTACCCCAGCTGGGAATCTCGGGTGGAGTGCCCGCTCCGAGAAACGACAGACCGGCTTCTGTAAGAATCGCCGATGCACAGACGTAGGTTGCCTGCACGATCAGCGGCGCCACGGTGTTTGGCAGAATGTGCCGCACCATGATCTTGACATTGCGCGTGCCGCTGGCGATCGCTGCATCGATGTACGGGCGGCCGCGTACGGTCAGTACGACGCTACGCACCAGGCGCGCGACCCGTGGAATTTCCGGAATCGATATGGCTATGACGACGATGAGCAGGCTGGCCTTCATCAAAGTGATAAGGGCGATCGCGAGCAGGATGGCCGGAATCGCCATCATGCCGTCCATGATGCGCATGACGATCGCGTCGACACCTCGGTAGTAGCCGCACAGAACTCCGAGCACGAGACCCGACAGCTGTTGCCAGCACCGCAACGCTGAGACCGACCACCAGGGAGATGCGCGTGCCGTAGATGACACGGCTGTAGACATCGCGGCCGAACTGATCGGTGCCAAACCAGAATTGATCGGAAGGGCGCCGCAGGCGGTTGGTCGGCTCGAACTGCAGCGGATCGCCCGCAAGCCAAGGAGCCAGCAGCGCAACAAAAACAAGAGAGACGAGGATTAGAACACCGCCAACAATCGTCTTGTTGCGACCGATCCAGATGAGCAGGTCGCCCACTCCGGGTCGCGCTTGCGCCAAATGCACAGGGGCGGCTGTCGTGGCCATTGGTCCCGCCTCACTGCCGAATGCGCGGATCGAAGAACGTGTAGCTGATGTCGATCAACAGGTTGATCAGCACCTTGGCTCCAGCAAACAGGATGATCAGGCCCTGAATGATCGGATAGTCACGCTTCAGAATGGCATCCACGGTCAGGCGCCCGAGACCTGGGATATTGAAGACGGTTTCCGTGATGACGACCCCGGAGATCAGGAGCGCAAAGCCGATGCCGATGACAGTCACGATCGGCACAGCGGCATTCTTGAGGGAGTGACGCAGCAGGACGCCCGGCGTGGCGACGCCCTTGGCATGCGCCGTCCGGATATAATCTTCCGAGAGGACTTCGAGCATGCTGGCGCGTGTGATGCGCGCGATCAACGCCATATAGGCCATGCCAAGGGCGAAAGCCGGCAAAGCAATAGACCGCAGCGTGCCATCCAGCCCTTGCGCCAAGGGGCGATAGCCTTGAACGGGGAGCCAGCGCAGCTGGATGGCAAAGATGTAGATGAGCAGATAGCCCACGAGAAAGACTGGAACGGCAAACCCGAGAACCGAGAAGCCCATGACCACCCGGTCGATGCTCGAGTTCGCCTTCCACGCAGCAATGACACCCATGGGAATGGCGAACGCAACGGCAACCACAAGCGTCGCAATGGCGAGCACAATCGACGGTTCGAGCCGCTGCTTCACCAGGGTCGTGACGGGCATGTTCGAGAAGATCGACGTGCCGAGATCCCCATGCAGCAGGTTCCAGACATAAACCCCGAACTGTTCCCACACGGGCCGGTCGAGGCCGAGCTTGCGGCGGACCCCCTCGATCTCGGCCGGTGTCGCCTCGTCGCCCGCGATAACCGCCGCCGGATCGCCTGGCGTGAGGTGAAGCAGAAAGAAAACGAACAGCGCCACGATCACCATTACAGGGATCGTGGCGAGCAGACGCCTAATGATATAGGCGGTCATCGTCGTTCCTCTTCAATCCACCCAAGCACCAAAGCGACAAGCCCGCTCGGATATGTGCAACTGCCGTTGGCGCCCTATCCTTCCGATCGGGCGCCAGCCTTTCGCAGCTCGATTTGTTCACTTCTTCTCGATGTTCCACATCGGTGGCACCGACGGCACCGGCAGCACTCCGGACAGGCGGTCAGATCGGTACGCAACGGGATTGCGCCATTGCGCAAACGAGATGTAGGGCACCTGCTCGTAGGCGCGCTGCGACAGCTCGACGGCAAGCTTCTTGCGCGTCGGCAAATCGGAAGCGAAGGCCCACGCCTTGCGTAACTCCTCGAACTTGGCATCGCACGGCCAGCCGAACCAGGCTTTGTCGCATCCCATGCCGATCGAGGTGTGCGTGATCGGGTTCGACGAGGTCAGCACCGTGGTGCCGGTAATGAAGATATTCCAGCCACCCTGGGCCGGCGGTTCCTTCTTGGCGCGGCGGGACACAACGGTGCCCCAGTCCATGGCCTGGACATCGAGATTGAGAAAGCCGGCCTTGCGCAACTGCTGGATCATCACCAGGTTGGCGGGGTTGATGTACTGATGGTCCGTCGCATGCAGGATGGTGATCGGTTCGCGGTTGTATCCAGCCTCCTTGAACAAGGCTTCGGCCTTCTTGTAGTCCTTGGGGCCTTTGTAGATCTGGCTGCCTGCATCCGTCTCCATCTCCACGTCGCAACCGAAATAGGAGAAGCACAGCTTCTGCAGGTTCTTGTCGGCCGCGATGGTGTTCAGATAGTCGGCGTTGTTGATGATGTAGAACATGGCCTGCCGCGCCTTTACGTTGTTGAAAGGCGGATGCAGGTGATTGATCTGAAGAATTCCCATGGTGCCCATGGCGGGATGGATGTCGAGCTTGATGCCCGGGTGTTGATTCGAGGATCGGCAAGAAATCCGACTTGCGGATTCTCCAGATAGTCGATCTCGCCTGCGACCAGCGCAGCCTGGGCCGTCTGCGGATCGGAGAGCCAAATAAACTCGACGCGATCGACCTTCACGACTTTGCCGCCGGCGTGGCCGGACGCCGGCTCCTTGCGTGGCACGTAGCCCTTGAATTTCTCGTAGACGGTCTTGCTGCCCGGAACCCATTCGTCGCGCTTGAACGACGAACGGCCCGGAGCCCACCACATCCTGAACCTGCTGGAAGGGATCGACCATCGCCTCCTTCTCGCGCATGACGAATGGAATGCTGGTTCCGGTCTTGGCGAGCGTGTCGATCAGCAAGCCCGTAGGGCTCCTTGAGCGTCCACACGAAAATCTTGTCGTCCTTGGCGACCAGAGATTCCGTGTAGCCGAAAAGCTGCTTGCCGGCGCCATCGCGCTTGCCCCAGCGGTTCATCGAGGCGACCACGTCCTTGCTCGTCACCGGGGAACCATCGTGGAAGCTCGAGCCCATCGCGCAGGCTGAACTCATAGACCTTGCGGTCCTCGCTGACGGTCCATTTGTCGACCATCTGCGGTTGGGGCTTGAGGTCCGCATCACTCGAGAAGAGCGTGTCGTAGACCATCATCCCGTGGATGCCGGCGATCGTCTGCGTCGTCCAGAACGGATCGAGCGTGCGCACGTCAGCATGCATGGTAACGCGCAGCACTTTTGGCTCTTGCGCCAGCGAAGGTGTGGCTGCCAGCAATAGCGCCAAGGCTGCAAACCAATACCTCGATACAGCGCCCGCAGCGTGCATTGATCCCTCCTGGTTGTTCAGTCGCTAGAAGATCAGCCCTGGTTGTGTTTCCTCGTCGAGCGGCCAGATCGGACGGATGACCTTGGTATATTCGATCTGGCGATAGTCCCGGCTCAAGGGCGCATCGCTGTCGACGTAGATCACGCGTTTGGCGATCGGGCCGAAAGCCGCCATGAAGTGATTGGTGGACTTTACGACCAGAATGCTCTTGGCCAGCGGATCAATACCGAGATTGGTGAAGAGCTGCAGGCCGAGTGCTTGCGTCCGCTTGGTGATGAGCACGACATCAACCGCGCCGACGCGCACGGCGGCACAATCGCCGAGCGGCACCTGGGTCGGACCGAAATCCTGCCAGGCATCCGAGGCGAGCCCGATGACCTCGACCGTAGCATCGACAGGAAGGCCGGAGCGCGGCCCGGTCTTACCGCCGAAGCGCAGCGGAAACCGCGCACCGAGCCCGGCATCGAAGCACAGCCTGACCGCTATTGGATCCCACATCGGGCCGATGGCGGCATTGGCGGCCTGCCGGTCAAGCAGCTCGCGCAGGATTGTCGTGTTGTCCGACGGCGCTCCACCACCAGCGTTGTCGGGGGGTTCGGCCAGAACGATCGGCCCCTGGTTCATGGTCATCGCGGTACGCACGGCGTTGCCGACATCGAGATACTCAGGCTGCGTCTTGCCTCGCATGCTGACAAACTCTGCCCCTAACTGGGTGGCAAGCGCGTTTGCCTTGGCTTTGTCGCCGTCAGTGACCACAAGGACGCGGCCCGAGAGCTCCGGCACATCGCCATACGGAAAGCAGTGGGCAATCGAGATCGACAGCACGCCGTCGTGTCCCTCCATCCCCTTGATCCGATCGACAAACCCCCGCATCAATGGCAGCGTGGTGGGATAACTGGAGATCTGACGGCAATCATAAAGCGACATGACCGGCTTGATCTCGTGCCGGATGGCTCGCAGCACGAGGTCGAGCACCTCCTCGGCCCGGTCGACGACATCGGTGTGAGGAAATTCCTTGTAGGTGATGATGATGTCGGCGATCTGCACGCGCTTCAGCGTCAGATGGCAATGCGGATCGAGCTCGACGCCGATCACACAATCAGGTCCGACAATGGCGCGCGTGCGCTCGATGATGTCGCCCTCTGCGTCATCGTAGCCGTACGCCACCATCGCCCCGTGGAGGCCGAGCAGCACCCCGTCGAGCGGCATTGCCGCTTTGATCTGCGCCAGGATCTCATCGCGCATGAACTCGTAATCCCGGCGACTGGTTGTTCCCGCCGGACTTGCTGCAAAGCAGCTTCCCTCGATCAACGTGAAGCCTTCGGCCGCGGCACGCCGGCGCGCCACAAAAAGCGGCGCCGTGCACATGCGAGGGGCATCCCCGGGATGCTCGCCCGGGCGGAAAAACACAGTTTCGCGGTAAGAGGCCAAGCTCGTTGGCAAGGGCGAGAAGGTATTGGTCTCAGTTGCCAAAGTCGCGGCAAACAAACGCATTACCATTCCCCAGGATTGCGCAAATCCTTTTACAGATCGCCCGCGACCTAAATAATTACAGCTTTCCGAGTTTGGCGCCAGCCAGGACTTTGGGCCGCCACGACAATGATAGCGCGTTTATGCCCGAATTCTTCGCAATAAAAGGGGACGCTTGGCGCGTGCGCGATAGGTGCCACGGAATACGCTAGAATTCTTCGGCATGTTGTCGTTCAGAAAGTTTGCAATCGGGTGGGCGGCATCTTTGCACCTCATCGCTTCGGCTATGATCTTGCTGCCGTAACGGGAAGAAAATGTGGAATGTCCGGTAATGGGCTGGTGAGCGTTACGCAAATTCATCGACAAACAATTCGCAGGCGGGAGTGCGCATGCAAGGTCCACGCGTAGCCATCCTCGGGGTCTGGCTTGAGAGTAATCGGCAAGCGCCCGTTGCCGAGGAGAATGATTTCACCAACTACTACCATCTTGTGGACACAGCCATCCTCGAGGCCGCGCGCGCGGCAAATCCGTTGATCATGGGCGAGGCGGCCGCCTTCGTTAAGACGATGGATGCCACCGGCCCTTGGGCTCCTGTGCCGGTTCTGCTTGCGGGCTGTCACCCGCACGGGCCTGTCGATAGCAGGTTGATGGGGCGCTTCTTGGAGACAATTCGCGAGGGTCTGGCGAAGGCGGGGCCGCTCGATGCGGTTTATGTCGCCAATCATGGCGCCATGGTCGCGACCAACGACGATGATCCTGACGGCAGCATCATCGAATTGGTGCGGGAGCTTGTCGGGCCTGGCACCAGAATTGTCGTCACGCTTGATCTGCACGGCAACATATCCGAGCGCATGGTGGCCAATTGCGATCTCATCGTGGGGTACCGGACAAACCCGCACGTGGACATGACCGAGAGGGGCGAGGAGGCAGCCCTCGCGCTGCGTCTCATCCTTGCCGGCCATGCCGATCCGAAATCGGCATTCATCCGCTTGCCGATCACGCCGGCGCCGATCGCTTTGCTTACAGCGGACGGCCCCTACGGCGATCTCATCGACTATGGCACCCGTCGCCGCGCCGAGTTGGCCGGCGATATTCTCAATGTGTCGATCTTCGGTGGCTTCGTGTTCGCAGACAGCGCCAAGAACGGCATTGCCATTGTCGTCACCGCCCGTCGCGACCAAGCTCGCGCACGCATGCTTGCCCGAGAGCTCGCTGAGCGCTGTTGGGCGAGCAAGGGGCGCTTTGCAAAGGTGCTGACGCCGCTAGCCAACGTGGTCGAGATGGCGCGCACATCGAACCGGCGGCCGATGATCGTGGCCGAATGCGCGGACAATCCCGGCGGCGGCGGCACCGGACGTTGCACCGAATTGCTGGCGGCGCTTGTCAGGTCCAAGGTGCACAATGTGCTCTATGGCAGCTTCTTCGATCCGCCGCTTGCGGCCGAGGCGCACAGGCAGGGGGTCGGCGCACGGTTTCGCGCCGAATTCAATCAGCATCCAGGCTTACCGTGCGATCAGCCGTTTGCCGCCGACGTGGAGGTCGTGGGATTGCACCACGGCACCATCGTCGGCCGGCTCGGGTACGCGCAGGGCCGAACGCTGTTGCTCGGGCTCGCCGCTGCGCTCTGCATCGATGGCGTGGGGGGCATAACTGTGATCGTCATCTCCAAGCGCATCCAGACCGCTGATCCGATGTTTTTCGAGATGTTTGGCCTCGATATTGCCAAGGCGGCAACCGTGGTCGTCAAGTCGCGCGGGCATTTCCGTGCAGGCTTCCTCCCGTGGTTCTCGCCCGATCGGGTGATCGAGGTCGATACCGAAGGGCTTACCTCGCCGGCGCTCGAGCGACGCCAGTGGCGCGGGCTGCCACGGCCGGTTTACCCGCTTGATGCAGACACGGCGTGGAGTCCACCCGATTGGTAGCAGAAGCGCCACAAACCAACTTTAGCGCGCAAGGTCCGCACGTCGTTTGATGGGTGCGGTGTGCCGCCAACATGCAATTCCATAGAAGAGGTCACCTGCGTTGTGAACGAAATTCCAGTCGATCTGATGGCCAGCAGGATCATCAATGCGGCCGGTACGCTGACCCGCCTCTCCGGTGCGGTGGTTAGCGACGCCGTGGCAGCCGCCATGGCACAAGGCGCTCAAGAAGATGCTTGAGACGCTGCCAAGACGTACGAGGAGATGGTGCGACCGCGGCGCAAGTCCGTGAAGAGATCAACGGCCAGCCACAAACGGTAATCATCGGTGATTTGAGGCTTGCCGCGAGAGGCGTAGACTTTATGTGCGGCGGCTTTGGTCTCCTTTTTAGCCGCCGCAATCACTGTTCGTTGCACGGCTGGTATCCCAACCAGCGCCAACGCGGCTCGTTGCCGTTTGCGTCCACGTCCGCGAGTGTCGGGTACGAGCAGCACTGCATCCGTCGCTGAGGGACAGCCCTTCATAGACCAGCGTCGCTGCTCTCAGGCGCGGCCAGGCCCATCATCCTCCACGTGGCATCAACCGAAGGCCGGGGCGAGCCTTCCGATAGTGCAGCTCGGTCAGGTCGATCGTTACCGGCCCGGGCGCCTTTGCGACCAGGATCGCCTCGGCCAACGGCTGGAAGTCAGCGCGGAAATGCACGGAGCTCTTGACCACGATGATCGGCAGCTTCTCGGGGACCAGTCCCAGGTGTCTGAAGATGGAGCTGTCCATGGTCTGCGCGACGCGTGAGGCCACAACGACCAGAACACCCTCGGTCTGGGTCTCAATCAGCGCCGTACGGCCCAGATTGATCGGCATCCCGCCTTTCATCGCGCCGAGCGCCGTCCAACCGTCGGAGCGGGCGCTTAGCACCTTGCCGCGCGCGCGGACCGGGTTATCGCCCGGGTAACGCTTGCCGCCAATCCGGAACACAGCACGGTTGCCCACGCCAATAGCGTGAGCCGCGTCCGCAGTCTCCGGATCGATAATGGCGCCGATAGCGGCGCCCTTAGCTCCGGCAGCGATCAAGGCACGCAGAACGCCAGTCGTATCGCCGGGCCCGCCCCCGCCCGGGTTGTCTTGCGTGTCGGCGATGATGACGGGCTTGCTTGCTCCCTTCGCCACTGATAGCGCGCGGCGCACGGCCTCGTCCGCCGGATAGAACTCCGGCAGATATCTGGCCTCACGGCTGCCCGCCTCCATGGCCAAGCGGTCGGCTGCCATGTCAGCGATGGTTTGACTGTCGGCATACGCAATCACGCTCGGCCCGACATCGGCAATATCGGCCTGGGGAAAGCCGCAAGCGAAGGAGAGCCCGAACAACCCGGGCATCTCACGCATGATCGCTGGCATCACGTCGAAGTAGACCTCAGCTGAAGGACCGAAATCCGTGCAGCCGCTGTTAACCGGAATGAGGAACTCGAGCTGTCGGAAGGCCTTGGCGGGGCGCTTGCCCGTCGAGAGCATGCCGAGCAGGCCGGTGGCTGTCCGCGCGCCAGTCTCGGCCATATCGATATGCGGATAGCGACGATAGAGGTCGATGTAATCGGCATGCGCCACCATCTCTGCAGTGACATTGGCGTGTAGATCGAGCGCCACGGCAATCGGCATGTCGTTGCCGAATTGTTTTCTGAGGCGTGCCAGCAGCTCCCCTTCGCCGTCGTCCACGTGCTCGGCAACCATGGCGCCATGCAGCTCGAGGCAAATACCGTCGAGCGGGCCGGCCGCCGCGGTCATCGCCAACATCTCGTCCGTGATGCGCTCGTAGGCGTCATGCGTGACGTGCGCAGACGGTGTCGCTGTGCACCAGAGCAGTGGCACGATCTCTGCGCCCGCCTCCTCGAGAACGCCAATAATTCCTGCTGCTGGGAGATTCTTCCCCTTGATGTGGCGAAGCATCTCAGCGCCTCGGACAAGCGGCGGGAAACTTTTGGCGACGACAAAGGCTTCGTAGTCGGCTTTCACCGGTGCGAACGTGTTCGTCTCGTGTGAAAAGCCGGCGACAGCGATGCGCAAGGTTTTTGCCCCCATTTTGCAGTTCTCTTTTGCAAACCGCGCAGACTGTTCGCCAATCGGCGCATCAATGCCAAGTGGAGGGGATCGTCTGCGGATCCTCCCAGCTCACGATAATCCGATTGGGCCGCCGCCGTCCCCGCTCTGATGTCTGGCGAGACTGGTAGCTTCGGGATACCCAAGCGCACGCTCGAAGCGCACCACTGGAGTACCCAGGGGCCCGGTTGCCTCCGCGCCCCTTGCTAAGGCGGTGTCACAGAGGACAGGGTTCACCAGACCCCTGCGCTATCTCAACTGCTCGCTCCTCATCAAATAATATCCTGAACCCGTTACACTTCTTGTGGTCAGCGCGGGGGAAGGGGGCTGGTCAGTACCCTTCCGGGGTGATCTAATTCCGCCGAGTGTAAAGTGTCGGCCGTCGATCTAGTGTCTTTGCCCCTTGTGAATGCCCGAATGAGCAGTTCATCACACCGCGCCGCAATCGAGATCCCAATACTGTGGACACTGCGGTCGCGGACCACCCTGAGCTACACCAATCGGCTCACTAAGTTCAGCTCACGAAATCACGGGAGGAGAGGAATGATTGTGCGAACCAAAAGTGTGAGGCGGGCGCTTGCCGCTGTTGCACTGATGGCTGCCGGCGGGGTCATTCCGCCTGCCTCTCTCGCCGCAGACATGCCTGCCGTGCCGATGGCGATCAAGGAAAAGGGCAAGCTGCTGTTTGGCAGCAAGTGCGACTACCCGCCGGATGGCTTTCTGGACGAGAAAGGCCAGCCCAAGGGGATCGAGGTCGACATGGGGCGGCAGATTGCCAAGTGGATCTTCGGCGACGAGAACAAGATCGATATCATGTGCGTCACTACGGCGAACCGGGTGCCGTCGCTGGTCGGTGGCAAGATCGACCTGATGATCGCCACCATGGGCATCACCAAGGAGCGCCGCGAGGTGGTCGACATATCGGACGCTTACGCTTGGGGCGGAAGCGACCTTCTCGTATCCAAAGACAGCTCGATCAAATCGCTCGCCGACCTCAAGGGGAAGAAGCTGATAGTGATCAAAGGCGCTTGGCAGATCCCGTGGTTCGAGAAAAATATGCCCGGGCTCGAGATGATCAAACTCGACACAGTCAACGAAGCGGTGCAGTCGTTGCTGCAGGGCCGGGCCGACGCCTACGGTCACGATCTCAACGTGATCTACGGCATTTCGTCTAAGAACCCAAAGGTCCGTTTGGTCGGCGACCCGTACATGATCGGTTTCCGCGGCGCGGCGGTGCGCAAGGGCGACACGGTCTGGCTCGCCTACGTCAACGCCGCCCTCGCCAAGATGCACAAGGATGGCATCACGGCTGCTCTCGTGGAGAAGTACGTGGAGCCCGAGCTCAGGCAGTATCACCTGACCGCGTACGATCCCGATAAGGCCCCGGCCAACGCGGTCCGAGAATAGCGCGCCTGACAGGACGGGCAGCGGGGCCACGTGCGAGCGCACCATCGCGTTCCTGATTGCGAACCCCACCGCGCCGCCGATGGATTTTAGTCGCCTTGAGCTACAAGTTCAGCTTCTCCTACATCGAGGCGAGCCTGCCGGCCTTGCTGCAAGGATTGCTGATGACCTTGCAGGTCAGCGTGCTCAGCATTGCCGGCGCCATCTGCGTCGGCATCATCTGCGCTTCGATCCGCATCTTCAACGTGCCCGTGCTGTCGCACGTTGTACGTGCCTACGTGCACGTAATCCGCACCACGCCGATCCTCACCCAGCTGTTCTTCATCTTCTACGGGCTGCCATCGCTCGGCCTCGGCCTTTCTCTCTACTGGTCCGCAGTTCTGTGCCTGGTGTTGTGGGGCGGCGCCTACAACACCGAGAACGTGCGCGGAGGCTTCATCGCCATCAACAAGGGGCTGAACGACGCGGCCCGAGCGCTCGGCTTGAAGCGGCTGCAGTACCTGTGGGCCGTGGCGCTGCCACTCGGCTTGCGGATCAGCATTCCGGCGATGCTGAACACCTCGATCTCGGTGCTGAAGAACTCCTCGTACATGCAGGTGATTGGGCTTGCCGAGCTCACCTACGTGGCCATGGAGCGCAGCGCCATGGACTTTCGCACGCTCGAGAACTTCGCCGCGATATGCGTGCTCTATCTAATGCTGGTGTGGGGCCTCTCGTTCGTGGTGCGACGCGTGGAGGCCCAGTTGCACAAGCCGTTCCGCGACGGGAGATGAGGTGTCATGGACCTGATCGCCAAGAACATGCCGTTGTTTCTGATGGGCCTCGAGCGCACGTTCCAGCTCGCCATCGCGACGCTGGCATTGAGCGCCATCCTCTCGGTCCTGATGGGGATAGCGAGCATCGTGCGCTGGCGCCTCGTACGCTGGCTCGTGCTCGCCTACGTCGAGTTCTTCCGCGGCGTGCCGCTGGTTGTAAATGTCCTGTTCGTCTTCTTCGCCGGCCCGCTCCTGGGTATCTCGCTCGGGCCATTTCAGGCCGCGATAATCAGCTTCACACTGTGGGGCAGCGCTAACGGCGCCGAGATCGTGCGCGGCGGACTCAACTCCGTGCCCAAGCATCAGATCACCAGCGCCATGGCGCTCGGGCTCAAGCCCTGGCAGATCTTCTGCTATATCCAGGCGCCGCAAGCGCTGCTGCCGATCCTGCCGCCGTTCACCGGGCTGTTCACGACTCTGGTGCAGGCAACGGCGCTGGCCTCGATGGTGGGCCTGACCGAATTCTTCCGCGCCGGTCAAATCATAGTCGAGCGTGAGACGATGCGCACCGGCGATAACCCGGCCTATCTCATTTATGGCTTCGTGCTGCTTACCTATATGGTGATCTGCTCAGCCCTGACCATGTTCACGCGCCGCCTGGAGCTGCGCATCGGCCAGCGCCGCGGCAAGGGCGTCGACCGCACGAGGCCGCAGCTCGGCAGCAGCCGGCGGATTGAGGAAAGTGTCTGAAGTCGTCGGCCCCTAACTGTTCGCCACGTAACCGGTAGCCCCATGTCCTCATCCAAAGTCAGCGCTTTTCTCTCCGAGAGCATCGACCCGCGGCTGCAAAAGCACCTGTTCCTGCCGCAGATCCGCCGCGAGCTGGCAAGCGGCATCAGCGATCTCTCGGACGTCAACAAGGCGCACGTCGTGATGCTGCACGACCGCGCCATCCTGTCGAGCAAGGTCGCCAGTACGGTGGTGCGCGCCATACTAGCGCTCGAGGCTGAAGGATCGGCTGGTGTACCTGCGGACGGCGCGCGCGAGGACGTGTTCTTCAATTACGAGGCGCGGATTATCGAGATGACCGGCTCCGAGAACGGTGGGCGCATGCACACCGGCCGCAGCCGCAACGATCTCAAGGCCACCCAAAACCGCATGCGCGCGCGAGCAGCCGTGCTGGACATACTCGACGGCGTTCTTGGCGTGCGCACGACCATGTTCGAGCGAGCGCGGGCGTTTGCCGATGTGGTGATGCCGGGCTACACGCACTTGCAGCCGGCGCAGCCGATCACCTTCGGTTGGTATCTGATGGGCCTTCTCCACGCGTTCGAGCGCGATCATACCCGCATCTCTCAATGCTATACGCGCATCAACATGAGCCCGCTCGGTGCCGGTGCCATTGCCGGAACGCCCTATCCCATCGACCGTGCGCAGACAGCCCGCCTACTCGGCTTCGATGGCTTGGTCGCCCACACGCTCGATGCCGTCGCCTCGCGCGACTACCTGATGGAGCTCTTATCCGCTGTCACGCTGTTGACCACCACGTGGGGCCGGCTTGCCCAGGACTTCTTCGTCATGACGAGCTACGAGTTCCAAACGCTCGACCTGCCCGATCGCGTCGCCGGCACGTCCAGCATGATGCCACAGAAGAAGAACATGGTCGTGCTCGAGGATTTGAAAGCAAGCTCGGCCCAGCTTCTGGGCGCGTTGGCCACCGCAGTCGCTGGCGTCAAGGGCACGCACTTCACCAACACGGTCGACGGCAATAGCGAGGCCTTCCGCTGGGCCTGGGACGCGCTGGACGACACCATCGATACGCTGCAGGTGCTCGACGTTGTGATCGCCAGCGCGGCGCCGAAGCCGGACCGCATGCGCGCTTTGGTCGAAACCAACTTCTCGACCGCGACCGATCTTGCGGATGCGCTTGTGTTGCGGGCAGGTCTACCGTTCCGCGAGGCGCACCACGTTGCGGGTGGCGTGGTGCGCGCTGCGGTCAGCCGCGGTCTGACCGCGAGCGGAATCACCGCCGATCTCGTCAGCGAGGTTGCTCGTGAGCTGACCGGGAGCAGGATCGAGATTGCGCCGTCGTTGTTGTTGGAGGCGCTGGCGCCCGAACTCGCCGCCGAGCGGCGTCAAGGTACTGGCGGCCCCGCTCGCGCTGACATCGAAACCATGGCGGCAGCGCTGGAGCGCCAACTCGCGCACGACCGACGGCAGCAAGCCGAGCGCAAGGAGCGTCTGGCCTCGGCCAAGCGCGAACTCGAGGCCGCCGTTGCTGCCCTGGCCGGAGCGGAGACGGCGGGGTGATCACGGCGGCCGGCGGTCCTGCACTGGAAGACGCTTTGATCTCAGTCAGAGGGCTGGTCAAGCGATACAGATCGGTCATCGCGCTCGATCACGTCGACTTGGATATCCGGGCCGGCGAGATCGTGGTCGTCATCGGCCCGTCTGGGTCCGGCAAGTCGACTCTCATCCGGTGCCTTAACGGCCTCGAGGAGATCGACCAAGGCACGATCCGCTTCGAAGGCCACGAAATCCCGCTCAATGCACGCCCCCAGTGGGTCAAGGCCCGCCAGCGCATCGGTATGGTGTTTCAGGACTACACGCTGTTTCCCCACCTGACGGTGTTGCGCAACATCACGCTTGCCCCTGTCCACACCGGCCGCGCGACCCTAGCAGAAGCTGAGGCTACTGCTCATCGGCTGCTGCGTCGTGTCGGCCTCGACGGCTATGCCACTGCCTACCCAGCCGAGCTTTCAGGCGGCCAGCAGCAGCGTGTCGCCATTGTGCGGGCGCTAGCGATGTCGCCCGACGTACTTTTGTTCGACGAGCCCACCTCTGCGCTTGATCCCGAAATGATCAAGGAAGTGCTCGACGTTATCCGCAAGCTCTCGGCCGATGGCATGACGCTCGGCATCGTCACGCACGAGATGAACTTCGCCCGCGAGGTGGCCCATCGCATCATCTTCATGGACCACGGCCGCATCGTGGAATCAGGTCCGCCAGGCGAGCTGCTGAGCAACCCGAAGGAGCCGCGCCTCAAGGAGTTCCTGGCCAAGATACTTTAGACGCGGAAAGAACGGATTTGCCTGTCCGGCGCCCATACAAGCTGACGCTAAGCACCAAAAGTTCCGCTCGATCGCTGCTGCTGGAGTCTCATGTAGCGGACGCCCTATCGCTCACGTTGCACGCCCAGTTGTACTCTTCACAAAGTGAGCATGATGTAGCGAGTGGCTATTGTCGGCGATTGTAATCGCTAGAGATTTGAGGCTGCGCGCGAGGGCGACCAACGGGCGAAAAGTAAAGAGTGAGACGCAACTGCCATGAGCGGGCCAAGGATTTCCTCGCCCAAGCGAGTGGACTCGCGCCCACATCTACGAGTTGCGCCGGTGTAAGCAGCCGTTGCCACAGTTTGCGCACGCACACCTAGGTCCCCGTGCGCCAACGCCCACGCATCCTTGCGGCCAGATCGATCGACACCGTCCGGCGAACCGGAGCTGAAGGTGTCACGCGTGCAGCCGGTGGCCATGCGCACGTCTCGAACTGCCCGGCAACGCTGGCCGGAACGAAGCGGCTGCGCGAGGCATAGAGGTGCTGGTCGCCCGTGCGCGACTGGCCGTGCGTGTAGAAACGGTGCGGCACGATCAGGGCCAGCTGATCCTTGGCCCGCGTCATGGCCACATACAGGAGCCGCCGCTCCTCCTCGATCTCTTCGGTCTTGCCCGTGGCCATGTCGCTGGGAATGCAGCCGTCCACCACGTTGAGCACGAACACCGCCTTCCACTCCTGGCCCTTGGCCGAGTGGATGGTGGACAGGATCAGATAATCCTCGTCGAGCAGCGGCGCTCCGGCCTCATCCGAGGTGGCGCTGGGCGGATCGAGCGTCAGGTCGGTCAGGAACTGGGTGCGAGAGGGGGCGGTCGAGGCGATGCGCTGCAGCTGCTCCAGATCGGCAGCACGCAACACGGCATCATCGTAGCGCTGCTCCAGATGCGGCTGATACCACTGCCGCACCAGCTCGAAGTCTGCCGGCCATGCAATCGACTTGTCGCGCAGCGTTGCCATCAAGGCCACCAGCGTCTGCCACGCCGTGACGGCCTGGGTCGGCGGCCGGAAGGTGGCAAGCGCGTTGCCATCCGCATGGACGGCAATGTGATCGAGCACTCGGCCAGCCGTGGCCGGGCCGATCCCTTCCAGCATCTGCAAGACGCGAAAGCCGGTGACCCGGTCGCTCGGATTCTCGGCCCAGCGCAGCACCGCCAGCATGTCCTTGACGTGGGCGGCCTCGACGAACTTCAGACCGCCGAACTTGACGAATGGGATATTGCGGCGGGCGAGCTCGACCTCCAGCATGGCGCTGTGAGACGAGGTGCGGAACAGCACCGCCTGCTGCTTGAGGGCCATGCCGTCCTCGCGGTTGCGCAGGATGGTCTCGACCACGCAGCCGACTTGGCCCGCATCATCGGCGACCGTCACCAGCGACGGCTTGGTGTCGGATAGGCGCGACGAGCGCAGGTTCTTGGTGAAACGCTCACGCGCCAGCCCGATGACGGCGTTGGAGGCGGCCAGGATGGGCTCAGTCGAGCGGTAGTTCTGCTCCAGGGTGACGACGGTGGCGGGCGGCGTGAACTGCGTCGGGAAGTCGAGGATGTTGCGCACGTTGGCGGCACGGAAGCCGTAGATGGCCTGGGCGTCGTCGCCGACCACGGTCAGGCCGCCGGCCATCCGGCTTGAGACCGAGCAGAATGGCCGCCTGCAAGGCGTTGGTGTCCTGGTACTCATCGACCAGCACATGGTCGAACTGGGCGCGCACTTCGACCGCCAGCTCCGGCACCTGCATCAGCTCGCGCCAGTAGAGCAACAGATCGTCGTAATCCAACACCTGCTGTTTCTGCTTGGCCTCGACATAGGCCTCGAACAACGCGCGCAGCTCCTCCTTCCACTCGGCACACCAGGGATACTGCTTGAGCAGCACGGCCTCGAGCGGCTCGCCGGCATTGACGGCGCGCGAGTAGATGGCCAAGCACGTGCCTTTCTTGGGAAAGCGCCGCTTCTTGTCGGACAAGCCGAGCATGGCCAAAACCTCCGGCCGACTGCGAGCCAAGAGCTTGTAGGGGGCTTAGCCCGAAGGGCTGTTACCTGGGTAACAGCCACGGCGTCCGACCGGTGGTCACCTTCAAGCTGTCAACCTGCACCGAGGAGCCCGGCCATGCATATCATCGAGGTAGCAATGCTCGCCGTGATGGTGATTGGCCCGGTGGGGCTTGGCATCTTCCTTTCACTGCTGTTGACCGAGTTTGAGGAGGAGGCTCGCGGCATGGTGAAAGACGAGCGCCAACTGCATTACGGAAGCCAAGCGGAATGACGCTTGCCAAGCGCGTTCTGGGTTTGCTGATGCTGGCCTGTGCAACGGGCGCGCACGTCCGGTTGGATAGGTGCGTCGCCGCGCAGGAGTTCGGTAGACTGCGCAACGCGGTGGTGCCACGCTCGTACAGCGGCGGTCCCATGGGAATACGTACGGGTCAGTTCGATTTCTGCGCCGGGGTACGCTTCCCACTCTTTGCCGAGTTTGCTTTGGGGGCGATGTTGATTTGGTAAAGACCACGAAAGTCTTCGCCGGTCGGATTGTGCGCTCGAGTACCGCCGGGCTTCGCCTTCAGGGCCTTCTTCGGCGAGTTCTTGCTCTCGACCGTCGTTCCATCACCCAGGGAAACGGCGACGTGCGCACTCGAGGGCCGCTTCTCCGCGGCAACCAAATTTGGAAAGCCCAGAATGCCGATCAGCCCAATGGCAAGGGCGAATGTCCGCATGTGCTCCTTCCCTTTTGAGTGGGCTGCCTTCGGCTCAAGGATAGCAGGATCCGTAAGCAGTTGTCGCATTAGGTGGGACTAAGGTTCAACTAGTCAGCAACAGCGTCGTGGCGGGGCCCACAGCTTGCGGCCTGCGGCTTTCGAGCCGCAGGGAATTAGGGTACTATCGTCCGCAGGCGGTGCTGGTGATTTCTCCGCACCCGCACCGCCGCGACGGCTCTTTCTTACAAAGATCTTGATTGGAGAAGAGCATGTTCAATCTGGAAAACTTCGTTGCCGATTGCCGTTCGGCCGTTGAGGCCGACCCGACGCATTTGACGGTGCACGAGATCACGCGGCGGGCTTTCTCGGACCCAGCTTCCATCCTTGCCACGGTCGGTGAGCCGAAAAGCAGTGGCCTCGTTCCGATTTACTGTTCGAAGAACCTCACGATCGTCAACGTGATCTGGAAACCGGGCATGGCGGTCATGCCCCATAACCATTCCATGTGGGCGGTCATCGGGATTTACGGTGGGCGCGAGGACAACATTTTCTGGCGTCGGCTCAAGGACGATCCGGAAAGCCGCATTGAAGCAGCTGGCGCCAAGGCGCTCTCGACTGGAGACGTGACACCGCTCGGCAAGGACATCATTCACTCGGTCACCAATCCGATTCAGAAGTTGACCGGTGCCATCCATATTTATGGTGGTGATTTCTTCGAGGCCGAACGCAGCGAGTGGGATGCGGAGCGCCTAACCGAGCACCCCTACGACATGTCGAAGGTCAAGGCGCTGTTCGCCAGCTGAACGCTTCTCCCCAGCCGCGCCGTGGTACTGCTGGTGGATGATCAAGCGCCTGATCAACGGCCTGTTCGCAGATCCCCAGCTCATGTCATACCCGCCCAATGGGCCTGAAACGCTCGCCAAACAATGCGGGTCGACACTACTGCGGCGCGGACCGCGCTTAGAAGGGCTTGTCTCCGCAAATTGTCACGCGATGTCCATAGCGCTTAGCCGGATAATAGTCCCACAAGGCGTGGTGCTGGACACAGCGATTGTCCCAGAACGCGATCGAGTTTGGCTGCCACTTGAAGCGGCAATGCAGCTCCGGTGTCTCGATGTGCCGGTAGAGCATCTCAAGTACGGCGGCGCTCTCGTCCCGCTTCAGCTGCACGATGCGAGTCGTGAAGCCGCGATTGACAAAGAGTAGCTTCTTGCCGGTCACCGGGTGCGTACGGATCACCGGATGCTCCGACCGCGGGAACACCTTGCCCTCGTCGTTCATTTCGTACCGGCCGCGGTAGACGTGTTCGCCGTCGTGAATTGCCGTCAATCCCTCGAGCATCTTTCGTACCGGCTCGGAGAGTGTCTCGTAGGCGCGGTACATATTGGCGAACATAGTGTCGCCACCACCGTCTGGCGGCACTGTGGTCAAGTAAAGGATCGAGCCCATCGGCGGCTCGGGATCGCACGACACGTCCGAGTGCCATTCCTCCCCGGCTACGCGCTTGGAGTTCTCATCCGCCTTGATGACAAGGATCTCGGGGTGCTGCTCCAGCCCCTTGGGCGCGGCCGGGTGGATATGCAGCTTGCCGAACCGGCGGCCGAAGTCCTTCTGCTGGTCCACGGAGATCGTTTGATCACGGAAGAAGATCACAAGGTTCTCCGTCAACGCCTGGTGGATCTCCTCGTACTCCAGATTGCCCAGCGTTTTGGACAGGTCGACCTCGCGGATCTCGGCACCTATGTTGGGGGTGAGCTTGCGAACTTCGATTTTCTGGTAGCCCATTTCGTTTCCTCGCCTCCGAGAGCAGTGGCAAAGCTTAGGACAAATTCCGGCGCCACGAAAACACCGAAACCGACTTCGCGAGTGCGAACGACGACGGCGCAGCGGAGAACGAATTAAGCAATCACGCAGGCTGACAACTCCGATGCTGGCACGGAAGGAATTTGGCTCCCGTCTTCGGGATTCAGCGCATTAGCGGACGGGGGTGAGAATCGTCGGAAGAGGTATTCGGGGTCTTCTCCCGACAACGTCATGGTTTGTGCTGATCGTGAGTTCTGACGTTGTCGGGCACGTTGCCTTTGCTGGGTGCGTATAGCGCGCAACAGGACGCAAATGCTCGACGACAGGAGAAGGGTCATGTGCCGGCTTGCCTTGGCGGTGACCGGGATCGTTCTCGCCTACGCCCAGCCCGTCATGGCATATCAAACGGAGTTGCAAGGGACCTGGACTGCCACAAGGGCAGAACGCGATGGCAAGGACGCCAACGAGGTCGTCGGAAATCGCCTGTCTCTTGCCGGCGATCGTTTCCGGATCCAGTCCAAGGACGGCAAGCTTCTGTATGCGGGAACCGTCAGGATGGACCCGAGGGCGACACCGGCCACCATTGACTTCGCGCTCAAGGAAGGCGTCGTCAACGGGAAGGTGTGGAAGGGCATCTACGTTCTCGACGGCGACACAGTCACAATCTGTGACAACGCACCGGACCTGGAAAAGGGTCGGCCCACGACGTTCGAGGCAAGGAGTGGGTCAGGATATGTCCTCATTAGGTTCACGCGCACAGGGCCCTGAACGATCGGCAGTCAGTTGATCGTTTCTCGAGGTTTAGAGCCGATGGGCTGACGTCATGGCGATCGACGAACTGGAGATGGTCCGAGCCTTGCTGACCTCGAAACCGAGGCCGGAGGGTTGGTCGGAGCGACGCGAGCGTTTGGACGAGGTTGGATCGGCCTGGCCGGTGGCCGGCGACATCAAGCTTGAGCCGGTTGATATCGACGGCATACCGGGCGAGTGGTCCATGGCTCCGGGAAGCGACGCCTCTCGTGTTCTGATCTACTTTCACGGCGGTGGCTATTGCTCCGGCTCCATCCGCAGTCATCGCCGCATGGTGACCGAGTTCTCGGCTTGATAGTGAGGTCGCAGCCACATCGTCTTCGCATCGCGCACCGGCGTCGCGACCGGCGGCTTGTCGATGGCGAGCGGAGCGAGAATCTGATGCAGCTCGCGCGCGACCTTGCGGCTGAAGCCGGTGCCGACCTTGCCGACATAGACCAGCGACTTGCCCTCGCGTCGTGCCAGATGCAGGGCGGTAACCGCGCTGCCATCCGATACGAAGCCGACGATGGTGAAGATGTCCTGCTGCACGCATTTGACCTTCAGCCATGTCTGGCAGCGGCCCGAACGGTAGGGACTGTCACGCAGCTTGCACACCAGACCCTCCAGGCCCATGGCGCAGGCGTGGTCGAAGATCGTCTGGCCATGTCCTTCCAGATGGGCGCTGAAGACGATGGGGCTTCCGGGCTTCACGGGCAGCAACTCGGCCAGGACTTTGCGCCGCTCGATCAGGGGCGCGGCGCGCAGATCAAAGCCGTCCAGCACCAGCAGATCGAAGGCATATCAGAACATCCGGGCCAAGTGGCCTGTCGCCAGCTCGGCCAAGTCGACAATGCCCTTCTTGTGCGGCACCACCACCTCGCCGTCGATGATGATGGAGTTGGCGGGCAACTCCTTGAGGGGTGCGACCAGGGATCGGAAGCGGCCGGTCCAGTTGAGCCCGCTGCTGGTCAGCAGAGTGGGCTTTCCCTCCACCAGATGTGCCTGCACGCGGTAGCCATCGTGCTTGATCTCGTAGAGCCAGCGCTCGCCGGCCGGCACCACTGACGTCAGGGTGGGATTGCACGGCGCTATGAAGCCAGGAAATTGGCCGGGCCGCGCGCCACGCAGCATGCGGGCAACAAACCGCGCGGGCGAGCGGTGTGTCGATGTGCGCTTGCGCGTCGAGGTCGGTGTCGTCATGCGCCTCATGCCTCCACGCTCCCCTGGTCTGACCGACGAAGCCCTGCGACGGAGCGTCTAGCGAAGTGCCTAGAGGCTCCCTCCCAACGATTTTGCCACTTCACGCGCGCATTCGAGGAAAAGCGGGACTGCCGGGTTCAACGAGCGATCCCTGGGTGTGACCACCGCAACCGGCCATGGTGGCATGCCCAAGTCGATGGGCAATTCCTTCAATGGGAGGGACTTTGCGTTCAGGCGCAGCACAGAGGTCGGCATCGCTGCAACGTACCGACCGGTGGATGCCAAACTGGTGCGCAAGGAAACGGAGTATGTCGTCAGCGCGATTTTGGGCGGTTCCAGCCCTCGCGCGCGGAAGGCGTTTGCTAGAACCCTCTGGCCGGAAGATTCTGGTGGAGTGGCAATCCAACGCTCATCGGTCAGCTCGGCTAGATCGACTTTGCGACGGCGCGCCAAGGGGTGCTGCATGTCGACTGCAAGGGAAATTCCGTCATTGAATAAGACTTCGGCTGCAACGGAGCCCTTGAAATCTCTGGCGGTCGCGGGAGGCCACAGCCGCGCGAGCAGAAGGTCGACATCGCGATTCGCCAATTGAGGTGCGTCAGTTGATGGCGTGATGGCGTGCTGCACATGCAGTCGCAAGCGCGGATACCGTATGGACAGAAGCTCGACGACCGGCACCACAAACCCTGTTGAAAGCGACTCTGGGCATCCGATGCGCAGTTCTCCTGCGGTCGGGTCCAAGGAATGCTCAATCTCCTTCACGCCTTGCCTCAGGTCATCGAATGCGGCTCTAGCGTGCTTCAACAAAATCGTTCCGAATATCGTCAGCTCGACGCCTCTGCGAGTTCGGTCGAGCAGTCGCACATTGAGCGCTTGCTCCAGGTCGGCCATTACCTGCGACACAGCAGGTTGTGAGACGCCTAACAGTGCGGCCGCCTTTGCCATGCTTCCGCACTGCGCAACGGCAAAAAACACGCGCAAGTCCCTCAGCCGCAAGCGGCGGCCGATGTAGTCGTCAACGTCCAGTGGTCCTGACATAAGTGATAGCTTCTTTGACAATAAGTAATCCTAGCCTTTCGCTTATATGCATAGAGGCGTAGCGTGGCAACGAACTGTTTTGTTCGCCGGTAACGTGAGCGCTAGCGCAATTCTGGAGTGAACACGGTGGGTAAACTCGATGGCTGCACAGCAATTGTGACCGGAGGTGCAAGGGGTGTTGGCCGTCACTACACGGAGGCGCTAGCGCGTGAGGGTGCGACGGTCGCCATCGTCGATATCGCTGATTGCGAGGCGGCGTCCGACGAGGCCAACGCCAGATTGGGTCGAAAAGCGTGTCTAGGATTTCCGGCTGATGTCAGCGATGAGGCGGCTGTCAAGGCGACAATATCGACAATGCTCGGCGAAACTGGCCAGATCGACATTTTGGTCAACAATGCCGCGATCTACTCAGTCCTGCCTCCAGTCGCGTTTACGGACATCGATACCGCGCTATGGGACAAGGTCATGGCCGTCAATCTGCGCGGCCCATTCTTGATGGCGAAGTATGCCGCTCCGTCAATGATGGCGCGCAAGTACGGCAAGATCATCAACATCAGCTCGGGGACGGCCTACAAGGGAATGCCGTTGATGCTGCACTACGTGACCTCGAAGGGGGGAGTTCTGGCATTCACGCGGGCGCTTTCGCGGGAACTCGGCGCACACAACATCTGCGTGAACACGCTCGCGCCCGGAACTCATCAAGACTGAAGGCACTCACGCCAATTTGCAGCGCACAGCAGCCGCGCGGGAGCACATCGTACAAAGCCGGGCACTTCAACGAGACGGCTATCCGGCCGACCTGTTGGGGGCGCTGATCTTCCTGTCCTCCAGAGATAGCGACTTCATCACCGGGCAAACCGTCGTTGTCGATGGTGGATCGGTTAACACCTGAGCAGGCAGGGCCGGAATGGCACGTCTGTGCGCAGGCGATGCGCCATGGCCAAGCCGGTAAGGACGGCTTGGGATCCTGTCGCCACGAGATGTCTTCGGTGTCTGCTGTGATACGCTCTGCACGCGGCACATTCATGCTGCCGCCAAGGCCGGGATGCGGCTGGCCCCAGAGTTCCTCAAGCCTCGGTCAAATTGTTGCGGACGGCGTAGCGGACCACGGCCGCCATGGAGGTGACGCCGAGCTTGCGCATGATCGCTGCGCGATGTGTCTCGACCGTCTTGAGGTTGAGATTGAGGATAGCGCCAATTTGCTTGCTGCTGTGACCCTCGGCGATCAACTGAACGATGCTTTGCTGCCGGTCGGTCAGGGGCCGATCCATCCGGCGCACCTGACCCACGAACGTTTCGAGTAGGACCTCCGAAGCCTTGCCCGTCAGGTACGGCCTGTGGTCTGCGAGCGACTGAATGGCTGCAATCAAATGCTGAGGGGCGTCCGACTTCAGCAGATAGCCACGCGCTCCAGCCGCCAACAATTCGCGCAACAGCTTTTCATCGTCGTGCATCGTGAAGATGAGGACCTCGACCTCTGGCACACGGCGACGGATTTGCCGGGTGGCTTCGATGCCATTCATCAACGGCATCGCGTAGTCGAGGATGGCCACATCGGGTTTGGTAGCGATGGCTTGGGCGATGGCGTCTTTGCCGTCCGCAGCTTCAGCCACGACGCTCCAGCCAGATTGATCTGCATGGATGCCTCGCATGCCCGCCCGCACTACGTCATGGTCATCAGCAATCAGTATGCGGGTCATCGGCGGCTACAAAATGCGAGGCTCAATCGCGCTAAGGTACATGTATGTCTTGGCCAGCGCCCATCAGCAACAACACCACTGGCATCAGGTCGAACGCGCATGACGTGGGTTAACTCCGGTAACGAATGAAGAGCCGGGATAGCTGGGCGCATCTAAAGTGGCGTTCGATAGTCCGTGGATAACGAAATCGCCCTTGCCCCTTGCAGGTCACTGATGGCCGCGCCTCGTAGCAGCGAACGTCCAGAGTGAACCCGGCAGCCGACCTGAAAATGGGCCTGTCAATCGACAGGCCCAATAGCAGTGGCTAAACAATGTGACGCACTAACTGCACTTGTTCCGGCACGCGACGCACTTGTTTCCCTGTCCTGTCTTGCAGAAGTTCATGCATTCGCAGCCTTTCTTCGGTTTGGACTGCGCCCATGCGTCGCCTCCGGACATGGGTGTCGGTGCCAGTGCAAACATCATGGCAAGAGCCATGCCCATCGACAGCTTGATTACGCTACTCATTGACAGCTCCCTAGCCTGTCCGCCAACCATTGGCGGTCATTGAACAATCAGGCTAATGCTGGGACTGATGGGCTCGCTGCCGGAATGTCGGAGGATGGTGAATTGCTAACTATATCCCAGTCGAGGGCATAAACTTCCGCAGGTACGCTCTACACTGAATAAACCATTTATGGCGGCCTCCCCCTCTTAATCCACGCCATGAATGAGAGCCGGTCTGTTCCCCTCGTTCAGACCGGCTTTTTACTGCGAACTCAGGCCAGTGGTTCCTTTCTCGCTTCTGGCATTCAAGTTCCGATAAGGCGAACATGCGTGCCATCTTCCAGCTTGTGCCGGTGATCGCCGACATCATCGCAGCGCACTGTCCGCACACAATAGCTCGTCGCAGCTTTATGCGCGCCTGCATCCATGAGGACTGGCAGGAGGCGAAGGGCATGGTTCAAGGCATGCTCGCTGAGCCCTGGCTGCTACGCGGCTACCAAGAGAGTCGGCTCCGTGAGTTCCTGGAGCTGCTGCCGGACACGGAGCGTGCAGTGTGAGATCGCGCTGGGGCTCTCGCGACCTGACAGCCGACCTGCGGCGCGTCGCGAGCTGCGGCCCGGTCGACTAAAGTTCCCGCTGTCTCTCGCTTGCCGCATCTCACGTACGGCGGCCATCACGCTAGAGCCGGGCACATCCTCAGATAGGGGAGACGTTAGCTTTGGGCGGGGACGGTAACCGAAGGCTGCGTAGCGATGCGACTGCTATGGTGCCCGACGATGCGGTGGTGGGCTGCCGCAAGGTGCTACCGCGCCAGCCGCACGCTCGCATCAGAGTACACCTTGGTGCCATCCCTTAACGTGCCTCGGTAGCGTTGCATCTGGGTCCACCTGAGCCCGATGCAAGCGCGCATTGTGCAATCCCACTCAGATGCAAGTGGTGGACGTGCGAAATGTCACTTCGTGCCGCGTTCGCGTAGACGCTTAAAAGCCGCGTGCCGCAACAGCCCGTCGCCGGTAACGGGTGGGATTGCACGGCGCGATGAAGCCGGGAAATTGGCCGGGCAGCATGCGGGCCGCAAACCGCGCGGGCGAACGGTGGGTCGCTGTGCGCTTGCGCTTCGATGTCGGTGTCGTCATGCGCCTCTTCCCCCAGCCGCTCATAGCGCGGGCTGGACTCCGGTCTCGTCTGCCTCTAGAACAAATAGGGAACACAAAGGAGGTCGGACATGGACAACCTGGATATCCTGCGGGCACGGGAAGAAGAGGTGGGCCGGGAGTGGGAGTGGCTGCACGACGTGATCCATCGGGTCGCCCGCATGCGCGCCCAGCAGGGCGAGACGCAGATGTTCCGCATCTTGCAGGAGCAGGCCCGCATCGTCGGCCAGCGACGGGTCGAGTTGCGACTGATGATGGCCAAGCAGGAAGGGCCGGTACGACCGCGTGCATCCGTCTGATCACCATCAGAGTCCGGAGGTGCGCATGGTCTATCGCAAGGGCGAACTCACCAAAGCCCGCATCAATCGCGACTGGCCGCATCAACTGGCCCTGCCCGTGGAATTCGCGACCGGCAAGAACTACACGATCCTCGACCGCTTCTGCCGGGGTTTGTCCGTTTGTCCCCGCCACCAACACTACTGGCGTGATGGTGTCGAGCACATCGCCTACTGCTTCCGCGAGCGCTCGGACGCCGAGTATGTCCAGGTGTATTTCGGTGGCGAGTTCGTGGACCCGAATGATCTTGGGCGCTGGTCGAGATTGAACCGCCACCACCCCAGCACGGTTGCTGCCAGACGGCAGCGCTCCTAAATCAAGCTCTGGTGCCAGTGGGCGTCCGTTGGGTGCGCGATATGGTCTACGAGAAATTGCTTGCTCTCATCGCGCTGTGCTCTGTCACGTGTGGCTGCTCCACGAATGTGAGCACCGGATCGATTGGCGACTTGGGTCTTCGTTTTGAGCATCGGACAGAAACACTAAGCGGACGTAAGACCGCCCTGACTGTCATCGGGCCGACCGACGCCACGGTCAACCGAACAAATATTGACCGGGAGGCGCAGGCGTACGCGGATCGGTACGCGAAGCAAGCCTGTCCAAAAGGACACGAGTTCTACACAGATGCGCCTATCGCCAGCCGTCGCACCGAGCACAACGAACGCACCTTCGTGTTTGGGTGCAGGTAGGCAGCGGGCGGGGCAACGTTGTCAGCTATAGCCACTCGACTTACATCCTTGCTCATGTGCGGTCGCATCACCCAGAAGTCGTCACCCGATGAACTCCGGCTCACCATCATCATGGGCACGCCGGACGATCCGCGCGTGGCGAAGGCCAAGAAGCAGCGCGAAGGAGGGACGGACTGGACGCCGAAGTACAATGGCGCGCCGGGACAGGAGCACTGGGTCATCCGCCAGAACCACAAGACCGGCGAGCGCTCACTGGATCGGCTGTGGTGGGGTCTTATTCCGTACTGGAGCAAGGAGCCGGGTCGCAAGCCGATCAATGCCAAGGCCGAGACGGTTGCCGCTCTGCCGATGTTCCGTGACGCCTACAAGCTGCGGCGCTGCATTGTGCCCATCGACAACTTCTTCGAGTGGAAGGCCATCAAGGGGGCCAAGGCCAAGCAGCCCTATGCCATCGCCATGCAGGACCGCCAGCCGTTCGGCGTCGCGGGCATTTGGGAGAACTGGAAGCGCCCTGGCACCGAGGACTGGGTGCGCACGTTCTGCATCATCACGTGTCCGGCCAATGCGCTGGTGGCAGAGATACACGACCGCATGCCGGTGATCTTGCCAGCCTCGACGCACGACCGATGGCTCGCTTGTATCGAACCTGATCCGCGCGATGTGCTGGTGCCGTATCCGCCAGAACCTGATGACGCATGTGGCCGATCTCGACGCGCGTGAACAAGCCCGACAACGACGACGTGTCGATCCTGGACTTGGATGAACAATAGCGAAGGTCGCGGGTTCAGGACGCCGCAATGGCTTGTTGGCTACGTCCGCAGTTGTGCGGGCACGTGATGAACCAAGTCTAGCAGCTCAGTTTCGGAGCGACGCCGCCCTCGGGCGTACCCTCATTGTGGTAACGCCGAATGCGCGCCCAATAGAGGGCACCTTGGCACATCGGACAGGGCGTGGCGGTCGAGTACACGTCGCAGTCCGAGAGATCGCGCGACTTGAGCCGACGAGCCGCGTCGCGCACTGCCAGCAGCTCGGCGTGGGCGGTCGGATCGTTGTGCAAGACCACGTAGTTTCTACCCTCGCCTACGATCACCCCTTCGCGCACGACCACTGCCCCATAGCCTTGATCGCCATCGCGCACGGCTTGGTCACGCAGTGCGCGCGCCCGAGCAAGGAATCCGGCCTTCGTCTTCTCGCTCGGTTGCACGACGGGCGATGACGCCGGTGCGGCCTGCGCAATGGCTTTATGAGAACGCGCCAGGAGAGGGAGGGGTGCGAGTAGAAGCATGGAGAGCAGGATACGTCGGCCGGGATGGGGCTGCGTCATGCTGGGGCCTCCCAGTAGGTGACATGAAAACTAACACGGCGTCGTGCGTCTTGGTCGGCGTTCACGAAAGTGAAGAGGCCTCAGGTTTCGAGTAGCCTCTTTGCTTCAACGAAGGCGTAGTTGCTGGTTATTTTCATACCTTCCTTGTTGACGAACTGGCCGATCTCCAATTGACGGACCAGCCGCTCAAGAGCGATGCGCAGCTCCTTTGCGGTTGCCATGACTGTGGTTCCTTGGCATCGAATGAATACCTAGTGCTCGATATGGGATGGCGCGGTGCAAATGCACAAGCTTGAGGCAGCACGGTCATCGCGCGTCTGCGCCCAAAGCGAACGCCGGTCTGGAGAAGCAGACCGGCGTGAGCCGTTCAATGACGGACAGTCTCAGACACAAAGCGGCTACTTCTCGTGCTGTGGGCGCTGTCGCGAGCACAATAGATGTCGAGCATGCGTACGGCCATGCTGATGTCGCGCCGGTTGGTGACTTCGATGATGGCTCGCGCAACTTTGCGAGGGTTTTGGTTGGTGCTGCGGATGAAGTCGCAAGCGATGTTGACGGCGAATTCGCGGGCGTCCGCGCTGCGGGCGAAGTCTCGGCCCACAGGATCAGGATATGTTTTTCCATTGATGTGCACGTCGAAGTAAAAACGCATGGCGCAACTCCAACTACTGCTCAACGTGTCACCAGAGGCTCCGTTCCTGTGCGGAAGGGTGGACATCATCACGGCCGCGCAAACAGGAACAACCGTGGGATGAACCAGCTGGCTCTCACCACGTCCGGCGGGGTCCAACGTCAATGTGAAACAGGCCACCGCCGTAGTGCTTCAAGCCACCGACCGAGCGATTGGAGCTGAGATAGGCATGTCCGAGGCTATCTGCGCTGGCTTGCGCGTTGCACGATCTGTCCACTCAAACAAACTCCTGACACGTGCGCCGCGTCGCCTGACACGGCCGTTATCGACTGGGTGATACATGGAGCAGCAAGCAGAACAGCCTGCGTCAGCCGCTCATTCGCCTGCCTGACCAGAAATTGCAGGTGCAGCCGCGACATTGCGGGGCACGGGTGTGGCAGCGCTGGACGCTACATGGCGGAGCCACGCGGTCGGCGCATCCTCGGAAAGGGTGAGACTTTAGCTTTGGGCGGGGACGGTGGCCGAAGGCGGCGTAGCGATGCGCCCTTCTATGTTGCTCGACGATGCGGCGGTGAGCTGCCGCCGAGCGGTGACGAGATCGAGACTGAGAACTTCTACCGGCACGTGCGGACTACTTCCGGCAAATGCGGGAAGGGCTTGCGGTCAGAAAGCGGTGGGCAAAACCAAGCGGGGAGTAACGAGAGGCGATCCGCGATTACGCAGCGGACCTTCCAATGCCCCGCACGCCGTTACTCCCCAACCGGAAACTCCGCACACAACGTATTGATCCACGCCTTGATCAGCGCTGTGATCTTTTGGCGACAAGAACATGAATTGCGCTAACTGGCCATGGGAATTGTCATCAGCAAAATTGCCTGAGGCCCTATTCTGACACTGGTGAAATGGCGGGCTCTCTCGTGCGGGGAAGGGTCTCAGCGGGCGGATTCTGCCATTTCCCACCACGGAGGATATGGCCCAGTCCTGTTGCTACTTAATGTCGGGCTCATACGGTCACGGTGCGCGGTCGTCCCTGCGGCCAGAGACAAAGCCGTGGTCCGCTCAATACTGGCCGGGGGCGATTTCACCTGCGCGAACCGTGCGAAATCGGACAGACATTGCGGTGTAGCAACTAGGTACTCTCGTAATCCGCCCACGGACTTAGGTTGTAGATCGGGGTTTCATACCCATCTCCAGCAGTGGGCGGCCCACAGGTGCTCCCAACCCTGGCCGTTTCTGGTGGAGCGCTATAGGCAACTTTACCCCCGCTTAAGTGCTCTATCTCTTTCTACGAGGCATCCTGTCATCGTTGCTCGGCAGGGTGCCTCTTTCGGGCTGGCGTTTTCTTGACTGGAACCGACAACGCATCAGTGGTGTTTGCTCTGGGCGCTAGTCACAAGAGTTTCCTCCCAGATTGCAGCCTTGTGAGTAGTGCTAAAGCGCCAGCCTGAATGATCCCTTTCCAGGCTGCCGTTTTCTTTGTTGTCTCTCTGCGTAGCTTCGCAACGAGGAATGGGGCACATGCAGGCGACAACTTTCTTGCGGATCAAATGTGCGTCCCGAGCGCCTGTCACGGCCATGGCCATGCGTCGGGCCTTTCATGACGCGTGGAGCCTGATTGCCGCCCGCTATGGCGGTGATCCAACGGCTGTTGAGAGCGCCCGTCTGAGACTTGCCGAATGCATCCACCGCGCCACATCAGACGCCAGCATGGATGCGAGCGAGATCAAGCGTAAGGCCCTCGACATGCTGGTGATCATTGAGAACACTTAGGGGGCTTGGTGCGCTATGACGTGCGCAACAAATCGGGTCACCGATAAGCCTCGATCGATGTGCTCTCCTTGAGCAGGTTACCCAGCCTGTCGGCAACAACCACCTGTCGCTCCCAAACAGCGGCCACGGTGTGTACGCCTCGACGGCGCAGTGAGGCCGCCTGCACCACGCTGCGCGTCGATGACACCTTCCATCATCTTAGGGCGAAAGGTCTTTCATGATTGGCGCAGGGGACTTGCTAATCGCTTTACCCCAGCGCGGGACGGAGACACGGCGTGACAATCGCCACACTCGACCCTATCCGCCCGCAGGACACACGCGCCCCATCCCAATGCTCCGGGCCTGTGCTAAAGGAGCCAGCTATTGCTTTCACCCAGGGTCACGAGAAAGGCGTTCCTGCGATGGCGAACATCATCAGCATCTGCGGCAGCCTACGCAAAGGCTCTTTCAATCGCATGGTCATGAACATTTTGCCGGGGCTCGCACCAGCAGGCATGTCCATCACGGAAGCTCCCTCTTACGCCGAGTTTCCCCTCTACAATGCCGATATCCAGAACTCGACCGGCTTTCCGGCTGCCGTGACCACGCTAGCTGATGCGATCCGCACGGCGGATGGCGTCATCTTCTGCACGCCAGAATACAACTTCTCGCTGCCGGGCGGTCTCAAGAATGCCATCGATTGGGTGTCGCGCCTACAGAACCAGCCGTTTGCGGGCAAGCCGATTGCGATCCAGTCGGCCTCTCCCGGCCCCCTCGGCGGAGGACGCGTGCAATACGATCTGCGCCGAATGCTGGTGTTCCTGGATGCCCTAACTTTGAACAAGCCTGAAATCTTCATCGGCGGGTGCGCGGCCAAGTTCGACGACAAGACCGGCGATTTGAAAGACGACGCCACGGGCAATTTCATCAAGCAACAGCTCGAAGCATTCGCAAAATTCATCGAGCGCCACGGCCGAAAGGCTTGAGTTTGACGCAGCTTGAAGGAAGCCGTTCTGCGAGCCGTCCTTTCGATGCTCACTTTTTCTTTGGCTTCTTCGCACCAAGGCGAATGCGCATGCGCCGCCACCCGACCCGGATCGGGCGATCCTCGACCCAACTCACGACCTCGTTGATCCTGTCGGCCAACTCCTGCATGCGCGAGAGATCGTATTTGATCTCCGTGATAGGTACTTTTCGGCGCTGCCACCCGATTGTTTCCTTCATGTCGGTGGACGGCTCTGAAAGGTAAACGTCTCCGCTCTCGTGCGTAAACCACAGCGCGTGGGCAAAGGTGTTGCGTTTGTCTTTCACCGATTGGAAGAGGTCGATCGGGGGCATTCCCCTATGCATGATGACCGGCATCGTCGGCTGTGCGGCAGCAGGCGGCGCCACGATGTGGCAGTATCAGGTGAGCGGGACCTATCTTGCTGACCGAGGTCGGAGGCATTTTCGTCAAGATTGCATTTGCTGACGACGCCGATGTCGTTCTGGTGATGCAGCTCGCGCGCGACCCTGCGGCTGCCGATCTCGCCGACATTAAACCGCGACCCGGCCGGGTCTTCAGTCGGACATTGGGAAGCGTTGGTCGAACAGGAGAATGGCGCCCACCAGCAGGGCCGTCAGCACCAGCACAACTATCCACTCGCGTTTAGTCATGGCGCCCTACGCCTTCTTGGGGGCGGCATTCTTAGGCTTCCTGATGGGCGCCGTCGCGATGGGCGCCGTCGCCACTTGGCGCACGGCACGACTAAAAGCGTCTGGGCTCTGGTCTGTGCCCGCTTGCATTGTTGATGCCCACCTAGATGCAAGGGCGATGGACCGGGCCAACGTTCAGCGTTGAACCCTCGGATATTCCATTGGCCACGCTCACATCGCCATGACGTAAATGCCTCGAATGAGGGCGAGGAGGATAGCAGACCGTAATTTTGGTCGATGTGTGCGCCGGTGCGGCGGCCTGCTCAGCCTCTCGCAACATCGTCTGCCGCCTTGCGGAGGTAGGTCAGGATGTCGCCCCCAGCGGCCTTCGCGATGTCGTCAGGGGAGAAGCCGTTCAGCATGGCGTCAGTGACGCAGAAAGCGGCCCAGATCGCAACTCGGTCGTGCCTGCTTTGCGCAGGCACCGGCTCCACGTTCGCAGCAACCCAACGACGGAGAAAGTTGTCCGGCACGGCCCCTCACTTCCATGCTTTCGATCCAGGGGACAACATGCCTGAAGCTGAAAGGCGTCAAGGTCGGAGTTGGTATGGAGTCGCACAGATCAACAGGCAGAAACCGCGAGCCCTGTCACAACTCAGGTCTTGATCATCAGCGTTGCCAGCTGAGTTCCAAAAATGCCGTCGCTCCGCTCTCATCGGTCTGATTGCGCACCAACTTCGCTCTTGAACCTTCACCGCTTCAGGCCGATTTTGTCCGTACGGAGAAGATCGATGCCTCGATACTTCGTCAGAGTGAAGGTGAACGGCAAGCTCCTGCCCGACGACGACCCTCCCGAGGAGTTCCCAGACCTGGAGGCGGTGCGAGCGGTCGTGCTCGAAAGCGCGCGAGAGGTCCTGAGCCAAGAGGTGCTCAAGGGAACTGCGGCCAGTCTAGACATCCAGATCGAGGTCGAAGACGAGAGGGGGCAACGGTTGTTGGTCATGCCGGTTGGACGTGTCGTCGACACGGCCAGCCAAGTCTAGCGCCCCGGCCTTGCCAGAAGGCCGCCACCGCGAGCGGCGTGTTCGGCGTGATGGCCTGACCCGTCAACCGATGAGCACTGTTGCATGAACGGCAGTGCCGTTACGGCCAGAACGAATGTCAAGATTGCCGCCGAATTGCTGCATGCGGGAGATCATGCCTGGGATGCCCATCCCCAAGCGGAACGGCTCCCCGTTCTGTCCGGCGGTTGCCTCAGTTTTCTGCCCGTCATCGCTGATCACCAAACGCAGTCTCTTGCCCACACATCTGAAATTGACGGAGACGCGCGTCGCCGAGGCGTGACGATAGACGTTGGTCAATGCCTCCTGAACAACGCGGAGCAGCGCTTGCTGAAGCGGTAGCGACAGTTGGTCGACACTGCCGCATGATCTGATCGTGACTTTCAGTCCAGTCCGCCGACCGAAACCCTCGACATATCGCCTGAGCGTGACTGACAAACCCTCCTTTTGCAGGTCTGGCGGGTAAAGGAGATAGCTAAAGGCGCGCAGCTCCTTTGTGGCTTCCGCTAGCGACCCACCGATTTCGTCCAGGATGTCGCGTGTTTCAGCCTTGACCTCAGCATCCGCTCTCACCCGCATCAGGTTGAGGCTGATGGCCGCCAAATGCTGTGCGGTCGAGTCATGTAGCTCATTGGCAATGCGTCGGCGCTCCTCGTCCTGAAGAGCGAGCAGCCGCTCGTGCTCCGCCTTCTTGCGCGCGCTGATGTCCCGCGCAATCTTAGCCACGCCCGTGATCTTGCCTGCGGCATTCCTTAAAGGGGACACCGTCAACGAGATATCGACCAGACTGCCATCCTTGCGGCAGCGCACCGTCTCATAGTGTTCGATCTGCTCGCCACGTCGTATGCGCTCAAGAATTGCGCTTTCCTCATTCCGGAGGTGTTCTGGAAACAAAGCGGTGACAGACTTGCCGACGACCTCATCGGCCGTGTAGCCGAAAAGGCGTTCGGCTCCAGGGTTCCAGCTGGCAATGACGCCATTGAGGTCCCTACTGACAATGGCGTCATCAGAGTGCTCGACGATAGAGGCGAGCACTTTCCTGGCCTGCTCCGCCTGCGAGCGGTCCGTCAGATCAACCAACATGTTCACGGCACCGATGACATTGCCCGACGCATCATGCAGCGGCGTCGGGTAAGGCATGAACGGCACCAGCGTGCCATCAGGACGCTCTGCAACAGCTTCCATGCCTCTTACGGGGCGTCCTGTTTTCAGGGCGACCGCCATTGGGCATTCGTCGTGCGGCAGTAGGCTTCCGTCAGGACGGTAGAGTCGCCAGGTTACGCACCATTCATCGCTGCCGATCTCGGGCGTCCGACCAGCCAGCTGAACGGCGGCCGCATTGTAGTACGTTATGCGGCCGGCGGCGTCGGTGGTGTAGATGGCAGCGGGCAACGCATCCAGCAGTTCGCGGCAGGGCAACTCGGGAGCCAGCTTGTTGTGCATCTGTCCCCATCGGTGGGTTGAATTCGCTCAACGCTGCACCGGGACCTCGATGCCGACGGTAGGTGTCCAACTCGGACTACTAGCAGATCTTTCCGCAGGCCGGATCGGGTCTTTCCCGCAGTTGGAAGTAGCGTTAACCCCTAGGGATGCCGAACGGCGCACCTCGGGTAGGCGTCTGCCGCCATTGGGGGAGTGGTCGCGGCTCCCAAAGTTGCGGTCGCTGATTTTGGTGTCGTGCGCAGCGGGAACGTGATCGGCTCAAGCCTCGATCAACTTGTTGCGCACGGCGTAGCGCACCAATGCGGCCATGGAGGTGAGGTCGAGCTTGCGCATGATCGAGGCTCGATGGGTCTCGACCGTCTTGACGCTGATATTGAGCACGTGCGCGATCTGCTTGTTGCTGTGGCCCTCGGCGACCAGCTGAACGATACTCGCGCTCGCGGCCGGTCAGGGGCTGATCGAACTGTCGCCCATCCGTGCGCAATGTTTCCAGCAGACCCTCGCAAGCCTGGCTGGCGAAGTAGGGCTTGTGGGCCGCCAGCGACTGGACGGCAGAAATCAAATGCTCCTCGGCGTCTGACTTCAGCACATAGCCACGCGCTCCCGCCTCCACCATATCGCGCAGCAGGTTTTCGTTGTCGTGCATGGTGAAGATGAGGACCTCGACGCTTGGCACACGCAGTCGGATTTGCCGCGTGACTTCGATGCCGTCGATGAGAGGCAACGAGTGATCGACGATGGCTACGTCGGGCTTGGTGGCGATGGCCTTGGCGATGGCCTCTTTGCCGTCCGCCGCTTCAGCGACAACACTCCAGTTGGGATGGTCTTCAAGGATGCGCCGCACACCCGTGCGCACCACGGCGTGGTCATCAGCAATCAAGATGCGGGTCATGCCAAGGTCACGAATTGGACGCTCTGGGACCCATCGGCAAGGTCCCGTGGCATCAGACTTAGACCATCAAACCAAATACGGGGAGAAGGGCGTGGCCTTGGGTTAATGGCAGCCCTGTCCAACTGGGTTGATGCTGGCGCACTCGCGCATTGTGGCTTGGCTGAGTGCCGTCGTTCCACCCGCTCGCTGCCGAGGGAGCCGGGGAGTTGGCGGCTTCGCACAGGGTTTCTTATGCCTGCACCAAATTGTTGCGAATGGCGTAGCGCACCAATGCGGCCGAGGAGGTGAGGTCGAGCTTGCGCATGATCGAGGCTCGGTGCGTCTCGACAGTTTTGATGCTGACGTTGAGAACAGCGGCCGCCTCTTTGTTGCTGTGGCCCTCGGCGACCAGCTGAACCACAACTTGCTCGCGGTCAGTCAGGATCTGCTGGACCTTGTCCGCCTCGGTCAGGAAGGTGTCCAGCAGGACCTGTGACGCCCGGTCAGTGAAGTAGGGCTTGTGCTCGGCCAGCGACTGGACCGCAGAAATCAAATGCTGCCCGGCATCCGACTTCTGCACGTAGCTGCGCGCTCCAGCGCTCAACGCCTCACGCAACAGGTTCGTCGTCATCCTGCATCGTGAAGATGAGAACCTCGACGCTTGGCACGCGCCGACGGATTTGGCGTGTGGCTTCGATGCCGTCGATCAAGGGCAGTCTATAGTCGAGGATGGCCACGTCGGGTTTGGTGGCGATGGCCTGGGCGATGGCGTCTTTGCCGTCCGCAGCTTCGGCGACGACGCTCCACCCAGGGTGATCTTCGAGGGTGCGCCGGACACCCGTGCGCACCACGTCGTGGTCATCGGCGATCAGTATGCGGGTCATGGGCAGTCACGCCATGCGAGGCTCATCGAGCTAGGCTACCGGCATGCCTGGGCCAGCGCCCATCAGCACAACCCCCACTTCGCATCAGGTTGAAACTTGAGGTGAGTATTGCCGCCAATGGCCGGGGTAGTCGCGGATTGCCTGGCCTTGATGACGATGCCTGGACAGTTTCCCGAGCCAAATTCAGGTTATTCACCGATTAACTGCGCTGGGCGGTCTCGATAGAGCTACGTGCCGTAGAGCCAGCACACGAGCGTTCCCCTGCTCGTTTCCACCGTCCCTCCCCCGTGACTGGAACGTGCCTTCAGGCATGGTGCAGCTCTGCTTCTTTCCACATTGCAAGTCTGACGACCGGCGTCACCACCTCCGCGCGGCCCGACAACTACCACGCGGTCGGCGAACGATGGCGGATTGCATCAGGCTCCAGGCTCACGAAAATGTGGCCACGGCGTCTCCCCACGGCTCCAAGGCAAAGAACTGCTGCGACGCGAGCATCTGCTCCTGGTCGACCTCGATGATGCGCAGCATGTCGCCTTCGATGATCCAGGTCTGGCAGTCGGAGTATGCAATGAGGGCGTGCTGATCGACGACATCCGTGTATGTCTCTCGATCCGCTGACGACAGCTCGCGGAACCTCAAGCGCGCCATTTCTTTCAGGGGTGCGGGATGAAACCGTGGTGTCATCGACATCCTCAAAGGGCCAACCGGCATTAGCGATACGACATAAAAGGCTATCCATGGCTGCGGGTCGCCCGGGGCCGCGCCACTTGTGTAGGACCCGCGACATGGGACCAAATCGATCCGATGGGGTAAGTAGTGAGACAAGATGAGTCGCGGTCACCCTGCAATGTTCGATTCCGCACATTAGCGCAACGGGCGCGGAGAAACGCGATGATGGGCAACGTAGTTGTGGACAGGATTACGCCGGGCCGGATCAGCATAGGCGACGCGCCGGGTTGGAGAAGAAGTCCAACGGCACCTACACGCCGCAATAGGTAAAGGGCCGTCTCGCGCAACAGCATGAGGCATTTTAGGTCGGACATGCCGCACCGCCTTATCGACAACGCCGTCTTTGATCCTGATACCGTGCAGATGATGGGTCACGTCTTCGACGCGGTGTGGACCCGAGTTCAGCCCGACTTTCGGCACTTGAACGCACGCAAGCTCGACTCTGTGCGCGTCGCGCTGGCGAGTGCCGTGCTTGCCTATACGCGCTTAGGCATTCGCGATCCCCTTGTGCTTCGCGCCATGGCGCTCGGCATCATGAAGCGTCCGCTCAAAACCTAATCGGTTATCGATGAGCCCAGGCTCGCGCGAATATGACCACGCGGCGGAGCGACAGTTGCTAATGTCACAACATGCGCTCACGGTATGCGCAGCAAGGTTTTGCCGCCAACCCACGTGTCATCGACGCATCGCTGGTGCAGGCGTCGTCACGATGTGGCGGCAGCGGCGGCTACGACGTGGGTGGGAGGTAGCAGGCCAACACCATGCGGGGGGTGCACGTTCCGGCAACGGGGGGGATCGAGGAAACGAGCGAGGGAAGCTCGCGTGTTGGCCTTGCGGGACCATCGTCACGAATTGGCGTCATGGCCAATCGGGGTATGCCCGGAAATCTCACGGGGAGATTACCGAACACGACGATGACTTTAGTCGCGTTGACCAACGCCGAGCACAAATTAGACTGCGCGCGGGAAAAAACGGCAGGGAGGGCGCTGACCATGGGCACGGTTGTCCCATTTGCAAAAAAATGGCGTGCACTTACTGATGTCGAGATCGAGTATTTAATCGACGCAGTGGCGGCCAAAGGCAGTGCCGATCGTAAGCAAGCAGCCACACTGCGTCGTCAAGGCGTGCACGCCGTGGCCGCTGCTTGGGACCGACAGGCGGTTGTTGCTGACCGGCTGCGTAACCTGCTCGTAGAGAGTAGGTCGATCGAGGCTTATCGGTGAGCGCACCAAGCCCCTAGATGTTGTCGATGATGAGCAGCATGTCGAGGGCTTTGCGCTTGATCTCGCTCACATCCATGCTGGCGTCTGATGTGACGCGGTGGACGCAGTCGGCAAGCCGCAAGCGCGCACGCTCAGCAGCATCTTGATCATTGCCATAGCGGGCGGCAAGCAGGCTCCAAGCCTCATCGAAAGCCCGGTGCATGGCCTTGCCCGTTACAGGCGAACGCGACGCACTCTTCAGCCGCAGGAAATTTGTCGCCCGCATGCGCCCCATCCCTCGTTGCGAAGTTGCGCAGAGAGTAGAGCGCCCCTTGTGGTGCGCGGTACGTCGGGCGCTATACTGGAACGCCGCGCAAGGTTGACAGAAGCGGAGACGTTCCTCGGACGGCTATGTGTGATTTCGTACAAATTGTCCAATCACGGATTGTGGCGTTCCATTTGATCGTGGAACTCCAGAGCCGTGAAGGCCGGTTTCAGTGGCCTACCGTACCGACCATGCGGTGCGGCGGCCCTCCGCAAGGCGGCCCTGGCGCGCCGTCGCGCGCAGCGCCCTGAACACCGTTGCCGGGTTACAGCCGAGATGCCGTGCGATCTCGGTCGGCGTCATGCCTTCCGCGCGCTTCTGCTGGATGACGGCCAGATCGAAGCGCACCTTGCCGCCCTTGAACACGCCCTTGGTCTTGGCCAGGACGATGCCTTCCCGCTGACGCTCGCGGATGCGGCCGCGCTCGAACTCGGCAATGCCGGCCATCATCGTCAACATGAGCTTGGAGGCCGGACTATCGGTGTTGGCCCAGGGCTCGGCCAGCGACACGAACTGACGCCGCGCTCGGCGAGCTTGGTGATGATCATCAGCATGTCTAGGGTTGAGCGCGCCAGCCGGTCATAGCCTGATCGCCCTCGGCCACAAGGCTGTCGAGGGCTCGGTATGGTTCGTCGTGATGTTGGTGTTCGACATCATCACCTCGGTTGATTGAGCTATGTTTCGTGGTTCACGAAGCCGTTGCTACATCCTTTGCGCACGCCATTCGGTCCAGCGCCTCCGCTGCACCTCGGCAATCCGTCTTCGTCCCGCCGGCGTCGTCGGTCCCGTGGAGGCACCGCCATGATTGCGGCAACGGCCGTTGGCTAAGGCCCTCCGCTGGCACGGTGCGCCGGTGCGGGTCTTGGCTCCGCATGGGTGAGATGGCGACTTGCGAGGCGTCGCAGCGACGGGCACGGTCTTACTTCCGAGCAGCACCGCCAAACGTGGCGAAACTCGTATCACCCCATGACGCGGGCGCGCGCGCGATGGGGGGCGGCTGACGTAATTGGCGTTGTCGCACAAGCGAACGCCCGGCTTGGCGTGGCCGACGAACTCGATACCGGCATCGTGCAGCGCCTCCCTGATCCTCGTGCAGGCATGCGGCTCGCGGCGGCCAGTCGGGATGACAGGCGTCTGCTCCCAATAGGCGACGGCATTGGGGTGAAGACCGGCTGCACGAGCAAGCTTGGCCCGTCGACCAGTCGAGCAAGCTGCGCGCCGCCCTGATTTGGTTACCCGTGACAATGCGGCCGAGTCCGTTTGCTCATGCCGCCATCCTGACGGCCGGCTGATCCGGCTCCTAGATCAGGTCGACGCCGACGTAGAAGGCTCCCTGCCGGCGCTCGACCTTCTTGCCGCCCATGGCGGCGATGTTGCCGGTCATGAAGCGGCCGAACTTGGTCTCGGTAACGGCGTTGACGCCCGCACCCTCCGCCCACCGGCAGTATGCTTGGTAGGTGGTGCGTGCGCCGATGCAGCCATGATGATCACGCCGCAGGCATTGCGCGGCCCAACCCACCAGCGAAGCGTCGGGTTGGGTGGCGGGTCGGCGACCACGCTTTCTGCGCGCCGCCCGCTCTGCAAAACTCACCACCCCGGAAGGCGCAGAGCCGTTGGGTGCGCGACCGGGAACTGCTGGCGTGCGTGAGGTTGCGCCTGTTTGTGGTGGGGGTGGCGGGTTGGCCGTGGCGGCACTAGCCAGGGGAAAGCCGACTGCGGAACCCGCCTCGACCAGAACCGCGAGCAACAACGCCAGAGCACGCCGCAGGGTGGGCTCCTCGGCACCCACCAGCGCCGCCAGACCCGCCACCTGCGGATCGGCGGTCTGACCCACCACCGGCGCGGTGGCGAGGTGACGCCGGGCCTCGTCAACCCGCTCTTCGAGCGCTCGCGCCGATTGGGCGGCGGCCAGCTCCTGCCGCAGCGCCAGCACGCGAGCACAGGCCGTGTGGCTCTCGGGCAGGGTCAGCTCGGTGCAGGCCTGTGTTCGTTTCCAGATCGCAGCCGGGACGAGTTGGCTGGCGAGTTCGGCCTCGATGACCGTTGATGGCCGGGACCGTTCGACCAGCGCGAGCTGCTCACCGGCGCGGCGGATGGTCGTCGTCCACCCGTCGATGACCTTGCTGGTGGCGGCATGCATGGCGGCGGTGTGCTCTCGCGTCGCCAGTGCAAATCCAGCCGCCGATGCCAACGACCACATCAAGCAGAGCGACGCCAAATACCGCGCCGACGCCTGCCAACCAGCGCTGGCGTTTCTGCCAGAGCCGGATCACGACCATGATCATAGTGCACTTGAACACGTCGGCGGCCACGCTGGCGGTGGCGTAGATGGCCTTCTCTTCGGGCGTGCTGCCCAGTGTCAGGCCGAACTTGAGATTGGCCGCCACCGTGACGGCGCACAGAGCGGCTGCCGCGCCGTAGCAGGCCAACTTCAGTGTGATGTCGGAGCCCATGAGCAGGTTCGATCCCTCGATCCGAACGCCACTCACGTTACCGCAGGTGCAGGTGCGCCGTCGCTGCCAGTGCCGTTTTGCGCAAGCTCTGGTCAGGAGCACCCGGCCAGTGTGATGCAAGCACGCGATTTATAAAAGTCGAATGTGCGTGCTCTTCCATTCAGGTGCGGGCTTTCGCGTCATCGAGCAACACCACCTCGCGACCCTACATGTTCGCCTGAGCGAAAAGAGCGTCATCATCGTCACATCGTCACGACTGCCGCTGTGTTTCCAACATCTGTTGTGCCATGGGATGACGATCATGACGATGATGACGGCTGCTGCTTCTCAATGATGATCTGGCGCCTGTCCCCGCTTCTATCGAATGTGATGGCCACACCCACGCGCCGCAGACCGGGTGCCAACCGGACGAGGCGGCCCGAGAGCGCGTTTGCCGCCTTAGGCCACTCCCTGCTGTGACGAGTATCCTCAGAGACGAGCTGGCTAAGGACATCCAAGAGTTCGGTCGCAGTGGCGACGCACATGGTGCGATCCGCCATTAAGGTGCGCACGGCAATGGCGACAGGGTCGGCATCCAGGACGATCTCAATGGCTTCGTGCCGATTGGCGTTGTAGGCGGCCATGTGCGTGCCGGGCGACCAAACTGCCGTTTCGCAGGCGCGCAGCCACTTGGCGTAGTCTGCCATGCGCGGCGAACAATCGAGCTGCACATCGGGCAGCATCTTGAGCCCGTGGCTCACCACATCGAGCAAAGCCCCGAGGATGCGCGGTCTCGCCGCCTCAAACGCGCTCCGCAGCTCGTCCTCGGGTTTCCGCTCGTGCTCTGGTAATGCATCCAGCCGAACCAGAATCAGTCTGTCGGCCAAGTCTGCTCGATCTGCAACATCGGTAATACTCGTCATGACAATCGGGCGCTGGCCATCGAACAGAACTTCGTCGCTGTCTGTGTACAGGGCGCGTACCGAGAATCCTCCGCCCGTCGACAGGCGACAAAGCGCGTCGGAAATTTCGGCCGGAATGCTGGAAAGGTTGTCGAACCCCATGACGTAACCATTGAGGGCTGAGACATAGAGATTGCGTACGTCACGAGGGAGAACGCGCAGGGAAGCGGCGCTCGGATCAACGAGCTGCCGCAGCATGTCGGCGGTCATTGTCTTGCCGGTGCCCTGCTCACCGTTCAGCGACAGGGTCGGGTAGGGGCCACGTCCGCGTAAGGCGGCAAGCAGCCAGGACACGACAAGCACAAAATGGCTGCAACTCACGTGCAGGTGCTCACGCAGCTCTTCGATTCCGCCCCCGCGCACTGGTGCAGGCAGCGGCAGCATGCCCTTCGCTCGTCGAAACCTGACCGGCGGCGCATCCTCGATGCGCCAGCCATCAGCATCGATCTCTATGGCACGCCAGTTCGGATCGCAGAGGTCGAGATAAATGCGATCCCCCTCGGTCGCCACGCGCATGTGAACAGGACGCTCCGGCCCTTCGTAGTGGGCACGTGCCTCGATCATCCCTGTTGCCGTCGCCATCGCGGTGCTGTTCGGGCCGCGTTCGGTCTTGGCGAAAAAGGCTCGCCGCAGCCACCGAGCGAAGCCCGCACTCCTGACCGGCCAGGTCTCACGGTGGCCATCGACGTCGACATCCGCAAAGGCTGTGTCGTCCGGCGCATGATAAAGCTGCACGCCCTCATCAGAGGCGATCTCGATCAGCGTATCAGCCTGCGTCCGCCGCGCGCCGGAGGGCGAGGAAACTGGGCTCGACGGCGAAGCCGTGCCATTCGACCGCGCCGTCTTCTGGCTCTCGTGCTTGCTGCGCACGCGCGCAATTTCGGCATCGATATCTCCCCGTTCCGTGAATTTCCTAGCGAAGGGTGCACCTACCGCCACGAGACGCACATCGTGGTCGCTGAGGTTGTGGTCCATCAGGGCGAGCATGGTCCTGAAGCAGTGCGCCGAACGATCCTCCTCTCCTTCCGCTTCGATCAGATCGCGGAGCCGACCGGGCAGCCTTTCAATGATGCACTGTTGCTCGGCCGCCATCGCACAGGGGGGCTGTGCCTGCGCCATACGGCGATCCGGCATCCCTTCCAGGACCTGCCGTAGCTCGCCAGCATCGAGCCTTCGGAATGTCCCGCCAGCCAGCGTCACAGGCTGCGGCTCGGTCGGACGACCGCGCTTGATCTTGGCTGCGTTGGGATGGTTCAGCGTACCGGGCAGGCGCCAGACGTGGGCGATATCCTTGGTGCCGAAATCGCCGCCGCACTTGCCGTGCAACAGATCGGCCAGAGGTGCCGCTTCACTTGGTAAAAGCGGCTGCGTGAACGCAAAATGGATGTGGCGGTTCACCTCGGGTCGGCTGCACGTGGTGATAACGCAGGTCGGAGCGACCCCCACCGGCAAATTGCATGTGCGCCCGGTGTCATGGTCATCATCAACGACCAAGCCTAGGATGGCGACGGTGTCATCCACCGTGCCTCGTCTTCCCGGCGGCAGATCGCGCCGCAGAATGGCCGGAGGCATGTAGACATTGCTGTGTTCAGCCCATGTCACCGCTTGGGCTGCCATGGCATCCACATCGCCGATGTCAAACTGATTGACCGCCACCCGGCCGGTGTTGGCATGGATGCTCATCAGCATGAACACGCCGTCCAGTCCCTCGGCAGCGTCGTGGTAGAGGCGCAACATTGTATGCAAATCGCCGGTCGCCATCGCTTTGACCTCTGTCGGGTTCAGGATGGCGGCTGCAAACATTGCGGGCAGGCGCGGGAAGCACTATACTTCCGCCATCGAAGCTTGATTTCGGCCGTTGCGGGGTAGCAACCCAACGGCCATTTTTTTTCAGAAGGTGCCTTCGAGCTTTCGCGCTCTACGGCGGCGGCGGAAGCCGCAACAGCGGCAACCCGCCAAGAAATCGTTGCAGTGCATCGTAAGTGATGACCGTGCGGCGTCCCCACTTGCGCGCCTCAAGTCGGCCGTCACGAATAGCCGCATAGACTTGATCGCGACCGACACCGGCTTCAACGGCCGCTTCCGCTACGCTGAGCGCCAGGCGTTGGCGCTGAAGTGTGGTTTCCGCAATCATGCCGTTCTCCGATTTAGACCGTCGTGCAACGTCTGACGAAGAAATTGCGGCCGCAGAGCCGGTAAAACGAGAAGATTTAGCGCCGACCTTTTACCGGGCGTGGGAGCGCAAATAGACCTTCAGTCGCTCGACGGCTGTCTCGCGCGAGATGCTCGTCTCCGGCCAGCCTGAAGACGGCGACGGCAAAATCGCCCATAGCCGCTGCCGTGGGCTTGCCATGGAGCTGCCCTCGCCAATAGCTGACGATCATTTGGGTGAGATGGTCGATGGCGGGCTTGCTGGCGGCCTGCTCACGTGCTCTTCGCTCGTCTCCGGTTTCCGGCCTGCGCTCCAGATGCTTCAGGTCATGCTGGAGAAGCTCCTCCAGCCATCGATTGTGTCTGATGCACGCTGCATCCGCGCCGCCGACTTCCGCACAATCTGTTCGTACCGATCTCGTTTCCGTCAGCCCGTGGTCTTTCCCAGAACAAGCTTCTGCAATGCAGCCCCGAGCAAATGCTGTCTGAGGTCAACCTTGTCGAGTTCGATGCGCACCCTCGACACTTGGTCCAAGAGACGAGTGAGTGTGACTTTCTTGGCCCGCAGCGTCTTGTCGTCTCGGTAGTGTCGATCCGCGAGCCAGCAAAAGTGCAGGGTCGCCCTTGAGCCACCGCGCAAAGGACGGGCGTAGCTCATCCGGGATGTTCCCAGCATCCGCAACGCGAGTAACGTCGGCGGCCGTGATCTCGCGCGCCTCCAGCGCCCCTGGCCAGCGGTTCCTCTTCGGCGGCTGCGTTTCGCGCCACGCTGTCGTGGGCGTCGGATTGGGCTCACAGGCGTCCTACAATGGGGTGCTCAGGTCGTCTAAGCAGTAGCCCTCCGGGCCTTACGAGTGCCGGCGCCTTGCGACAGGCTGCCGCTACAAAACGCTGCCCAAGCCTCCATCAGTTTGCGGCGCTGATCGAGCAGGTCGCTGCGCCTGTACGCCCGTTCCACCGCATCCGGGACGGCATGTGCCAGCGCCATCTCGGCGACCTCGCCAGCGAAAGCGGTCCGTTCCGCCACCCAGTCGCGAAAAGTCGACCGAAAGCCATGGACAGTGATGTCGTGGTAACCCATGCGGCGGAGCCACATTGCCAGAGCCATATTGCTCAGCGGCCGCCCTGGCTTGGCGCCGGGGAATACAAACTCGCTCTGCCGAAGCCCCGCCATCTCGTTCAGAATTCTGTATGGTCCGCCTGCACAGCGGAATCCGATGGGCACGGCCGGACTTCATTCTCTCTGCCGGAATCTCCCATAACCGCTCTTCGAGATCGACCTCGCCCCATGTGGCGTTGAGCGTCTCGCTTGTGCGGGTGGCCGTCAAAATAAGAAACTCCAATGCACGTGTCGCCACCGTGATCTGCTCGCGCAGGCCTGCCACGAACGCGCTGACGTTGGCGTAGGGCAGGGCGGCGTGGTGCACGACCCGGCGCACCTTGCTTTTGGCGGGCAACAGGTGATCGAGATGCCCCCGCCAACGGGCCGGGTTCTCACCATCCCGATAGCCCCGCACCTTCGCCCAGTTCAGTACCGCTTCGATACGGCCTCTCACGCGGCTGGCTGTTTCCGGCTTGGAAGTCCAGATCGGCTGCAACACCGACAAGACGATGGTGGTATCGATGCTCTGCACGGGCAGGCTGCCCGCGAGCGGGATACACGTAGGTCTTGAGCGTGCTGGACCACTGCGCCCGATGCTTGCTCGTTGCGCCAGCCAGCCTCGTGGCTGGCGACAAAGGTCCGGGCGCACTCCTCGAAGGTGATAGCCTTGGCAGACGCGATGAGAGCCGTTTGCCGCTCGCTCCGGTGTATCTCGATTGGATCGGCGCCACCGGCAACAAGCCGCCGATACTTCTCGGCCTCCTCGCGTGCCTTGCTCAAACTGATGGTGGGATACGAGCCGAGCCCGGCATCACGTGTCCTGCCAGCCAGCCGTGAAGCGGAACATCCAACTCTTGCTGCCGCCCGGCGCAACGCGCAGGTACAAATTGCCGCCATCGGCGATGTAGCCGGGCTTCTTGGCGGCAGCGACTTTGACTGCGGTGAGCTTGTGGACGTGGCGCCCCATCGCGACCTTTGCCCATGTTTCTGCCCATGTTGTGATCCCCGCTGTTAGCCGACATTGGCGGACGAGTACAGACGCTGACAGTAAGAAGAGGGCTTATTCTGGGGATTTCTGACCTGTCGACCGACATGGGCAGACGTGATCAGGCGTGGGTGTGGCGGATGGGGAGGGATTCGAACCCCCGGTGGGCGTGAACCCACGCCGGTTTTCAAGACCGGTGCCTTAAACCACTCGGCCACCCATCCGTTTCCGAAGGACCAGGCAGGTAACACGCCCTTTGTCCTATGATAACCCGAAAATCAGACCCTCACCGAACGGGGACTGGCCGCCGAGATTGATAGGTGGCGTGTGCCCCGTCACTACAACCCGATGTAAGCTTTACCGGGTAGCAACCCCCGTCTGCCATCCTGAGCTCGAATTTGTTCAGGCTGATCGACTGTCAGTACGCTCCTGATCCGGCGGCTAGACAGACCGTGGCCCTGGGGAGCGTCGTTGTTACCATGTGTTTGCTGGCCCGCCGTCGCGGCTTGGGCGCTTTGCCGCCTGCTCTGCCGTTGCTTGCCATGCTCGCCGTGGCGCTCAGCGCCTGCTCGAGTGGCGGACTCGCCAAGCGCAGCGCCTATGATCCCGGCAAGGGCGTGTCGGCCAGTCCGCGCGTCGCCTGGGGCGGATCTGTCCCGAAGGGCGGTGGCACCTACAAGATCGGGGCTCCGTACCAAATCTCAGGGCGCTGGTACATTCCGCAGGAAGACCCCGTCTACGATCGGACCGGCGTGGCATCTTGGTACGGCGATGACTTCCACGGGCGCAAAACCGCCAACGGCGAGATTTACGACATGGGTGCGCTGACGGCCGCGCATCCAACCTTGCCGCTCCCCTCGTATGCGCATGTCACAAATATGCAAACAGGCCGCACGGTCCTGGTGCGCATCAACGACAGAGGACCCTACGCCAAGGGGCGCATCATCGATCTGTCGCGCCATGCTGCAGGGCTCTTGGGTTTCGCAGGGCAGGGCCTGGCACATGTTCGTGTGCGCTATGCCGGTCGCGCACCCCTCGATGGCAGTGACCACCGGGAGCAGGCTTTCGTCGCCAGCCAACCCTGGTACGGCCCGGCGCGCGGCCGGCGTTACGCCGAGCAGGCGATGCCGCATCGGCAACCCTGAAGGCGCTAAGTAAATTCATTTGGCTGAAGTCGTCACCGCTTGCTGACCCCGATTGACTTGGCGAGCACCCAGACCCAATAGTCGCGCGAGCGATGCAAGGATATCCGTCAATCTGCATGAAGGGACTCGTCGCCGGTGCGCGGGGAGGAATAGTGCGATGCTCTGCATTCGCACTTGTATGGATGTGTTGGGCGAGCGCCGCCGTTGCGCAAACCGAGTTCACCACCAGGGCACGCCAGGCCATCGTCATGGAGGCAGAGACCGGCGCGGTGCTGTTTCAGCACAACGCCGACGAGTTGGCACCGCCCGCGAGCATGAGCAAATTGATGACGGTGGCGGTGATCTTCAAGGCGCTCAAGACTGGCCAGGTCAAGCTCGAGGACGAGTTTCTCGTCAGCGTCAACGCCTGGCGCAAAGGCGGTGCGCCATCGGGCACATCAGCAATGTTTGTGCCCGTGAACACCAAGGAGCCACTCGATCAGCTCCTGCAGGGGATTATCGTGCAGTCAGGCAACGACGCCTGTATCGCAGTTGCAGAAGGTATGGCCGGCAGCGAGGACTCTTTTGCACTGTTGATGACCGAGGAGGCGCGCAAGCTCGGTCTCAAGAAATCAACGTTCCGTAATGCGACCGGCCTGCCTGCACCAGAGCACCTGATGACCGCACGCGAGCTTGCCATGCTGGCGCGCCATCTCATTCGCGATTACCCCGACCTTTACAAGCGCTTTGGCCAGCGTGAATTCCAATACCGCAAACATCGCTTCCATAACCGCAATCCTCTGCTGGCGTTGAGCCTCGGCGTCGACGGTCTCAAGACCGGCTTCGTCAAGGACGCCGGGTACGGCATGGTTGCCTCCGCCAAGCAGGACAATCGGCGTCTGATCGTCGTCGTCAACGGGTTGGAGCGCGAGGAAGAGCGCAAGAGCGAAGCGGCCCGCCTTCTGGAATGGGGCTTCAAGAGCACAACCGAATATACGCTGTTCGGCGCCGGTGAGGTTGTCGGCACAGCGCGCGTATGGGGCGGCAGCCGCATGTTCGTGCCGCTCGTCGGCAGCGACGGCGTGCACGTTGTCCTGCCGAAGCTGCCGCCAAACCAGCGATTGAGAGCAGAGATCATATACAAGTCGCCGCTGAAGGCGCCCATCCGCAAGGGTGACACGGTGGCAACGCTACGCGTGACGACCCCCGCTCAGGCCATGAACGAGGTGCCGCTGCAGGCGGGCGAGGACATCGTGCCAGCCGGCGTTATCCGGCGCGGCCTTGACACGCTCGTGCACATGGCGTTCCGCTGGGCGCTGTAACCCTTCAGGGAGCGCTGCGGAACCACCTGTCCGGTGCACTGAGATATGCCAGCGGGAAAATTCATTACGTTCGAGGGCGGCGAAGGCACCGGCAAGTCGACGCAGGCCCGGCGGCTCGGGGATTTTCTGCGCGCAATGGGCTGTGAGACAGTCCTGACGCGAGAGCCGGGCGGGACGCCGTTTGCCGAGCAGGTGCGCGATCTCATCCTTTCGGGCGCGACGGCCCGGCACGGGCCGACTGCCGAGGCACTGCTTTTTTTCGCAGCCCGATCCGACCATGTGGAGGCGCTCATCAGCCCAGCGCTGGGTCGCGGCGCGTGGGTGATCTGCGATCGCTTCAGCGATTCCACACGCGTCTATCAAGGCACCGCCGGTGCCATGTCGCCCGAAGCCATCGAAGCGCTGGACCGTATCGTGGTGGGCAACACGCGTCCCGATCTGACCCTCATTCTCGACATGGATCCAGCTCAGGGATTAGCGCGCGCAACCGAGCGGCGCACCGCGCGCGATCAGCAGACCACAGCGCCCGACCCTTACGAGCAGCGCGGCCTCGACTTCCACCGGCGCCTACGCGACGGCTATCTGCAGATCGCCCGGGCCGACCCGGTGCGCTGTCGCATGATCGACGCCGGGGGAACGCTGGACGCCGTCGAGGAACGGGTGCGTAAAGCTGTGCTTGAACGCTTTGCGCCGGATTTTCCCGGCAAGGCTCCGTGATGGCACGCGCGCCTGCGCTTCAGGAGATCGAGGAGTTACCCGAGGCAGATCGTCTCGAGGGCTTTCCGCATCCGCGCGAGACGAGACTGCTGTTCGGGCACGCGGATGCCGAGCGTGCCTTGGCACAGTCATTTACGTCAGGACGTCTGCATCACGGCTGGATGATTGCCGGACGCGAGGGCATCGGCAAGGCGACGCTGGCCTATCGCTTCGCGCGGTTTCTGTTGGCCAAGCCGGAGGAGCGTGACCCTGCGCATACGACCTTGCATGTGAGCGAGGATACGGCGGCGGCACGGCAGGTTCGCGCGTTGTCGCATCCTGGTCTTCTGCTCATTCGCCGGCAGTGGGATCCGACAAGAAAGCGTTTCGGTGTTTCGATCCCTGTCGATGAGGTGCGGCGGCTGCGCGGCTTTCTTGCGCACACGGCCGACGTCGGCGCTTGGCGTGTCGTCATCGTCGATACCGCGGACGACCTCAATCCGAATGCCGCCAACGCGCTTCTGAAGTCGCTGGAGGAGCCGCCGTCACGCACCGTATTCCTGCTGCTCACCTCCGAGCCGGGAAGGCTCCTGCCGACGATCCGCTCGCGCTGCCGCATCCTGCCCCTGACGCCCTTATCGGATGTTGATTTGCATGGGGCAGCTGCCGCAGCGCTTGAAGCCGCTGACAATGTTGTGACCCCCGAGGCACTCGCCCGCCTGGAGCCGCTTGCCGAAGGCAGTGTGCGCCGCCTGCTGGAGCTTGGCGCCAGCGACGGTGCAGCCCTCTACGGGCGGATCGAGACCATTCTTTCTCATCTACCGAAGGTCGATTGGGCCGCAGCCCACCTGCTGGCCGACGATCTTTCCAGCCCCGCATCGGAGCAGCGCTTCGAGACATTCTTTAGCCTGCTCCTGGGCTTCCTCGCTCGCAGCGTTCGTGCCGCGACTGCGCCAGGCGGCGAGGGCGGGGAAGCCGCCTTCGCGGCCAAGCTTATCCCCGAGGCCAGGCTCGCTGTTTGGGCCGAGGCGTGGGAGGCGATCGTGCGCGAGAAGGCCGAGGCGTTGGAGCTCAATTTGGACAAGCGCGCTCTTGTGCTGGGCACCCTCTCGCGCCTGGCTGGGGCGGCACGCTTATGAGGCCGTGGCGTTCACACCGCATTCGTGATATCCACACGCGTTCATCGGCCAGACACGAGACAATGACCTTCGACGCGATCACGTTCTGTTCTGCCGTGCCCGGGGCTATCACGTCCCCCGGCGCCCGAATGCGCTGATCCGCCCCTTTTCTCAGGACGCGCAAACTCTTGCGCGCCCGGCATCATCACCAACGGATACGGCCAGCGAACGGAACCTGCATCATGAGCGGGCAGCAGAAATTCTACATCACCACGCCGATTTTCTATCCCAACGGCGCTCCTCACATCGGCCACGCCTATACGGCGCTGGCAACCGACGTCATTGCTCGCTTCGAGCGGCTGGACGGCAAGGACGTATTCTTTCTCACCGGCACCGACGAGCACGGCCTCAAGATGAAGCAGACGGCCGTGGCCGAGGGTCTCACGCCCAAGGCGCTGGCCGACCGCAACTCCCAACGCTTTCGCGACATGATGGTCGCCCTCGATGTGTCGCAGGACGATTTCATCCGCACGACCGAGCCGCGGCATTATCGTTCGTCGGAGGAGATCTGGCGGCGTGTGGAGAAGGCCGGCGACATCTATCTCGGCAAGTACGCGGGCTGGTACTCGGTGCGTCAGGAGGCCTACTTCGACGAGAAGGAGACGAGCGTCGGCACCGACGGAGTGCGCCGCGAGCCGCTGGGCTCGCCAGTCGAGTGGACCGAGGAGGAGACCTATTTCTTCCGTCTCTCCGCATTCCAGGACCGGCTGCTCGCCTACTACGAGGCCCACCCCGACTTCATTTTGCCGCCCGAGCGGCGCAACGAGGTGGTGAGCTTCGTCAAGTCGGGGCTGGCGGACCTGTCGATCTCGCGCACGAGCCTGGACTGGGGCATTCCTGTCCCGGATCGTGATGCGTCGAGCAATGCACCAGCGCACGTCATGTACGTCTGGGTCGACGCACTGACGAACTACATCACGGCGGCAGGTTTTCCCGACGAGAACGCTCCGCGCTGGCGCTACTGGCCGGCCGATGTGCACATCATCGGCAAGGACATCGTGCGCTTCCACGCAGTCTATTGGCCGGCGTTCCTGATGTCGGCGGGCATAGCTCCGCCGCATCGCGTCTTCGCCCACGGGTTCCTCTACAACCGGGGAGAAAAGATGTCGAAGTCGGTCGGCAACGTCGTCGATCCGTTCGACCTCGTGAACGGCTACGGTGTCGATCAGGTGCGCTACTTCTTCCTGCGCGAGGCCGCTTTCGGCCAGGACGGCAGCTACAGCCACGAGGCGATCGTCAACCGTATCAACGCCGACCTTGCCAACGACCTCGGCAACCTCGCGCAGCGCTCGCTGTCGATGATCGCGCGCAATTGTGAGGGCCGCGTCCCGGAGCCTGGAACATTCACGGATGCCGACCGTGCGATGCTGGCGGCGGCAGATGCGCTCTATGCCAAGACGCGAGAAGCGATGGACCGGCAGGGCATCAAGGCGTATCTCGACGCGGTGTGGACGGTCGTGGGCGACGCCAATCGTTACTTCGCGGCCGAGGAGCCATGGGCCAAGCGCAAGACAGACTTCAAGCGCATGGAGACGATTCTCTACGTGACGGCAGAGGTGGTGCGCCAAGTCGCGGTTTTAAGCCTGGCCGTCATGCCAAAGGCCGGCGCGAAGCTCCTCGATCTCCTGGGACAACCGGAATTCGGGGCGTACTTTTGCGGCGCTGGGTACGGCAGGTCGCTTGCAACCGAACACGGTGCTTCCGGCCCCGACCGGCGTATTCCCTCGTTATGTCGAGGAAGCGAGCGGTGAAGAAGGGGGCAAGCGCGGCAAGAAGGCTGGTCCCTGATGCTCGTCGACCACCACTGTCATCTCGATGTGCCGGAGTTCGAAGGCAACCGTGAGGAGATCGTTGCACGGGCACGCCGCGCCGGCGTCGGCCCGATCGTGACGATCTCCATGCGCGTGCGGCAGTTCGATGTCTACCGGGCCATCGCCGAGGCGCATGAGGATCTCTACTTCACGGTCGGCACGCACCCGCATGTGGCGCACGAGGAGCTCGACATCTCCGCGGCAGAGATTGCGGCCCTCGCTCAGCACCCGCGCTGTGTGGGCATCGGCGAAGCGGGTCTCGACTACTACTACAAGAACTCGACGCCCGAGGCGCAGGCTACCGGCCTGCGCACGCACATCGCGGCCGCGCGCGAGGCCGGTCTACCCCTCGTCGTCCACGCACGCGACGCTGACGACGATATTGCCACGATCCTCGAGCAAGAGTTGCAGAAAGGATCGTTCCGGGCCGTTCTGCATTGCTATACGGGTGGCCCCGAGTTGGCGCGACGTGCTCTGAAGCTCGGACACTACGTGTCGTTCTCCGGCGTCATCACGTTCAAGAAGTCGGATGCACTGCGCGCCATTGCCGCCGAGGTGCCGCTGGACCGCCTGCTGGTCGAGACCGACGCCCCGTTCCTCGCCCCGGAGCCGCACCGCGGCAAGCCCAACGAGCCGGCGTTCGTGGTGCACACGGCTACGGCGTTGGCGCGGATCAAAGGCGTCACCCAGCAGGAGATTGCGGCGGCGACGACGGAGAATTTTTACCGCCTCTACTCCAAAGCACCACGTTCAATTGCCGGTAGAGCCACGGCATGAGTTTCAAGCTGACGCTGCTCGGTACCGGCTCGTCCGGCGGTGTGCCGCGGCTCGGCAACAATTGGGGCGCCTGCGATCCAACCAACCCCAAAAACCGCCGGCGAAGATGCTCAGCGCTTGTCGAGCGCATTTCGGGACGTGGCCGAACAAGCGCTCTCATCGACACTGCGCCTGATCTGCGCGAACAGCTGCTGGACGCCAACGTCGGGACTATCGACGGCGTTCTCTTCACGCACGATCACGCCGACCATACCCACGGCATCGATGATCTGCGCATTCTCGCTTTCAACATGAAGCGCCGTATCGATGTGCACTTCGATGCGCTCACCGGCGCCACCCTGCGCTCGCGCTTCGACTACTGCTTTGTGGCGCCAAACGGCAGCATCTATCCGCCGATCCTCACCGGTCACGATATCAGCCCGCCGCATCCCGTCCGCATCGACGGCGCTGGCGGTCCCATTGAAGCGGTGCCGGTGGTCCAGGAGCACGGGTCTATGACTTCGCTGGGCTTTCGCATCCGCGACGTGGCATACTCACCCGACATCAGCGGGCTGTCACCGGAGGCAGCCACCACGCTCTCCGGTCTCGATCTGTGGATCGTGGATGCGTTGCGCTACGTGCCGCATCCGAGCCATTTCTCTGTTGCCCAAGCACTCGAATGGATTGAAACGCTTCGTCCGAAGCGCGCAATCCTGACGCACCTGCATATCGATCTCGATTATGCGGCCTTGAAGCGCGAGCTGCCCGAGCACATCACCCCGGCCTACGATGGGATGAGCGTACACTTCGATTGAGGGCTCCCGAGAAGGAGCAATCCTTACACGACATCACCGGTCGCAAACTTGAACAGCTTCCCCGTCTCAGCCAGCGCAGGATCGGCAAGCTTCACGAACAGCGGTGCGATGTCCTCGGGTGTCTTGAGCGTCGCTGGATCCTCGCCGGGAAATGCCTTGGCGCGCATGCCGGTGCGGATCGGCCCGGGGTTGATGATGTTGACCTTAACAGGCGTGCTGGCGAGCTCGGCGGCCCATACCTGGGCAAGCGCCTCCAGGCCGGCTTTGGCCGCGGAATAGGGCCCCCAATAGGCCATGTACGAGCGCGCCGCACCGGACGAGACAAAAATGGCGCGGCCGGCGTCCGAGCGCCTGAGCAGCGGCTCCAGCGTGCGCATGAGGCGCCAGTTGGCTGTCAAATTGATCTCGACTACGCTGGCGAAGGCGTCCGCTGTGATGTGCGGCAGCGGCGACAAGGGACCGAGAATGCCGGCATTGCCGACCAGGATGTCGAGCTTGCCCCAGCGCTGATAGATGCTCGGGCCGAGCTGGTCCACCTTATCGGTCTGTGACAGGTCCATGGTCACGAGCGTCGCGGCACCGCCCATGCTGCGGATTTCGTCGTCTACCTCTTCCAGACCCCCGACCGTGCGGGCCAGCAACACGACATGCGCGCCTTCGCGCGCGAGGGCGATTGCTGCGGCGCGTCCGATACCACGTGAAGCCCCGGTAACCAGCGCCAGGCGCCCTGCGAGCCGTTTCGTTGCTTCCATTTGTTTGCTTTCAGCCTTCGCTCGGCGCCCGCAGGCACCCCGTGTAACACCTGCTAGCCCGCCGGATGCCGATCAGCAAGACCGCATAGTCAGTCCGCTTCTCAAGGCTATTTATTCGGCTCGCCTTTGCCTTTCTCCATCAGGTCGCGAGCCTCGTCCCTGGCTCTTTCCAGAACCTGCTGGCCGAGCTCCTTGGCCTTCCCCAGCGCAGGCCTGGCGGCTTCGAGCGCCTTCTCGCTCGCATCCTTGGCCCGGTCGATCAGCGGGCCTGCCTGCGTGCGGGCATCCTCGGAGAGCTTCAGGAGGCGCTCGGCGCTCACCGCGGATACCTCCTTGGTGCGCTTGAGAAAGCGTCCGAACGCCGTCTCCGCCGGCAGCAGGTCATCGGGTTTCAGGGCGCGGACTGTGGCGATCAGATCCTGATGGTCCTGGCGCGCCTTGCCGTCGCCAATCTGGTCCGCCGTGCCCGTGAACAGCGTTAGTGGTGTACAGGCTGTGACAACCTTGATCCCAGCCGATGTCCAGGTGGCATTGGCGACCTGGGTTTCCTGCGCGAAATAGATCTTCTGACCGTTGACCTGCGGACGCAGGATGGTGCGGTCGATCACCGGCACGAAATGCCCGCCCAGCTCGCCCACCAGCCTGAAGCGTACATTGTCGGGATCCGGAACTTGGACAAAGAGCGTTACCGTATCATCGGCCGACAACACCTGACGGATGGCATCGTCTGTCGTGGAGACGTAGCGGATGTCGCGCGCCCGGCCGAGACCTTCCGCGTCGACATGGCGCAAATATCGGAATGTCCCCGCGCTGCCGCTCTGCTCCGGCGGAAGGATGAAACGCAGCCTTGCGGCGCCGACGGCAATGTCCCCCCACGCCTGCACGTCCTTGTTGCGCGTCACCGCGAACAGGCACTCGCGCACGTCGTCGTTGCGCAGGATCGCGATGGGGCTGCCCGCAGCGAGTGCGCCATCGAGCGACAGAATATCGAGTTGGCCGTAGCCGATCTGGCGGGGATCGGCCGTCACCCGCTTCAGGTTCTCGCCGGTGCCGGAAGACGTCTCGCACCTGTAAGTGAAGCGCGCCTGCTTAAGCTGTGCCTCCAGTCGGGGACAAAAGCTCGCGTGGTACGCGCCGCTCGCGTCGGCAGTGTTGATCTGGTTCGCATCGGCAGCTGTCAGCGGCGACAGGACGGTGAGCACGACAACGGGGAGAAGTGCGCGCGACCACATCAGAAGCTCCAATAGCGAAGCTCACCGGGCCCGCCAGCCCCACAAGCCGCCCGGGACCATTTTGTCACGTCAGCGTAGTCGATAAAAACGGCGCGTGCACGCCTGAGCGCGGACTGTGGCCGTGAGCTACCGTGCTTCCGCCAGAAGCGAGAGCTGAAAGTCGGCCGACCCGTCCTGATCCACGAGCCGCGTAGGATAGTCGCCGGTGAAGCAATGGTCGGTGAACTGCGGGCTGCGTGAATCGCGACCGTCATAACCCATGGCGCGATAGATGCCGTCGACCGACAGGAACGCGAGACTGTCGGCGCCCATGAAGGCGCGCATCTCCTCCACCGACATGTTGGCTGCCAGCAGATCCTCGGTGCTGGGCGTGTCTATCCCGTAGAAGTCGGGATGGGCGATCGGTGGACTGGCGATGCGCATGTGCACCTCCCTCGCACCAGCCTCCTTGATCATGGCGACGATCTTCTTCGATGTGGTGCCGCGCACGACGCTGTCATCGATCAACACCACGCGGCTGCCGCGGATGACGCCGGGGTTGGCAGAGTGCTTGAGTTTGACGCCGAGCTGGCGAATGCGCTGCTCCGGCTCGATGAAAGTCCGGCCGACATAGTGATTGCGGATGATGCCGAGCTCGAAGGGAACGCCCGACATCTGGGAGTAGCCGATGGCTGCGGGAACGCCGGAGTCGGGCACTGGCACGATGACGTCGGCAACGGTCGGTGCCTCGCGCGCCAGTTGCGCGCCCATCTGCTTGCGGATGTCGTAAACATTTCGCCCGCCTACGATCGAGTTCGGGGCGGGCGAAATAGATGTACTCGAAGATGCAGGGCCGGGCCGGGCGTTTGGGGAAGGGCCGATGGCTCGTGATCCCCTCTTGCGTGATGGCGACCACCTCGCCGTTTTCCACCTCGCGTACGAACTCGGCGCCGACGATATCGAGGGCACATGTCTCCGAGGTCAGCACCCAGGCCTCGCCCAATCGCCCGAGCACGAGCGGACGGATCCCGATCGGATCACGCGCGCCGATCAGCATGTCGTTGGTCAGACAGGCGAAGGCATAGGCACCCTCGATCTGCAGCAGGGCATCGACCAGCCGTTCGACGACGCGGCGTTTCTTGGAGCGGGCAATCAGATGCAGAACGACCTCCGTATCGGAGGTCGACTGGCAGATGGCGCCCGAGGAAATAAGTTCCTGCCGCAGCGTCAGGGCGTTGGTCAAGTTGCCGTTGTGGCCGACGGCAAAGCCGCCGGTGTCGAGATCGACGAACAAGGGCTGTACGTTGCGCAGAATGACATCGCCGGTGGTCGAGTAGCGGTTGTGCCCGATGGCCATCCGCCCGCGGAGACGCGCGATGACGTCGGCCTTGCTGAAGTTGTCGCCAACGAGACCAAGGCGCCGCTCCTGGTTGAAGCGGCTGCCGTCGTAGGTCACGATGCCGCAGCCTTCCTGTCCGCGGTGCTGCAACGCGTGCAGCCCGAGGGCCGTGACGGCCGCCGCGTCCTCATGCCCGAATATGCCGAAAACGCCGCACTCCTCGCGGAGCCGGTCATCGCCGAAGCGTGACACTTTGCCAAAGGCAACCCCGTGACCGCCGTCCAGCCCTCGCGACATGGCCGCCACTCCGTTCTCGTGCCCAAAACCGGCGGCCGAGAAGGGGCTCCGCCTCGCTCAGCCGACCGTGCGCGTATATATGACGAAACTATAACGTTTGCCAGCCGTGGCAGGCTGCCAAACAGGGTTTTCCAGTAGGAAGCTCTGCTGCTCGCCGGGCGCCATCAGAGAGCCTGGCACAAAACGTGTCAGCACGGTGCGAAACGTGTTTCCAGTACTCTTAATGTACGGCAGGGAGCTTGCTTCTCTGACCCAGGTGAATTGCTGATTCGGATCGGGGACGAACGATTCGTAGAACATGTAGGGGATGACGATCAGCACGAAACCGCGCAACACGCCGAAGGCGAAGCCGAGAATGCGATCAATGATGCCGATGCGGCTGTCAAGGATGGTATCCGAGATGCGCGCAGTAATGAGGTGCACGATGATCAGAACGAGCAGGAAAATGATGCCGCCGGCCACCACCTGAGCTACAGCGAGCGGGGCGTGAAACTGCTGCGCAAGCTGTTCTGCTGCCGGCCTGTGATAGAGCACGAAATACAGCACGGCCGCGGCCGCAGCGATCCAGGACAGGATCGACAGTACCTCGCGTGTCAGGCCGCGGTACATGGCGAGGAGCCCGGACAGCACAGCGAGGGCTACCAGGGCAGCGTCAAGGTAGGTCAGGGGGCCAAGCATGACTTAACTATCCTGGGATCGCCGGACTGGGCTTTGGTCAGAGGACAATGGGCACAGCGTTCCCCCGCCGGCAGGAAACTTTCAGTCGCACGGAGCGGTGTTATCCGCAAGGTCCTTCAGATGCGCGAGCCGGGTGAGTGTCAGTCTGGCAGCACCGTCCTCGACATCACCCGACGCAGGAATGACCGCGCACTTGAAGCCGAGCTTCTGCGCTTCCTTCAGTCGCGTGGTCATGTGACCTGCCGCCCTGACCGCCCCGGACAGACTGATTTCCCCGAAGTAGACGTGATCTACCGGCAGCGCAACACCCGAAAATGACGAGAGCAGGGCGGCTGCGACAGCCAGGTCAGCGGCCGGCTCGGCAATACGCAACCCGCCGGCCACATTGAGATAAACGTCGTGCTGAGCCAGACCGACCCCGCAGCGCGCATCGAGCACCGCCAGCAACATCGACAGCCGGTTGGAATCCCAGCCGACGACAGCACGTCGTGCCGTGCCTAGCGCCGAGGGAGCAACCAGCGCCTGGATCTCGACCAGCAGCGGACGTGTACCCTCGACGCCGGCGAAAACCGCGGCGCCCGGTGCCAGCGCATCGCGCTCGCCGAGGAATAGCTCGGAGGGATTGGCGACCTCTTGCAGCCCTCCGCCGGCCATCTCGAAAACCCCGATCTCGTCCGTGGCGCCGAAGCGGTTCTTAACGGCACGCAGGATGCGAAAGGGATGACCCCGGTCGCCCTCGAAGTAGAGCACAGTATCCACCATGTGCTCGATCACCTTGGGGCCGGCAATCTGACCGTCCTTGGTGACATGACCGACGAGCACGAGGGCGGAGCCGGCCTGCTTGGCAAAGCGGATCAGGGACTGCGTGGCGGCACGAACTTGACTGACGGTGCCGGGTGCAGCGTCGAGCGCATCGGCCCAAAGGGTTTGAATCGAGTCGATGACGACGAGATCCGGACGCTTGCCATCGGCCAGTGTGGCCATGATGTTGGCGAGGTTGGTTTCGCTGGCGAGCGCCACCGGCGCTTCGGCATAGCCCAGGCGCGCAGCCCGGAGACGGACCTGCGCGGTTGCCTCCTCGCCCGAGAAATACACGGCGCGGCGTCCGCTCTTGGCCAGCGATGCGGCAAGCTGTAACAGCAGCGTCGATTTACCGATACCGGGCTCGCCGCCGATGAGAAGTGCCGAACCCGGCACGAGACCACCGCCCGTCACGCGATCGAGCTCGGGCATGCCGGTCGGCAGGCGCGGCGCTTCCTCGCTCCTGCCTTGTAGCGTCTCGAGCGCCACCACACGGCCGCGCGACGTGCGATCCAGCCCCGAACCGGGAGCAGGCGCAGCATCGGTTTCCTCGACCAGCGTATTCCACTCACCGCAGGCTATACACTTGCCGGCCCAGCGTGTCGCGGTGGCGCCGCAGTTCTGACAGACGAAAGCCGAGCGAGCAGGTCGTGCCATTAGCAGGGCTCCGCGCTATCGAGATAGACGCGATGCACACGCCCGCCCAGTCGTGTCAGCAACTCGTAACCGATGGTGCCGGCGCGGTCGGTGAGGTCATCGATGGTTGTGCGCGCGCCCATGACCTCGACCCAGGCTCCACGCTGCGCCAACTCCCGCGGCACATCCGTGACGTCGACAGTGATGAGGTCCATGGACACACGTCCGACAACGGGCACGGGATGCGCTCCGATGAAGCCCACAGGACCCGGTTTGACGGCCGTGCCGCTCAGAGCACGCAAAAACCCGTCCGCATAGCCGCAAGCCAGCGTCGCCACGCGTGAGGGCCGCTCGACACGGAACGTCGCGCCGTAGCCGATCTGCTCGCCGGCTGACAACTCGCGCACCTGGAGGATGCGGGCCTGCAGGCGGACGACCCACTGCATGGGATTTGGACCGCCTTGCAGAACCCGGCCGCCATACAGCGCGATGCCGGGCCGCACGAGATCGTAGTGGTACTCGGGTCCAAGAAAGACGCCGCCCGAGTTGGCGAGACTGGCCGGGGCTGGCGGCAACTTGGCGCGCAGCGCATCGAAGCGCATGCGCTGGGCGCGGTTCATGGGATGCGCGGGCTCGTCGGAGCACGCGAGATGGCTCATGACGAGCGCGAGCTCGAAATGATTGAACAGGGCATGCTCTGCTGCCAGGGTGCCGACCTCGTCTGCTGGAAGGCCGAGGCGATTGATGCCCGTGTCGATGTGCACAGCTGCACGCAGCCGCCGACCAGTGGCATCGCAGAACGCCGCCCATTCTCGAATTTCGCTGAGGCTGCTGAGGCAAGGCCTCAGATCGAAGCCGGCATAGTAGCCGGCGGCACCGGGCAACAGCCCGTCCAGCACGTAAATTGCGGCACTGGGCTCGACATTGCGAATGCGACTTGCTTCAGCCAGGGTGGCGACAAAGAACGTCCTGCATCCTTCATCGCGCAAAGCGTGAGCAATTTCCTCGAGCCCCAGTCCGTAAGCGTCGGCCTTGATGACGCCGGCGCATTCCGCCTTACCCGAGACCTTGTTCAGCTCGCGCCAGTTTGCCCTCAGCGCCGCGAGATTGATCGTAAGGACAGCGCGTGCTTCGGCGGGAATGGCGCCGTGAGGGACGCCGGCCTTGCGCGCTGCCGTTGAGGCATTCACCCGGTCCGCTCCGGCAAATACTGGTCGCGCGCAAGATCGGAAAAGCGCGTGACGCTGGACTCGAACTGCAACTGCACGATGCCGACAGGCCCGTGGCGCTGCTTGCCGATGATGACTTCGGCCTTGCCGCTCACGAGCTGCATCTTGGCCATCCAGTCCTGGAATTCAATGGTGCCTTCGCTCGGTTTGGTGCGCTCGACGTAGTATTCCTCGCGGAACACGAACATGACAACGTCGGCATCCTGCTCGATGGAGCCGGACTCGCGCAGGTCGGCTAGCTGCGGGCGTTTGTCCTCGCGGTTCTCGACTTGGCGCGAAAGCTGCGAGAGCGCGATGACAGGCACATTGAGCTCCTTGGCCAACGCCTTGAGGCCGGTCGTGATCTCGGACACTTCCTGCACGCGGCCTTCCGATGCGCGTCGCGAGGAGCCGGTCAGAAGCTGCAGATAGTCGATCACCAAAAGCCCCAGCCCTTTCTGGCGCTTGAGCTTTCTAGCCCGCGCGGCAAGCTGGGCGATGGACAACCCGCCGGTCTGATCGATGTAGAGCGGGAGCGAGGACATTTCTTGCGATACATGTACCAAACGCCTGAACTCGGTCTCGTCGATCATACCGCGGCGGATTTTTTCCGAAGGTATTTCCGACTGCTCCGAGATAATGCGGGTGGCGAGCTGCTCGGCCGACATCTCGAGCGAGAACAGGCCGACAACCGCGCCGTCCAGGACCTTGCTTGTTCCGTCGGACTGCCGTTCCTCTTTGTAGGCCTTGGCCACGTTGAAGGCGATGTTGGTGGCCAGTGCTGACTTTCCCATGGCGGGCCGGCCGGCAATGATGATCAAGTCCGATGCCTGCAGACCGCCCATTTTGGCATCGAGGTCGCGCAAGCCCGTGGCGATGCCCGAGAGACCACCGTCGCGCTGATACGCACTGTTGGCCATCTCGATGGCGTGGGTGAGGGCCGTATTGAAGCCCATGAACCCTTGCCCGTACTTGCCGGTCTCGGCGAGGGAGAACAGGCGATTCTCGGCCTCCTCGATCTGCTCCTTGGGCGGAAAGTCGACCGGCGAATCGTAGGCCGTGTTGACCATGTCCTCGCCGACCAGGATAAGTTGCCGGCGGGTCGCGAGGTCATAAATCGTGCGGCCATAGTCGGCCGCGTTGATGATGGTCGTGGCGTTGGCCGCCAAACGCCCGAGGTACTGCGGTACGGTCAGATTGGGCGCAATCGGTTCGGCCGACTCGAAGAACGTGCGCAAGGTGATGGGCGTCGCTTGTTTGCCCGAGCCGATGAGTGTGGCTGCCACCTCGTAGATGCGCGCGTGCACGGGATCGAAGAAATGCTCCGGCGTCAGAAAGCTCGAAACCCGATCGTGCGCCTCGTTGTTGATCAGCATGGCGCCGAGCAACGCTTGTTCGGCCTCGATGTTGTGCGGTGCCGTGCGTAGAGAAAGCGTCGGCTCAGACGGCTGCGTCAGACCGGTTGCGGCAGAATGGGCGATGAGCGGTTGGGCCATGCGCCGGACGCTAGCCAATTCTCACCCAGGCAAGAGGAAGCCCATGCCTTTCCCGGAGTGCCGTCCCCGGTATGCACACCTATTGGAGATTTCGCTTGGCTGCTTCCGAATCAATGTGAGCGCTACTCGCCCGCCATCGGCGGCGCCTCGCGCCGGGATCCACCCCGCTCGGACACAGCAAGGGTGCGCTCACCTTGCTCCATATAATCGCGCACCCAGGGCAGGGCATCGACCCGCCGGGCAAGCTGGATCTGGAAGACCACCAGGTTCTGATAGCGGAAGGCGCACTCCGAGCCCGCCAGATAGAACTCCCACATGCGGCAGAACCGCTCGCCCTTGAGGTTCGCCGCCTCGTCCCAGTGCGCACGGAAGCGCTCGCGCCAGTGCCGCAGCGTCTCGGCGTAGTGCAACCGCAGGATCTCGATGTCGGTGGCGATGAGGCCGGAGCGCTCGATCGCGGGCAGGACTTCCGACAGGGCCGGAATGTAGCCCCCGGGGAAGATGTATTTGGCGATGAATGGGTTCGTTACTGCTGGACGGTCCGAACGACCGATGAAATGGATGAGCGCCACACCGTCGTCGGCCAACGTCTCGCGCACCTTGCGAAAGAAGGTGCCATAGTGATTGACGCCCACATGCTCGAACATACCGACCGATACGATGCGGTCGAAACGGCCATCGACCGCGCGGTAGTCCCGCAGATCGAAATGGACTGCGGACCCCAAGCCCTGCCGTCGCGCGCGTTCCTGCGCCAGCTTCAATTGCTCGACCGACAGCGTAACGCCCTCGACCGTGCAGCCGGCGGTGCGGGCGAGGTAGATGCCAAGCCCGCCCCAGCCCGAGCCGATGTCGAGCACCTTGTGTCCCTCGCGCACGGCCAGCTTGGCGGCAAGGTGGCGTTTCTTCGCCACCTGGGCTTCCTCCAGCGTCGTCGCCCGGTCGGAGAAATAGGCGCAAGAGTATTGCCGGTCGCTATCGAGAAAGAGGTCGTAGATGGTGCCGTCGATATCGTAGTGGTGGGCTACGTTGCGGCGCGCGCGGCGGGCGGGATTGTACTGCGCGATGCGCTTGGTCATGAAGCGGGCGAGGTCGAGCCCGTGCGTCCAGCGGGGCAGGGGACGCTCCATCATGTTCGCCAACACCACGGCGAGGAGATCGTAGACGGTGCCCTCCTCCATCACGAGGCGCCCGTCCATGTAGGCCTCGCCAACTGCAAGTTGGGGATCGAGGGCAAGCTGGCGCTCGATACGCTTGTCGGCGAGCCGCGCGACGACCCGCCGCCCCGTGCGATCGCCGAACGTGTGGCGCACGCCCTTATATGTGATGAACGTCAGGTCCCCGCGTGCAACGATCCGACGCAAAATGAGGGCCAACGGCTTGAACATGGCCAACCTCGCGTAAACGTCACGCCGCTGCTGTCCCAGACGGCGGCCAGCAGCGAGGTTCACTGAGCAAAATTATACGAAAGTCGCAGCCGATTGCTACCCATTGATAGAGGGTGAGAATGTATTCCGTGCCGCAATGCAACACGGAACGGCCTGAAAAAGTTCCCTGGGTAGGTCAGGAGTTGCCCTAGCCTGACGCCGCCCCGCTTGCCGGATCGTCGCTGCCCGCTTCCTCTGCGGGGCCTGCGCCGGCCTCAAACATCGCTTCCGGATCGAAGGTCTCGATCTGTGGCAGCTCCTCGCGCACCAGGGTTACATCCTCGCCGCGCGCCTGGCGCTCCGCCTCATCCGCGGAACGGGCTACGTTGATCTGCACCTTGACGGCAACCTCGGGATGCAGGGCCACTTGCACGTCGTGCACACCCAAGGCCTTGATGGGCCGGTCCAGCAGGATCTGACGGCGCTCGACGGAGAACCCGCCCTCGGTCACGGCCTCCGCTATATCGCGGGTCGATACCGAGCCGTAGAGCTGGCCGGTATCACCGGCTTGTCGGATGGTGACAAACGCCTGCCCGGCGAGCTTCATCGCAACGGCCTCGGCTTCCTTCTTGAGCTCGAGATTGCGGGCTTCGAGCTGCGTGCGCTCCTTGTCAAACCGTACGCGGTTCTCGTCGGTGGCGCGCAGTGCCTTGCCCTGCGGCAGCAGGAAGTTGCGGGCGTAACCGTCCTTCACTCTCACCACATCGCCCATCTGGCCGAGCCGGCCGATGCGCTCCAGAAGAATTACGTGCATGTGTCTGTCTCCTCAGTCTTGTTCGGGTCGGTCAATTCAAGGGTTGCCCGGTGTTAGTCGGGTGCGGTTGGGCCCGGCGGAGGGGGCGTGCGCTTGAGAGGCAGGAACGGTTCCAGCAGGGCAAGCAGCGCGATCAGGATCGCTGCCCACGTGTTCAGGATGAGCAGCGCGAAATACATGCCCCACAGCACGAACGGGCGTGAGGCTCGGCCGCGTGTCACGTAGTGCACGATGGCCAAACCCATCAGCAGGTATGCCAGGAAGAAGGCGCCGCCGAAGCTCGATCCCAGGAGGGCTGGATATCCCGACAGGAAGGTCAGGGCGAGCGCAGCCGCAAGACCCAGCGCAAATCCGCGCGGAAAGGTCATGGCGGCCAAATCCGGCCACGGCCTCGGCAAGCGCCCGGACAGAAGCGTGATGCGCCCCGCGAGCCAGAAATTGAGCAGGAAGCCGCCGAGCCAGAGTATGGCTGAGGCCGCTGGCAGCGCATAAAGCGAGAACTCGGTGATGGCCGCGATGTCTTCGGGGCTGAGCTGTCGGTCCTTGAGCCCCGGTAACTCCTTCAGAAACACCTTCTCGATCAACTCGCGCAGCAAGGCTCTCAGAGCATCGAGGTCAGGGCCGAGGACCAGAATGCTGAGCGCAGCAAGCACACCTGCCAAAATGGCTGCAACCGCTGTCAGGCGGCCCGGCGGATACCACTCGAGAAGCGGCGCTCCTGGCGGTTGGGCTCCGATGGCGGATTGCGCTGGACGGCTGAGCAAAGCCAGATGGCAGAGGATTGCCGCCGGCACGCCCTGACTGACAAAGAACAAAACTGCGGCCTTGAGGCCGAGCACCACGCCGACCCCGGCAGCGCCAGTCCCCGCGGCGATGCCGGCAGCCATCGATCCCCAGCCGAGGCCGGCGAGAAAGCACGGCAGTGGCACCAGGACATAAAGAATAAGCCGGCCGGCAGCTCCCCCGGCCGCCGCCGAAGAGAACAGCACCGCGGCGGCAAGCCCACCGCCGAGACCGATGAGAAGAAAGACTGGCATGCTCTGAGCTGTCCCGCGCTGTGGCGGTTAGGGGCGCGCTCACATGCGGCCCCAACCTTGCGTCTAGTCCCATCGGGCATAGCCGGCCCGACCGGGTCTGAACCTACTTGATCAGATAGGGGAGAAGCCCGAGAAACCTTGCACGCTTGATGGCCTTCGCCAGCTCCCGCTGCTTCTTGGCCGACACCGCCGTTATGCGGCTCGGCACGATCTTGCCCCGCTCGGACACGTACCGGCCGAGAAGGCGCGAGTCCTTGTAGTCGATCTTCGGCGCGTTATCGCCAGAGAATGGGCAGGTCTTACGGCGCCGATGAAACGGCCGCCTGGCAGGAATTACAGCAATGTCAGCCATTATTCAGTCTCCGTGCCGAGGGTTGGCCGGGGCGGACGCGCCTCGTCACGATCGCCTCGAGGCCCGCGCGGGCCTCTGAACCCGCCGCCATCGCCGTCACGGTCAGGACGCGGGCCTCGGTCGCTCCGGAACCCGCCGCCACCTTCGCGGTCGCCGCGGAAACCACCGCCGCCACGGAAACCACCACCGCCGCCGCCACGGAAGCCACCACGATCGCCGCCGCGGAAGCCGCCACGGTCGCCGCGCTCATCTCGATCGCTCTTGCGCATTTGAGCCGAGGGTTCGGTCTCGTGCTGCTCCACCTTGATCGTCAGGAACCGGATCACGTCGGTGGAAATCCCCATGCGCCGCTCCAACTCGGCAACGGCAGCGGGGGGCGCATCGATGTTCAGGAGCGTGTAGTGCGCCTTGCGGTTCTTCTTGATCTTGTGATTGAGCGTCTTCAGGCCCCAGTACTCGGACTTGCCGACCTTCCCGCCCCCGTCCTGGATGACCTGGCTATACTCTTTGGTGAGTGCCTCGACCTGCTGGGTCGAAATGTCCTGGCGCGCCAGGTACACATGCTCGTAAAGAGGCATGTCTTGGCCTTCCTTTCCGCTATCGCCCCGGCGCAAAGCCCCTTATGGGCCGGAAGGCCCACCAGGACACCCATGAGAGCGAAGACACCGGGAGATGAGCTCCGTTCGAGCCCAACCGCGCAGGGCGGCCTCCCGTTCAGCCTCCAACCGGAGCGGGTGATGGCGGCGTTATAGGGCAAATTTCCGGCCGGACAAGTCCAATTCCTATCCGGCCGGACAAAGACTTGCGCTCAAGAGCCGCGCATGTATTCGCGCACCTTGCGCTGCTCCCAATGCCTGAGAGCGGCTGGGGCCTTGCCAAACACAGCTAGGGCATGTGCCACGACGCCGAGGCCCCATCCCGCAAACACCCACTGCACCCACCATTCATCGCCTGTAGCCCAATTGAGTGCCACCAAGGCTGCGATGACGATCGCGAAAGCTGCGAGGTGAATGTAGAAGCCCTCTACCGCGGCGAGCTGCCGGCGAGCACGGTCCAGCCTGGCATAGTCGGCGCCGGAATTGGCGGCTTTGTTCGGAACATTGTCCATTACGCAACTCCTTGATGCTGTCGACCCGGGCTGAAACGCCTGCTAGGTCGTCGTTTGTTCCAGCTGCGGCGATCTTGACATTCCCGCGCGCAACATGCCTTAAGCCGCCAAATCGCCGCAGATCACCTGCAGTGCCGGGTTTGCCGGGTCGGACTTGGGATACATATGGCCATAGCACTTCTGTTTCCAGGCCAGGGTAGTCAGGCTGTCGGCATGGGGGCCGAACTGGCCCAGACTTATATGGCCGCGCGGGAGGTATTTGAAGAAGTGGACGCCGCGCTGGGACAAAAGCTCTCAGACATCATGTTTAACGGCCCGGCAGAGACGCTGACCCTGACAGAGAACGCGCAGCCGGCGCTTATGGCTGTGTCCCTTGCCGTCATGCGCGTTCTTGAAAGGGAAAAAGGCCTGAAACTCAAAGACAAGGTGAAGTTCGTGGCCGGACATTCGCTCGGCGAGTACTCGGCGCTCGCTGCGGCGGGTGCATTCTCGATCGCCGATGCCGCCCGGCTTCTTAAACTCCGTGGGACTTCGATGCAGGTCGCGGTACCGGTAGGCCAGGGCGCCATGGCGGCGCTGCTTGGAGTAGGCCGCGACGTAGGCGAGGCGCTGGCCGCGGAAGCTGCGCAGGGCGATGTCTGCGAGGTTGCCAACGACAACGAGCCGACACAGGTCGTGATTTCCGGCGCCAAGACTGCCATCGATCGCGCCGGGGAGCTGGCGAAGAAGCATGGCGTGCGGCGCTTCATGCCGCTCAACGTCTCGGCGCCGTTTCACTGTGCGCTGATGCAACCCGCGGCCGATGTGATGGCTGATGCTTTGGGCAAGGTTGCCATCAAGACGCCTGCAGTTCCCGTCGTGGCCAACGTCGTAGCAGAGGCCATCTCCGATCCAGCCGACATCAAAGCACGCCTTGTGCAGCAGGTGACGGGCACGGTGCGCTGGCGCGAATGCATGAACTACATGGCGGCACAGGGCGTGACGGAATTCCTAGAGGTCGGTTCCGGGAAGGTTCTATCCGGTCTCGCCAAGCGCATCGTCAAGGATGCCGAGGCCATCTCCGTCGGCGTGCCGGGCGATATCGACGCGGCAATAGCGCGTCTCAAGTAGGGGACACGGACAGCATGTTCGAACTCAAGGGCAAGACCGCGCTCGTCACAGGCGCCACCGGCGGAATCGGCGGCGCCATTGCGCGCGCCCTGCACGTCCAAGGTGCAGCCGTAGCCGTCTCGGGCCGGCAGGTCGACAAGCTCGAAGCCCTTGCGGCAGAGCTGAAGGAGCGGGTTCACATCTGTCCCTGCGATCTGGCCAGCAAGGAGCAGGTCGGGAAGCTGGTGGACGATGCTGCCGGCAAGCTCGGCCGCGTCGATATCCTCGTCAACAATGCCGGTCTCACCAAAGATAACCTCTTCATGGTGATGAAAGACGAGCAGTGGGATGACGTTATTGCGGTCAACCTGACGTCGACTTTCATGCTGATGCGCGCGGCCGCGCGCGCCATGATGCGGGCCAAGACCGGCTATGGTCGCATCATCAACATCTCCTCGATCTCCGGCATCATCGGCAACCCCGGGCAGGGGAACTATGCGGCCTCCAAAGCCGGTATGATCGGCATGACCAAGTCGCTCGCGCGCGAGGTAGCTTCGCGCGGCATAACGGCTAACTGTATCGCACCAGGTTTCATCAAGACCGCCATGACCGATGCCCTCAACGAGAAGCAGGTGGCGGGCATCAGGGATGCAATCCCAGCGCAATCCTTCGGCAATCCCGAGGACATTGCCGCCGCAGCAGTGTATCTGGCCAGCGAGGAGGCCCGATACATGACCGGACAAACGCTGCATGTGAATGGCGGCTTGGTGATGATTTGAGCGTTTACAATACTGCGGCGGAAGGCTGTGTGCAGCGCTGGTCAACAGGATTGAAGTGTGTTAACGAGCGCCGGTTTGGGGGTGTTACCTGGGAAACGGAATTCGGATGTAACCTGGGGAAGGTGCGGGCCCGAGGCTGAGCGGGGGCGTGAGCCCTCCGCGAGCTCAGGGCTCAGTGACCCTCGGGGTCGTCCAATCCGCGCAGGTGGCGGCCGGCGGCGTAGGTGACCGGACATGACAACACGAACGGAACAACTTGATAGCCGCGAGGACAGAAGATGAGTGACGTCGCAGAGCGCGTGAAAAAGATCGTTGTCGAGCATCTCGGCGTCGAAGCCGAGAAGGTCACCGAGAGCGCAAGCTTCATCGACGATCTCGGCGCCGACAGTCTCGATACCGTCGAGCTCGTCATGGCGTTCGAGGAGGAGTTCGGCTGCGAGATCCCCGACGATGCCGCCGAGCAGATCCAGACCGTCGGCGACGCGGTCAAGTTCCTCGAGAAGCAAGCCAGCACCCAGTAGTCCTCGCAATCAGCTCGGCCCTGGCATCATTGGACGTCGGCCGGCTGACCGGTTGAACAATTGCGATAGGTCACGGACGGGATATGCGACGGGTCGTCATCACCGGGCTCGGTCTGGTCACGCCGCTAGCCTGTGGCGTGGAGACGAGCTGGTCGCGGCTGCTCGAGGGCAAGAGCGGCGCGCGCCGGGTGGTGGAATTCGAGGTGTCCGACATCTCGAGCCAGATCGCGTGCTTCATTCCGCGCGGCGACGGTTCTGACGGCACATTCAATCCCGACCAGTGGATGGAGCCTAAGGAGCAGCGCAAAGTCGATGATTTCATCATCTATGCCATGGCTGCTGCCGAGCAGGCGATCCGGGACTCGGGCTACACGGCGGCCACCAAGGAGCAGCAGGAGCGCACGGGCGTCCTGATCGGCTCGGGCATCGGCGGACTGAATGGCATTGCGGAAACCTCTCTGCTGCTGAAGGAGAAGGGCCCGCGGCGCGTGAGCCCGTTCTTTATTCCAGGCCGCCTGATCAACCTTGCCTCAGGCTACGTGTCGATCCGCCATCAACTGAAGGGCCCCAACCACGCGGTGGTCACTGCGTGCTCGACCGGTGCGCATGCGATCGGCGATGCCGCACGGCTGATCGGGCTTGGCGATGCCGACGTCATGGTGGCGGGCGGAGCGGAGAGTCCCATCTGCCGTATCGCGCTCGCGGGTTTTGCCGCCTGTCGTGCGCTTTCCACCGGCTTCAACGATCAGCCGACCAAGGCGTCACGACCCTATGACAAGGATCGCGACGGTTTCGTCATCGGCGAGGGCGCCGGCATCGTCGTGCTGGAATCGCTGGAGCATGCCAAGGCGCGCGGTGCGCGGATATACGCCGAGGTGATCGGCTATGGCCTGTCGGGCGATGCGCACCACATCACAGCGCCGGCCGAGGATGGCGACGGTGCGTTCCGCTGCATGCAGATGGCCCTGAAACGGGCGGGCGTGGCACTGAGCGAGATCGATTACATCAACGCACACGGCACCTCGACGCCGATGGGCGACGAGATCGAGCTTGGTGCAGTCGAACGGCTGTTCGGCAATTCCGCCGGCAAGCTGGCGATGTCGTCCACCAAGTCGGCGATTGGCCACCTGCTCGGCGCTGCCGGCGCGGTGGAGGCGATCTACTCGGTGCTGGCCATCAGGGACAATATCGCGCCGCCGACATTGAACCTCGACAACCCGTCGGTGCAGACGGCCATCGACCTTGTCCCGCACACAGCACGCAAGCGCGAGATCAATACCGTGCTATCCAATTCCTTCGGTTTTGGTGGCACCAATGCGTCGCTCGTCATGCGTCGGCTTGCGGCCTGATCCTCAGCGCTTACATTCGGGTGTATGCGACCCGTTCCAGCTTTAGCCATATTTGCTTGTACGTTGAAGTAGCGAGTCGCCCAGGTTGCGGGGGCGCTTGCGCTGCGGGCCGCCTCACCCCTTCGGGGCCGAGTCGGAAGTTAGCCAATGCGGCAGAGGATGCCCGAGGACTACATGCGCTACGAGCCGTTACTGACGCGCAGCCCCGCCGAGGTGCTGGAGCCGACTAGGGCGCCACGGGCGCCGAGGCGCGTGCGGCGCATCCAGCGCGAGCCCGGTCCGGTCAGCGGCATGCTGCGCTTCTTCAACGGGCTGCTGTCATTCGCTTTCCTGTTGCTGCTGATCGCCGGCGCAGTAGCACTGGCACTGCGTGCAAGTTTCGAGCAGCCGGGTCCGCTCGGTCATGCAACCGTGGCCGTCATTCCCAAGGGCGAGGGCGTCTACGAGATCGCCAGCCGACTCGAGCGGGAGGGCATCGTTTCCGATCGGCGCCTGTTCATGGCCAACTACCTGTCCGAGCGGCTCAACAGCAGCCTGACGGATAGCAAGCCGATGCAGCTCAAGGCGGGCGAATTCGAGATCCGTAGGCAGGCTAGTCTCCGCCAGGTGCTCGAGACGCTGATCGAAGGCAAGACCATTCTCTACCGGATCACGATTCCGGAAGGACTGACGAGCGCGCAGATCATCGAGCGCGTGCGTGCCGAGCCGAACCTGCAGGGTGAAATTCAGAATCTGCCCGCGGAAGGCACGCTTCTTCCCGACACCTACAAGTTCTCGCGCGGCATGGCGCGTCAAGAGCTGGTCGACCGCATGCGGTCCGAGCAACAGAGGTTCCTGGCGACGGTCTGGGAGAAGCGGCAGAAGGACTTGCCGCTGCAGACACCCGAGCAGGCCCTCGTGCTCGCCTCAATCGTCGAGAAAGAAACCGGGCGCGCAGACGAGCGTGACAAGGTGGCCGGTGTGTTCGTAAACCGGCTCAAGTCCCGCATGCGTCTGCAATCGGATCCAACCATCGTATACGGCATTGCCGCAAGTCAGGGTACCCTCGGCCGGGGCATCACGCGCGCCGACATCGACACCAAGACGCCCTATAACACCTATCAAATCGATGGGCTGCCGCCGACGCCCATCTGCAATCCTGGCCGACCGGCCATCGAGGCCACACTCAACCCGGCCAAAACGTCCGACCTCTATTTTGTTGCTGACGGTACCGGCGGCCACACCTTCTCCCCCACTCTCAAGGACCACAACTCCGCAGTACAAGTCTGGCGGCGCTTCGAGCGTGAGATGAAGGGCAAGCAGGAACCCGCTGCCGTCGCCGTGCCAACCTCGGTCAGCCAGCCTGCACCTGATGCCCAGCGCGCCAGCACTGACGTGCCCCTGCCCATGCGCAAGCCTAAGCGCAGTGGAGGATAGCTTCGGAACTCGGGTTGAGACACTGCACGGGAACCGCTACAGGTAGGCATTGCCTCGGTTCCGACGCAGGGAATCTGGTCGTTTCTCAGTTGACCCAAGAATACCGCAACATGCTGCCGGCGACCCGCCGGCATGCTCTAGCGTGAGTTTGCATGACACTCAGCAGCATGACTGGATTTGCGCGCAGCGAGGGGAGCAATGCAGGCGCGAGCTGGCATTGGGAGGTGCGCAGCGTCAACGGGCGCGGGCTCGAGCTGAGGCTGCGTCTGCCGCCGGGCTTCGAGGTTCTGGAGCCGCGCGTACGCGAAGCAGCTGGACGCCGCTTGGCGCGTGGCAGCATTGCTATCTCGCTGAACGTCCAGCGTGACACCACCGTGTCCCAAATTCGACTGAACGAGGCTGTGCTCGGCCAAGTTCTCTCCGCCATTGAGCGCATCCGCGGCTCTGGCGAATTCGAGCGCCCGCGGCCCGACACCATACTCGGTCTGCGCGGCGTGCTCGAGATTGCAGAGCGTGAGGAGGACGAAACGCAGACCGCCGTTCAGCACAACGCCGTCATGGGGAGCTTCGACCGCGCTCTCGATGGGCTGATCGAAGCGCGTGCCGCGGAAGGGCGGCGCCTAGAGCCGGTACTGCTGTCGCAGTTGGCGAGCATCGAGCTTGTGACGGACAAAGTGGCAAAAGCTCCAGCGCGCTCACCGGAGGCCATACGTGCGCGCCTCAAGGAGCAGCTTGGGAGGCTGTTGGACGCCGATCCGTCGCTCGACGAAACGCGCCTCTATCAGGAAGCGGCCCTGCTGGCGCAGCGCGCCGATGTCGATGAGGAGCTGGATCGCCTGCGGGCGCACGTGGCCGCCGCACGCGAGCTGATCGCATCCAGCCGACCGGTCGGGCGCAAACTGGATTTCCTGGCGCAGGAGTTCAATCGCGAGGCCAATACGCTGTGCTCCAAATCCAATGATGTAGACGTGACCCGGTTGGGACTAGAGCTGAAAGCCGTCATCGATCAGATGCGAGAGCAGGTGCAGAATATTGAGTGATACCCCACAATCCGGCCCGCCCGCCATCGCGCGGCGGGGCTTGCTGCTCGTGCTTTCCTCGCCGTCCGGCGCGGGGAAGACGACGCTTGCGCGCGAGCTGCTCAAGGCCGAGACGAGCCTTGCCATGTCCGTCTCGGTCACGACGCGCAAGCCGAGACCGGGCGAGGTCGATGGCCGCGATTACATCTTCTGCGATCAAGCGGCTTTCGAACGCATGCGCGATGACGGTTCTCTGCTCGAATGGGCGAGCGTGCACGGCAATCTTTACGGCACGCCGAAAGGCGCGGTCATGGACATGCTCTCGGACGGCACGGATGTACTGTTCGACATCGACTGGCAAGGCGCTCAGCAGTTGAAGGAAAAGGCCGCGGATGACCTCGTCCGGGTCTTCATCCTGCCGCCATCGGCTAGTGCGCTCGAGGAGCGCCTGCGCAAACGGGCGCAGGACGATCCTGATGTGGTGGCAAGGCGTCTCGCTGCCGCATCGGCCGAGATCAGCCATTGGGCCGAATACGAGTACGTCATCGTCAACGCCGACATCAAAGCGAGTCTCGCGGGCCTTCGCGCCATCCTTGCCGCCGAGCGTCAGCGCCGCGCGCGCCAGCAGGGGCTAGCGGACTTTGTTCGCTCCTTGCAGGACGGACTTTAGACCGTCGCATCTACCGCATATGCAAGGCGGGCGAAGTCGGCAACGGAGAGCTGCTCGGCGCGCAACTCGGGGGCTATTCCGACATTGGCCAGCAGCTTTAGCGGCTCGGGCACAAGCCCCTTGAGGCTCTGGCGCAGCATCTTGCGCCTCTGCCCGAAGGCGGCGGCAGTCACCCGTCCAAGCGTCGTGACCGAGCAGGCCGGCTCCAGTGTCGGCCGTGGCACGAACTGGACGACGGCAGATGCGACCGCGGGCGGCGGTGTGAACGCCTCCGGCCCCAGCGTCATGACAATGCGCGGTCGCGTGCGCCACTGCGAGATGACGGCGAGCCTGCCATAGGGCTTGGTGGCTGGCGCCGCTGTGATGCGCTCGGCCACCTCCTTCTGAAACATTAGCGTCATGCCGCTCCACCAGGGTGGCCATGGCTCGGTTTCGAGCCAGGTGATGAGGAGGCGCGTGGCGATGTTGTAGGGCAGGTTGGCGACGACAATAGCCCGGCTGCCCTGTGTTTCGATGAGCCCCTCCCAATCCATGCTGAGCGCATCAGCAGTGTGAATGAAGAGGCGCCCAGTATGGCGCGCCGCTATCGCTTCCAGCGCCGGCCGGCAACGTTCGTCGCGTTCGACCGCAATTACGCGTGCTGCACCCTCTAGCAGCAGCGCACGGGTGAGCCCGCCCGGCCCGGGACCAACCTCGATCACTGTCTCGCCCTCGAGGGGCCCTGCCGCGCGCGCGATACGCCGCGTCAGATTGAGATCGAGTATGAAGTTCTGGCCGAGGCTCTTCTTGGCCGAGAGGCCCGCGTCCCGGATCACCTCGCGCAGCGGCGGCAGCCCGTCTGGACTGGACCCAGCGCCGGTTGGGCTCATGTGGTGGCTGCGCGGCGGCGTGCCATGGTGTCGGCGAGTCTGAGAGCGGCAACAAGACTGTGTGGCGACGCGGCGCCTGACCCAGCGATGTCGAATGCCGTGCCGTGATCAGGTGATGTACGCACGAAGGGCAAGCCGAGCGTGGTATTCACGCCGGTCTCGAACGCCAGCGTCTTCAACGGAATGAGGGCTTGGTCGTGGTACATGGCGACAACCGCATCGTAGCGCACTCGAGCTGCGGCATGAAACAGGCTGTCAGCCGAGAACGGTCCGGACACAGCGAGCCCTTGGGCAGAGAGTTCGGCAACCGCCGGGGCAATGATGTCGACTTCCTCGCGGCCGATGCTTCCGCTCTCCCCGGCATGGGGATTGAGACCTGCCACGACGATACGTGGGGCGGCGATGCCGAAGTCCTGGCGCAAGGCCGCGTGCGTGATCCGCGCCGTCGCCAACACCAGCTCACGCGTCAGAGCGCCGGGAACGCTCGCCAGCGGCACATGCACCGTCAGCGGCACCACGCGAAGCTCATCGCTGACGAGCATCATGACCGGCACCCAAGGTCGACCGGGCACGAGACGTGTTGCAAGCTCGGCCAGAAACTCGGTGTGGCCAGAGTGCACAAATCCGGCAGCGTAGAGCGTTGCCTTGGCAATCGGATTGGTCACGACTGCGGAAACCTGTCCCGCGATCACGTCCGCGACGGCGGTCTCGATGGCGGAGATGATAGCGGGTGCATTGGCGGCATCGGAGTGGCCCGCCCGGACGGGAGCTTCCAAAGGAACATTTCGCAATGGGAGGGCATCGGCAAAATCAGTTGCGGCCTGATCGAAATCGTCAGCAAGAGCGATCGGGACCGCGAGCCCGAGGAGCCGGGCTCGCTCCGCAACAGCCTCGAAATCCGCGTAGAGCACGAACGGCGGCAGGCCCCAGTTGGATCGCTCGGTCCAGGCCTTGAGCGTGATGTCGAGCCCTATCCCTGCCGGATCGCCCATGGTGAGCGCGAGCAGACTATCGCGCAACTTGCTGTGAGGGTGGGATCGCGAGTGCTCGCGTGCAGTCACGTCACCTGTACTCGATCATCGCATCCTGGCGAAGATCGCGCAGGTGGCGACGCGCCAGAACGTCGAATTCCTTTTGCGTAAGCTCGCTCTCCACCTGCTGCCGCTTCTGGTCGTCGACCTTGGCAGTGCGGCGGGCGCACACTGCATAAAGCTCGACGCCGGACGGCGCAAGATTTCCGGGCACCATCTCGCCGTCCTTGGCATTGAGCAGGAGGCTGCGCGTTGGCTCGGTGACCGTATCGGCCTTCTTGAAGCCCAGATCCTCGAAGCTGGCGTCAGACGCCCCCTTGGCCAGGCTCGCGGTGCTCTTGCAGCCACCGAACTTGCGACGCAAGGCTTCCGCGTCCTCCAGCCGACGGGCCATGGTCTTCTGATCGAGCTTGCCCGGAGCAACGAGTGTAATCTTGTGCAACTGCAACTCGGCATGCTCTTCGCCCGGTGTGGATGACCCAACGAGCTTGTCGACCTCCCGGGCCGTCACGGACACTTGATGCCCGAATTTGCGCCGGATCACGTCGCGCCAGACGGATTGCGCGCGCAGGCGAGCCTTCATGCTCTGCGGATCGATGCCCTGACCTTTGAGATGCTCGGCGAACTGCTGCTCCGTCATCTTGTTGCGCTCGGCGATGCCTTTGAAGAATTTGTCACTCTCTTCTTCGCTGACATTGATGTTGAGGCGCTTGGCTTCCTGCAACTTGAGCCGTTCTTCGATCAACTCCTCCAAGGCCTTTTTCTTGAAGGAGGGAAGAAGCGCCGCGCGGGCACTGTCTAGCGCCTGCCGCTGCAGAGACTGCACGAAAACCTTCTTGCGCTCCTCGAAGGCTGCGATCACCTGCTCGCGCGTTTTGCCGGGATTGGCTTTTATGGTTTCATCGAGGATGGCGCGCATACGCTGGTTGGTGCTCTCCTGTTCCGCAATGTGCTTGAGGTTCTCTCGGGCCCGATCGGTGATGCCGCTGCCACCACCCGACACAGCCAGAAATGTCGCCCGCTGCTCGACCTCGTAGGCGGTGATCGGTTCATCATTGATGAGCACGACGATGCCTTGTCCGCCGATGCGAAGGCCCGACTTCTCCGGCGTTTCGGCGTTGGCCTGACGCTGGGGGGCCGCCGCTTTCGGTCTTGCCTGGGCTGCAGGCTTCGGCTTGGCTTTCTCCTGCACCGCCGGCTGCGGGGATGCCAGGGGCCGCGGAGGTGGAGAGTTGGAAATGATCAGGCCGGGTATGCCTGTCCCGCCGTCGCTCTGAGCAAGGCCAGTGCCAGGCCCCAGCACTAGCAAGCTCGACAAGAGCCCCCCGAGCACAAGATACCCCGCCTTCGCGGGCATCGCTGCTGGAGTTGAGTTCAGGTGCATGAAGCCTTTGCCACCGAGATGCACGAATCTAAGCCTGAAATCCTATCCTGCCGGAGAGCCAGCCCATTGCCTTATCCACAGCAACGATGGCATGTCCGTGGCAGATAGGGAATGGGCCTACATGCCTGCCGCTCGGGGGGGGGGAGATTGCCCTCCGGATGCCACCGCGCCGCGCTCAGCCGGACTCACTTGGGCGGCTGGTTCTCCGCGAACATATGGTCCAGCGAATCCGTCTTGTACTTGAACTCGCCCAGATGCTTGAGCTCGAAGCGCAACATGAACGTGCGATCCTGCTTCAAGTCGAGGTCGGGGTTGTCGATGAATGTTTCAGTATAGCTGGCTGTGAGCACAAAGCACTCGTCGGCGTATCTCAGTTGAATCTGATCCTGCAACCGCTTGCTGTCATCCAGGTCGTAGCGCATCACGCCGCCAATGGACCAGTTCTCCGTCAACCGCAAGCCGAGGCCAGCAAGAATGTCCTGCTGGTTCTCCAGAATGCCGATGGCGGGATCGCTATGTGTAAAGGTATATTGTGCCTGCAGGGCGAGGGGCCCGATGCTGTAGCTGCCGTAGACGTCGCCGCGACGTAAGGACAGGTCGCTCTCGTCGAACCGGCCCTGGGACACCAGACGGAAATTGTTGATCGGGGCCAGATAGGCGCCGAGCACGTAATCGGAGCGGTCGTTCTCCAGGCCGCTGGCCGGCGAGAAGTTCGTGAGAAATGTGCCGGGATTGTTCGGGTCTTGTGTCGAAGAAAGACCCGGGTCCGTGTACGGGTTGCTCCCGGCCAGATGAATACTCTGGCCGGCAATGAAGCGTGCATACGCCCCCGAGTTGGCCTGGAAGGTGTACTGGAGCCCGAGGTTGGCGCGCGTGCCTGTCTCGATGCGATCCCAGCCTGAGAACTTGTCGACGTCGAACAACAGCGTGTCGTCCCACACCAAACTCTTGGCATCTTCGTCCGGCAGGCGCCGCTGCGAGACGCTCGCCGGCCGTGCCACGATCTGCGCCACCGGCTCGACCACATGCGAGCCCGACGCCGTGTTGGCGACGAACGGGTAGGCGTAGGTCAAGGCAGCAGTCGCCATGGCACGCGTGATCGTGTCCTCAGGCACGGGCGTGCCCGTGTTCGGGTCGACGTTGTTGGTAAAACTGGTGACATCGCCGCGCACCTGCGCAAATGGCGTCCACACCTGCCCGATGCCGTCGATCATCTTCTTGCGCCATTGCGCCTGGAAGGCAACGCGGCTCATGTCGGTACCGTCGTTGCGCGACAAGCTTATGGCATTGCCATCCCAACTCAACTCGCCGCCGAGAACAGGCTGATTGAGCACGTAGCTGTAGTCGATGACGGGATGGACCCTGGATTCCGATGTGGGTTGGTCCTCGAGCAACAGCCCGCCAAAATGATAGAACGTCGTAGCGAAGTAGTTTCTATCGCTCAAGCCCTGCAGATAGACGGTATTGACCCGATCGGTCTGCAAGATGTTATCGAGCTTGTAGAAGCGGCGGAACGTGTCGTCGCTCTCGATGGTGATGTCCCAACCAAACCGCCACCACGACGACAGCGAGAAGAGGCCCTTCGTCTCGACGCTGCCGCGCCAGCCATCCAACTCGGCCCGACGCGCCGGATCAATCGCGAGATCATCCGGCAACGTCGACGCATCCTGGTCGATGGCGGCAAACTTGAATGTGTATTGCCCCCTGATATCGCCGAACGCCAGTCGGTGACGCCAATCGCCCATCCAGAGCGTACCGTGTTGTGTCATGTACATCGGATGGAACGTGAAGTCATAATTCGGCGCCAGCGCAAAGTAGTAGGGCACCTCCAACGACGTGCCGAGAGTTGAGGAACTCCCATATTCAGGCGCAAGGAAGCCTGAGCGCCTCTTAACCGAGGGATCCGGATGCGAGAAATACGGCAGGTAGAAAATCGGTACGCCGAACAGCTCGAACTGCGCGTCGGTGTAGGTGATGGTCGCGGCCTGCTGATCGTGCACGATGCGCGCAGCGCTGATGCACCATAGAGGAGGCTTGCCTGGGTCGTTTTTACAAGGCGTGAACTTGCCCTGCTCGAACTCGGTGACGTTGCCCTCACGCCGCACTGCACGGCGCGCGGCGATACGCGTGTCATCCTTGGCAACGATGCTCAGGCTTTGCACGAACGCATCGCGAAAGTCGCTGGACGTCACGAGCTTGTCAGACCGCACGATATTGCCGTTGGGCTCCTTCAACTGGGCATTGCCCTCGGCCGTCAGCGTGTTGGCGTTCTGGTCGTAGATCACCTGGTCGGCGGTCAGGATGTAGTTGTTGTAGTAGATCTCGACATTGCCGCGAGCGATGACGCGATTGTTGCGCGTATCGTAGATAAGCTCGTCACCCTGCAGGTAGAGGGGCTGGGCCTTGTCGATCTTCTGGACCGGCCCTCCGAGGACGCCGCCCTGTGGCTTGGGAAATGCCCTCGGCTCGTCTTGCGCCCAAGCAGGCGTCAAGGTGCTGAGCAGGCTGACGAAAACGAGCATGCATACGCGGACGCAGCCAAAGCTGCGCGCAAGGCCGTGGCCGGCCTGCGATGTCCGCGCGTAACGCATCAACTCAGCCGTCCTCCTGGTGGAGAAGCACTGTTAACGATCCAAAGCACGCGACAAACACCGGTATCCACACCGCCATGACCGGCGGCGCGAGCCCGGCAATTCCAATCTGCCGAGAGACCTCCGAGAGGAGAAAGAAGCCAAATCCCCCTAGCATTCCTATGGTTACCATAGTCTGTATCCCACCCCCGCGGAATGACCGCAAAGACACAGTGGCAGCCAAAAGGACCGTTACCGTGAGCAGCAGCGGGCGGCTCAATAGAAGCTCGTACTGAACGCGAAACCGGGACGCCGAAAGCCCCGACTTTTCCGCCACTTCGATCAGTCCAGGCAATTCCCAGAACGAGACTGCCATGGCCGAGCCCAAGGCATCTGCAACTCGCTCGGGCGGCAGGAACGTGCTGACCGTATAGGTGTCGAAAAACTCCGGCTCCCGTCCTACCCTGGCGACTTGCGCCTTGCCGATCTGCCAGAACCCGTCCAACAGCAGCGCTTTCTCGCCGTCGACCCGCTCGGCGAAGTGCCCCTCGCGATCGAATTGAACAAGCATCACGTTGAATAGAGTTCGACCGTCCCCGGCAGCAGAACCTGCGTTCAGCACGGATGCCCCATCGGTCCCGTCCTGACGCAGCCATGCGCCACCGCCGTCGGCTTTCAGCACGGTGGACTTCGCGGCCGAAGACTTCGGCGAACAGCCGGTCGGCCTCGCTCCGCGAGGCTGCCACGAGCGGGCTGTAGGCAAGTGCCGCCAGCACGCCGATGACGAAGGCAATAAAGATCCCGGGCGCCAGGAACTGCCACACCGACATGCCGGATGCGCGCATGACGATCAGTTCGGATTTGCGACCGAGCAGCATCAGCGCACCGATGCTTCCAGCCATCACACAGAACGGCATGAGCGCCTCGGTGTAGGTGGGCAGCCGAAGCAAGGCCAGCCACGCCAAGCTGCCTGTGGGTACACGCCCATACTTTCCAGCCTGACGAAGCAACTCGACCATGTCGATCATGAAGATCAGCACGCAGCACAGCGCGAAGGTGGCTCCGATCAGGAGCAGAAAACGGCCGGCCACGTAGCGGCGCAGAAGGCGATTGGTTGCCAAGCTCCAGGCTGGTCGCAGCCGCCTTGGCCGTAGACGGCGATACAACTCTGAGACTGTGGCGAGGACGGCTTGCCACGCGGCCACGAGCATCTGGGCCAGCTTGGAGCTCTGCCTCGGTCGCATCCGCCGGTGCGCCACGGCTGTGGCGAGAACAATCGCGAATATCGGCAGAGCGTAGACAACCGGCACGGCCGATGCGCGCAGCGTGACCCAGTTTGTAGCGGCCATACCGGCAAGCCGCAGCGCGGCTGCTGCCATGAACGCCAGGACCATGCTTTCAACCCGGTTCTGGCGTGTCGTCTGTGCCTGCCCGACAAAGGCGATGGCAATGAGCACGAAGGCGAAAGGGTAAAGCGGGCTCGAGAACCGCTCATGCAACTCAGCGCGCAGATGGCCGATCTGCTGTCGCCGAGCCAGATCGCTCGGGTCCGGATTGATAAGCTCGCTGAAGTAGCGTTCGCGTGGCTTCAAAACGAAGCCATCGTCCTTTTGCTCGAAGCCGGCGAGGTCCATCGCATAACGATCGAACGCAACAATTTGCACCGGGTCCTTGGCGCCCGACCGGCGCAGGATGTGCCCTGCCTCCATCAGGAGGTAGGCGGCGCTGTCCTGTTTGATGATGCGGCCACGCTCGGCCAGGAACGTCACCACCTGCTTGTCGTCGCGTGCGTCGTGCATGATGAGGCCGAGCAGCTCACCACTGGTCGACCGGTCACGAATGTGAAACGTGAGATTGTTCTCCGGACTGGAAAAGCGTCCGGGCTGGATGACTTGGGTGATGAGGTCGGTGCGAACCTGGATCACGTAGTCGCGCAGCAGCCGGAGGCTCCACGGCATGCCGAAGTGATTGACGAGCGATACGGCGATCGACACCAGCAGCGCTAGCGTCAAAAGCGGCCGCGCAGCGTTCCAAACCGTAGCCCCGGCTGCGCTGGCTACGATCATCTCGCTGTCGCTGTTCAGACGATTGAGGACATGGATCGCCGCCACGAGTAGGGCGAGCGGCGCGATCAATGCCATGAGGTTCGGTAGCGCCAGCAGGGTCATCTTGAAGAGGAGCCAGGTTTCCTGGCCCTGCGTCGTCACGAGATTGAGCTGCTTGAGCGCGAGCGCGATCCACACCATGCCCGAAAGCGAGAGCAGGATCAGGAGCAGCGACCCGGCCGTTTGACGAAAGATATAGCGCGAGAGGATCGTGCCCATGGGGAGCTAGCGCGCGGAGCTAGCGCGGCGGGCCATAACCCGCTTCCGGCGAAGCCGGACGGGACGCAAGGGCGTGAGCGCGCCCGGCATTCTCCCTCCATCGCAGACGCGCATATTGGACCCCGTCCGGCGCGCAGCAAATCAGCGGCGCGCATGCAACCTTGCGTCCCATACCAAGTTGGCGGAATTTCGGCTCCTTGGCGCGGTGAGCGTGGCAGACCGGGATGCTCCTTGCCAATCCCCTCGCGCGGACTAATGATGACAGCACATTCCAAGTCCGCCGCTGCCCCTCGTGACGCTCGCGTGCCGGACGCTGGTTCCCTGGTGAGACCGGCGACGCTTTCGTTGCGCCGCCAAGGGCAATTTAGGACCGGAAGTCAGGTGCATGACCGAGAAGCTCGACATTCGCTTTGTTGCCCTGGAGGCCCCGCCCTCGCCGACCACCGTTCTACTGGCCGGGCTCGATCTGGCGCTCGGTGCAGCTTCTCGGCGGCTTGTGGAGAAAGGGAGGAGCCACCTGGACCGGGCGGCGTCGGCCGCTGAGTTCAAGGGCAAGGCACGCGCTACCCTCGAGCTTCTGGCGCCGGAGCATCCGGCAGTCACCCGCCTCCTGTTGCTCGGAACGGGGAAGGGGAGCGAGGCCAAGGAGCTCGACTGGATCAATCTCGGCGGGCTCGCTTATTCTCAGATCGGCAATCGCAAAGGAGCCGAGGCGAGCCTCGTAGCAGAAGCCGATGCCGAGACTTCAATCGGAGCACGGCTCGGAGCTTTGCTGGCCTATGGCGCATTGCTCAGAAGCTACAGCTTCCGCAAATACCGTTCACGGGAAGACGAGGATTCCGGCAACAACTCCGATCCACCGCGCCGACTTACGCGCCTCAACGTCCACTGTGCGGACCCCGAAGCCGCACGGCAGGCCTTCAAAAAGCTCGCTCCCGTGGCGGAAGGCGTCTTCATGGCGCGCGACCTCGTCAACGAGCCGGCCAACACCTTGGGGCCGGTGGAATTCGCCGAGCGCATCCGAGATAACGCGGTTTCCGGTCTCGAGATCGAGATCCTGGACGAGCACCAGCTCAAAGACCTCAAGATGGGGGCGCTGCTTGGCGTAGCCCAGGGCAGCGAGCGACCAGCCCGCGTCGTCGTCATGCAATGGCACGGCGCCAAATCGAAACGTGCCAAGCCGGTGTGTTTCATCGGCAAGGGCGTGGTGTTCGATACCGGTGGCATCTCCATGAAGCCGGCGGCCGGCATGGAGGACATGAAGGGCGACATGGCCGGTGCCGCTTGCGTGGCGGGCCTGATGCGGGCACTCGCCGGGCGCAAGGCCAACGTCAACGCCATCGGCCTTGTCGGACTGGTGGAGAACATGCCGTCTGGCAAAGCACAGCGGCCTGGCGACATTGTCACCTCCATGTCCGGCCAGACCATCGAAGTCCTCAACACGGATGCTGAAGGGCGCCTGGTGCTGGCCGACGTGCTTTGGTACGCCCAGGACCGCTTCAAGCCGCGGCTGATGGTCGATCTGGCCACGCTGACAGGCGCCATCATCGTGGCGCTGGGCAAGGAGTACGCAGGCCTTTTCTCGAACGACGACCGGCTGGCCGGCGAGCTCTCGGAGGCCGGCGAGACTACTGGAGAAAAAGTTTGGCGCATGCCGCTTGCCAAAGCCTACGACAAGATGATTGACGGCCGCACGGGAGACATCAAGAACATCGGCGGGCGCAACGCCGGCGCGATCACGGCTGCCCAATTCCTGCAGCGCTTCGTCAAGGACACGCCCTGGGCCCATCTCGACGTCGCGGGCACGGCCATGGACTCCACGCGCAACGACATCAACCAGAGCTGGGCCAGCGGCTGGGGGGTTCGGCTCCTCGATCGGCTGGTGGCAGACAAATACGAAGGCCGGGACAAGTAGCACGACCCGGGCGGGCCTGGGACATTGTTGAACTGATTAAATTACCTTAAGATCATCTATTTTCCATAATATATATTATGCGAATGACGTGACCAAACATCCGATACCTTACTTCACGGTCAGAATGAACTCGGCCACACGGTCAGACAGACTTGGGGCCAGCGGCTGGCTGGGATCGGTGTAGGCTCGCTGCACTGACTGCGGATCAGCGCGGCTCATCTTGAGCGTGTGGGCCATGTCGGGATCCCAGTAAGCAGCCGCGTCGGGACGAGCCGCGCTCAGGGCGTCGAAGTCGCTCTTGCCGACCTGGAAGTCCCTCCCTCCACCGACGATCAACAGCGGCCCCCGGACACCGCGCACCAACGCTGCGGGATCGAGCGATATCGACGAGCGCAGATAGGGCTGCACGCTTGGCCGGAATGCACCCGCCAGGCGCGGATCGACCTCTGCTACAGCCTCTCCGCGCTCCAGGGCAGCAACGATGTTCATAGCCTCTGGGGCCAAGTCTCTGAGCGTACCCGGCTTGGAGTACTGCTCGCGCAAAATGGTGGCGAGTGTTCGTCCGGGTGCCGTGAGCAACACGACGCCCGCCGCGGGCAACTGCTTGGCTGCCAGCAACGCCAGCGTCCCACCCTCGCTGTGACCGATCAGGAATACCGACTTGTTTCCCGTTCGCGCTTGAAGCCAGCGCGCGACCGAGATCGCATCATCAACGTAGTGCCCAAAGACAACCTCCGGCTCAGGACGGGCGGATTTGCCACTGCCCCCGACGCCGCGCTTGTCGAAGCGTACTGTGGCGATGCCGCGGCCGAGCAGAGCCTCGGCGAGGAGCTTGTAGGCGTCGGTCTTCAGACCGAGGTGGCTGTTGCCGTTGCGGTCTGTCGGTCCTGAGCCGGCGATGATGACTGCAGCCGCAGCAGTAGCTTCGGGCACAAGAAATGTCGCAGCAAGACCATCGATCTCTACCTCATCTGCCGCCGCCGCAAATGCTGAGCAGCATAGCGTCAGCAGCCAGGCAACCACGGCGAGCATGCAAGGCCGTGCGGGTGTGCGCTTCATGCCTGCCCCTTGCTGTGTTCCATGCTATGAGCCGGCGCAACGCAAGCAGCGAAAGGTTTCCCGGCCATGCCAAATACGCAAGGCGCGCCAACGAAGCACGGCTCCGATCTTATGGCCCGTCTCATCGAGGTGATGGCAGCGCTGCGGACGCCCGGCAGCGGTTGCCCTTGGGATCTGGAGCAGACATTCAAGACCATCGCGCCGTACACCATTGAGGAAGCCTACGAGGTCGCCGACGCCATCACGCGTGAAAATATGCCCGATCTCAAGGAGGAGCTCGGCGACCTGTTGTTGCAGGTGGTCTACCACGCCCGTATGGCCGAGGAGCAAGGTTCCTTTACGTTCGCCGATGTAGCAGAAGGCATCACCACGAAGATGATCCGCCGGCACCCGCACGTCTTCGGCTCAGCCGAGGCACGGGCGGCTGGGGCCGCCAAGGGTTTTTGGGAGCGCGCCAAGGCCGAGGAGAAGCGGGCGCGAGCGGCGCAGCGTGCAACGGCCGGCGCCCCTGATCCTGCACCGCAAAGTCTGCTCGATGCCGTACCCGTTTCCTTCCCTGCCCTGCCCCGCGCCGTCAAGTTGCAAGGCGAAGCCGCCAAGGTCGGTTTCGACTGGCCGTCGTTGGAACCTGTCTTCGCCAAGATGAAGGAGGAGCTGGCCGAGCTCGAGGACAGCATCAACGGCAGCGAGCAAGCGAAGGTCGAGGAAGAGTACGGTGACCTACTGTTCGTGTTGGCCAATGTCGCGCGCCACCTCGAGATCGATCCCGAGGCCAGTCTGCGCGCCGCGAACCAGAAATTTGTTCGCCGCTTTCGCCGCATCGAGGAGAAGCTGCGCGCACGCGGCAAGGCACCGGCACAATCCAACCTCGAGGAGATGGATGCGCTCTGGAACGAGGCCAAGGCTGAGGAGCGATCAGGCGGATAGGCCGCGTTCAGACGAGCGGCGGCAAGAGGCCCGCGCGCTTCATTTGGCCGGCGAGCCTGCCGCGCTTGGCCGGCTCGATACGGAGGCGGAACACAAGTCCACCTTTTTTTGTGGTCTGGCGCTCCAGCACCTCGGTGTTGCCGTGCAGCCAATGAATCAGCGCGCCCGCTTGCGCCGGTATTTCCAGCGTAAGGATCTCGTCGCCGGGAGCCAGGCGCTGATCGATGGCATCGAGCAGCGTGTCAACCCCGGCGCCGGTAATGGCCGAGACGAGCACCGGCGGCCGCTCAGCGCGGCGCGCAGCATTCTCGATCTCTTCGCGCTGCTCAGGATCGAGCACATCGATCTTGTTCCAGACCTCGAGCACCTTGGCGTCGGGCGCCGCGGCATCGATGCCGAGGTCGGCAAGCACATGCTCGACATCGACGCGCTGGGCATCACGCTCGGCATGGCTGATGTCGCGCACATGCAGCACCAGATCGGCCTCCACCACCTCTTCGAGGGTGGCCCGAAAAGCGGCGACGAGCATGGTCGGTAGATCGGAGATAAAGCCGACAGTGTCGGACAGGATAATGCGGCGGCCACTGGCCAGGCGCACCTCGCGCATCGTGGGATCGAGCGTGGCGAAGACCTGATCCTCGACCAGGACTTCGGCGCCAGTGACGCGATTGAAGAGCGTAGACTTGCCGGCATTGGTGTATCCGACGATAGCGACGATGGGATAGGGTACACGCCGCCTTCCCGCACGATGTAGCTTACGCATCTTGACCACTAGGTCGAGCTCGGCGCGGATCTTGTCGATGCGCTCCTGGATCAATCGGCGGTCGGTCTCGATCTGCGTTTCGCCCGGACCGCCGAGGAAGCCGTAGCCGCCGCGCTGGCGCTCCAAGTGGGTCCAGCTCCGCACCAGCCGGCTGCGCTGATAGGTGAGATGCGCCAGCTCGACCTGCAGGCTGCCTTCCCGCGTATGCGCACGCCGCCCGAAGATCTCCAGAATGAGTCCGGTTCGGTCCAGCACCTTGCAGTGCCAAGCCTTCTCCAAATTTCGCTGCTGCACGGGCGAAACAGCATGGTCGATGATCACGAGCTCGGCCTCGTCCTCGAGAACGAGGGCTTTGATCTCATCCACCTTGCCTGAGCCGAACAATGTCGACGGTCGCGGAGCGGGAACCGGCACGACAAGTGCCCGCCGCACGTCCAGGTCAATCGCCTCGGCTAGTCCTTGCGCCTCGGTCAAGCGATCCTGCAGGCTGTGCGTAGGCGCACCGTTGGGGCGCACGGTGCCGTTGCCCGACGATGCAGATTTCAGCGACGTACCGTTCGCACGGCCCCGCAGCTCGGGCACCAGCACCATCGCACGGGTCCGCGTTCGCTCATCGGCATGGCCTGAGCGATCCAGTGCGTTGCGCCTCTTCCTATGCGAACTTCGGGCGGCGATGAGTTGCAGCTAACCTTGTTGAGCTTCGGCCGGATCCTGGTCCATCAGATGGACCGGTTGACCCGGCATGATAGTCGAGATGGCATGCTTGTAGACGAGTTGGGAATGCCCATCTCGCCGGAGCAGGACGCAGAAGTTGTCGAACCATGTGACGATGCCTTGAAGTTTCACCCCGTTGATCAGGAAGATGGTCAGCGGTGTTTTGTTCTTGCGCACATGATTGAGGAAGGTGTCTTGCAGACTTTGCGCTCGTTCAGCGGCCATGGAAATTTCTCTTCTTGTTGCTTCGAGCCTTTGTTCTTCGGTGCGGTGACGGATACCGCCCCGTGAGCTTGATCAGTGTAGTGACTGTCGTGCGGACTTGGCAAAACAATCTTGCCTGCCGAGCTGTCACGTAGACGGAAACAAAGTGCTAGGCAAGCGACCTTGCAGCTCAGGTGCCGGCCAACTCGGCCTGATTGTGAAAGGCGGCGCGCAACCTGAGGGTCAGCAGACCTGGCGCGCCATTGCCGATGGGTCGGCCGTCGATTTGCACCACCGGCATCACCACATTGGTTGCCGAGGTCAGGAACGCCTCCCGAGCCTCAGTGGCTTCCGCCACGGTAAACGGACGCTCCACTAGCTCGATCCCTTCCTGGCGCAGAAGATCGATCAAGGTCGTGCGGGTCACGCCGCGCAGGATGGAATGGTCATCGGCAGCGCGTGTGATGAGGCGACCGCGCTTGTCGACGATCCAGGCGTTCGACGACGCACCCTCGGTCACCAACCCATCCGCATCGACGAACCAGGCGTCGTTGGCGGACTCGGCGCGCGCGGCCTCCTTGGCCAGCGATGAAGGCAGCAGCATGACCGTCTTGATATCGCATCGCTCCCAGCGGTTGTCGGGCACTGTCTTGATGGCGATGCCCTTGGCAGCAGCGGCCTCCCCTTTGCCCGGGGGTACGCGGCGCGCCAGGCACACTACCGTCAGCGGCGTATCGGGTGGCGGAAAAAGGAAATCGCGCGGGTGCGCTCCACGCGACACCTGCAAATAGACGAGCCCATGCGTCACGCGGTTGCGCCGGATGGTCTCGCGCAGCACGCGCGACCAGGAGGCGGCGGTCATCGGCTCTTTCATTTTGAGCTCGGCCAGCGAGCGACGGAGCCGTTGCATGTGGCGCGCTTCATCGACGAGCCTGCCATCCCTGACTTCGCACACCTCGTATACCGCGTCGCCGAACTGGAAGCCGCGATCCTCGGCGTGCACAGCCGCTTCGGCATAGGGCAGATAGCGCCCGTTGACGTAGACGACGCGGGTCATCGGCGCATTCCTTCAAGCTTGGCGTACGTCGCCGGCGCGCTGCTCGGAGCTGACGCCCAGCGCTCTGAGCTTGCGGTGCAGCGCCGAGCGTTCCATGCCCACGAATTCCGCAGTGCGCGAGATGTTGCCGCCGAACCGATTGATCTGCGCCAGGAGGTACTCGCGCTCGAAGATCTCGCGCGCCTCGCGCAGCGGCAGCGACATCAGGTGCTCGGCGCCACCGTTGACCGGCAATGGGACGTTTGAGCCGATCTCCTCGGGCAGCATGTCGGCGGTGATCATCGTGCCGGGCTCTCCGCCGGCGAGGATCATCAGCCGCTCGATGTTGTTTCTGAGCTCGCGCACGTTGCCCGGCCAGTCGTGGGCCTGCAGCACGGCGATGGCATCGTCACCGATCTTGCGCGGAGCCAAGCCGGAGGCGGACGCGATCTGCTGCACGAAATACTCGATGAGCGAGGGGATGTCGTCGCGCCGCTCGGCAAGACCTGGCACCCTGAGCGGGACGACGTTCAGGCGATGAAACAAGTCCTCCCTGAAGCGGCCCTCCTGCATCTCTCGCTCGAGGTCACGACTTGTAGATGAGATGATGCGCACATCAACGGCCACCTTCGGCCCGCCGCCAATTCGTTGAAACTTCTGCTCGACCAGGACGCGAAGCACCTTGCCCTGGGTCTCATGCGGCATATCGCCGATTTCGTCGATGTAGAGCGTGCCGCCGTGCGCTTCCTCGAGCGCGCCCACCTTGCGCGGCCCGCCGCGATCCTCGGTGCCGAACATCTCCTCCTCGACCCGGTCCGGCGCCATCGCCGCAGCATTGAGCACGACGAATGGACCGTCGGCGCGGTGGGACTTGACGTGGATGACGCGTGCCGCAAGCTCCTTGCCCGAGCCTGACGAGCCTCTGATGAGGATACGGCTGTTGGTGGGCGCGACCTTGTCCAACTGGTGCCGAAGCTGGTTGATTGCTGCCGACTTGCCAACCATCTCGGAGCTGTGCGTCGAGCGCTCGCGCAACTCTCGCACCTCGCGGCGCAACTGCGAGGCTTCCAGCGCGCGCAGCGTTACCAACAACAGGCGATCGGCCTTGAACGGCTTCTCGATGTAGTCGTAGGCCCCGCGTTTGATGGCGGTGACCGCCGTCTCGATGTTTCCGTGTCCGGAAATGATGACGACGGGGAGGTCGGGATGCTCCTTCTTGATGGCCGACAAGACCTCCAGGCCGTCCAATCGACTGCCCTGGAGCCAGATGTCGAGAATCACCAGGTGCGGACGGCGCTCCTCGATGGTCCTCAGAGCCTCGTCAGCGTCGCGCGCCAGCCGTGTGCGGTGGCCTTCATCTTCGAGAATGCCCGATACGAGGTCGCGGATGTCGGCCTCGTCGTCGACGATCAGGATGTCAGACGGCATCAATGTCTCCCCTCGGCTCTGCAGCCATGACCCTAGTTCCTCAGCCGGGCCCGCTCATCGAGTAGGCCATGTCGGCAGTTTCCATTCCTGGCCTCTCGCGCACGGGCAGCGTGATACGGATAAGCGCACCGTGTGTACGGCCCTCGGCCGGCGGCGCGTCCTCGAGCGCCAGCGTGCCGCCATGCTGCTCGATGATCTTTTGGACAATCGCAAGGCCGAGCCCGGTGCCTTTGTTACCTTTGGTCGAAACGTAGGGCTCGAGCAATCGCGCGCGATTGTGCCGCGGAAGCCCAAGTCCGTTGTCGATGACCTCGATCTCGATGCGATCGTCGGTACGGCGCAGCACCGTTTCCACACACCCACGCCAGCCCGGCTCGCCCGCGGCGGCCTCGGCTGCGGCCTCCACGGACTCGGTGGCGTTCTTGACGAGATTGGTCAACGCCTGAGAGATCAATCTGCGGTCGCACAATGCCGTGAGCGCCCGGTCGGGAAGGTGCATCACATATCGGATCGCAGGATGCGTCTCGCGGTACTGGATCATCGGCTCCTGCACGACCTCCCGCAGGTCATGGCTCTCCATTTGTGGTTTGGGCACGCGCGCGAACGACGCGAATTCGTCGACCATACTCTTGATATCACCCACCTGGCGCACGATCGTGTCGGTGAGCTTGTCGAATGTTTCGCGATCCTCCCGGATGGCGGCGCCATACTTGCGCCGGATGCGCTCAGCCGAAAGCTGGATGGGCGTGAGCGGGTTCTTGATCTCGTGCGCGATGCGCCGCGCCACGTCCCCCCAGGCCGACGTGCGCTGAGCGGAAACGAGATCCGTTACATCATCGAACGTAACGACGCTGCCCGGGTGCTCCAACCCGGACGCATGCTCCCTGGTCACCCGCACAGAGAAGATGCGGTCCTCATCGCCGATGGTCAGCGTGATCTGCGTCTGCCCCTTGGGCTTGTGCCCGGCCTCGATATCCTCTGCCGTAAGGGCGGCAAACTCAGGCACCACATCGGAAAGCATTCTGCCAACGAGGTCGGACGCCTGGAGGCCGAGAAGCTTCTCGGCGGAGCTGTTGGCGAGCCGGATGCGAGAACCCGCATCGAGCCCGATCACGCCGGCTGAAATATTGGACAGCACCGCCTCCATGAAGCGACGGCGCTCGGTGAGCTGTGTGTTGGCGGTCATCAGCTCGCTGCGTTGGCGCTCGAGCTCGTGCGTCATGTGGTTGAAATTCTTCGAGAGCCGGCGCAGATCCCCCTCACCTCGGTGCAACGGAAGCTGCACGGAGAGATCGCCCTTGGCCACCTGCTGGGCCGCACTGATCAGGCGGCGGATCGGAGCCACGAGTTGGCTGGCGAACCACAGGCCGACCCAGATGGCCGCCAGCACGCCCGTGAGCGAGATCATGAAGTACATGACGCCGTGCACGAGCTTGAGGCCGCCACGGGCCTGGCGCAGGCGCTCATATTCCGCCACGCCCGCCTCTGTGCGCCGCAAGTGGCCCACGACCTTCGGATTGACGCTGCGCGCAGCGTAAAGGTAGACGCCAGGCAAATGCGATAGCCGCGTCACGGCGGCAACGCGGTAGCGCTCCGTAGGCAGAATGAGCGGCACGTGCCCCGCTTCCGCCTGCTCGATCACGATGTCGGGTGGCGGCTCATAGCGAACGCGCGTGTCGCCTCCTGAGGAAAATAGCGCGTTACCCTTGGCATCGATCAGCACCACGAGCGACAGGTCACGCAGGCCTGCTTGCGCCATGACAACATTGCGCAACTCGAAAAAGTCTGAGCCAGCACCCCCGATCTTCGCGGCCGTGTCGTCCAGATCCTTGGCCATGTTGACGATATCGGTGCGGATAATCTGTCCGTGCTCCTCGAGGTAGGCGTTGGCGACATCCAGCGAGTTGGCGACAATCATGCGCGTGCGGCTGGAGAACCACGTGTCGAGCGAGCGTGAGAACGTGGTCGTGGCCGCGAGCGCCAGCAGCAGCGCCGGCAACGCCGCAATAATAGTGAAGAGGCCGACGATACGGCCGTGAATGCGGGCCCCCGCGACTCTCTGGCGCCAAGCCCGCCACAGTCCGAAGGCCTGCCAGCCGATCACAGCGAACATCGCCAGGATGAGCAGGACGTTGATCAGCAAGACGCCGAGCGCAACCTCGTTGCGCGGCGCGATCGGTGTCAGACCGGTGAGGATGAGGTAGGTCGCCAGCCCCGAGATGATCGAGAGCACGACAACAACGAGCCCAACCCAGAAGGCGCGGTGGCCCGTGCCGGGAAGCTCCACATTCCGCTCGATCCGGTCCTCCGGGGACCAGTCGTCCGTACCGCCTGGTGTCATGGTCCTGGTCCAGCCAGTCCTGTCTTGGCGATTGCGCCAGCCATGCCACGGCTGGCGCAACCATGTCGGTTCGCCTCGCCTCGGGTTGGCGCAAAGCAACCACAGAGCAACGCCAAACTGTGACATTTTCGCGACATGGCTTCGGCTTAGCGGGGATGGCCGCTAGCGTCAAGGCCAGAGCCGGTCACGAAGGCGTTCCGCCGGTCTTACGGCTGTGGGCCCCTGAAGACCTGGATGTCGAGCGTCTGAATCTTCTCGCGCAGCGTATTTCGATTGAGGCCCAGCAACTCCGCAGCGCGGATCTGATTGCCACGCGTGGCTGCCAGAGCCGCCGTGATCAACGGAAGCTCGACCTGGCGGATGACGCGCCGATAAAGGCCCGGAGGCGGCAATTCCTTGCCAAACCCTCCGAAATACTCGCCCAAATAGCGCTCGACCAACTCGTTGAGTTCTTTGGGCGATCCGGCCGGCTCATCCAGACGCGGCGGCGGTGCATAGTCCGTGAGCTCCGCATTGACGATGTCGGCCGAGATCGTATCCTGCGTGTAGAGCGCTGCCAGCCGCCGCACCAGGTTCTCGAGCTCGCGCACATTGCCAGGCCAAGCATGGCGCTTCAGGCGCTCGATGGCGGCCGGCGCGATCGTACGCTGGCCAAGCCCTTCCTTGGCCGCCTGGCGCAGGAAGTGGCGGGTGAGATCGCCGATATCCTCCAGACGCTCGCGCAGGGGCGGCAGGCGAAGCGGAACGACATTCAAGCGATAAAATAGATCCTCGCGGAACAGGCCTTGTTGAATCTGATTGCGCAAGTCGCGGTGCGTAGCGGCGATAATGCGCACATCCGTTCGGATGGCGGTGCGGCCGCCGACCGTGGTGTACTCGCCTTCCTGCAGCACGCGCAGCAGCCGGGTCTGCGCCTCCATCGGCATGTCGCCGATTTCATCGAGGAACAGAGTGCCGCCCTCGGCCTGCTCGAAGCGGCCCTGCGTACGCGCCTGCGCGCCGGTAAAGGCACCCTTCTCGTGCCCGAACAGCTCGCTCTCGATCAGCTCGCGCGGAATGGCCGCCATGTTGAGCGCCACGAAGGGGCCACCACGCCGCTTGCTGAAGTCGTGCAGTACGCGGGCGACCAGCTCTTTGCCGGTGCCGGATTCACCCGCAATCATGACCGTCAGCTCGGTCTGCGTGAGGCGCGCCAGCACGCGATAGATTTCCTGCATGGCCGGCGAGCGCCCGATCAGCGGCAGCTCCTCGGCTTCAGGCTCCACGGGGCGTTCCCGCCGCCGCCCTGGCTCGGCCAGCGCCCGCCCCACGACGCTCACCACCTCGCCCAGGTCGAACGGCTTGGGGAGATATTCGTAGGCGCCCTTCTCCGCCGCCGTGATGGCGGTCATGAGCGTGTTCTGTGCACTCATGACGATGATGGGCAGCTCCGGCCGCTGCTTCTTGATGCGGGGGATCAGATCGAAGCCGTTCTCGTCCGGCAGGATGACGTCCGTAATGACGATGTCACCCTCGCCCTGCGACACCCAGCGCCAGAGCGTGGCGGCATTGCCGGTAGCCCTCGGTGAATAGCCGGCCCGCGCCAGCGCCTGGTTCAGCACCGTGCGGATTGCCGCATCGTCATCGGCAATGAGGATCGTGCCGCGCGCCATGGTCTCAAGGTCCTCCCTTTGCGGGGCGAGCGATGCGATCCTGCATCGGCAGGAGCACGCGGAAGATTGTGCGCTTGGGCTCCGACTCGCATTCGATGATGCCGCCGTGATCGCCAACGATTTTGGCGACGAGCGCCAGACCGAGCCCGGTTCCCTTGCGTTTGGTGGTGACAAAGGGATCGAAGAGGTGCGCCTTCACGGTCTCGGCCACACCCGGGCCGTTGTCCTCGACCTCGATGCGCAGAGGCAGAGCAACGCGGGCGGCGGACCCTGGAACGGCTAGGCGCATGCCCGGCCGGAAGGCCGTCGAGAGGACGATGCGCCCGGGCTCGGTTCCTTCGCCAATCGCCTCGGCGGCGTTCTTGACCAGGTTGAGGAAGGCCTGCACCAGCTTGTCGCGGTTGCCCGGTACATGCGGGAGGGACGGGTCGTACTCCTCGACGATGCGCACGCCGCGCGCAAAGCCGTTCTCGGCGAGTTTCTTCACGTGATCGAGCACGGAATGAATGTTGACCGGCTCAGCGTTCAACGGTCGCTCGTCGCCGAACACCTCCATGCGATCGACGAGGTTGCGGATGCGGTCGGTCTCAGCGCAGATGAGCTGGGTCAGCGCGCGGTCCTCGTCGGACAGCGCCGGCTCGAGCAGTTGGGCGGCACCACGAATGCCCGAGAGCGGGTTCTTGATCTCGTGCGCGAGCACTGCAGCCAGGCCCGAGACCGAGCGGGCTGCGGCGCGATGCGTAAGCTGCCGCTCGATCATCTGCGCCATCGAGCGCTGCTGCAGCATCAACACTGTCAGCTCCGGCGCATCCGGCATGGGGCCGCCGTAGATGTCGACGAGGCGCGGCGTCTGCATCTTCGGCGTGCCGATGTCGACGCCGTATTCGTTCACGGTCGCGCCCGATCGGCGAACCTGGCGAGCAAGCGCCACCAGCGGGCAGCCGAATACGACCACCTCCTCGAGCGTCTGCCGCTTGAGCACGGGCTGGCTCGCCTGGAAGAAAACCTCAGCGGCCGCGTTGGCATAGATGATGCGCTCATCCTCGGCGAGCACGAGGATGGGATGCGGCAAGGCTCCGAGCAATATGTCGTGCTCGATATGGCGCCGCGTGTGCGGCAGAGAGCCGGTCCTGACTACAGCGTGCTCCGTGCTCATGCCGCCAACTCCGTCGCAGCGATGGCCTCCGGCTCGCGATAGAAGCGGGCGAGCTCGGAGAGGAGCCGCACTCCAGCTTCCTCCGTGCAGAGGCGCTTGCGCCACGCCTTGACGATCGCTGCCGATCTGCCGCTTTGCTCCAAGTACCAGCCGACGTGCTTGCGCGCGTTCCGCAAGCCGAGAAATGTCCCGTAGTGCGACAGCATCGCCTCCACATGCGCGAGCGCAGTTGCGGCTTGGGCAGAAAGTGGAGGAGGACCAGGATCGCGACCGCTCTTCAGAAAGCTCGCGATCCGCGCTGGCTGCCACGGAGCGCCATAGGCTCCGCGTCCGATCATCGCACCGTCGGCACCAGATAGCTCCAGAGCGGTCTGTGCATCCTGCGGCGTGACGATATCCCCATTGACGATAACAGGGATACGCACGGCATCCTTGACGGCGCGCACCGCCGCCCAATCCGCGCGACCCTTGAAGAACTGGCAACGCGTGCGACCATGCACGGTAATGAGCTGTACGCCCGCGCCCTCAGCGCGCAGGGCAAGCTCGGGTGCATTGCGTGTTCGCTCGTCCCAGCCCAAGCGCATCTTGAGCGAGACAGGGACCTGCACCGCGCCGACCACAGCCTCGACAAGGGAAACGGCATGGTCGAGGTCGCGCATGAGGGCGCTTCCGGAGAGCTTGCCTGTCACCTCGCGCGCCGGACACCCCATATTGATGTCGATGACATCGGCGCCGAGGCCGGCGGCGACGCGGGCGCCCTCCGCCATCCAGTGGGCTTCTCGGCCTGCGAGTTGTATGACGAAGGGTCTCAGGTCGCGGCCTTCGGCCTTGCGCACGGCGTCGCCACGCTCGCGCACGAGCTCCTCACTCGCCACCATCTCGGACACCACCAGACCGGCGCCGAGGCTATGTGCCAGGCGCCGGAATGGCAGGTCCGAGACGCCCGACATCGGTGCCAACAGCACCGGATTGGGCAGCTGATGCGAGCCGATATTCAGCGACACTAGCGGCATAAACGTGAGGATTGCCTAATAATTGAGCACGATATTATAGTGCCCTTTCTTTGAGCAGATTAGGCAAGGACCGCCCATTTCGCAAGAGCGAAATTGACACCGCACTGCGGCCATGCCGGTTCTGGGGCAAAACCCTGGGGATAGCTATGACCCATTTAGTCGAGATGCCACCGTGCAAACCGTTGCCGTGATAGTAGCCGCGGGGCGCGGAGCCCGCGCCCACCGAGACGGAGCCCCTGCGGAGATACCCAAGCAGTATCGGCCTGCGGGCGGTGTACCCATGCTAGCCCGCACGCTCGGGACTTTTCTGCGGCACCCCGCCATTCAGCACGTTCTGGTCGTGGTGCACGGCGACGATCTGGCGCGGTATCGCGCGACCGTTCCGCTGACGGAAGCCAAGCTGCTCGAGCCGTGCCTCGGGGGCGCTACGCGGCAGATTTCAGTCTGCAATGGCTTGGAGGCCCTGGCCGCCCTTGCACCTGATCGGGTGCTGATCCACGACGCGGCACGGCCGTTCGTCGATGCTGGGGTGGTGGACCGGGTCATTGCAGCGCTCGATGCGCACACTGGTGCCGTGGCAGCCCTCCCGGTAGCTGACACGCTGAAGCGCGTGGACGGGAGTGGCCGGGTGGTCGAGACCGTTGCGCGCAGCGGATTATGGCACGCGCAGACGCCGCAAGGTTTCCATTTTCCATCTATCCTTGCTGCGCACCGAAGCGCGAAGGATGCCGGGCGTGATGATTTCACCGACGATGCAGCGGTCGCCGCCTGGCATGGACTTTCCATCGTTGCGGTCGAAGGCAGCGAGCGCAACCGTAAGCTGACAACGGCGGAGGACATGGCCTTGGCGAACCAAGACTTGCCGGGCACGGCCGTGCGCACCGGAACGGGCTTCGATGTGCATCGCTTCACTGACGGCGATCACGTCTGGTTGTGCGGCATACGCATCGGCCACACGCACGGCCTGCTGGGACACTCGGATGCGGATGTAGGTTTGCATGCTCTGACCGATGCCCTGCTCGGCGCCATTGGTGACGGCGATATCGGTCAGCACTTCCCGCCGAGCGATGCCCGATGGAAGGGTGCACCGTCGCATCTGTTCCTGGTCGATGCCGCACGGCGCGTCGCCGCGCTGGGCGGCTCCATATCCAATGTCGACGTGACGCTGTTGTGCGAGGCCCCGAAGATTGCACCGCATCGCGAGGCCATGCGGGCGCGTATCGGCGAGATCTTGAGCATCGAGGTGGCGCGCGTCGGCGTCAAGGCGACCACGACCGAGGGCCTGGGCTTTACCGGACGGCGCGAAGGCATCGCTGCAATGGCTATCGCAACCGTTACGCTGCCGGCCCCCCCTTCACCTTGAAGCGCTCGATCGCAGCGCGGTTGACGCGGATGCCGAGACCGGGCCCGTCGGGCACACGCACGACGCCGTTCTTGTGCTCCAATTCCTGCTCCAGCACGGCCTGCCGGAACGGATGCTCGGAGCGGTCAAACTCCAACATGGGCTCCACCGGCGTATGGCGAGGCGGTGTGTGCGGCAGCACCGCCAACAGGTTCATGGCCGCTGCCAGCCCGATGCCTGTGCCCCATACGTGCGGCACGTAGCGGACGCCGAAAACCGTCGCCATGTCCGCAATCTTCTTGCATTCCGATAGACCGCCCGCCGCGCAGGTATCGGGCTGCAGGATGTCGATGGCGCGGCGGACGAGGATCTCGCGAAAGCCCCAGCGTGTGAACTCGCATTCGCCGCCGGCGACGGGGATGGGCTGACCGCGCCGCACCTCCTCGTAGGAGGTGAGCTCATCGGGAACGACAGGCTCCTCGAACCAGCCGATGTCGAACTGCGCCACGCGCCGTCCCAGCGCTATCGCCTCGACGACGTCATAGCCGTGATTGGCGTCCAGCATGAGCCCGATCTTGGGCCCGATCGTCTCGCGCACGGCGGCGATCAGGCGCGCGTCCGCATCTACGTCGAAGCCGATCTTGAGCTTGACGGCGCTGAAGCCCTCGCGAACGTAGCCGGCCACCTCCCGGCAGACATAGTCGAGGGGATCTCCATTGCGCAGCCGATAGGTGCCGGTGGCGTAGGCCCTGACCTCGCGCCTGAGCGGCCCGCCCATGAGGCGATGCACTGGCGCCTCGAAGTGGTGCCCTTTGAGATCCCAGAGTGCGATGTCGACGCCAGAGAGCGCCGTGATCGCCAGCCCCTTCTGTCCCTGGTCCCGGAACGTGTTGTAGAGGCTCTGCCAGATGCGCTCGGTCGCCAGCGCGTCCTGACCGATGAGATGCGACCGATACGCCCCGACGATGGCCGCGTTGAGCGGCGCCGGTCCAAAGCATTCGCCCCAGCCGGTGGTGCCGTCCTCGGCCACAATCTCGACAATGCAGGTGGTGCGGATCGCGGTCTGGTTGAACGACCATGCGAAAGGCTCCGACAAGGGCGCCTCGAGCACGTGGGTCCTCACCTCTGCAATCTTCATCACTGGCTCCTCTTCACGGACCCATGGCGGTTGTCCGTGGCCGATCTGTCATTGTCCGCTCGCCCCGAATCGTAGCATGTCTCGGTTGTATCACCACGGGCCACGCGGGGGATCTCGACCATGAACATCATGACACCGTCGGCGCCGGCCGCTGCGGCCGATCTGGCCAGCATCGCCACCCTCACTTCGGAAGCCTGCATTGCCACCCGCGTGCGCCAGTTGAGCCGCATCATCACGCGCGTATACGACGATGCCCTGCGCGGGCATGGCATCACGGCGAGCCAGTTCACTCTGCTGACGCAGCTTGCGCAGCAGGACTCGATTACCGCGGCAGAAATCGGCTTCTCGCTGGATATCGAGAAGTCCACGCTCTCGCGCAACCTGAAGCGGCTGCTTGCGCTCGGGCACATCATCATGGATCCGCCGGCCGGGCGGCGCGGTCGCGGCTTGCATCTGACGCCGCGCGGCCAAGCCGTCATCAAGGATGCCTATCCGCTGTGGTCGGCAGCGCAGAAGCGCGCCACCGACGTCATGGGGCCCAACAGCCGTTCGACACTCGACAATCTCGTCTCGCAGGCGGAGCGGCTGGCCGTCGCCTGACGTTTGCCAGCGGTTTTGTTTCTTCCTACGTTGCTGCGGCGCGCACGTCTTGCGTGCCGCTTTGCGTTTGGAGGAACCCCCTACCAATGTTCTCCGAGGCGCTGAAAGGTGAGGCGGCTGCCTTGCTGGATGGCTTACGCCAGCGCGAGCTGAAGCTGGCGACGGCCGAAAGCTGCACGGGAGGATTGATTGTTGCCCTCCTGACGGAGATACCGGGATCCTCCGATGTGGTGGACCGCGGCTTCATCACCTACTCGAATGATGCCAAGACCGAGATGCTGGGCGTGCCGAGCCGCCTTATAGCCGAGCATGGCGTCGTGAGCCGGGAGGTGGCGCTTGCCATGGCGGGTGGCGCCATCGCGCATTCCCTGGCGGAGCTGGCCGTTGCCGTGACCGGCGTGGCGGGTCCGGGTGGTGGCAGTGTGCGGAAGCCTGTCGGCCTCGTCCACATCGCGGCGGCGCGCCTCGGCCGCACTCCGCTGCACCAGGAGTGCCGGTTCGGCGACATCGGCCGCGATCAGGTCCGCATCAAGTCGGTGGAGGCGGCACTGGCTCTCATTCGCCGCGTGGCGGACATCGCGTCCGAGTCTAGGCCGGGCTGACTTTATCCCCGATCCGTACGCCGTAGACATGCCGGGCCCGCATCTCGAAGGCTTCGGCAAATCGGCTGAATGCGCGCTCGAAGACAGCACCCGCAAGCATCTGCAGCACCAGCGATCTGATCTCGTAGGAGATATAGAACCGCACGTCGCAGCCGCCGTGAACCGGATCGAAGGTCCAGCGGTTCTCGAGATGTCGGAACGGGCCTGCCACGGCCTCGACGCTGACGTAGGGCATGTCCGGCTCGAGCGTGACGCGGCTCGTAAACGTCTCGCGGATCGCCTTGTAGCCGACGTCCATGTCGGCGATCAGGACTTCCGCGTCACCGACGCGGGATCGGCTCGTGACACGCAGGCCTTCGCACAGCGGGACGAATTCCGGATACCGCTCGACATCGGCGACCAGGGCAAACATCTGTTCGGGCGTGAACGGAACCCGTCGGGTTGTATCGAAGGTGGGCATGCTTATGCACGCCCTTGCCGCGCTGCCCTGAGCCGAGCGAAGTCGTCGCCCGCGTGGTAGCTGGAGCGTGTCAGCGGGCTAGCGGAGACGAGAAGGAATCCCTTGCCCAGCGCCGTGCGCTCATAGGCCGTGAATTCGTCCGGCGTCACGAACCGCTTGACCTCGGCGTGCTTGCGTGTGGGCTGCAGGTATTGCCCGATGGTCAGGAAATCCACGTCGGCGGAGCGCAGATCATCCATCACCTGCAGCACCTCCTCGCGCTCCTCGCCGAGCCCCACCATGATGCCTGACTTGGTGAACATCAGCGGGTCCAACTCCTTCACTCGTTGCAGCAGCCGCAACGAGTGAAAGTAGCGCGCGCCCGGCCTGATCCTCAGATAGAGCGCGGGTACTGTCTCGAGGTTGTGGTTGAAGACATCGGGCCGTGCATCCACCACCCGCTCCAGCGCGCCGTCCTTGCGCAGGAAATCGGGCGTGAGAACCTCGATAGTAGTTGCCGGCGTCCTGGCACGGATGGCACGAATGACCTGGGCAAAATGCTCGCCCCCGCCGTCGTCCAGGTCGTCACGGTCCACCGACGTGATCACCACGTGCTCGAGGCCAAGCTTGCTCACCGCCTCTGCTACGTTGACAGGCTCGGCGGGATCGAGCGGTCCGGGCAAACCCGTGCGCACGTTGCAGAAGGCGCAGGCACGCGTGCAGGTGTCCCCCATGATCATCATGGTGGCATGGCGCTTGGTCCAGCACTCGCCGATGTTGGGGCAGCCTGCTTCCTCGCAGACTGTGTGCAGACCGTGCGCGCGCACGATGCTTTTGGTCTCGGCATAACCCTTGGAGACCGGCGCCTTGACGCGGATCCAGTCCGGCTTGCGCAACAGCGGCGTGTCCGGGCGATGGGCTTTTTCCGGGTGCCGCAGGCGGTTGTCGATGACAGTGACCATGCGCCGAATATAGGCGACTGCAGCCTAAGACAAAATACAAAGCGCCGCGTCGGGACAAGCCGACGCGGGCTCTTCGATCGTACACCGCCAGCCCGGATGTTAGGCGATGAGCCGGGCCAGAAGTATCAGGACGATGGCACCGATCGCTGAGATCACGATGTGATTAACGATCGGGCTTCCGAGATTGATGTTCAGCTTGAGAGCGTTGAAAAGCCAGCCCCCCACCACGCCACCCACGATGCCAGTCACGATGTAACCGATAAGACCCCACTTCAGTCCGCCGACAACGATACTCGCAAGCCAGCCTGCGATCGCGCCAACGACGAGCATGATGATCAGTGCTGTGGCGTCCATGGCATTGGATCCTTCTGTCTGTGCGATGCGGCCGCCAGCCTGTGTCCGGTTGAACCAGTCGCGCACGCCGGCAACCTGAAGGGACCGTCGCAGAGTCGTCGCACGGGGTCGAGGGCCGTGCTTTGCATGTGCAGCAATTGTGGGCACCTACTGCTGGCTATTACATGTGGATTACCCGCCCGTACGCGTCGAGCACGCTCTCGTGCATCGTCTCGGACAGCGTCGGATGCGGGAACACCGCATGCATCAGCTCTTCCTCGGTGGTCTCCAGGTTCATGGCAATGACAAAGCCCTGGATCAGCTCCGTCACTTCCGCTCCGATCAAGTGGGCGCCGATGAGTTGGCCAGTCTTGGCATCGAATATGGTCTTGGCCAGCCCCTCGGGCTCGCCCAGCGCGATGGCCTTGCCGTTGCCCTGAAACGGAAACCGGCCGACCTTGATGGCCCTCCCCTGCTCCTTCGCCTTGTTCTCGGTCAGCCCCACGCTGGCGATCTGCGGGTGGCAGTAGGTGCAGCCGGGAATTTTGAGCTTGTCCATCGGGTGCGCGGGCAGTCCTTTGATGGCCTCCACGCAGATGACGCCTTCGTGCTCGGCCTTGTGCGCCAGCATGGGGGGGCCGGCGACGTCCCCGATGGCGTAGATGCCGGGCACGCCCGTTCGGCCGAGGCCATCGGCGAGGATGATACCTCGGTCCGTCTTCACGCCTATCTTCTCGAGCCCCAATCCTTCGATGTTGCCGACGACACCGACGGCAGAGATGACGCGCTGGAATTCCGCCTCCGTGCGCTGGCCTTTGCTGTCCTCGATGGTGGCAACAACGCTGTCGGCCTGCTTGCGGAGGGCAACGACCTTCGCGCCGGTTAGGACCTTCATGCCCTGCTTCTCGAAGCGCCGACGCGCATGGGCGGCGATTTCATGATCCTCAACGGGTAGGATCTGCGGCAGCAGCTCCACCAGCGTCACCTCGGCACCCATGGTGCGATAGAAGCTGGCAAACTCGACGCCGATGGCACCCGAGCCCACCACCAGCAGCGACTTTGGGATCGCGCTGGGGATCATCGCCTCGAAATAGGTCCACACCAGCTTACCGTCAGGGTCGAGGCCTGGGATCGCGCGCGGCCTTGCGCCAGTGGCGACGATGATGTGGCGGGCACTGTATGTGCCAGGCCCAAGCACGCCCTTGGGAGGCGGAATGGCCGGCTGCATTGCCGCCTTGGTCGCGGCGCGAACCGAAATCTGGCCTGGGCCGGCTGTTGCCGGTGCTTTCTCAATGGTGGCTTCGCCCCAGATGACGTCGACCTTGTTCTTTTTCAGCAGGAACGTCACGCCACCATTCAGCTGACCGGCGACGGCGCGTGAGCGCTTGGCCGTTGCCGTTGCGTCCACGCCGACCGTGCCGTTCAGGACCAGGCCGTAGTCCTTGGCATGGGTGGCGTAGTGGTAGACCTCGGCGGAGCGGAGCAGCGCCTTGGTTGGAATGCAGCCCCAATTGAGGCAGATGCCGCCAAGGTGCTCGCGCTCGACGACGGCGGTCTTCAATCCGAGCTGGGCTGCTCGGATCGCCGCGACATAGCCTCCTGGTCCAGCGCCAATGACGACAACGTCATAGATCTCGGTCATGTGCGGCGAACCTCGATTTGCGGAAAAAGCGTGGATGCGAAATGCAAAGAGCCCCGGCTAGTTCAGCCGAGGCCCTGCATTGAAGCGGATGCGGTCAGTTGCGCCAAGAGGCGAGCGTCAGACGTGGCAGCGGGCACCCAGATAGTAGTTGAGCAACTGGTTGTACCGGTCGACATCGGCTTGGGATTGCGGCGAGATCTTCTGCCCGCGGCTCGCCGCCTCGACCTTGGAGGGAACGCCGCGTGAATCCAGCTTGTTGAGCTCGCCGCGGATCGTCTGGCAGCTCTGGCCCGGGGGCAGCGCGCGAGCGCCCGGATCACCATACGGCGCGCTTTGCGCCGCGCAGCCGGCAAGCGCCGCTGCGGCCGTAAGTGTCAGTAAAACCTTCAGGATCGATATAGCCCGAGCCACCTATGCTCTCCCCATCGCTGGAGCATCCGCCTTCTGCCGTAGACCATACGACTCGGCGCAATTCAACTCACAACGATGCAGTGTTGCGGGCGTGTGGCCAATAGGACGCACTCGCCCGAACCAGTTCCTCGAACTACTGGCCGCTCGACGAGATGGGGGCAGATGCGGAAACAGCCGCCTGCGACCGAACCTTGGCCTCCGCTTCGCCTGCCGGCGCCACCAAGGCTGTCGTCACCGAGGTGGCCGAGCACTTGTCCTTGAACTCGGCGTTGGCCCGGTTGAGCTGCGCCGCCTTAGTCAAATCAGCCGGCGTCATCTTGTACTTCTTGACGGCAGCTTTCTCGACCCTGTCGGCAATTCCTTCTTTCCGTAGCGTGTCGATCTGCGATGTCAGCGTCACGCACGCCGGATCGACCTTCGGCCTTTCCGGAATGGATGCAGTTGTGGTGGTTGCGCCGAACATACTGCCGACGTCGTTGGCACAGCCTGCGAGCACCAAGCCAAAAGACGCGGCGATCGCGAGCGAGGTTGCGCGTGTGAGTGGCGCCATGTTTGAAAGTCCCCGTTTTGATGTTCGCGACTCGAAACTTCCTTGCGATTCGGTCCGCTTCTAGGCGCCCATCGTATCACCTACAAGCAGTGCAGCCATTCTGTGCACCGTCCACAAGCGCGCACTATGCAAGTTCTGCGGATTTGGGTTTGGCGTGGCGCGAAAGCCACAAACAGCAAGCGTTTGCCTCAGACCAGCATCCGTACCGGATCTTCGATCAGGAGGCGGAAGGCATTGAGGAGGTCGGCCCCGACCGCGCCATCGACCACGCGGTGGTCGCACGACAGCGTGCAGGTCATCATCGTCGCAACCTCGAGACGGTCCCCGACGACCACCGCGCGCTTCTCCCCGGCACCGACGGCCAGGATGGTGGCGTGCGGCGGGTTGATGACGGCATCGAAGCTCTTGATGCCATACATGCCGAGGTTGGAGATCGAGGTCGTGCCGCCCTGATATTCGTGCGGGGCCAGCCGGCGCTTGCGGGCGCGCTGGGCCAGGTCCTTCATCTCGTTGGAGATCTCACCGAGCGTCTTGAGCTCGGCATGACGAATAACCGGCGTGAACAAGCCGCCCTCGACTGCGACGGCCACGCCGACGTCGGAATTGCGGTGCCGCAGCATGCCGGCCTCGGTCCACGTGGCGTTGGCGGCAGGCACCTGTTGCAGCGCCAGCGCCAGCGCTTTGATGACGAAGTCGTTGACCGACAGCTTGAAGGCGCGCGGTCCCTCCTTCGGCGCAGCGGCATTGATGCGCTCGCGCGCGGCCAGCAGGCTGTCGAGCCGGCAGTCGACGCTCATGTAGAAGTGCGGGATGGTCTGCTTGGACTGCGTGAGCCGCTGCGCAATGATGCGGCGCATGCCGTCGTGTGGGACGACCTCATAGCTGCCCTTCTCATAAAGGAGCAGCACCTTGTCGTCGGCCATCGCCTGGACGGCAGGCATGGTGGCTGCACTTGGTGCAGCAGCGATGGCAGTGCCGACCGCGGCGCCGGTGGGAGCGCGCTGCATGCCACTCTTCAATGCAGCCTCGATATCGCGCTTGATGATGCGGCCGTGCGGGCCCGAGCCCTTGAGTGCGGCGAGGTCGATGTTGCTTTCCTTGGCAAGTCGACGCGCCAACGGAGAGACAAACATGCGCACCTCGCCATGACCATTGGTTTGCAACTTTGCACTGTCCGTCGCGGCGCGCGCGCCAGCTTCAGAAATACGCGTTGGAGCGGCAGCCCCAGTGGAAGCGCCTGTGCCAGAGTCCGCACGCTGCACCGGGGCCGCAGCCTGTGTTGCCGAGCCTGCAGATTTGCTTGCGGCGGACGGTTGCGGTTGAGGCGCGGAAGCATCGGCCTTCTCACCCTCTCCGAGCAAGACCGCGATCGGCGTGTTGACCTTGACCTTGTCGGTGCCCTCGGGGATCAGGATGCGCCCGAGCGTGCCTTCGTCCACCGCCTCCACCTCCATGGTGGCCTTATCGGTTTCGATTTCGGCAATGATGTCGCCGGCGCGCACGGACTGCCCTTCCTTGACGAGCCACTTGGCGAGCTTGCCTTCCTCCATGGTCGGCGACAGGGCCGGCATCAGGATCTGAATGGGCATGGGCGTTTCCTTACGTCCCTTGTCGTCGTGTCGTGCGGTTACGGGATGAGCCGCACTTCGGTAGGCGTCCATTTGGCCTTGCGGCGCGCGATGCGCTGCTCGGCGGTCTCGGCATCATAGGTGACCGGCTCCGGTGCGCGGCCGAGAAACTCCGCAATGCCCAGGCCGCGCACGTTGACGATGGACCACGTGTTGCCATCCTCTTGCACCATCGCCCCGGCGTAGACGCCGCACGACTGGCAGATCAGGCTCGTCGCCGTGCGCGTGCCGAACTGGTAGGCGTGCAACTGGCCTTGCCGGATCAGCAGGGTGCTCCGGCCCTCGGGGTCGGACACCGTCATGGTGCCCTGCCGGGTGCAGAAGCCGCATTGGCATGCTCGCACCTGGATTTGCTCCGCGGGCTTCGTGAATGCAAGCCGCGCCTGGATTGAGCCGCAGTGACATTGGCCTTCAAAGTTGTATGCGCGGGCCATGGCCTTGCTCCTGTCTCAGCCTCAACCCAAGCCGCCCGAACGCAGCACGATGAAGGCGCCGGCCGGGCGAAAGCGGACTTGATCAGCTTCGATCACGAGAGTTTCCTCAGCGTCGATGCGCATATCGTGCACGGAAGAGAACACGTGCATACCCCGTTTCTCTCTTTCGGTGACATCGGCCTCCGCCAAGAGTTGAGCATGCGTGACAAACTTTGGCCCGCGCGCGAAATGGCCGCGCATTTCTTCATCGGTGCCCTCCAGCCTGGTGACGAAGCCGACGATGTCATCACCGCAGCGGACCGTGATCCCGCCTCCCTCCTTCCTGTGAACGGTAACGATGCGGCCCATGACCTACTCCTGCGTCTCCGCTCCGCGCCAACGGTAGATGAAGGTGAGATAGGCGAGCGCGAGATAGACGCCGCACGCCGTGATCCAGCCGATGGCGACGCCGATCTCCTGCATCGAGATGCCGGGTATTGGGACAGCCAGCGCAATGGGATTGCGCAACTCCGTGATGCTGATCATGGGTGCCGGCAGCCTTTCCCAGGCCGTGAACAGACCCTGTTGCATCTTCTGCAGCGTTGCCGCTGAGCCGCCCAGGAATACCAGCCCGATGGACAGCAGGCCGAAGGCCATCAATCTCAAAGCGAACGGCGCACGATGCAGGAAGAAATAGAGACCGGCGATGTAGGCCGACGTCATCGTGAAGAACATGGAAAAGAGGGTCATCACCGCAGCGATGGAAGAGTACAGCGCCTGCAGGATTTCAGACTCGGACACGGCGGCTCTCTGGCTCGAACGCATCAGGTCACGTACAGAACCGACTTCACCGCCTCCACCACCTGCTCGGCATTGGGCAGCGCCAGCTTCTCGAGATTGGCGGCATAGGGCATCGGCACATCTGCGCCGCTCACCTTGGCTGGGGGTGCATCGAGGTGATCGAAGGCTTGGATCGCCACCTGCGCACACAGCTCCGAGCCTATGGAGCAGACAGGCCAGGCTTCCTCCACCGTCACGAGCCGGTTGGTCTTGCGCACGGAGGCCAGCACGGTGTCGAGATCGAGGGGGCGTAGGGACCTGAGATCGATGACCTCGGCCTCGATGCCGTCTTTAGCCAGACGCTCGGCGGCATCGAGTGCGTAGACCATGCCGCGCGCAAACGAGACAATGGTCACGTCGCGACCGGGACGGGCAATGCGCGCCTTGCCGATCGGTACGAGCCAATCGTCGACCTTGGGGACCGGTCCGCTGGTGCCGTAAAGAATTTCGTTCTCCAGCACGAGCACGGGATTGGGATCGCGTATGGCGCTCTTGAGCAGACCCTTGGCGTCGGCTGGATTGGAGGGGATCACGACCTTCAGGCCCGGCACGTGCGCGTACCAGGCCGAGTAGCACTGACTGTGCTGAGCGGCGACACGGGCGGCGGCGCCGTTGGGTCCGCGAAAAACAATCGGGCAGCCCATCTGGCCGCCCGACATGTAAAGCGTCTTGGCTGCGGAGTTGACGATCTGGTCGATCGCCTGCATGGCGAAGTTCCAGGTCATGAACTCGACGATCGGTTTCAACCCGGCGAATGCTGCCCCAACGCCGACGCCGGCAAAGCCCTGCTCGGTAATGGGGGTATCGATGACGCGGCGCGCACCGAACTCGTCCAGCAGGCCCTGGCTGATCTTGTAGGCGCCCTGATACTGCGCCACCTCCTCGCCCATCAGGAATACGTTCGGGTCGCGGCGCATCTCCTCGGCCATGGCGTCGCGCAGGGCCTCGCGCATCGTCTGCGTCACCATCTCGGTACCGGCCGGCAGGTCGGGCTCGACGTGCGCCTGTGCATCCGGCACGCGGATCGCTGTCGTCTCCTGTTTCACCACTGGTGAGGCAACAGCGTCGGCCTTCCGGATCGCAGGTTCGGGCGCAACGCTCGCCGATGCGGCCATGCCTCCGTTGGGTCTGGGCGCAGCCGTTCCCGCTTCACCGTCCATGCGCACTACGGCGATCGGCGTGTTGACCTTGACCTTCTGCGTGCCCTCGGGGATGAGGATCTCCGACACCACGCCTTCATCCACGGACTCCACTTCCATGGTGGCCTTGTCGGTTTCGATCTCGGCGATGATGTCGCCGGGCTTGATGCGGCTGCCTTCCTGGACGAGCCACTTGGTGAGCGTCCCCTCCTCCATGGTGGGCGACAGTGCCGGCATCAGAATTTGGGTGGGCATTCCTCTGGTCTCTTCCTCTCGTCCGACCACAGTTGGGTCGGTTAGGCCGGTACAAGGACGTCGGTCCAAAGCTCTTTGACATCGGGCTCGGGATCGTTCTGTGCGAACTCGGCGGCAGCCGTCACCGTTGCCCGGATCTCGGCGTCGATGGCCTTGAGCTCGTCCTCCTTGACCGTGCCGTTCTCCAGCACCCTGCGCCGGACGCGCTCGATGGGATCGCGTTCCTCGCGCACGCGCTCCACCTCCTCGCGCGTGCGGTACTTGGCGGGGTCGGACATGGAATGGCCGCGGTAGCGGTAGGTCAGCATCTCGAGGATGTAGGGGCCTTTACCCGCGCGTGCACTCGCCACGGCCTTATCGCCCGCCGCCTTCACGGCGCGCACGTCCATGCCGTCCACCTGCTCGCCCGGGATATTGAACGAGGCGCCGCGCAGCGAGAAGTCGACCGTGGCTGCCGCGCGCTCAACGGACGTACCCATGGCATAGCGATTGTTCTCGATGATGAAGATCACGGGCAGCGACCAGAGCTTGGCCATGTTGAAGCTCTCGTACACCTGGCCCTGGTTGGCAGCGCCGTCGCCGAAGTAGGTGAGGCACACATGATCGTTGCCGCGATACTTGTTGGCGAAGGCCAAGCCCGCGCCGAGTGGAACGTTGGCGCCAACGATGCCATGCCCGCCGTAGAAGGCCTTCTCCTTGGAGAACATGTGCATGGAGCCGCCCTTGCCCTTGGAGTAGCCCCCATGGCGGCCCGTCAACTCCGCCATGACTCCTTTGGGGTCCATGCCACAGGCCAGCATGTGGCCGTGGTCGCGATAGGTTGTAATGACCTGGTCACCGGGCTTGATGGCCATCTGCATGCCGACAACGACCGCCTCCTGGCCGATGTAGAGGTGGCAGAAACCGCCGATGAAGCCCATGCCGTAGAGTTGGCCGGCGCGCTCCTCGAAGCGTCGGATCAGAAGCATTTCGCGGTAGGCCTTCAGCTCGCCAGCGCGGCTGAACTCGGGCACGGGACCGCGCGGCGTCGCAATTGTGCTCGTTGCGACCGCAGCGTGGCCGGGTACGCTGTCTGTCCCCGCTGCGCCTCTTGGGGCCATGGAGCCTCCTTGCCGTTAATAGAGGAAAAGCGCGGTTGGAATGTCGGCGCGACCGTACACGAGGCCGCTGGGGTTTGCCAGAGCAGGGGATGTTGCAATGCCAAATCGGCCAGCCGACCTGGCTTGCGGTTACCGCCGAACGGTGCGCTCGACCAGGATGCGTTCGTCTGACCTGGCGAAGCCAAGGACGTCGCGCGCCAGTTCCTCGATGTAATCGGGATCGGGACGCTCTTCCGACAACAGGCCCACCTCGCGCTCGAGGGTCGCAAGCACGGTCTCGAGCTCCCTGATGTCCCGCTCGAGCGTACTGGAGCGGTCGAACAGTCTGGAGCGTGCGTCGAGACCGTGCTTGCCTTGGATCGCGTGATAGCCGAAGTAGCCAATCAGGCACGCACAGATAAGCAACACCGGAATCTGGCGGCGCGAGGTCGTGAGGCCATCATGTCGGGATTTACGCAGCACTGGGATAACTGCAAACGCCAACTTGCGAACGGCCAAGTTGTACCGCGCGTAGGGTTAAATGCGCGTAAAGTAGTGCTCCGCTAGCGGAGCTTCAGGACTTGGCAATACTTGTCCGCAGCACCGAGCGGCCGGCGTAGCGCGCCACGTCGCCAAGCTCCTCCTCGATACGGAAGAGCTGGTTGTACTTGGCCGTGCGGTCAGAGCGCGACAGTGAGCCAGTCTTGATCTGCCCCGCGTTAGTGGCGACGCTCAAGTCGGCAATGGTCGCGTCTTCAGTCTCGCCCGAGCGGTGCGACATGACCACCGTGTAGCTGGCACGCTGCGCCATGCCGACGGCGTCGAGCGTCTCCGATAGCGATCCGATCTGGTTGACCTTCACCAGGATCGAGTTGCCGATGCCGTCCTTGATCCCACGCGCCAGGCGCTCCGTGTTGGTGACGAAGAGGTCGTCGCCGACGAGTTGGCATTTGCTGCCGACGAGATCAGTGAGCTGCTTCCATCCGGCCCAGTCGTCCTCCGACATCCCGTCCTCGATCGAGACAATCGGGTAGCGTGAGACGAGGTCGGACAGGTATTTGGCCATCTGGCCGGGATCGAGCGTCCGCCCCTCCCCCTCCATCCGGTATTTGCCGTCGCGGAAGAACTCGGTTGCGGCACAGTCGAGCGCCAGCACGACATCGTCGCCCGGCCTGTAGCCGGCGCTCTCGATCGCCTTGCTGATGAAGCCCAGCGCGTCGTCGGCTGTCTTCAAGTTGGGTGCAAAGCCACCTTCGTCGCCGACGTTGGTGCTGTGTCCGGCGTCGTGCAGCGCCTTGCGCAGCGTGTGGAAGATCTCCGAGCCGATCCTGATCGCGTCGCGACACGTGGGCGCGCCGACCGGCATGATCATGAACTCCTGGATGTCGATCGGGTTGTCCGCATGCGCGCCGCCGTTGACGATGTTCATCATCGGCACAGGCAACAGGTGGGCCGAGGTGCCGCCGACGTAGCGATACAGCGGCAGGCCCGCCGCCTCGGTCGCTGCCTTGGCCACTGCCAGCGACACGCCGAGAATGGCATTGGCGCCGAGGCGGCCCTTGTTTTTGGTGCCATCCAGCGCGATCAGCGCGGCATCTATCCGGCGCTGTTCCTCGGCTTCCATGCCGCGCAGCGCGTCGTAGATCTCGCCGTTGACGGCTTCGACCGCCTTCAGCACGCCCTTGCCGAGATAGCGGGACTTGTCGCCGTCCCTCAGCTCCACCGCCTCGTGTGCACCCGTCGATGCTCCGGACGGCACGCCAGCCCGTCCCATTGCGCCATCCTCGAGAACGACATCGACCTCGACGGTCGGGTTGCCGCGGCTATCCAGGATCTCGCGGCCGATAATGTCGACAATCGCAGTCATGCTAGGGAACCCTTTTGCTGGGGCAATGTTGCCGGAACGCGTTGGCGTGTGCGACGGTTGCCCGCGTTTTATCGGGTCGCACGCCTGGCGCAAGCCCCGATCTGGAGGAGGTCTAAATGGCTGACCTGAGCAAGCATCAAGGCGGATGCCATTGCGGCACGGTGCGCTATGAAGTCGAGACCGACATGGCGCAGGTCCTCTCCTGCAATTGCTCCATCTGCCAGAAGCGCGGGGCGCTACTTACGTTTGTGGAAGCTTCTAAGTTCAAGCTGCTCTCCGGCGAGGGCGACCTGACGGACTATCAATTCAATAAGAAGATCATCCATCACCTCTTTTGCCGGACGTGCGGCGTGGGGTCGTTCGCGCGCGGGATCGGACCCGGCGGCGAGAAAATGGTCGCCATCAACGTCCGCTGCCTCGACGATGTGGATCTTGGCGCACTCAAGCCCACGGCCTTCGACGGAAAGAGCATGTAGCCGTGTCCGGAACCTCGGCCCTGGTGTTGTTCTCCGGCGGTCAGGATTCCACCGTCTGCCTCGCTTGGGCGCTCGACCACTACGATCGGGTCGAGACCATCGGCTACGCCTACGGCCAACGCCACGAGATCGAGCTGGCGCAGCGCCCCGGTCTACGCGGTGCCCTGGCAGGCATGCGCAAGACGTGGGGAGAACGCCTGGGCGAGGATCACGTACTGGAGCTGAACACACTCGGCCGGATCAGCGAGACGTCGCTGACGCGCGACACGCAGTTCGAGATGACGGCCGCGGGGTTGCCCAACACCTTCGTACCCGGCCGCAATCTGCTGTTCTTCACCTATGCAGCCGCCCTCGCCTACCGGCGCGGCATCCGCGCGCTGGTTGGTGGCATGTGCGAGACCGATTTCTCCGGCTATCCAGACTGCCGCAATGAGACGCTACAGTCACTGGCACGCTCGATCTCGCTCGGGATGGACATGCCCATCACTATCGAGACGCCACTGATGTGGATCGACAAGGCAGGCACCTGGAAAATGGCGCAGCACCTTGGTGGCCCCACACTGGTGGAGCTGATCGTGAAACAGACGCACACGTGCTACACGGCAGATCGTACGAAGCGACACGACTGGGGCTACGGCTGCGGCACATGCCCGGCGTGCGATCTACGCGCGAAGGGATGGCAGAAATGGCGAATGGACCAGAGTTGAGACAAGAGCTGAGCCGCGCTGTCGATCTGGCGCTTAGCGGTGAGTGGGACAAGGCGCACTCGATCGTGCAGGTGCATGAGGACGACGCCACGGCGTGTTGGGTGCATGCAGTGCTGCACAAGATCGAGGGCGACGAAAGCAACAGTCGCTACTGGTACCGGCGCTCGGGCCAGGCGTTCGAGGCCTATGCCGATGCACGCGCGGAGTTGGCAGCGATCAGGGCCGCGCTCGGGTACTGACCACGGCGCACCGGCTGCTGCCCGAGAAGTGTATTTGAAACTCCACTGCGACGAATCGGTATAAGAGGCATGCATCAAGTCCGGCGCTTGGGGACGCTGGTCGTTAGCCAGGGGGCCTCACCTATGTCGCCGCTTTTGCGCAAGCTGGTCGATGTGCTAATTGCCGTCGCACTCACCGCCGCTGTCGTATTCTTCATCGTCGTCATCAACCACTTTCTGATGGCGCGCGGTAACTCGCTCATCGGCTTCAAGATGTGGCTGAGCTTCATCGGCCGGCCCGACATCCTGGGCACCATGATCCTGACGGCGCTGGTGAGCGCGGTCTACACACTCTGGCAGCAGACGCGGCGGCCTCGCCTCTAGGCGAGCCTACATAACGCCGGCAGCCTTGGCCTGCAGGGCTGCCCGGTCAACGAGCGGAGCATACCCGAGCTTCTCGCGCGCCTTCGTGATGTCGATCACGGAGGCTGTGGGGTTGTCGCGGTAGGTCGCCGGACGCCTGATCTCGGGCAGCCTGCTCCAGCGTTGCTCCGCCATCTCCAACGTCGGACGGGTATTGAGCCCGTCCGCTGCCGCTATGGCAAAGACGTCGAAACCCTCATAGCGCTGCGCATGGAGCGCGAGGTCGAAGGCCTGCGCCACGTCCTCGGGGCCGACCCAGGCCCAGAAGTGATAGTTCTGCACGTCGGCGCCGCGGCGTTCGATTTCCGGGTAGCCACGCGGGAAGATGATGTGCGAGGGGCGGATGGCAAGCACCTCGAGTTTTTTGCGCGCCGCGAAGCTCTCCGCGATGGTCTCCGTGACTTTCTTGCTCAGCGAATAGAATTCGGTCGGCCGCGTCGGGTGCGTCTCGTCCACGGGCAGGAACTGCGGCGGCCAGTCGGGCGGATTGAAGGAGAGGCCGAACACGCTGTCGCTCGAGCAGACAACGATGCGCCTGACGCCGGCGTCCTCGGCGGCCTGCAGGACCGTCCATGCTCCCTGCACGTTGTTGTTGAACGTGGCCTCGGCGGGGGCTGAGCGCGGATTGGGTATGGCCGCCAGATGGACGACAGCATCCTTGCCGGTCAAGGCCCGAACCATCGCCGCGTAGTCTGTAATGCTTGCCTCTACGAAATCGCCGAGTACCGCATCGCCTGATTGGGGTGCCTTGATGTCGACCGCCGTCAGCCGGCAACGGCCGCGCAGCCGTTGCATGACATGGGAGCCGAGCAGCCCGGCTCCACCCGTGACGGCGACGGTCTCGAAACTCATGACGCCCATCCCGAAAAACGCTTGCTCGGCTATCCCGACAACTACTTGCAGGCGCGTTGGAATGCCTTGCAGCTCGTCATGCCCACGGTGCCACTGCAGTTCATGGTGATCTGGCCGGCGGGTTTGGCGCCCATGCCGCTGATCGAATTCTTGAGGGCTGCGTTGGCCATGAACTTTGCAAGGTCCTGCGTAACCATCGTGGCCTCACCACCCGCACGCACGCAGGACGACTTTGCCTCAGCCGATACCGGTACGAGATACGAGCCGGCCAGCGCAGCTGCTGCAAGGATTGGTGCATACCGAAGCTCGAGAGCCATGTTCGATTCCTTTGCGTGTTGAGCAGCGAAGCCGGCGTCACGCGTCGACCTTGAACGGATTGAAGTTGGTATCGCGGTCGTAGTAGTCCTCCTGCTCCGCCCGTTTCAGAAATGCAACGATGCGGTAGGTCAGCGGCAAGAATGCGATCTCGACCAACGTTTTTGCGATGAACTGGCTGAAAACGAGAGTTATCACCAGCTCATTCGGCATGATGCCCGAGTTGTAGAAGGCGAGCGGGTAGAACAGCGCCGAGTCCACCGCCTCGCCCGCCACCGTGGAGCCGACGAAGCGCGCGCCCTGAAAGCGTCCACTGGTCGCAACCTTCATCTTGGCGAGCACGTAGGAGTTGACGAACTCGCCACAGAAGTAGGCGAACATGGAGGCGAGAGCGATGCGCCAGGTGTTGCCGAAAGCGATCTCGTAGACCTTCTGGTTTGGCCAATTCGGGGCCGGCGGCAGCGCGACGACGACCGCAGCCATAACAGCAGCAAACAGCAAGGCGCCGAAACCGGCCCAGATGACGCGGCGCGCGCGCGAGTAGCCGTAGACCTCGGTCAGGATGTCGCCGAACACATAGGAGATCGGGAAGAACAGCACGCCGGCGCCGAACGTAAAGGCGCCTAACAGGGGCAGGTCGATCTGCGCCGCCTTCGCCGGCCCGATCAGGTTCGAGCACACGAGCACGACCACGAACGCCACCATGACGAGCTCGAAGTAGCGATATTGCCGTGCCGGCTGCTGCATGCCGTCCCCCATCGAAAGGCGGCCGAACCCTAGACGCGACCCAGTCGAGCGCAAAGTCCGAAAATCAGGTAGCTTTAGCGCCACGCTAAGATGGTAGAGGCTGCGGAGCAGCAATGGCGAAGAAGAATTCAGAGCAACCGCTATTGGGGCAGCACGTGGAGCTCCCCGCCAGCCCCGAGAAGGCCAGGCTCGAGCGCGTCGCCAACCCGCATCCCGATACGCACTATGTGGCCCGCTTCACGGCGCCGGAGTTCACCGCGCTCTGCCCTGTGACGGGCCAACCCGACTTTGCCCACCTCGTCATCGACTACGTTCCGAAAGCGTGGCTGGTGGAGTCGAAGTCCTTGAAGCTGTACTTGGGATCGTTCCGCAACCACGGTGCATTTCACGAGGACTGCACGGTGGCGATCGGAAAACGTATCGCTGACCTGCTCGACCCGCATTTCCTGCGCATTGGCGGCTACTGGTATCCGCGCGGCGGCATGCCGATCGACGTATTCTGGCAGACGGGCAAGCTGCCTGTCGGTGTCTGGCTGCCGGACCAGAACGTGGCGCCCTACCGCGGACGCGGCTGAGAGCACGCATAGGCTAGCGTGATGATCGAGAAATTCGCCGGTATTCACAGCAGGCTCGTGAGCGAATTTTTCGATCTGAATTACGCTAGCATTCATAAACTTACTGGTGTCCTTTCGATTGCGAAGTCGTGCAGCGGTTGCTGCGAGATCCGACGAGCTTGCGCGTAGGGACACTCTAGGCGCGCCAATCCAACCCGCAGGCGCGCCGCCTCGAGGTTTTGCGTTGGGAGGAGCAGGGCGTCGGGTCTGCACCCAATGACCTGTGACCTGTTTTACTCCGGAGAGGGGCGCAGCAACGCCCTGCTCGACCGTACCCGAGACCCGTTCCGACGCTCGCGTAGGCCACGCACCATGCCGGCGAGGTGATCCAGATACGGCTTCGTCGCCTCCGGGTCCCGGCCTGACGCTTGGACGGTCCTAATCCACCATGCCGGGCGAGTGGTCCGGACTGCGGCCCTCGGCTCCTGTGTCGAGAGGCGGTCCCAGGATCACCGCCGATCTCGTCTCCGAGGCACGATGATGGGACCACATCGCGCACCGCGCGTCATCCGCGATGCGGATACATCATGAAGTGCAAAATCTTGTCCCCGCAAGGCAAAGCTGTGCGATCCGAAGCGATCCTGCTCGTAGCCTCTATTTCTCTTCGCGCCTTTGAACCATTTGTGGTGCTCCTGCGACCCATGGGCATACGGCCGTTTCGGCCGCACGGGGAACGCAAGGAAATCACGTCATGCCGGGCCGCCGCCACCTGCAAACCATCGCCGCGCTGGGCGTGGCGTTGTCGCCGGCCATTTTGCCTGCGCACCTGCAGCCGACGCTGATCGGCCGCCGCGCCGCCATGGAAATCATCGAGCGGTCGGACCAGAACGCCCGTGAGCAGGAAATCCAAAGCACCCAGGCACATCAGGCGCGGAGCCTGTGACCGACCCGGCTAGAGCGCGATCGCCTCACATGGAAGCACTGCCGCTTCCATGTGGGCCGTGAATCGCACTCTAAACTTCAAGTGTAGAGCAGGATTCACGCTCCAGATGGATCGCGAATGCGATTCCATCTGAAACGATCCTGCTCTAGGCTGCCTTGGCTGCGGCCTTTCCGGCACGCTTGAGATCGGGTGGAACGGCTTCGTCGGCCAGCATGACGATCGCCTCCTCCAAGCCCATCACCTTCTGGTCCTGACTGCCCAGGCGCCGGATCGAGACCTTGCGCTCCTCGGCCTCGCGCTTGCCGACGACCAGCATGACCGGCGCCTTCTTGAGCGAGTGCTCACGCACCTTGTAGTTGATCTTCTCATTGCGAAGATCCGTCTCCACGCGCAGCCCGGCGGCAGTCAGCATGGACGTCACTTCGCCGGCATACTGGTCCGCATCCGACACGATGGTGGCGATGACTGCCTGCACCGGGGCGAGCCACAGCGGCAGATGTCCGGCGGTGCTCTCGATCAGGATGCCGGTAAACCGCTCCATCGAGCCCAGAATGGCGCGGTGAATCATGACCGGCATTTTCTTCTCGCCGTCGGCGTCGACATAGAACGCGCCGAAGCGTTCCGGCAGGTTGAAGTCGACCTGCGTGGTGCCACACTGCCAGTCGCGGCCGATGGCGTCGCGCAGCACATATTCGAACTTGGGGCCATAGAAGGCGCCCTCGCCCGGGTTGATGGCAGTTTTGATCTTTCCACCGGATTGATCGGCGATCTGCTTCAGGACGGCAGACATGGCGGCTTCCGCCTGGTCCCAAGCCGCATCCGAGCCGACGCGCTTCTCGGGCCGTGTGGAGAGCTTCACCACCACCTCCGCGAAGCCGAAGTCGCGATAGATCGAAAGGATGAGATCATTGATCTTGAGGCACTCGTCGGCGAGCTGGGCCTCGGTGCAGAAGACGTGGGCATCGTCCTGGGTGAAGCCGCGCACGCGCATCAGCCCATGCAGAGCGCCGGAGGGCTCGTAGCGGTGCACGCAGCCGAACTCCGCGATGCGGTAGGGCAGCTCGCGATAGGACCTGAGCCCATGCTTGTAGATCTGCACGTGGCCGGGACAGTTCATCGGCTTGATGGCGAACTCGCGCTCGTCCTCGGTGACCGTGGTGAACATGTTCTCGCGGTACCACTCCCAGTGGCCCGAGGTCTCCCACAGCGACTTGTCGAGGATCAGCGGCGCGTTCACCTCGCGATAGCCGGCCGCGTTCTGGCGCCGCCTCACATAAGCGATCAGGTTCTGGAACAGCTCCCAGCCTTTCGGGTGCCAGAAGACGACACCAGGCCCCTCCTCCTGAAAATGGAAAAGGTCCATCTCGCGCCCGAGCTTGCGGTGGTCGCGCTTCTCGGCTTCCTCGATCTGCTTGAGATATGCGGCCAGGTCCTGGTCACTGGCCCAGGCAGTGCCGTAGATGCGCTGGAGCTGGGCATTCTTGGCATCGCCACGCCAGTAGGCGCCGGCAATCTTGGTCAGCTTGAAGGCGTTGCCGATCTGGCCCGTGGAGGTCATGTGCGGGCCGCGGCAGAGATCGGCCCATGTACCCTGTGCGTAGATCTTGAGATCCTCGCCCGGTGGAATAGCGTCGATCAGCTCGATCTTGAACAGCTCGCCCTTGCCCTTGAAGAAGGCCTTCGCCTTGTCGCGGCCCCACACCTCCTTGGTGAAGGGCGCGTTGCGGGCGATGATCTCGCGCATCTTCTTCTCGATCTTCGGCAGGTCGTCGGGGTGGAACGGCTCGGCCTTGGCGAAGTCGTAGAAGAAGCCGTTGTCGATGACGGGTCCGATGGTGACCTGGGTGCCGGGCCACAGCTCCTGCACCGCCTCGGCCAGCACGTGGGCGCTGTCGTGCCGGATCAGCTCGAGCGCCTCGGGATCGGTGCGCGAGACAAATTTGATGGTGACGTCAGCCGTGATCGGATCGGCAAGATCGGCGAGAGCGCCGTCGAGCGTCATGGCTACAGTGCGCTTGGCCAGCGACTTGGAAATGCCCTCGGCTACCTCGCGTCCGGTCGTGCCGCTCGCGTAGGCTTTTTTTGCGCCGTCAGGAAATGTCAGGGTGATCTGGGACATGCGGAAGCTTCCTCTCACTCGCTGCCAACCACGCAGGTAAGATGGATGTCATAAGGGCGCGCTTGTGCCGCCGGCTGCTCCCTCTGTCAAGAACTCCGAGATCTCGACAGGCACCCGTACTGGGCACTCAACAGCCGCTGCTGATTTGTCAGCCGGCAGATGAAAATTGCCGCAATTTTTCCTCGATCGAGCCACAAATCGGTCAGGGGTCCGGTCGGATTGTAGGACCTGCGGTGCCACACGACTGCACCGCCGCGCTGGTTGCGGGACCAGCCGCGACTAGTTGTAGGGGGCGGAGCGAACGTGGGCTGCAGTCGACACCTGTACGGCACGCCGTTTGGTGTGGCGCGTCTCGCGCTCGACGCGTCGTCCTCCCATGAGCAGGCTTCTACTGGCCGGCAGGGCCCGGCGCCGGGCGACCGGAGAGCCAACAAACAACAGAGGACGCGGTAGCTGGCGCGGGGGCCGGGTTACAGCGATCGGGGGAGCCTTGAGATGCGGTATCCTCTCACCGGGTGGGCTGACACCAGTGGAGAGGCCAAAGCCGGACAGCGCCGGCCCAGGCTCACTTATGCGATCATTGCCGTGTCGGCGCTGTCGGGGACGGGGCCGGCGATGAGTGCCGGCGTGACGGCTGCCCTCGTGGAACGGCAGCTGGATGGAATGCCACCGCATGTCTTGCGCGTGCAGGGCCAGGGGCAGCCCGTACTCAACGTCAGCAAAGTCATCCTCGCCGAGCCGGCGACCGAGACGCCCCTGCCTATACAGGTGGGACCTCCCGATACAATTGCGCGCAACAGCTTCATTCGGCTACGCGGCCTGCCTCAGTCCGCGGCCTTGACGGAAGGCCACTCGATCGCGCCGGGGGCCTGGGCCGTTCCGCTCATGGCTCTCGCCAACCTCAGGATCGTGCTCCCAGTAGGGCTCTCGGGTAAATCCGAGGTGACCGTCGCGCTCGTCACTGTCGACGGGACAGTGGTGGCCGAAACCAAGACGGCGCTTGTGATCGCGGCGGCATCCCTGATCGCGCCGGGCGAGGCGGAGCCGCGGGCCAAGAGCGTTGCCTCGCTCGGACCCAGCGGAGTAGGCCAGCCGAAGTCCAATGACCAGCCGGCTCGGCTTGCACCGCCCCCGGCGCTCTCCGACGAGCAGAAGCGGGCGGTCGGGTTCATCACCAAGGGCAACGACCATTTGCTGCAAGGCAACGTCGCCGAGGCGCGCCTGTACTTCCAACGCGCGGCGGATGCGGGACTGGCACAAGGAGCGTTGGCAATGGCGGCGACCTACGATCCAATCGAGCTCAGCCTCCTCGGCGCGAGGGGTGTGCGCCCCGATCCCGCGACCGCCAAGGTGTGGTACGAGCGAGCGCGCCAACTCGGAGCCACCGAGGCCGAGGAGCGGCTGAAACGGCTCGGAGCGCGTTGATCTTGCGCTCGATCGCAAAGTTGCGCGTGGAATGAGCGGCAGCTCGAAGCGCTTGCGCGGTCCCTGATCGGGTTCAGGATTCCTTCGTGCGTATTCCTTGCGGCGCGCGGTGCGCAGCATAGCGCCAGGGTGCCAGCGGGTGGCGCTTGGCGCGAATGTCGGGTACGGGGTCGAAACCCGAGGTGCCCCATGGATGACAGCGGGAGATACGCCCCGCCGCAAGCCAAGCACCCCGCCAGGCTCCGTTCAACTCTATGGCCTCCAGGGCATATTCTGAGCACGTCGGCAAATGCCGGCATTCGTGGCCGATGAGCGGCTTGAGGGTCCAGCGATAGGCATGCACGGGCGCACGCGCGAGTGCTTTCGCCAGCTCAGCAGGGGTCAACATTCTTGCGCATCACCTCGCATACAAGACGCGATGCTCAGGCCGTTGCAGTTTTCTTCTTCGCCTCAATCTCGCTCAAGGCCTTTTCGACGGCATCGAAAACCAGCAGGGTGGAAGCGTGGCGCGCCCTGACCTCGCGCACGGGCTCCAGCACCGCGAGGTCGGCCCACCGGCCGTCGGGAGGCCGGCCGCCCTCCTTCAGCATGCGCCGCATCTCGTCGCCTACTTGCCGAAGCTCGTCGGCGCTGGACCCGATGATATTGTGCTCCATGATGGCCGCTGATGCTTGGCCGAGCAGGCAGGCCTTGACGGTCTGCGCAAAGTCTGTGACGCGCCCGTCCTGGACCTTGAGGTCGACGACAACCGTCGAGCCGCACAGCTTGGAATGGGCAGAAGCCGTGGCATCGGCGTCGGCGAGGCGCCGGGCGGCGGAAATGCCCGCCGCCAGCTCGATGATGCGCGTGTTGTAGATCTCGCTCAGATCGGTCATTGACTGTCTTGTCGCCCGGCCTTCCCTTGCACGCGAGGAGCCGACATATTATAGCCGCAGCTCCTTTGAGCGTCGGTCCCACGTGCCGGCGAAGGCGATACAGGATATCGCGTCCAGTCCCGTCAATTGCAAGGACAGGACGCGTTCCGCGCGCAAAGCCGAGCAGGTGTGTAAGGACTAGGCTAACAATGGACCCAATTGTCAAGAAGACACCCCGCCCGCTGCGCGCCGAAGGTGCCCGCCGTAGTGTACGACGCCCCTCGCGAGCCGAGGCCGAGGAAGCGGTGCGCACGCTCCTCGCCTGGGCTGGCGACGACCCGGAGCGGGAAGGTCTCAGGGACACGCCGAAGCGTGTAGCTGCCGCGTTCGAGGAATATTTCTCGGGTTACGACGCCGATCCGGTGGAGGCACTTTCACGCACGTTCGAGGACGTCGGCGGCTATGACGACATGATCATGCTGCGCGACATTCGGGTCGAGAGCCATTGCGAGCATCACATCGCGCCTTTCGTGGGGGTAGCGCATATCGCCTATCTGCCACAGCGCCGGGTGGTGGGGCTGTCGAAGCTCGCGCGCACTGTGGAGATCTTTGCCAAGCGCCTGCAGACACAGGAGACGCTCACGGCTCAGGTTGCCGATGCCATCGAGAGGGCGCTCGACCCACGAGGCGTCGCCATCCTGATCGAGGCCGAGCATCAGTGCATGTCCACGCGCGGAATTCACAAACCTGGCGTGTCGACCATTACCACCCGCTTCACGGGTGTGTTCGAGCAGGACGCGAGCTATCGCGATCGCTTCCTGCAGATGGTGCACGCCGCACGCCGCGGTTAGGCACTTTGTTCGCGGTACGATGCGCGCCCCATATGGAGGAAGCAGCTCTTCCATGTGGACGACCGCACTCCACCGGAGCTCGCGACCATGCCCGATGACACATCTTCACCTTTCGCCGGCCGTGGATCATCGCAAGATGTCGAGAGCGGACTGAACCTCACGCCCAAGTTCGACACTGCCGGCCTGTTGCCGGCCGTTGCCAGCGATGCCGAGAGCGGTGAAGTCCTGATGTTGGCGTGGATGAACGCCGAGGCGCTGGCCCGGACCATCGAGACGGGCGAAGCGCACTTCTTCAGCCGATCGCGGGCACGCCTGTGGCGCAAGGGCGAAGAAAGCGGAAACGTAATGGCCGTGGTCGAGCTGCGGACCGACTGCGACCAGGATGCTGTGTGGTTGCGGGTGCGCATGGGCGGTGCCGCCAAGGCCTGCCATACAGGCGCATGGTCCTGCTTCTACCGCCGTGTGCCCCTGGGACAAGAGCCCGGCGCGCAGACAAGGTTGGAAGCAGCGGGCCCTCCGCAAGAGACCTGACGCCAGATAGGTCGCAGGTTCACGATATCGCGAGACTTGCAACGAGTTGCAGGACCATCGCGCTATATTCATAGGTAGCCCAACGTTAATCCCCGGGGGGTACAATTCGTTCAACTTGTAACGATCGGCCGTCCCCTACACGACAACGAGGGAATGCAGGTCGGTGTGCCGAAAGGGTTGCGTATGGCGTACGGTAAGATCGGCATTGCGCTAGGCGGTGGAGCCGCCCGCGGCTGGGCCCATATCGGGGTTCTGCGGGCCCTCTCGCAGGCGGGCATCGTACCGGACATCGTCGCCGGGACCTCGATCGGCGCGGTTGTAGGTGGTTGCTACGCGGCGGGCCGGCTGGACGAGCTGGAGGGCTTCGCCCGCGATCTCACGCGTCGCAAGGTTTTCGGCTATCTCGATTTCAACCTGACGGGCTCTGGCCTGATCACGGGACAGCGGCTCGTCGAGCGTCTGGATGGCCATCTGAGAGACGTCCATATCGAGGAGCTGGCGACACGCTTTGTGGCGGTCGCAACAGAGATCGGAACGGGCCACGAGGTCTGGCTGTCGCGCGGCCGTGTCGTCGACGCCATGCGCGCCTCCTACGCTCTGCCGGGCATATTCAAGCCGATGAGCATTGACGGGCGCTGGCTGTTCGACGGCGCGCTCGTCAATCCGGTGCCTGTGTCAGTCTGCCGAGCGCTGGGCGCGCGCTACGTCATCGCGGTCAATCTCAACTCGGACCTGTGCGGGCGGGGCACGGTCATTGCGGACGCTGGCGCCGTGCCGGAAACGGCCGAGGAGGCCGCGGCCAAGGGCATGCTCAAGGCCAAGAACGGACGGGCGGCAAGAAAGCTGCTGCAGCGTCAGCTCTTCGGATCGGGCGACAGCAGCCCCGGCATCTCGACCGTTATGGTGGATGCTTTCAATATCGTGCAGGACCGCATTGCGCGCTCGCGACTTGCCGGCGATCCGCCCGACGCGGTCATCAATCCGCGCCTGGCTGGAATCGGGCTCTTCGATTTCCACTTTGCCGACGAGCTCATCAGCCGCGGCATGACGGCCGTTCAACGCGATCTCGATGAACTTGGTCGCGAGGTCTCAGCACGCAGGACGCCGCGCGTCGCCTACGCCCACCTCCACTAGAGCGCGATCGGCTCACATGGGGAGCACTTCCGCTTCCTGCTCTAACCCCTGGCCGGTTAGCCGGTGGCGATATAATCGCGCATGGCCGAGGCCTCCATCTCGACCTCCGCGATGTGGTGTTTGACCACATCGCCGATCGACACGATGCCGCTCAAAGCTCCATCGTTGATGACCGGTAGGTGGCGAAAGCGGCGTGCCGTCATCTGGCTCATCAGATGATCGATGGTATCGCCGTCATTGCACGTCAGCACATCGCGCGTCATGATCTCGGCCACCGGCCACTCGAGGCTCTCGGCGCCATCCGTGGCCAGGGCGCGAATGATATCGCGCTCCGAAACTATACCTGCGACCTCGCCGTGGCGGTCGGTGATCACCACTGCGCCGATGCGCTTGGCCGCCAGCTTGCGCGCCACGTCCATAAGCTTGGTATCAGGCCGCACTGTCTCTACCGCTCGGCCCTTGTCCTTCAGGATCGCTGCAACATGCATGACCGTCTCCTCCCTCCGCCAGGTGAGGACGACAGATCGAACGGACGGCGAGGCGCCGGAGGGCCTCCTCGCGCGCGCCGTGATCTGGCCCACCGCACCGTGGCGGATGTGGCCTCTTGGTTTCCGGGTCTTGAGACCCTTCAAGGCGATAGTTTCACCCAGGAGCGGGGGTGAGCGCAAGGTCGGACGGGTCAATTAACGGTTTGCTCGGCGGCGCGCGGCGCTGGATCGAAGAAACCGAAGCCCAACAGGCCGGCGGCAAAACCGCCGAGATGGACCTGCCAGGCGATGCCGCCGCCCGTCGTCATGATGGCAGGTGCGACCGCGGCCATGACAAAATTAATGACGATCCAAATGGCAATGACGATGAGAACGCGGCGATTGGTCAGCATTGCTGACACGCTCATCAGCGGCACGCTGCGCGGGGCGACGCGAAGCGCATGCGCGCTATGCTCATCCGTGACCGTGAACAGGAAACGGAAGGATGCCGCCATGAGGCCGGAGACGGCGCCGGAGGCTCCGACGACCGGAACCACCGCACCCCATTCGAGCAGGAGGAACAGCAGCGCACCGCAGGCGCCGCACACCGCGCTGAAGGCCACGAAGCGCAAGCCGCCGATGCGCATCGCTACGGCACTGCCGAAGGCCAGCAGCCAGGCTGCGTTGATCAGCAGGTGCGTAAGGTCCGCATGCACCAGCGTGTAAGTGAAGAAAGAGGTAACGGCGGCCAGGAAACCACCCGGCAGTTCGGTGCCGAGCTCCGTGTAGCGAGCTGGTATGAACGCCAGTGCCAGAGTTGCACGCACAGCCAGCCGCTCCGGCAGGAACCACAGCAAAGCGTGCACGCTGGCCAGCAGGCCCAGCGCCGCAAGTACGCTCGCCGGCACATTGAAAATTGGCTCCCGCCTCACCCGGCTCTCCCGCGCTCCGATCACCATCCCGCCTCGCATAGACGGCGAAACCATCACCGGCAAGTGCCGGCGCCGACCGGCACCGGCATGCGAGTGGCTGGCACGGAAGGTGCTCCCACCCCGAGGACAGTATTGGGTGTCGGCTCGTTTGTTCCGATTTGGAACGCGTCTACACCTTCTTCAGCATGGCGTTCGGCCGCCGAAAATGGGCCGGCTGCGTCAGGGACGATATGATGAGACAGCGTACCAGTCAGATTCTGTTCAACTATTGGAATGAAGTCCGCGGCCGCAGAATGGCCCCGAGGCGCTTCGAGATCGAGCCGGCTCGTATTACCGGCATTTTAACCGAGACCTTCATACTCGAACGCCTCGCCGCCAGCAGCTATTGTTTCCGCCTCGCCGGCACGCGCATCTGCGATCAGTTCGCGCAGGACCTGCGCCATCACAACCTCCTGGATGTCGTCGCACCTGGCGACCGGCTCGTCATGGAGGACCGGCTGGAAACCATAGCAGCGCACGGGGCCGTCGGGCTGTTCGAGTTCGAGACCCGGACGGGCGGGCGGACCGGACGATGCGAGATGATCGTGCTGCCCCTGACCGATGCCCGCGACCTGGTTACGCGCTTTCTTGGCGCCATGAGCCCGATAGGAACGGACTCCTGGCTCGGCGACGGCGCCATGTCACTGGGGTCGCTCGTGCGCAACGAGCTCATCTGGCCCGAGGGACGGCCCTACCCGCTGATCGAGCGCGGGTCGCATGGCGCCGGTATTCCGGCCGATGCTGCCGCCCTCACGCGTGGTGAAGGCCAACGAGCGCGAGTTTCGCGTGTTCGACGGCGGCCGCGCCAACGACCCTAGAGCGGAACGGTAGAAGGCCCAGCCGCTGGACTGTGCATTTCGCATAGTCGGACGCGACGCTCCAACCCGATCGGCATTCGTCTCAAAACGATACCGCCGATTAGAACTTCCTTAATGGCGGCTTTGGATACTTGGCATCGTCATCAGCCTTGCCATGACGACGACACACGCACGCGCCGCTCATGCTCGTCACGCGGGACTACCGAAAGGCTATCGGGGCAGTTCATGACCACGCAGCCGTTACCGCAGCATGCAGCCGGTAGCCGAATGGCTGCACGCCCGGTTCAGGACCGGCGCCGCCACAAGCGCATCAGCGTCACACTGCTCGGCCGCTTCATGCGTTCCAACAAGCGGGAATACCCCTGCAAACTGATCGACATCTCCGTCGGGGGAGCAGCGCTGATGTCGCCGGTCGAGGTCGAGGATGGCGAACGCATCGTCGCCTATTTCGATCATGTCGGCGGGCTGGAAGGCACTGTCGCGCGCATGTTCGAGGGTGGCTTCGCAATCCGCCTCGCGTCCACGCAGCACAGGCGGGAGAAACTTGCCGGCCTGCTGACCTGGATGATCAATCGCGGTGAAATCAGCTCCACCGAGACACGCCGGCACGATCGTCTTGCTGCACGCAACGATTACACGAGCCTGCAACTCGACGCTGGCGTCAGCGTCTCGTGCCGGGTTCTCGACATTTCGGTTTCCGGCGCTCTGCTCGGGACCGACGCCCGGCCGCCGATTGGGCAGGAGGTTGGGTTGGGCAAGCTGCGGGCCCGCGTTGCTCGCCACCACGAGAGCGGCATCGGCGTGCAGTTCATCGATATCCAGAACCCGGCCGCCCTGCGGCGCTACTTCAGTTGAGGCATGCGGCACGGGATGTGCAAGCCAGCGCCAGAAGGGCGGCGGGAACCAGGCGGTCTGGTCAACGATTAGTTAAGCCGATCCAGAGAGTTTTAGCCGAAGTGTCGGATGCAGCTTGAACGAAGGTCAATTGAGGGCTGGTAGAGTGCAAGTCTAGGTTCTTGGGGCCGAGTATGAACAACAGGCAGATCATTTTTGTCGCGTGCCTCGCGGGGCTGCTGGCGCCTACGTCTGTGCGTGCCGATGCGCTGCGTCCGGTAGGGCAGGATCGCCTGTCGCCGTTCATGCGCATCTATGGGCCGACCTTGCCGCCGTTCGGCTTCGTCAAGTTCTGCGAGCGTCAGCCCAATGAATGCCGGCAGGGTCCGCTCGAAGAGGACCGGTTCGAGGCGACGCCTGCGCGGCTCCAGGAGCTGACCGAGATCAACAAGTCCATCAACCGCGCCGTCGAGCCCGCTACCGATCTGGAGATCTACGGTCTGACCGAGTATTGGACGCTACCGGGCGCCAGAGGCGACTGCGAGGACTACGCGCTGCTCAAGCGGCACCAATTGATGGCCCGCGGCTGGCCCAGCGGCTCGCTGCTGATGACCGTTGTCCGCGACGAGAAGAATGAAGGCCATGCGGTCCTTACGGTGCGCACGGCTCAGGGCGATTTCATTCTCGATAACAAGACTGACGAGATCCGCACGTGGCAGAAGGTGCCGTACACCTTCGTTATGCGCCAGTCCTACATTGACCCCAAGGTCTGGGTGTCGCTGGATGCCCGCGATGCGCGCTCGCCCGCGCTGCTTTCCGGCGTGCGCAGCGCCCGCTGACTATCGCCTCCGTCACTCGCTTTGCAGCTTCATGCCGCGTGCGAACCGGCGCTGGTTGGCGACGTAGAAATCCGTGCCTTCCTGGATGAGCGCTCGGTCGGCGTCGGCGACCGGGCGCACGACCTTGCCGGGCGAGCCGAGCACGACGGAGCCTGGTGGCACCTCGCGGCCTTCGGTCACGAGTGCGCCGGCGCCGATGATGCTGCCCTCGCCGATCCGGGCGCCATTGAGGACGATGGCGCCTATTCCGACCAGCACCGAGTTGCCGATGGTACAGCCATGCAGCATGGCGAGATGACCGATGGTGCAATCCTCGCCGATGGTCATGGGAAAGCCGGGGTCGACGTGCAGCACGCAATTGTCCTGAATACTGGTGCGCGCGCCTATCCTGATCGGCTCATTGTCGCCGCGAATGACCGCGCCGAACCAGATGCTCACCTCAGGTGCCAGCTCCACCCGGCCGATAACGCTGGCGTTGGGCGCCAGCCAGTACCGACCTTCGCCGGGCGTGGCAACCTTGTGTCCGTCGAGCTCGTACAAGGGCACGGCTACACCCCGAACGCGCGGCGGATCATGCGTCGTTGAGGTCCAGATCGAGGATGGTCATGTTGACCTGGTAGCAGATGTCCCCGTCCTCGGTGTCTTTCGACACCACACCCAGGAACTCGCCGCGCAAATAGATCTCAGCGGAGTCATTGGCCCGTTCGCGGGTGCGTACCTGCAGCGCTTCTGTGCCGAACACCTTGCGCATATAGTTCTGCAGGCGAACGACCTCTTCCTTGCTCAATGTTTTGACGATCGCCACCAGTCCCTCCAGCCGCCACTCACTTTACTGCGCCGTCGCTCCACTGCCTCAACCGCAACCACACTCGGGACCGAGCCGCTGATCCATGGAGCGCGCCGGCTCGGGGCATCCTGCCGGCCCGACGACCTTGGCAGGAACACCCGCAACGGTCGTCTCGCGCGGCACATCGTGCAGCACGACACTGCCAGCCGCGATACGGCTGCAGTTGCCGACGGTGATGTTTCCCAACACCTTGGCGCCGGCGCCGATCATGACGTTGTCGCCGATCTTGGGGTGGCGGTTTTCGCCCTTCTCCTTGCCGCTGCCGCCCAACGTCACGCTGTGCAGGAAGGAGCAGTTGTCACCAACGACGCAGGTCTCACCGAAAACAATGGCGGTGGCGTGATCCAGCATGATGCCTCTGCCGACGCGCGCGGCGGGATGAATGTCGACGCCAAAGATGCGGCTCGACTGGCTCTGGAGATAAAGGGCGAAGTCACGGCGGCCGTCGTGCCAGAGCGTATGGGCGAAGCGGTGTGTGACGAGCGCGTGGAAGCCTTTGAAGTACAGGAGCGGCTCGATATAGCGGTTGCAGGCCGGGTCGCGATCGAAGACGGCGGCCAGATCGGCACGGAAGGTCTTGCCGATCTCCGGACGGTTCTTGAGCACATCGGCAAAGATCTGGCCGATGAGGCCGGCATCGACATCGGCGTGGTTCAGACGCTGGGCCAGCCGGTGGCAGATCGCCTCTTCCAGCCGCTGATGGCTGAGGATGGTGGCAAAGATGAAGCCGCCGAGCGCGGGCTCTTTGCGCATGACCTCCTCGGCCTCGCGGCGTACCTCTTGCCAGATGGGATCATAGACCTCTATGCGGCCGAGCGCCGTCGCGGAGGAATTTGCCATCGTCCTGCTCCTTGGGGCCGGCGTCCACCGTCAGAACACGCCCCTGATTGACCATTTGAGCAGCAGGTAACCACGGCGCGGGGCCAAGTCAATCCGAGGCCCCTGTCAGGGCTTATCAATTCCTTCGTGTTGCAAGGCCTCCCCACCGCCGGCCAATGCCGCTTTGGGAAAGGCTTAAAGGCTCAATTGGGCACTTTGCTCAGAAAATCCAGGAGGCGCGCATTGGCAAGCTTCGGGACCTCGAAATGCACGAAGTGGCCGGCCTCGTCGGCACGTTCCAGCGTGAACTCGGCGAAGTAGTCGCCGAGCTTGTCGGAGAAGTCGTAACGCAGAACCGGATCGTGGGCGCCCCACAGGAACGCGGAGGGTGCTGCGATCCTGGCCACGTCCAACGCACCTTCCTGCATCATGCGGGCCCGGAAACGGGCCACACCGATGTACCAGTCGAAGCCGCCCTGTAGGTTGCCGGGCAGCAGGAAGTTGTCGACCCATTCCTCGAGATAGGGCTCGAACGCCTGTTTCTGATGCGACCAGTGCGTCAGGAAATAGCGAAAATAGATGCGCGCCGCTTCGCGCGAGGAGCCCACGAGCGCGGCCGCAAGACTCTTCTGGTGAAACTGCTGATACCAGGTCTCGGGAAAGTGCCGGAACTCGCCCCAGCGCTTGCCGATGCCTGGATACGCGCAATTGAAGAAAAACAATGCGGAAACACGGTCGGGATAGGCCAGCGCGAACTGCTGGGCCACGAACGAGCCCACATCGTGCGAGACGATGGCGAAGCGCCTGAGGCCGAGCGCGTCGGCGAATTCCTTGAGGTCCTTGGCGAGGAGCTGCGGCGGCGTACCGCTGTCAGGCCGCGGCACCTTGGAGACGGTGCGTCCGAAGCCGCGCAGATCGGGCGCGATGCAGTCGAAACGGTCGGCGAGCACGGGCAGATTGTGCAGCCAGGTGCGATTGAATTCCGGCCAGCCGTGCAGGAAGACGACCGGCGCTCCGCTACCGGCGCGTGCGTAGTTGATGGACAGGTCCGCCGTTTCGATACGCCGGCCGCTCCAGTCGATGTGCATGGGTCGCGACCCCTACCGATCTCAGGCTTCGACCTTATCGGCCAGGTATTCCACGGCAGCCTGCACGCCACCGGAGCCGTGCGGAATACCCAACGCCTTGAGCGCCATCTCGGTGGCGCCGAGCGTGCCGATCACCATCGGCGCGTTGACGTGCCCCATATGCGCGATGCGGAAGGCCTTGCCGGTGAGGCTGCCGATGCCGATGCCGAGCACGACGCCGCACTTCTCGCGTGCATAGTCGCGGATTGCCTCCGGATCGCGGCCCTGCACCAGAATGTTGGTCACGGAATTCGCGCGCTGCGCGGGGTCGATGATGTTGAAGGCGAGGACTTGGCCTTCAGCCCAACGGCCGACCGCGCGGCGCACAGCCTCGGCCAGCAGCGCGTGGCGCTTGAATGCGTTGTCCAGACCTTCCGAGAACAGGATGTCGAGCGCCTTTCGCATGCCAAACAGCAGATGCTCGGGCGGCGTTCCGCAGTATTTCATGTAGTGCTCTTCGCCCTGCCGGAAGGTCCAGTCCCAATACATGGTCCTGAGACCGGCGGTCTTGTGGGCGGCGTGCGCGCGCTCGCCGGCGGCGACGAAGGCAAGACCAGGTGGTGTCATCATGCCCTTCTGCGAGCCGCACATGGCGACGTCGACACCCCAGGCATCCATCTCGAAAGGCATGGTGCCGAGCGAGGCGACGGTATCGACCATAAGCAGGGCGGGATGCTTGGCCGCGTCCATGGCTTTGCGCACGGCAGGAATGTCATTGACGACGCTGGAGGCGGTGTCGATCTGCACGACCATCACGGCCTTGATGGTGTGATCCTTGTCGGCGCGCAGGCGCTCCTCTACGGCGTCTGGATCGACCGCCTTGCGCTGGTCCTGGGGCAGCACCTCGATCTCCACGCCCACCATGGCCGCCATTTCGCCCCAGCCGATGGCGAAGCGGCCGCTTTCGAGCACCAGGACCTTGTCACCCTTCGAGAGCACATTCGTAAAAGCAGCTTCCCAGCCGCCGTGCCCGTTGGCGGCGTAGATGTAGGTGCCGCCGCGCGTGGCGAACACTTTGCGCAAGTCCGCGAGCAACGAGTCTGTGAGCGCAACCATGCCGCCCGAATAGATATCGACGGCCGGCCGCTGCATGGCCTGCAGCACCTCATCGGGAACGGTGGTCGGGCCCGGGATCGACAGGAATTCTCGGCCGTGGCGAACGCTCATGGTCATTTGCCTTTTTTGTCGGCGCCGCTTCGGATGCGGCATATCACTTTCAGGCCGCAGCTTTGCCTGCGCCCGATAGGCTACCGCCTGCCACCGCCAGCTTTCCCAGCAGCGGAGCCAGCGCCCAGCGCGCGCCGTGGACCTTTTCGTAGCCGCGGATCCTCTCCGCGGCGGCAGGAAGACCAATAATATTTTCGGCCTGCCACATCGGACCACCACGCCAAGCCGGGAAGCCATAGCCCGTGAGGTAGATCGTGTCGATATCGGAAGCGCGCTGGGCTATGCCTTCCTCCAGCACGCGCGCGCCTTCATTCACCAGACGCAGCAGGCAGCGCTCGACGATTTCCTCTGCGCCGGGCTTTCTTTGGGCAATGCCTTGCGCCGCCGCCTCCTTGCGGATCAACGCCTCGATCTCGGGATCAGCCTGACGCTTGCGGTCGGTGCCGTAGGTGTAATAGCCCGCACCTGTTTTCTGGCCATGACGGCCCATGCCGACAATGGCGTCGGTGGCGCGATAGAGACGGCGCCGCTCATCGGAAATCTGATGCTCCTGGCGGATGCGATGACCGACATCGAGGCCGGCCAGATCCATCATGGCGTTGGGACCCATGGCGAGGCCCCAGGTTTCCAGCGCGCCATCGACATCGCTCGGTGTGGCGCCCTCCAGCAGCATGGCCTGCACCTCTTCGAGGTAGGCCTCCAGCATGCGGTTGCCGATGAAGCCGAAGCACACACCGGAGACGACGCCGACCTTGCCGATGCGCTTGGCCACCGCCATCGCCGTGGCAAGCGTGTCCTTGGCCGTTGCCTTGCCGCGCACAACCTCCAGCAGACGCATGATGTTGGCGGGTGAAAAGAAGTGCGTGCCGAGCACGTCGCCGGGGCGCTTTGTTGCCGAAGCGATGGCATCGACGTCGAGGGTCGAGGTGTTGGTGGCGAGCACGGCGCCTGGTTTGGCAATGCCGTCGAGCCTGGCGAAGATGTCTTTCTTCAGGGCGAGGTTCTCGAACGCGGCCTCGATGATGAGATCGGCGCCGGCAAGATTTTCGATGTTGCCGGTCAACTTCAAGTTGCCGATACGTCGCGCCCCTTCGTCCTCAGATATACGCCGCCGTTGGACGTTGCTCTGGATGGTATCGCGAATGCGCTGGCTACCCTTCTCCAGCGCCGTTGCATTCACCTCGACGACTGATACAGGCAGTCCGGCATTGAGAAAGGCCAGAGCGATGCCCGTGCCCATGGTGCCGGCGCCGACGATGCCCACCGTCTTGACCTCGCGCGGCTTCACCTCGGCGCCGATGTCGGGGATGTTGGCAGCCTGCCGCTCGGCGAAGAACGCATACTGAAGCGCCCTGGCATAAGGGCTGCCGGCGAGTTCCGAGAACAGCTCGCGCTCGCGCTTCAGACCTTCGAGCAGCGGCGTACCGACGGCCGCCTCGACGGCGCTGATGCAATTGGCGGGCGCCATGGGCCCGGAAGGGTGGCGGGTGATCGAGGCGCGCTTTTTCTCGAACAGGCCAGCGGGAACTGACGCGGGATCGATGGTCCTGTCACTTGCGCGCCGCGGTCCCTTGCCTGCAGCCACCAACTCATTGGCAAAGGCCACGGCAGCATCGACCACGTCGCCCTCGGCGATACGATCCACCAGTCCCGACTTGGCGGCAGCGGCAGCATCCAGGGGACTGCCGGCCACGATCATGTCGAGCGCCGGCTCGATGCCGATGATGCGCGGCAGACGCTGGGTGCCACCGGCGCCCGGCAGAATACCGATCTTCACCTCTGGTAGCCCGAGCTGCGTCACCGATTGCGCTGCCACGCGGTAGTGGCAGCCGAGCGCCACTTCCAGGCCGCCTCCGAGCGCCAGCCCGTTGAGCGCGGCGACAACGGGTTTCTCCGAGGCCTCGAGATCCAGAATCACCTCGCCCAGACCCGGTGGCTTGGGGCCGGCACGAAACTCCGTGATATCCGCGCCTGCCGAGAACGCTCGACCCTCGCCCGTGACGACGATAGCCTTCACGCTTGGATCGGCATTGGCGGCGGCCACCGCCATCTGCAGGCCTTCGCGGACGCCCAGCGCCAGCGCATTCACGGGCGGGTTCGACAGCGTGAGAATGGCGACCGCGCCCCGCTTCTCGACATCGACCTTGGCCATTCGGCGCTCTCCCTGCTTAGGTTTCGACACATGCGCCCAAACGCTTGGCGGGACACTCGTGTGATGATCGAGAAATTCGCCGTTGCTCGCGGCGTGCCTGTGAGCGAATTTCTCGATCTGAATCACACGAGGATTATAGCCTTGCTAGTGTCCTTTCGATCGCGAAGTTCGTTCAATCCCAGCCGCAAGACCCGACGAACTTCGCGATCGGGACACTAGGCGCAAGTCTAACCTCGGGCAAACGTTCCAGGGAGATCCGCTGCGATGCTGAAGGGCATGATGATGGACCGGCCGCTGCTGGTCTCCAGCATCCTCGATTACGCGGCCGATGTGCACACCAGCACCGAGATCGTCTCCGCCACTATCGAGGGCGGCCTGCATCGCACGACCTACGGTGAAACCCGGACCCGTATCGCCCGCCTTGCCAATGCCCTGCGCGATCTCGGCGTGAAGCCTGGCGACCGCGTCGCCACGCTGGCTTGGAACGGGTATCGCCATTTCGAGCTCTATTACGCCATATCCGGCATCGGCGCCGTGTGCCACACCATCAATCCGCGGCTGTTTGCCGGGCAGCTCACCTACATCGTCAATCACGCGCAGGACACGCTGCTGTTCTTCGACCTGACGTTCCTGCCACTGGTGGAGCAGCTGGCTCCGACTTGGCCCGCATCGCTGCGCTATGCGGCGATGACGGATAGAGCCCACATGCCGCGCGAGACCTCGTTGCCGGACCTGCTCTGCTACGAGGACATCCTGGCCACGGGCGCGCCGAGCATCGTCTGGCCGGACTTCGACGAGAATTCCGCGTGTGCGCTCTGCTACACGTCGGGCACGACAGGCGATCCGAAGGGCGTGCTCTATTCGAACCGGGCCATGGTATTGCACGCGCTGTTTGTGCTGGCGAGTTGCGGTGCGTCCCTCAAGAGCGGCGCACGCATCCTGCCGGTGGTGCCGTTGTTTCATGCCAATGCCTGGGGCCTCCCTTACGCCGCTCCGCTGGCGGGAGCGGCTTTGATCTTTCCGGGCGCCAAGCTCGATGGGGAGAGCCTGTTTGCGCTGATGGATGCGGAGAGCGTCACCGCGTCCTGGGGCGTACCCACAGTCTGGCTGGGTGTGCTCGCCGAGATGAGGAAGCAGGGCCGCAAACCACACGCTCTGCAGCAGGTGCTGACGGGCGGCTCGGCAGCGCCTCGCTCGCTGATCCACGCGCTCGAGTGCGATTTCGGCCTCGACGTGACGCACGGCTGGGGCATGACCGAGATGAGCCCGGTCGGAACGGTGACACGCTTCTCGACTGAGGAGCAGCAGCTTCCCACAGATGCGCGTGTAGAGCTGAAGACCTATCAGGGGCGACGGATGTTCGGGGTCGAGCTGAAGCTCGTCGGCGAGGACGGCCAGCGGGTGGCGCATGATGGCGTGGCGACAGGCGAGCTGTTCGTGCGTGGACCTGCCATTGTCTCAGGCTACTACAAAAGCGAGGCAGACGACACAGCCAAGGTCCTGGACAGCGAAGGCTGGTTCGGCACCGGGGACGTGGCCCGCATCACGCCCGACGGGTACCTCGTCATCGTCGATCGCACCAAAGACCTGATCAAATCCGGCGGCGAATGGATCAGCTCGATCGACATCGAGAACATCGCCATGGGATGCCCCGGCATCGCCAATGCGGCTGTCATTGCCGTGCCGCACCCTAAGTGGCACGAGCGGCCTTTGCTCGTAGTCGTAAAGGCCAAGGGCGCCGAGCCGACGCGGGAATCCATCCTTGCGCACCTCGCCTCACAGTTGGCCAAATGGCAACTGCCGGATGACATCGCTTTCGTCGATCAGATCCCGCTTACGGCGACGGGCAAGATCTCCAAACGTGAGTTGAGGGAGCAGTTCGAGGGCCACAAGCTTCCCAAGTGAGCTAGTGTCCTGATCGCGAAGTTCGTCGGATCTCGCAGCGGGCGCTGAACGAACTTCGCGATCGAAAGGACACTAGAAAGTCCATTAGTTCTAGTGTGATTCAGATCGAGAAATTCGCTCACGGACCTGCCGCGAGCATCGGCGAATTTCTCGATCATCACACTAGCTTGCAGGGAGCCGCCGTTATCTGGCGCCGCGCAATCTGTCGCCGAGCTCTGCAATGGCTCCGGAGAACGGCGTGAACTCGAAGCGCACGAGATGTTTGCCAGCCGGCACGCGCACGGCACGGAACATCACGTTGGCACGGTGGATGACCGTTGATCGGCCATCGACCTCGGCTGTCCACCAGGGGTGCCAAACATCGTTGAGCACGACGAACCCCTCGGTTGCCGCTTCCACCTCGATCTCGACGATGGTGTTCTCGTAGTGGCGGATGCGCACGGCCGAGTCGGTGGGATGCGACAGCTCGTCCGGTGCGCCGGCAATTTCCGGCTCGCCATCGAGTAGAACTGTGCTGGTCGGATCGAACTCGGGCCACCGGCCGGTCTCGATGATGTCCTCGAAGTTGGCGTGTTCCCATTCGCGCACGAACAGCACGCGCGGTAGGGCATCGACGTTCTCGTAGATGTAGGCATCCTGCGTACGCGCCAGGAATTTCAACTCGCCGCGCGCCAGTTGCAGATCGATCTGCTCGATGGGAATGCTGCTGGCGATGAGACGCAGCCCGAGAAGGTTGGCGAGCGTCGAGTGATATGACGGAAACAACGGCGTGAATGCGCGTTGATCTGGACCAGCGATATAGTCGCGCGCTCCGAGCGTCCGCGCTACCAGGCCGATGCGCAACGGATTGTAGCCCAGCGTGTGATCGAGACCGTGCACGAGCGCGGCATTCGGCCATTCGAAACCGAGGCCGACCAGTTCGACCCGGTCGCGCCATTCGGTACCGGGTGCCCGCCGGGCTTTCGCCTTCAGGAAACGGATCGTCTCGTTGCGGCAATCCGGCTTCAGAATGTCGTAGCCGGTGCTGGCACGGGCGGTCGACTCGTTGGGGCCGTTGTTGGCGGCCAGATCGGCTGTCATGAGGACTGCCGCAGCAATAGTGAGGACCGGCCCGCTCCGTTTCACCCAGTGCGCGGGGATGGCCAGGAGCGCCGTGGCAGCGATCAGCCACCCAATCGCGTTGAACGTCGGGCTCCACGCCAACGAGAGCTTGCTCACGCTAATGGCAATCGCCAGTCCGGTGAGCACTGTGAGGCCAATGAGTCCGACCTCGACCAGCCGCCGCCGCGCGCTTACCGGAGGAAGCGAGCCGGTCATCCAAAGATGCACGAGGTAGCCGCCGACGATCGCCAGCATGCCGCCGACTAGGAATGAGGCGTCGGCGGGCCGCCGGAACAGTGCCACACCTGGTAGCACCTCGTAGAACACCCGAAACACCGGCGTGTAGCTTCCCAACCCATACAGCAGGAGGAAAACGATCGCGCCCACGTAGACGCGCACCTCGCGGGCCCACAAAGCACCGCGCACGAGGCCTGCGGTGAGGATCAGCAGCATCGGCAGCACGCCGATGTACATTTGCCCCATGTTCTGAGAGAGCGACAGATCGTTGGCATCCCAGGAGACGCTGTATGGCCCCCAGTAGTCGATCTTGGGATCGAAGGCGCCATACAGGTCTGCGATCAGCGTCGTAATAAGCGACGCAGGGTTGAGTGAGCCGTGCACTGCTTCCGCGTAGGCGACAACAGGGCGGTTGGAGGACTCGACGTAGAGGAAGCACATGACCAACGGCACGGCGACCACGACAAGGCCGGCCGCGGTCGCCCATGCGACAGGACGAACGCTGGCACGCACGGCGTGCCGACGATCCAGCTGGATCCACCAATGACCTATGAGGCAACTCGCCAGGACATAGCCGCCAAGGAGGGCTACCTGGTTCGGCTCTGCCAACATCAGGCCGGCGGCGAGACCTGCCATAGCACCCCAAACGGCCGAGGACCTGTTTAGGGCGCGATGCAGAAGCCACAGGGCGACCGCGAAAAAGACATAGCTTTGGATCTGGCCGATATGCTGGATGCGCCATGCGGCGGAAGCGCCGAAGGCAAAGGCCATTGCCGCGACGAGACCGCCGGCCGGGTGCCAGCCTCGATCCTGGAACAACTTCAAAATCGACAGCGCCCCGAGGCCCAGCAGGATCAGGACATAGGTGTCGAGCTGCTGAAACGTTGGGACGGCCTCGAAGTAGGCCAGGAGGAACGCAGGCGAGAAGATGAGCGACTGCGGGTCGGCGATGTGGGGCGTGCCCACGAAGACATGCGGAGCCCAGAACGGCGATTGCCCGGTGTGCAAGGCTGTCGACAGGAACTGGATCTGGGCCTGGAAATGCGCCTTCGCGTCGTAAGGAATCGTGACGGAGCCGAACAGCCACGGCGACGAAAGTGCAAGCCAAGTGCCACACAGAAGTGCCGCTGCGATCCGGTATCCTCCGGCCGGCGATCGTGCGGCCCTGGCGACCAGGGAGATCAAGGTTTTCGCCCTGAAACCGATCGTTTGGCCCGGCCGTGATGAACAATGGAGCAACGGCCTAAACCGATCCCAAAGGCGCGCGGGACGGCGCGTCGGGCGGCGTAGCAGACATTGGCATTCCCTCCAGGTGAGTTGTGGCCCCGGCGCCAACCCACCGAATTTTCTGGTATGAGATGCTTACAGGTGCGCGCCCCAGGACGCAACGGACCCATCTGTTCGTCGCTAAGGACAGTCCACAGACGCCCCTTCCAAACTCGAGGTTTGCTTCGGAAAAACAATGAGCTGGCGCGAGTATTGGAACAGCGACACACCCATCTATGTGAATGCCCGTCATAGGCAAGTGCACTACCAGCGCATTGCGGAGGATATCGGGCGCCTGCTGTCGGGGCAGAATCAGCGCATCCTCGACTTCGGGTGCGGTGAAGCTCTCGCCGCCGACCAGCTGACGGCACGCTGCGCGCACCTCTATCTGTGCGACGGTGCCGATCTTGTGCGTCGCCGGCTGCGGGAGCGCCTGGGACACTTGGCCAATGTCACCGTCCTGGCGCCGGAGGAACTCGATGCCGTTCCCGATCGATCGATCGATCTGATCGTCGTCAACTCGGTGGTTCAGTATCTGAACGCCGAGGACCTGGCGCGCAGCCTGACGCAATGGCGGAGCAAGCTCGCGTCTGCGGGACGTCTCGTCATAGCCGACGTTCTGCCCCGGCAATTGAGCCCAGTGACGGACGCAGCGGCCCTGCTACGCTTCGCGGCCGCACACGGTTTCCTGCTCCCTGCCGTGATCGGACTGGGCAAGACATTCTTCTCAGACTACAGGCGCGTGCGGGCCACGCTCGGCCTTGCGCACTATGATGAATCCGAAATGCTGGCGCTGTTGGATAAGCACGGCTTTGTCGCCGAGCGCATGAGCTGGAACTTCGGTCACAACCCCGCACGCATGGCATTCTCGGCCAGTCCGAAAACAGACGCAGCGCCGGCAAGCTGAGATCTGCACCCGTCGCAAGCCCACGCATCGGCGACGATCGGCCATAGCGATGCGACGAGTGCAAGCGCCATCACGATGTTGAAGGCTCGCACGGCGCGTCTGTGCCGCAGCAGCCGGCGCAATGTCTGCCCGAGCACGACCCAGGTCACACTGGACAAGATGCCGAGCGCACCAAACAGGAATGCGATCAGCATCATGTTGTAGGGAAATGCAGCGATGGCTGCGTAGGCTGAGACCGCACCAACGGCCATCACCCAGCCTTTCGGATTGACCCACTGAAAGGCGGCGGCCTGCAGGAACGTGATAGGCGAGCTGTTCTCGAGTTCACCTGGCTCTACCGGCTCGGCGGTAGCAATCAGCCAGGCGAGATAGAGCAGATAGGCCGCGCCTGCGTACTTGAGGATCACGTAGAGCGACGGCCAGGCCGCAAACACGGCGCCGAGCCCCAACCCGACGGCGAGCACCATCACGGCAAAACCCAGCGTTACACCCCACAGATGTGGTTGCGCGCGCCGAAAGCCGAAATTGAGTCCCGACGCCATCAGCATGACGTTGTTGGGTCCCGGTGTGATCAGCGTAACGACGCAGAACGCTACCAGTGCGGCGAGCAGATCGGCTTGCATCACATGCCCTGCGGTCCGCGCGCCATGGCAGCGATGCCGGTGCGGGAGATCTCGACCAACCCCAGATCCTTCATGATGGCGATGAACTGCTCGATCTTGGACGAGCGCCCGGTGATCTCGAAGACAAAGTGACCCGTGGACGCATCGATCACACTCGCGCGAAAGATTTCCGCCAGACGTAATGCCTCGATGCGCTTCTCGCCGGTGCCCGATACCTTGACCAGCGCCAGTTCGCGCTCCAGCGGCTCGCCTACCACGGTCAGGTCGACGACGCGGTGCACGGGCACCATGCGCTCGAGCTGGTTCTTGACCTGCTCCAGCACCATGGGCGTCCCGGTGGTGACGATGGTGAAGCGCGAGAGGTGCTTCTCGTGCTCGGTCTCCGAGACCGTCAGGCTGTCGATGTTGTAGCCGCGGCCGGAGAGGAGGCCGGCAATGCGCGACAGGACGCCCGGCTCGTTGTCGACCAGGATCGACAACGTGTGCTTCTCGGGGGTGTCCTTGCGCTCCTCCAGGAAATAGGCGGAGCCGGTAGGTTTCTGGCTCATGATGGTGTCCTGCATGCGCCTTCAAGCGGGATGGCGTGGATGGTTGGTTTGCTGCGCACCGGAGTGGAAGGTCTCGACTGCGGTCCAGCCCTCTTCGTAATGATCGATGGTCCAGGGCTCTGCGAGTGCGGCCTCGCGCCATTGCACGAACGCCGGGTGCGCGAGGACGGCATCCATATAGTGGCGCGTTCCCGATGAGACCGGGATTTGATACGTGTCTAGTCGCGTGACAACAGGCGCGTACATGGCGTCAGCTGCCCCCAAGTTGCCGTAGAGGAACGCCCCGCCGGCGCCGAAGCGTCGCCGCGCCTCTGCCCACAGGCTTTCGAGCCGGCGTACATTGTCGGCAACGTCGGAGCCGAGGTCGCGCGGTGCAAACCGCTTGCCGAGGTTCATCGGGCAGGCATTGCGCAGTGCCTGAAAGCCCGCGTGCATCTCGTTGGCCACCGCGCGGGCGTGCGCGCGCGCCTTCGCATCGGCTGGCCATACGCCCTTGTCGCGGAATCGCTCGTGCAGATATTCCATGATCGCGAGGCTCTCCCAGATCCTTACGTCGCCGTCGACGAGGCAGGGCATCTTGCCCGTCGGCGAGACATCGAGCATGCGCGCCTTCGAGTCCGGGAAATACATCGGGATCACCGTCTCCTCGAACGGAATGCCGAGCGCAGTCATCAGCATCCATGGCCTGAGCGACCAGGACGAGTAGAGCTTGTTGGCGATGATGAGCTTCATTGGGCGATCCGGATCTCGATCATTTCACGCCGGAGACTAGGGACTAAACGAGCACCTTGCCTTCCTTCCCGATGGCCTTCTCGATCTCCGCTTCGGATACCGCGTCGCCGAGCAGCATCTCGTTGTGCGCCTTGCCTGATGGGATCATCGGGAAGCAGTTGGCGAGGCTCGCAACGCGGCAGTCGAAGATGACCGGGCCCTCGGTTTCAAGCATGGCCTTGATGGCGTCGTCCAGGTCCGCGGGCTTGTCACAGCGCATACCGGTGGCGCCGTAAGCATCGGCGAGCTTGACGAAGTCGGGCAGCGACTCCGTGTAGCTCTCCGAGTAGCGGTTGCCATGCAGAAGCTGCTGCCACTGCCGCACCATGCCCATGTACTGATTGTTGAGGATGAAGATCTTGACCGGCAGGTGATACTGCACGGCCGTAGACATCTCCTGGATGTTCATCAGGATCGAGGCATCGCCGGCAATGTCGATGACCAGGGACTTGGGATGGGCGAGCTGCGTGCCGATGGCGGCGGGCAGACCGTAGCCCATGGTGCCGAGGCCGCCCGATGTCATCCAATGATGCGGCTCCTCGAACTTGAAATACTGCGCGGCCCACATCTGATGCTGACCAACCTCGGTCGTGACGTAGAGGTCGTAATCCTTGGTCAGGTCGTACAGCCGCTCCAGTGCGTATTGCGGCATGATGATATCGCTGCTGTTGCGATAGGCCAGGCAGCGGCGCGCGCGCCACTGGTCGATCTGCTTCCACCACGCCTTGTGTGCAGCTTTGTCGGCCTGCACTGTGCAAGTCTTCCACAAGCGCAGCATGTCTTCGAGCACGTAGGCCGCATCGCCGACGATGGGGATGTCGACCTTGACGTTCTTGTTGATGGAGGACGCATCGATATCGACGTGGATCTTCGTCGAGCCCGGCGAGAAGGCGTCGATGCGGCCGGTAATGCGATCATCGAAACGGGCGCCGATGTTGATCATGACATCGCAGCCGTGCATCGCCATGTTGGCTTCGTAGGTGCCGTGCATGCCGAGCATGCCGAGCCACTGCTTGTCCGACGCCGGGTAGGCACCAAGCCCCATCAGCGTGGAGGTGATCGGATAGCCGGTCAGCCGGACGAGCTCGCGCAGGAGCTGGCTGGCTTTCGGCCCGGAATTGATGACGCCGCCGCCGGTGTAGAAGATCGGGCGCTTGGCGCCGGCCATGACCTCGATCGCCTTCTGCAAGGCGGGCTGGTCGCCCTTCAGCTTGGGCCGGTAGCTCTTGTGTGCGATCTGGGCATTCCCCGGGCCGATGTAAGTGCCGGTGGCGAACTGCACATCCTTGGGAATGTCGACGACTACCGGCCCGGGCCGCCCGCTCCTGGCGATGTAGAACGCCTCGTGCAGGATGCGCGCGAGATCGTTGACGTTCTTGACCAGCCAATTGTGCTTGGTGCACGGCCGGGTGATGCCGACGGTGTCGCACTCCTGGAAGGCGTCATTGCCGATCAGGTGCGTCGGCACCTGGCCGGTAAGACAAACCACAGGAATTGAATCCATCAGCGCGTCCGTGAGGCCGGTCACGGCGTTAGTCGCGCCAGGACCAGAGGTCACCAGCACCACACCTACTTTGCCGGTTGAACGCGCATAGCCTTCCGCGGCATGCACCGCACCGCCCTCCTGCCGCACGAGGATGTGGCGGACCTTTTCCTGCTGGAACAGCTCGTCGTAGATCGGCAGCACGGCGCCGCCCGGATAACCGAAGATGAACTCGACGTCCTGATCGGCGAGAGCCTGGATCACCATCTCGGCGCCGGTCATCGTGCGTGCCATATCTCTCTCCAGCTCGGCGTGGGCGTGCGGCCAACAGGTTTGGGAAAGTGGCCTGCACCCTAACGGGCGAGAGAATCAGCCGTCAATGCTAATAATCAATAAACCTCCGATATGCCACGCAATGAGGTTCCATTTATTGCGTTATATGCTCGCTCCAAGAACTCATATGTCGCTTAATCCACGTAAGCTGCCGTTTCGCGTATTGGCGCGTCTCAGTCTTGGCCTGGGCAATAGCTTCGTCTCGGGTCCGCAGACCGGCCAGCATCGCAGCCAACGGCGCAACCCCGAGCGCCCCCATTGCCGGCAGCGCCGGATCCAGGCCGAGGGCCATGAGAGACTTGACCTCCGCCTCCGCCCCTGCGGCCATCATGGCGTCGAAACGGCGGTCGCAGCGGGCGTGGAGGTCAGTGCGCTCCGGCAATACGAGCAGCCTCTCGGTGTCCTCCGGCCGGAGCACGGGCACGCCCGGCTCGCGTTGCCAGTCGGCCAGCGATCGGCCCGTGGCAGCGAGCACTTCCAGAGCGCGCGTCACACGCTGCGTATCGTTCGACCGGAGCCGGGCCGCCATCTCGGGGTCGCGCTCCGCAGAGCATGGAATGAAGAGCTGGAGCACCGAGCGCAGCAGCTTCGGCGCGCCAGTGGGCGCGAATGTCCGCCGGAACTGGCGGAATGGCGGATAGTCCTTCGAGCAGCGCCTTGAAATAGAGGCCTGTCCCGCCGACGATAATCGGCCGAAGGTGCTGTTTTCTCGCGTCCGAGATGGCCGCGCGGACATCGTCGACCCAGCGTCCCACGGAATACGGCTCGCTGGCGGATACATGGCCGTACAGGGCATGCGGGGCGCGAGCTTCGTCCTGAGGCGTAGGGCGGGCTGTCAGAACGCGAAGCTCCCGATAGACCTGCATGGAATCGGCGTTGATCACTACGCCGCCATAACGCTCGGCCAAGCTCAGCGCCAAGCTCGACTTGCCGCTCGCCGTCGGTCCAGCAATAAGGATGGGAGGCGCAATCGTCATGGCCCTTCCTACCGCGCTAGTGTCCCGATCGCGAAGTTCGTCGGACCTCGCAGCAACCGTTGAACGAACTTCGCGATCGAAAGGACACTAGAAAGTTTATTGATTCTCAGTGTGATTCAGATCGAGAAATTCGCTCCGGAGACTTGCCGCGACCGTAGGCGAATTTCTCGATCATCACACTAGCGACACGGGGGCGAGCCCGAGGCTCCGGACGGAATGAGAGCATGGCCGAACTGCTGACCGCTTTGGTCCTGACGTCGCCGCCCGGCGCAGGAGACCTGTAGGAGGCGACGGTCGCATCCGTGCGTGCCGACCTCAAAGGAGGCGAGATCCGGGAGGAAAGCTGGCTCGGGCCAGGGGAAGCATGGCAGGCGCTGTTCGTCGCCGAGGACGGCTTGGATCTCGAGTTGCTGCGCGCCCGCCTTGCGGCAGGCATCAGCGCCCAATCCATCGATGTAAACATCATTCCTGGTGCGCACGAGTGGCGCCGCAAGAAGCTGCTCGTCGCCGACATGGAGGCGACCATCATCGAGCAGGAGTGCCTGGACGAGCTGGCGAGCTACGTGGGTCTGCGTGATCGCGTGGCCGGCATAACCAAGCGGGCCATGCGTGGCGAGCTGGATTTCGAGAGCGCCCTCAAGGAACGCGTCGCGCTGCTCAAGGACCTGGGCTCCGACGTGCTGGAGACGGTCGTACAGCCGCGTTTCGCTGATGCCCGGGGCCGAAACGCTGGTCGCCACCATGCGCCAGCATGGCGCCACGTGCGCGCTTGTCTCAGGCGGCTTCACCTTTTTTGCCTCGCGCGTGGCGGCGCGGCTCGGCTTCGACACTTGTCAGGCGAATGTGCTGGAGATGGCCGGCAGCCGGGTCGCTGGCACGGTGGCCATGCCGATCCTTGGCCGCGAGGCCAAGCAGGCGGTGCTGGAGCGGCTGCGTCGTGAGCTGGAATTGGTCGAGAGCCAGACCTTGGCGGTCGGCGACGGCGCCAACGACCTCGGCATGATCAAGACGGCGGGTCTAGGCGTTGCCTTCCGGGCCAAGCCCATCGTTGCGGCGGAGGCGCAAGCCTCGATCGTGCACGGCGACCTCACCGCCCTCCTCTACCTGCAGGGCTACCGCAAAGAAGAGTTCGTCACCTGACGCACCAACAGCGGCTCTCTTCGCAGGCACCGCCCTGCCCTCATTTCGTGCAGTGTGCCGTCATTCCGGCTTCCGGTTCAGCTTGCGCTGGCTTTTTGGGCGACGCATTCTTCGATGACAAGGAGCCTAGTGCAATTCACGCCCCACATCATGCGGGACAATCGCGCTCCGGGGAGCGGATGCTGCATGGGCCGAAACACGGCCTTTGACGAAATGCGCTTAGCGGACGGCACGGTCCGCCCTGGGCATGAGCGGCTGGCGCGTTGGCTTCAGACCACCCCCTCCGACGTGCTCTCCAACCGGCAGGCCGAGGCGGAACTGTTCTTCCGGCGCATCGGCATCACCTTCAACGTGTATGGCGATGCGCAAGGGACGGAACGGTTGATCCCCTTCGACATCATTCCGCGCGTGCTCTCGGCCCCGGAATGGGCGCGCCTGTCGAAGGGGCTCGAGCAGCGCGTAAAGGCGCTCAATGCCTTCATCGCCGACGCCTATGGCGCGCGCGAGATCGTCAGCGCAGGCCTCGTGCCGGAGGACCTCGTGCTGCAGAACCCGGCATTCCAACCCGAGATGACACGCGTCGAGCCACCGGGCGGCGTATACGTGCACATCGCCGGCATCGACGTCGTGCGCGTCGATGCCGAGACATTTTATGTGCTGGAGGACAACGCACGCACGCCGTCGGGCGTGTCCTACATGCTGGAGAACCGGGAGGCGATGCTGCGGCTGCTGCCGGAGCTGTTCGGACAACTGCGCATCGCGCCGGTCGACAACTACCCTGACGATCTTCTGAAGACACTGCGCTCAGTGGCGCCACGCGCGGCTTCTGGCGAGCCGACGGTGGTGCTGTTGACGCCCGGATCGTTCAACTCGGCCTACTACGAGCACTCCTTCCTTGCGGACAAGATGGGCGTGGAGCTGGTCGAGGGCCGCGACCTGTTCGTGCGTGACAGCGTCGTCTACATGCGCACGACACAAGGGCCGCAGCGCGTCGATGTCATCTACCGTCGTATCGACGACGAGTATCTAGACCCGCTGGCGTTCAACCCCGCTCGATGCTGGGCGTACCGGGTCTGCTATCGGCTTACAAGGCCGGCAACGTGACCATCTCCAACGCGGTGGGCACCGGCGTCTGCGACGACAAGGCGATCTACAGCTATATGCCCGAGATCGTGAAGTTCTTCCTCGGCGAGGAGCCGATCCTGAAGAACGTGCCGACGTGGCGCTGCCGCGAGCCCGAGGCACTGCGTTACGTGCTCGACAAGCTGAGCGAGCTGGTCGTCAAGGAGGTGCAGGGATCGGGGGGCTACGGCATGCTGGTCGGGCCGCACGCGAGCAAAGACCAGATCAGAGTCATTCAAGGCCAAGCTTAAGGCCAGGCCGGAGGCCTTCATCGCACAGCCGACGCTCGCGCTCTCGACCGTCCCCTGCTACGTCGACGGCGGCATCGCTCCGCGCCATGTGGACCTGCGCCCGTATGTGCTCTCGGGCGCCGATCGCATACGCATCGTTCCCGGTGGGCTGACGCGTGTGGCGCTGAAGGAAGGATCGCTCGTCGTCAACTCCTCGCAGGGCGGCGGCACCAAGGACACCTGGGTCGTGGACGTGTAGCTCGCATGCTGTCGCGGATGGCGGATAATCTGTACTGGCTGTCGCGCTACATGGAGCGTGCGGAGAACCTGGCGCGTATTCTCGATGTGGCGCAGCGGCTCTCGGCCCTGCCCTCTGCCTATGCGGGCCAGTCCAACGAGTGGGAATCGGCCATTGCCACGGCGGCCTGCACCGAGTCGTTCTTCAATACCTATCCCGAGGCGACGCGCGAGAACGTCATCGCCTTCATCGTTGCCGGCGAATCCAATCCGACATCCATCCGGGCGTGCCTCGAGACGGCGCGGTCCAATGCGCGGGGGGTGCGTACGGCACTCACCGGCGAGATGTGGGAGATCGTCAACGGCGCCTGGAACGAGATGCAGCGCGTGAAGCTGGGGTCGATGTCGCCGGGCCAGCTCGGCGACTTCCTGCAAAGCGTCAAGGAGACCTCGCTCCGTTTCGACGGTGCGGCCTACCGCACCATGCTGCGGACGGATCATTTCTGGTTCCAGCGACTCGGCACATTCGTCGAGCGTGCCGACAACATCGCACGCTTGCTCGACGTCAAGTATCACGTGCTGCTGCCGGAGTGGGAGCCGGTCGGCGGCGGCCTCGACTATTTCCAGTGGTCCTCGATCCTGCGCGCCGTCTCCGCCGTGACCTCCTATCACTGGGTCTATCGCGAGAACATCCGACCTTGGCTGGTGGCAGATTTTCTCATCCTGCGGCCCGAGCAGCCGCGCTCGCTCATTTCCTGCTACGAATCGCTCAACCAGTATCTGGATCGGCTCGCCGAGGGGTATGGGCGCCAGGGGCAGGCGCAACGCATCGGGCGCGCGACCTATGCGCGCCTGCAGAATTCCGACACGGAAGACATTTTCCAGTCCGGTCTGCACGAGTTCCTGACCGCATTCATCGCCGAGAACAACCGGCTCGGCGCGGCGATCAACGAGCAGTACCTGTCCTGAGCTAGTGTGATGATCGAGAAATTCGCCCCATCGAGCGGCTTGGTTCATAGCGAATTTCTCGATCTGAATCACATTAGCAAATCTTTGCTTCTAGTGTCCCTTACGATTCCGAAGTTCGCTCCGGGACCTAGCCGCGAACACAGGCGAACTTCGGAATCGGGACACTAGGAGCCGATGCGGATCAGGGTGCGCCACGAAACGTCCTACAGCTACGGTGCGCCGGCGCGATCGGCGTTGCAGCTCCTGCGCATGACGCCGCGCAGCTTCGATGGGCATTTCGTGCGCCGCTGGCGCGTGGAGATCGATGCCGATGCACGGCTACACCGGGATGAGGACGCCTATGGCAACATCACGCATATGGTATTCATCGACGGGCCGGTCGCCAGCGCGCGGGTGACGGTCGACGGCGAGGTGGATACGACGGACACCAAGGGCATCGTACGCGGCGCGATGGAACGGCTGCCCCTGCCCCTCTATCTGCGGGAAACACCGCTGACGTCGGTCAGTCCACGGCTGCGCGATCTCGCAGAGACCGCTTCGGCAGTCGCGGGCGGCGATCGGCTCGCCGCGCTGCACCGGCTCATGGACGAGATCAGCCGCTGCATGACCTTTGCAGCCGGGACGACGACCGTGGCCACAACGGCCGATCACGCATTGGAGGCCGGACGCGGTGTGTGTCAGGACTTCGCGCATGTCTTCATCGCCGGGGCGCGAGCCTTGCGCGCGCCGGCGCGCTACGTGAGCGGCTACTACCTGCGCACCGACCGGCAGGAGCAGGACGCCGGCCACGCATGGGCCGAAGCCCATGTCGAAGGGCTCGGCTGGGTCGGGTTCGATCCGGCCCATGGCGTGTGCATGACCGATCGGCATGTACGCGTGGCGGTGGGGCCCGACTACCTGGAGGCGGCGCCGGCACGCGGGGCGCAAGTCGGAGGCGCCGACGAGGTATTGGCCGTGAAGGTGAACGTGGCCCAAGGACGCGGACTGATCGAGGGCTGAAACGGTAGCGCGTCTCACGCCTCCGCCGCCTGCAGGATCATGTCGGCCGCCTTCTCGGCGATCATGATGGTCGGCGCGTTGGTATTGCCGGACGTCGTGACGGGCATGATGGACGCATCGACGACGCGCAGGCCGGCGACGCCGTGCACGCGCAGCTCGGGATCGACCACGGCCATCCGGTCCGTGCCCATCTTGCAGGTGCCGACGGGGTGATAGACGGTGCCCCCGTTGCGATAGCCATAATCGAGCCATTCGTCGTCGGTCTGCACATCCTTGCCGGGATGCACCTCCTTGCCGCCGCAGGCTTCGAAGATGGGCGCCTGCAGGATTTTGCGGGCGAGCCTAAGTGCGGCGATGAAAGCGGCCCGGTCAGTCTCGTGATCGAGATAGTTGGGCGCGATGGCAGGCGCCTGATGCGGATCGCTGCTTTTCGCAAGCACGCTGCCGCGGCTCTCCGGCCGGAGCTGCCAGCCGCCGCTGGTCATGCCGGGCTTCACATCGAGCTTGCCGAGGCGGCCGTCCTGGTAGCTGGCGGGCGCAAATGTGAGCTGGATGTCCGGACGGGTCAATTCTGGCCGCGAGCGTGCAAACACGAGCCCGTTGCCGGCCGTGTAGGTGAGGATTCCGTCGGCACGAAAGGCAAAACGCACCAATTCCCACATGAGGCGCAAGCCGCGCGACTGCTCGTTGACCGTGATGCGGCCGTGAACGTCACGCACGACGCGCGCCACGTAGTGGTCGTGGAAGTTGTAGCCGACGCCGGGGAGCGCCGCGCGCACCGGCACGCCTATGGACTTCAGGTGATCGGGTGCACCGATGCCGGATAGCTGCAGAAGATGCGGCGAGTTGATGGCGCCGGCCGAGAGGATCACCTCGCGCCGCGCGGTGACCGGCTCAGGTACCGCATGACCGTTGCCGCGACCGAAGCTGACACCGGCAACGCGATTACCTGCGAAGTTCAGTCCGGTGACGAGCACATCCGTCTCGACCTTGAGATTGGCGCGCTTCATGGCAGGGCGCAGGAAGGCGCGCGCCGTGCTCATGCGCCAGCGACCCTTGCGCGTCAGCTGCGCATAGCCAATGCCGTCCTGGTGGGCTGCATTGTAGTCCGGATTCCACGCGAGGCCGGCCTGCTGCCCTGCTTTGACGAAATCAACCGTCAGCGGATGGTGATTGGCAAAATCCTGGATCACCAGGGGGCCGCTCCGGCCGCGATATTCAGGATCGCCCGGCAAATAGGTCTCGGACCTTTTGAAGTAAGGCAGCACATCCGCATAGGTCCAGCCACGACAGCCCATGGCGGCCCAATCATCGAAGTCCTCGCGCTGGCCGCGCACCTGCAGGCTGCCGTTGATGGAGCTGGACCCGCCGAGCACGCGCCCGCGAGGATATAGGATCTCGCGATTTCGGGTACGAGGCTCAGGCTTCGTGTAGTAGCACCAGTTGACCTTCTTATTGTCGAGCAGGTGGAAGACGCCGGCGGGAAAGTGGATCCACGGGCTCTTGTAGTCGCTTGGGCCAGCCTCGAGCAGCAATACCGTGTACTTGCCGCTCGCCGTCAAACGGTCGGCGAGCACCGAGCCTGCCGACCCGGCGCCCACGATCACATAGTCGTACTCCATGGCGCCCCTTCCCCGTTGCAGTCTTTGTTTTCTTAGTTCAGCGCCTCCAGCGCACGCGCCGCATCGACGACGCCGGCGCCGAAGTCCTGTTGCGCCCAATTCTGCTCGCCGCGGCGCGCGCTGTCGGCCAACAGGCGGCGGATGTCGGCCGAGCGCAGGCTGGGCCTGCGCTCCATCATCAAGGCGACGATGCCAGAGACATGGGCGGCAGCCAGCGACGTCCCGGACGACAGCTCGTAGCCGCGCTTGGGCGCCAGCGCCAGGATGTCGACCCCCGGCGCCGCCAGTGCGATGTAGCTGCCCCGATTGGCGCGCGCGTACAGCTTGTCACCGCTGTCCACGGCCGTCACGGCCACCACAGTGTCGTAGGCCGCGGGAAATGCAGCTGGTGCAGCAGGGCCACCGTTGCCGGCCGCGGCAATGAACACCGCCCCTTTGCCCTCGGCGATGCGGATGATCTGCTCCACGCTCGGGTCGCGCGGGCCGGTAAAGCTCAGATTGAACAGCCGGCCGCCGTTCTTGAGGCCCATGTCGATGCCCTTGATGAGCGTCTCCGTGGTGCCCTCGAACCGCCCCGCGGCGTTTTGCGCAAAGGCACGCACGGCAACGATACGCGCATCCGGAGCCATACCGGTCAGCTGCTCACGCGCGCCGACGATGCCGGCGATGGCGGTACCGTGCGGCTCGGCTACGCTCTTTCCAGAGCCGACTGCATCGAACGATTGAATGGCGGCACCCTTGAGCTCGGGATGCGTTGCATCCACGCCGGTGTCGATGATGACGATGGGCACGTTGCGGCCGCGCGCCAGGCGATGGGCCTCAGTGAGGCGCACTTTGTCGGCGGCATACTGCGGCGCGGCCACGGCGCTGGCCGCCGCACCCTGGCTGAAGAGATAGATGTAGACCGGCTGCACCGCAAGCACACGCACATCGCCCGCCAGCTGGTTCATTACCTCGTCAAGACCTCGCCGATCCGGGATGCGGAAACGGACCAGGCGGACGCCGAGCGTGAGCGATTGGAAGTTGGATTGGCGGTCGAGGCGGTAGGCCCGCCCGAGCCCCGTGACCACGTTGTCCGACGTCGCGTCGGCGAGCGTAACCAGGATTTCGCGATCACGTTGGTCGCCCACCAGCGGGCCAATGGGCGCCGGCGGCGTCCCGGCCGGGCGCGGCTGGGGTCTGGCTATGATCGTGGGCGGAGAACCGTCGGACTTTCCTGTCGACTTCTTCTTCGGTGGCTTGCTCGGCTTGTCGTCGTCCTCGACGTTCCGCCGCGGCGGGCGATCTCCACCCCCTCCGCCGCCTGGAAGCGGGATCATGATCGAAAAGCCGCCGCCACCGAACCCGGGCCCGCGCCCGCCGCCGCCACGGTTGCCGCCGCCGCCATCGCCGCCACCAGGGTACTTGCCGCGGCCTTGCGTGAGTTTGAGCAAGCCTTGATTGGCGAGAAACCCCTTCTGCGCAGTCGTGCGGAAGCTTTTTTGCGCCTGCGCCGTGTCCGCAGAAAGGAGGGTGGCAGCCACCAGAGCGGCTGCCACCACATAGCTCGGCATGATCCGCTGCAACGCTTTTCCTGTACGCATTGCTGCACTCCCACGGCTACTGCGTCAGTGATACGAACCCCACGACGGTGCTCTTCGCACGCAAAGCTTCGATCCGGGCTTGCGCATCAGCCGGCGGCAACGGCTCGGCCGCGAGCCGCACACGCCACAGCCCGCCTGCCTTCGGACCATCGACCACCTGCGCTCCGAGTTCCGCGAGCATGGCGGTGATCTCCTGTGCCGTTGCAGTCGGTTTGAAGGATACGAGCGCAAACGTACCACGCTCAGGCGCGATATCCGATGGTCCTGACGCCGTTTGGTAAGTCGCGCCGCCCCCGGTCAGCAGATAGGTCACAGTAACCGCCTGCACGGCCAACAGCAGTGCTGCGGCGACGGCCAAGCCGCCGAGCTGCATGCGAGAGAAACCACCGATCCAGTCAGCGATGCGCTCCAAGTATGGCGCGAAACTTTGCAGCAGGCCGGCCTGACGGCGCTCGTGCCTGCCGACCTCGGCCATCAGGCGGTCGAACGAGGCGCGGCTTGGCACACCGAAACTCTCAGCGCCTGCAATCGTCTCGACGCTCTCCTCGCGGGCCAGCGCGACCTGACGCGCCACGTCCGGGTGCTCGGCGAGGTAAAGCTCAACGCGTACTCGCTCAGCCTCAGCCAGCTTGCCGGTGACGAACCACGGCAACAGGGCTTCGATCTCCTCGCGCTCATCCATCGTTGCGTTCATCGCATCCGTGGCCGCTCAAGGCCACCCTCTATCCACGCCACGCTCCTTGAGGAGCTCCGACAGCTTCTTGCGCGCGTAGAACATGCGCGTCTTGACGGTATTCTCGGGGATGCCCAGCGCTTCCGCGGCCTCCCCCACCGACAGCTCCTGGTAATAGACGAGGTCCAGGATCTCTCTGTGGTCCGGAGACAGGGCGGCGATGCAGGACCGCATGATACGGCCCTTGTCCTGCTTCTGCGCCGTCTCCTCCGGGTCGTCGTCGAGGTCGGCCGTCTCGGGCATACTCTCGTCGATGCCGGTGACCTCGCGGCGCCGCCGCAGGCTGCTGACCGCTTTGTTGTGCGCGATCGCCATCATCCAGGTGGATGGCGATGATCGCCCCTCGTAGCGGGCAGCGTGCTGCCAGATCTCCAGGAATACCTCGTTCAGCAACTCCTCTGCCGTGGCCTTGTTCTGCACCAGCCGCATCAGGAACCGAAAGATGCGGACACTCTGGCGAGTGTAGAGGCGCTGAAAGGCTGCCCGCTCGCCGCGGGCTATCCCCTCCAGCAACGTCCGGTCAGCGACCGTCTGATCCAGGGCCTCCATGTCCTCGCTGCCGGTTATGTCGCGCTGAGTGACGAAACGGTTCAAATGCGGCAACCTTCAGGTGCCGGATGATATACCCGGCAACCGTACGGCCCCGCCAGTCATGGCGAAGGTTGCATATGAGGCCTGAACGACCCCTGAAAGCTGCCGCGTAGCGGATCGCTCACCTGCGACCCCACAGGGCATCCGAGGCAATACGGGCACCCTCGGCCGCTGCGGCGAGCTTCAGCCACACCACCTCCTCGGCCACATATTCCCGTCCGGCAAAGGTGCCGAAGCCGCAGTCGGTGCCGGCAATCACACGCTCCCGGTCGCCGACCACCGCCACCGCTTCCTGCAGCCGGCGCGCGACAACCTGCGGGTGCTCGACGAAGTTGGTGGTTGTATCCAGCACGCCCGGGATCAGAAGCATGTGCGGCGGGAGGGGGTTGGCGTGTAACGCCTCGTACTCGTGCTGGTGGCGGGGATTGGCGAACTCGATAGAGAGAGCCCCGACGTTGGCCCGGTACAGCTCCGGCAGGATCGTGGCCATGGCGATGTCGTAGATGTGCGGGCCGTCGTTGTTGCCCCAGCACACGTGCAGGCGCACCCGGTCACGCGGAATGCCGGCGATCCCGACATTGATGGCGGCCACGTGCAACTCGAGCTGTTTGAGGAATGCCGGCTCGTCCAGGTGCCCGAAGAAGCGGTGCCGCTCCATGGCAAGATCCGGACTGTCGATCTGCAGCACATGGCCAGCCTCGTGGATGGCGCGATATTCGTGAGCAAGAGCCGCTGCCAGCGCCATCAGATAGGCTTCATGACTGTCGTAGTGCTGGTTGATCATCGTGGTGGCGACGATGCCCGGCGATGGCGCAGTCATGAACGTCTCGCGGAAGCCGGTCCCGAGTTTGCGCAGGCGCTCGGCATCCTCGCGGATCGGCGCACCGTTGACGTAAGCCACCGCCGAGAGTGCGGCGGGCGCGTTCATCACGCGTGCGGAATGCGGAAAACGTGCCGCCATCTGCCGGTAGTAGCTCGGGAACTCGATCTGGTCTCGGGCGGGCGGGCGCTTCGACTCGCCGCCGAAGCCACACAGGCAGCGCGGCACGTAGGTCTGAAAGCCGACGCGGGACTGTTCGCCATCATTGCCGACGTCGACTCCGGCCTTGACCTGATCGGCAATGACACGGGCGGTGGCCGCCCCGACCTGGCGGGCAAACTCGGCCGTGTCGATCGTCTCTCCGGCTTCCTGCCGGATCAGAAGATCAGACAAGGTCTCGTTGCGCGGCAGGCTGCCGACGTGGGTGGTGAGGATGCGATCAGTGCTTGCGAGCATGAGCGTGCGTTTCTCCGCCGGTCTGCGTGTACCAGGTTGCCCAACACCAGCACGCCGGAGCGGCGATAGCTAGCAGCTTCCCGATGGCGGGTCCGCGGTCTGATCGAACGGCTCTCCCGGAGCGCGGCGGCGGGCCTCGATCCAACGTGCAGCGGCAATCATACCCAAGGCGACCAGCCCCAATCCGCCGCCAATGATGAACACAGGGATCAGGATGGGCGCGAACGACCACGTCAGGGCGCCCGCGATGATGCTGCCGGTCAGCAGCAGCCATATTCTGAGGAAGCTCATCGTCGACCGCTGAATCCCTGCCCGGCAAACTTGGCACTTGGCAGCTTGTATCTGCCGGCGCAATTTTGTCCCTCATAGGGGAGAACGCCATGGCAGCAAAGCTCGACGGCAAGGTCGCTATTGTTACAGGAGCGGGGCATGGCATCGGCGCGGCCATCGCGCACCGCCTGGCGCGGGACGGGGCCAAGGTGGTGCTGTGCGATGTGAACGCGGAGCGGGCCGAGAAAGAAACGCAAGCCATCCAGGGGAAAGGCGGAGCGGCCCAAGCCTGCACAGTGGATGTGCGGGAACGCGCTCAAGTGGAACGTGCAGTTGCTGCTGCCGTTGCTGCGTTCGGACGGCTCGACATTCTCGTCAACGATGCCGGGATCATGGATCGTGAGCCGTTCCTGGAAATGACCGATGAGCTGTGGCGGCGCGTCATCGATGTCAACCTCTACGGCACCTTCTTGTTCGCCCAGGTGGCGGCCCGACAGATGGTGCGCCAGGGCGATGGCGGACGCATCGTCAACGTGGCGTCCAATTCCGGCGTCTTCGGCGGACGCGGGCGGGCGGCCTACGGCGCCAGCAAGGCCGGCGTCATCAACCTCACGCAGACGCTGGCGATCGAGCTGGCCGAGCACGGCATCCTGGTCAATGCCGTTGCGCCTGGCCCGACCAAGACGCGCGCGCACCAGCCTGAGAAACCCGGGCCGAACGTGCTGGCGCGCATGCCGCTGCAGCGCTGGGGCCGGCCGGACGAGATCGCGGCGGTGGCCGCCTTCCTCGCCTCGGACGAAGCCAGCTTCACTACGGGACACGTCTATGCCGCCGATGGTGGCTTCACCATCGCCGGCATGATGGAAGGGTAGCCCATCTGGAACGAGCAGCGGCCTCCGTCAGCTCCCTTTCGGGTTTTCCTTGTAAGGCGGGTCGCGATCGAATGCCTCGGCGATGCGCTGGGGATCGACGGCGATCTTCACGCCGGCCCGCTCGACCTGCAGCATCATGGGCGAGCGGGAGTCCTTGGCGTCCCAGCCGCGATTGAGGGCTTCCGTCATCTCGGCCATGGCCATGTTGGCGAGGCGCATGGGCACGCCGAGCTCGCGACCGAGCTGGGTCGCCAGCGTCATGTCCTTGTGCGCAAGCTTGAGCGCGAAGGCGGGCGGCTCGTACTTGTTGATGAGAAACTGGTTGCCGAGGCGATCGAAGGTTCGGCTTCGGCCCTGCGCACCGCTGCGGATCGCTTCCCAGAGCATCAGTGGCTCGACGCCGCCCTTGACACCCATGGTGAAGACCTCGGCCAGCGCCGCCTGCATGGCGTAGCCGGCGCAATTGTGCACGAGCTTGGCCACGGAGCCGGCGCCGATATCGCCGATGTAGCGGGCCTGGTCGCCGATGGCGTCGAGCACGGGCTTGTGCTTGTCGAAGACCTCCCTGTCGCCGCCGACCCAGATGGCGAGGCGGCCGGACCGGGCGCCCTCCGGACCGCCGCTGACGGGCGCATCGAGAAAATGCACCCCCTTCTCGGCGAAGATGGGATGCAGCTTGCGCACAAGCGATGGTGCGTTCGTGGAGAGATCGAAGAAAGCGCTGCCTTTTTTCATGCCTTCGAGCAGGCCACCTTTGCCGATCGCCACGGCTTCCACCTCGGGTGGCCCTGGCAGCGAGGTGAAGACGACGTCTGCCGCCTCGCCGACAGCCGCGGGACTGTCCGCCCAGCGCGCGCCGGCAGCCAAATGCCGGTCCGCAGACGCCTGGCGCACATCGTGCACCACCAGCTTGTAGCCTGCGGTCTGGAGATTGGACGCCATATAGGCGCCCATGGTGCCCAGACCGATGAATCCAACTTGCATATCCGTCTCCAGGCGTTTCGTTTCCTACTTCTTCTTCTCGAACACGTCCTTGGCAGTCAGCCCCGCCGACATGGCGCACGGCCAGCCCGCATAGAACGCGAGGTGAGTAATGAGCTCGCCGATCTCGTCCTTGGTGACGCCATTGTTGAGCGCCCGCTCGAGATGACCGACGAGCTGCTCGGAACGGTTCAGCGCGACCAGCGTGGCGACGGTGATCAAGCTGCGGTCACGCTTGGAAAGGCCGGGGCGCTCCCACACGTCGCCGAACAGTACCTTCTCGGTGAGATCGATGAGCTTGGGGGCAACGGCGCGAACCTTGTCGCGCGACGGTGATGGAGGCGTTGGCGCCATGTTTGGACGCTCCCTGTTGGAGATTTGAGACCTGGGTAGCTGACCGAGCGCATGCGCCGGCCGACAGGACGCCGCTACGCGGCGCCTCGGGTCCAACGTTATTGCAATGGCACGGCTGAGGCCAGCGCCTGCTACTCGCGGTACGACGGATCCTTGCGGTCGAGCAGGCGCAGCAGCCCGTGCCACTCGAGCAGACCATAGGGACGCACCGCGTTGGGCGCGTACATGGCAGTAGACTTCTCGACCACCTCATCCGGCAGCACGTTGAGCTCGGTGTTGCAGGCCATGGCCGCAAGCTGCGCCTGGCATGAGCGCTCCAGGCCGTACATCCGGTTGAACGCTTCCTGCACGCTCGGTCCTACGGTCAGGAGGCCATGGTTGCGCAGCATCATCACATCGTAGCTGCCTAGATGCTGCGCCAGCTTCTCGCGCTCGCCCGGATCGCGCTCGGGCCCGTTGAAATCGTGGTAGGCCATGCGGGCATAGAAGCGGTGCGAGGTCTGCGTCAGCGGAAGCAGACCGCATTTGAGCGAGGAGACCGCCATGCCGGCGATGGTGTGGGTATGCATGATGGCCATGACATCCGGCCGCGCCTTGTAGATGGCGCTGTGAATGACGAAGCCTGCAGCGTGCAGGCCATAGCCCTGCTCGAGATCCGGCTTGAAGGCGATGTTGCCATCCAGGTCCACCTTCAGGAAGCAGGAGGCGGTCATCTCGTTGAAAAGAAGCCCGTGCGGGTTGAGCAGGAAGTGCGTCTGCTGATCGGGCACGCGCGCGCTGATGTGCGTGTAGATCATGTCCGACATGCCGTAGTGATCGCAGAGGCGATAGGCAGCCGCGAGATTGATGCGCGCCTCCCATTCTGCCGCCGAGACGCGGTCAGCTACCGGCTTGACCTTGAGAACCGATACGTTGCTCATCTGCCTGCTCCTTGGGTCTGGCCTTTTTGCCAGTATACATACCGGCTTGGTCAGCCCAGCGGGAATTGTCGGTTAATGCGCGGTGATCGACGCCACGCTCAGTGCAGCACAGGCCCCTTCAGGAACTTGCCGCGGTCGGCCGACTCGACGTGGAGCTGGAACGATTTGCCGTCACGGAAGATCAACATGGGAATCTTGGCGCCGGCATCGCCGACCGACCAGATGCTGCGGAAGAAATCAGCTAGCGTCGCGACCTCGGCACCGCCGACGCCGAGCACGATATCGCCCGGCCGCAAGTCCGCGTCCTGCGCCGGTCCGCGGCTGTTGAGGCCGGTGATGACAATACGGCTACCGATCTCACTGGCGAACAGCCCGAGCCAGGGTCGCGGCGGCCGCTTGGCTCGTCCGAGCGTCATGAGGTCATCGAGAATCGGTTTTAAGAGGTCGATCGGCACGATCATGTTGAGGTTCGACGGTCGCCCCGACTCGCGCGCCTGATGCTGGACCTGTAGGGAGCCGATACCGAGCAGATCGCCGCCCGGGCCGATCAAGGCGGTGCCGCCCCAGTGCGGGTGGCCCGGAGCGGTGAATATGGCCTCGTCCAACACGTACTCCCAGTAGCCGGCGAACTCCTGCTTGGCGACAATACGCGCGGCGACGGAACCCTCCCTGCCACCGGCTCCTCCGACTACAACCTGCTCGCCGACCTCCGCTTTGCTCGAGCTGCCGATGGGCAGAGGCGGCAGATCGAGCCGGGCCAGCGCCTGCACGAGACCGAAGCCCGTTGCCTGATCGAATCCCAGCACATGGCCCGGCACCACCCGGTTGCCGTGGCTGATCCACACCGTCTCGGCTTCGGTGATGAGGTAGCCGATGGTGAGAACCACGCCGTTGCGAATGAGAACGCCGTTGCCCAGCCGCTCGGTGCCAAGCGTCTCCGCCGTGAAAGCATCCGGGGGAATGATGGTCCTTATGCCAACGACCGAAGACAACGCCTGATCGAGCTCGTATTCATAGTTGTCCGGATTGGGCTGCATAAGGTGCCGACCTCTTAGTGCTGCAATAGCCGCGGACCGCCGGTGCGCGGGTAACTTATGAGAGCTGGGTCTCATGACGGAAGCAAAAAGCCCGCGCAAGGATATGGCTCAATGTTACTGGAGCCGCAGCCCGGATGCCAGCATTCAGCCTGCGAAAATAGTTACAACTCGGTTGAACGCCTCGAGAGGCGCATAGGCCACAGTCAACGGCATAGACTAACCTGCGTCATGCTCAAAGCGGCGGCATCTGCTAAACTCAACCCGCACGAGACTTCAAGGAGGGCGTGCCCTGAAGCGAACCGGAACATTGCGTGTCTCGGTTGATAGCGAAAAGTGCCAGGGGCACAACCGCTGTCAGGCCCTGGCGCCGGAGTTGTTCGAGGTGGACGACCTCGGGTTTGCACGCGCAAAGGGAACGGGTGCGGTGCCAGCCGAGCTCGAAGCCAAGGCTCTGCTCGCCGTGCGCAACTGTCCCGAATACGCCGTCCGCGCAGTGCGCGAGGAGACGTGAGGAGGAGCCGATGCCGGATCGCCCACCTGTCAGCGACTGGAGCAGCGACTTCGACCATACCGACCCACGCTGGGTCGACGATCCCTTTCCGATCTGGAACGAGCTCAGGCACCAGTGTCCCGTCGCACGCACTGAGCGATATGGCGGTGTGTATCTACCGACGCGCTATGAAGACGTGCGGGCCATTGCCTACGACACCGCCAATTTCTCCTCGCGGCGCGTCGTCATTCGCGAGAATCCGCCGAACGTTCCCCTGCCCTCGCCGCCCATCACATCCGATCCACCGCATCACAAACCGGCGCGCATGCTGCTGCTGCCGGCGTTCAGTCCGCAAGCCATCGCCCGGCTTGTGCCGCGCACGCGCCGCATCTGCAACGAGCTGATCGACGACATCGTCGGCAATGCTGCATGCGATGCCGCACTCGCCTACACGCAACACATCCCCGTCAGGGTCATCGCCTACATGCTCGGCGTTCCGGAAGGAGACGGCGACCGCTTCCGCCGCTGGATTCACGTTTTCCTCGAGGACACCATCGTCGACGGCAATACCCAGAGCGACGCACGCCTCCTGGCGACGGCGCAGGAAATGGACGAATACTTCCGTCCGTATGTAGAGGCGCGACGTGTGAACCCGGGCGAGGACTTGATCAGCTTCCTCGTACAAGCGGAGCACAATGGCGCGCCGCTGACCGAGCGACATCTGTACGGAACGCTGCGGCTCATCCTGATCGCCGGCATCGACACAACGTGGAGCGCGATCGGCTCGAGCCTCTGGCATCTGGCCAAGGCGCCGGCTGACCGGGCGAGGCTGGTCGCCGAGCCGGCGTTGATCACATCGGCGGTGGAGGAATTCCTTCGGGCGTACGCGCCGGTGACGATGGCGCGGCAGGTGGTCAACGATGTGGAGGTGGGCGGCTGCCCCATGCAGGCCGGCAAGTTGGTGATGCTCTCGTTTCCGGCTGCCAACCGTGACCCGCAGGCATTCCCCGATGCGGACCGCGTCGTCATCGACCGCCAGGACAATCGGCATGCCGCCTTCGGTCTCGGCATTCACCGCTGCATCGGCTCGAACCTGGCGCGCATGGAGATCACGGTGGCGCTGGAAGAATGGCTGAAACGCATTCCGGAGTTTCGCCTGGCCGATCCAGCCGCCGTCTCCTGGTCCTGTGGCTCCGTACGCGGCCCGCGCGCGCTCCCGCTCGCGCTGAGTGGCTGAGCGTGTTTCAGCTTCGCATCAGGACAGCCAGCGCTTGCGGCGCTTGTAGTGCTTGACGTCGCGATAGGATTTGCGCGAGCCGACCTCGTTGAGGCCGAGATAAAATTCGCGAATATCGGAGTTGCTGCGCAAGGAGGCCGCCGCGCCCTCGAGCACGATGCGGCCGTTTTCCATAACGTAGCCGTGCTCGGCGACCTCGAGCGCCATGGCGGCGTTCTGCTCGACCAAAAGCACTGAGAGCTTCTCGTCGGCCACCAGCCTGCGCACGATGCCGAAGATCTCCTCGACCAGCATCGGCGCCAGGCCGAGCGACGGCTCATCGAGCAGGATGACGGTCGGACGCGACATGAGCGCCCGGCCGATGGCGAGCATCTGCTGCTCGCCCCCGGAGAGATAGCCGGCCTGCTGGCCGTGGCGTTCCTTGAGGCGCGGAAAGTAGCTGTAGACGAGGTCGATGCTCTCTTTCACCTTCGCCTTGTCACGCTGCACATGACCGCCGGCGATCAGATTCTCATCAGCCGTCAGGTGCTCGAACACACGGCGCCCCTCGAACACCTGGGCAATGCCGAGGCGCGTGACATCGAAGGGACGCATGCCGTCGATGCGCCGCTCACCGAGCGATATGGAGCCCTTCGTAACCTCTCCCCGCTCGGTGCGCAGAACGCCTGAGATGGCCTTCAAGGTCGTCGTCTTGCCGGCGCCGTTGGCGCCGAGCAGGGTCGTGATCGTGCCCTTGGCGACGTTGAGCGAGACGCCCTTCAGCACCAGGATGACCCGGTCGTAGACCACCTCGATGTTGTTGATCGAAAGCATGAACGACCATTGAGCTCTTCAGCGGGCGGCATGGCGCCGCCCGCAAGCTTGAGTGTGCCTCACTTCTTCTCGGCGTCAGCGACGATGTGCTTCTTGATCACGTCGCGATGCGCCTGGAACCACTCGGTCGACTTGACGAACTTGCCGCCCTTGATGCTCCAGATCTGAACCCATCCCCCGCCCTCGTGATCCTCGGGCGTTACGTTCAACGGAGGCACGAGTCCGCCGAGAGTCAGGTTCTTCACGGCTTCCATGCCGTTCTTGACGTCCTCTCCGGTCGGCTTGGCGCCGCCCTTGGCCTTGATGGCGTTACGGACCGCTTCGACATGGAGCGCGGCGGTCAGGACACCGCGGTTGTAGTAGACGCTGATCTGCTGTTCCTTCGGCTCCGTCTTGCCTTGCGCCTTGTACATGGCGTTGATGTCTTTGATGACCTGGAAGTCCGTGCCCACGCCGGCAAACTGCATGGTGTGGTAGCCTTCGGCGAACCCGAACCCGCCCGCAGCATTGATATCGGACTCTGCCGACGCCCACACGAAGCCGACCACCTTGCTCAGCGGAAAGCCTTTGCCCTTGAGCTCCTTGATGGCGACCGACGGCGAACGGCCGAACAGATGCGAGATGACGAAGTCGGGACGGAAGCGGCCGGTGATGTCGAGAGCTTGCGCCGCAAGCTCCACGCCGGGCGGTGGCACGGCGAAGGTGCGCATCTCGAAGCCTTCGGCCTTCGCGAGGTCCTCCAGCACGCCGATCGGCTCACGCCCCGCCGGATTGTCATAGAACAGGTAGGCGATCTTCTTGCCGTTGAGAGTGCCGAGCTGGTCCTTGATGAACTTCACGGCTGCAGCGCCTTGCGACCAGTAGGAAGCCGCAATCGGAAACATATAAGGATAGCGCTTGCCGTCCGCGGCTGCGCCCGAGCCGAAGCCCGGGGTCGTGCCGAGGATCTTGTCCTCCTCCAGCTTCTTCAACAGAGCGGCAGCGTGCGGCGTGCCGTACACGGCCTCGATGACGGCGCCTTCCTTCTTGAAGCGCTCGTGCGCCTCCATGCCGGCCGGCACCTTGTACTCGTGATCGATCTCGATGACGCGTATTTTGTAGCCTTCCACGCCGCCCTGGCTGTTCACGAGCGCAACGTAGTCGTGGTAGCCGGGGCAGAGGAACGGTCCCACCGTCTGGGTTGCGCCGGTGCGATCGCATTGCAGGCCGAATACCAGCTCTTTGTCCTGAGCGCCGGCCGTACTCACGGCTAGAGTGGCGAGGGCCGCGCCGCTCAAGAGGATCGTCGACAACCACTTTTTGCGTAGCATGCGTAACCTCCCTTTTGTGTTCTCCGGGGCTTTTTGCTTTGGCCCTTCAATAGGAGAAGGGCCACACTCTGAAGTAATTTCGGATATTGCGCCACAAGCGATTGAGGCCCTCCGGCTCCACCACCAGGAAGAAGATGATGAGGGATCCGAAGATGACGAGTTTGAGGCTGGCCGTGATTGCGGGCAGGTGGCTGGGATCGAGAAACACACCGCCGAACGCTTCCACGCTCCAGCGAATGACGATCGGAAGCATGGTGATGAAGGCAGCTCCCAGGACCGAGCCCAGGACGGAGCCAAGGCCGCCGACGATGATCATGGCCAGATAGTCGATGGACACACCGATCTGGAATGCCTCGTAGTTGGCGATGCCGAAATAGTAGGTATAGAGCACCCCACACACGCCGGCGTAGAAGGACGAGATCGCGAAGGCCAGAAGCTTGTAGCGATAGATGTTGATGCCGATGATCTCGGCGGCGATGTCCTGGTCGCGGATAGCCACGAACGCGCGCCCGATGCGGCTTCTTACAAGATTGAGCGTGGCCACAATCGCCAGCACTGCAAAAAAGAGGAGGAAGAGATAGAGCTGCCCCTGCGTCTTGAGCTGCATCCCGAACAGCGCCGGCCGTGGCACCTCGATGGAGGCCTGAGCCCCGCCCGAGATCGCCGGCGTGTGATTGATGACCCACTCGATGATCAGCTGGCTGGCGAGCGTGGCGATGGCGAGATAGAGACCTTTGATGCGCAGGCTCGGAATGCCGACAATGGCGCCGATGACAGCCGCCATCAGTCCGCCGGCCGGCAGCGTGATCCAGAACGGGAGGTCGAGCTTGACTGCAAGGTTGGCCGCCGTGTACGCGCCGACGGACATGAAAGCGGCATGTCCAACCGAGATCTGGCCGGTGTAGCCGACCAGGATGTTGAGGCCCAAGGCGCCGACGATGGCGATGAAGACCAGATTGAAAATCGACAGATAGTACTCGTGCAGGATCAGCGGAACGATCACCGCGAACAACAGCGCCACGCCGGCCACGGCCCATCGCGCGATCGGCAGCGGATAGAGCGCCATGTCGGCGGCATAGCTGGTTTTGAAGACGCCGGCCTCGCGATGCAGCATCGATCCGCCCCTATACCCGCTCGATCCGGTGCTGGCCGAAAATGCCGTACGGCTTGAACATCAGCATGATGATCATGAGCACGTAGGGCGCAAAATCCTTGGTGCCGCCGCCAACGAAAGGATCGAGATATCCGGCAGCGATGCTCTCCACCACGCCGACGATGAGGCCGCCGACGATGGCGCCGGCAACGGAATCGAGGCCGCCCAGAATGACGACCGGGAACACCTTAAGGCCGACCAGCGCGAGTTGCGTGTCGACGCCCAGCATGCTGCCCCAGATGACGCCGCCGAGCGCTGAGACGATGCCCGCCATGGCCCAGGCGATGGCGAAATAGCGCTCGACATTGATGCCCATGGCCATGGCGACCTGCTGATTGTCAGCCACGGCACGCATGGCCACGCCCATGCGGCTCTTGAGGAAGAACCACGTGAACGCTGCAAAAAAAGCGAGCGAAACGACGACGCCCAGCGCCTGAATTGGCGGCACGGTAGCCGTAAAAAAGGCAATCGGCGTATCCGGCAAGGGCAGTGAAATCGCCTTCGTCTCCGCACCCACGGATATCGGCGGGAGGCCGCGCAGAATGGCGGCAAGCCCGATAGTGGCCATGATCACGGCGACAACCGGACGCCCGAGTAGCGGCCGCAGCACGACGCGCTCCAGCGCAAAGCTGAACACGATCATGGCCGCAACGGCGGCGGCAACGGCGCCGAGCACCGGCATGCCCTTGGCCGTCAGCGCCGTGGCCGCGACGAAGCCCGCCAGCATGACGAACTCGCCTTGGGCGAAGTTGATGGCGTCGGTCGCCTTGTAGACGAGCACGAAGCCCAGCGCGATCAGCGAGTACATGAGGCCGATGGAAAGCCCGCTCACCACGAGCGCGAAGGCGAAAGACAGTTCATCGAGCATTGCTGTCTCCGCTCATGCCGCTTTGCGGGTTGCGTTCTGCGTCGCCGAAGCGGGCGCTACATCGTGGATGTCGATGGTGGCGGCGAGCATGCTCTTGCGCCCATCCTCGAAGGTGATTTCCACCGCCACGTCGGCGTTATTGGCACCACTGTAGAAAGCCTCGATGACCCTGGCGTACTTCTCCGCCACGAACCGGCGCCGGACCTTGCGTGTGCGGGTCATCTCGGCGTCGTCAGCCTCCAGCTCCTTGTTCAGCAGCAGGATGCGTTTGACCTGGAGCGCGGCAGGTAGCGAAGCGTTGACCTTGGCCACCTCCTGCCGCACCAGACCGGCAACCTCGGGCTTGCGGCTGAGATCCATGAAGCTGGTGTATGCAAGCCCGCGCCGCTCGGCCCAGTTGCCCACCGTGCCGAGGTCGATGGCGACCATGGCAGCGACGAACGTGCGGGCATCGCCGAACGCCACCGCCTCGCGAATAAAGGGGCTGAACTTCAGCTTGTTCTCGATGAACTGGGGCGCAAACGGCGTGCCGCAGTTCAACTTGCCCACATCCTTGGCGCGATCGATGATGGCGAGCTGTCCTTGCGGGTCGATGAGGCCGGCATCTCCGGTCTTGAGCCAGCCGTCCGGCGTCAAGGCATCGCGCGTGGCGTCCTCCTGCTTGTAGTAGCCGACGAACACGCCCGGGCCCTTGATGAGAAGCTCACCGTTGGCGTCGATGCGCAGCTCGACGCCCGGAACCGGGCGGCCGACCGTATTCGGGTCAGCCTGGTCGTCGCGCTGGAAGGCGACCAGCGCGCTGGCTTCCGTGGCGCCATAGATCTGCTTCAAGTTCACGCCGAACGAGCGGAAGAACCGGAAGGTATCCGGGCCGAGCGGCGCTCCGCCGGTGTAGCACCAGCGCGCATTACGCAGACCGAGCTGGTCGCGCACGGGGCCATAGGCGACAAACTCGCCAAGGGAGTAGGCCAGCCTGGTCCGCAAGGGGATCGGCTTGCCATCGCTCTTGAGCAGCTCGCGCCTTTCCGCAACGCGCCGGAACAGCTCATAGGCGTGGCGCTTCAGCCAGGACGCATCCGCCGCCTTGACCTGCAACTGTGTGAGAATGCTCTCCCAGATGCGCGGCGGCGCCAATATCGCATGTGGCCCGAGCTCACGCAGGTCGCGCTGCACGGTCTCGGGACCCTCGGGAGTACTGACAGTGACACCGCCGACCAGAGCCGCCGCCAGCGAGAGCATGACGTCGCCGACCCAGGCCATGGGTAGATAGGCCAGCCAGTTGTCGCCGCGCTTCACGTGCTCGGCGGCGACAAAATTCTCCGCCGTTGCGACCATGTTGCGGTGGCTGAGCAGAGCGCCCTTGGGCGTGCCGGTAGTGCCAGACGTGTAGGCGATCATGGCCACGTCGTCGGGGCTTCCGGCATCGACCTCGCGCTCGAAATAGCCGGGTGAGCTTTTTGCAAATTCACGGCCCAGCGCTTGCACATCGGCGTAAGACTTGAGCATCGGCTGGCGATAGCCGCTCATGCCGCGAGGATCATCGAAAATGATGCAACGCAGGGCGGGGAGCTGGTCCTGCAAGGACTGGATCTTGTCGACCTGCTCCTGGTCCTCGGCCAGGATGACCGACACCTCGGAGTGATTGAGAACGTAGACGAGCTCGCTGGCGATGGCGTCCTGGTAGACGGGCACGGCGGCGCCGCCGAGCGCTTGGGCTGAAAGCTGAGCCCAGTACAGGCGCGGGCTGTTGTCGCCGACAACGGCCAGCTTGTCGCCCCGCTTGAAGCCAAGCGCCGCCAGGCCGAGCGCGAAGTCGCGTACATTGGCGAGGCAGGCGCGCCAGTTATAGCTGCGCCAGATGCCACGGTCCTTTTCCCGCATTCCGGGCAGACTGCCGAAGGCACGCGCGTTGTGCTGCAACAGCTTCGGCAGCGTCGAAGTCGCTTTGTCGTCCACCAAACTCATGGCCGCTGCCCCCCCTTTTGCGCGCCGAGATAGGCCGCGATGACTGCCGGGCTGCTCTGCACCTCGGCCGGACTGCCCTCGGCGATCTTGCGCCCGCGATCCAGCACCACCACGCGATCGGAAATGTCCATGACCACGCCCATGTCGTGCTCGATCAGCACGACCGTGACGCCCCGCTCCTGGTTCACGTCCAGGATATAGCGGGCCATATCCTCCTTCTCGTCCTGGTTCATGCCGCCCATGGGCTCATCCAGCAGCAGGAGGCTGGGCTCGAGGGCCAAAGCGCGCCCGAGCTCGACACGCTTGCGCAGACCGTAGGGCAGCGCACCGGTTTGCTGCTTACGTAGATCCTGCAGTTTCAGAAACTCGATCAGCTCCTCGCAGACCTCGCGATGGGCCACTTCTTCTTTCTGCGCCAAACCCCAGTAGATCACGCTTTTGAGCACGCCCGAGCGCATGCGCACGTGCCGCCCGAGCATCAGGTTGTCGAGCACGGTCAGGCCGCTGAACAACGCGATGTTCTGGAAGGTGCGCGCGATGCCCAGCGCCGCGATCTCGCTGGGGCGCTTGCGCGTGATGTCGCGACCCTCGAGCACGATGCGGCCGGTGTCCGGTTTGTAAAAGCCGGACACCATATTGAGGAGCGAGGTCTTGCCGGCGCCATTCGGACCGATAACAGAGAGCACACCGCCGCGCGGAACGGCGACGGTCACATCCGTGACGGCAGTCACGCCGCCGAAGCGTTTGGAGACATTCTCGATGGACAGCTGGACCGCGTGCGCTGCCGCATCCCCGGCTGCTGATCCGGCCATCTGGCTTGGATCAGCAGCGACGCGCGCTGGCGGCGCCGCCACCGTCATGCGCCGCGCTCCCGCAGCCAAGGAGCCGCGGACCGCGGGCTATGGCTGATGCCCCGGCATAGCCGCATTGCGTACCCTCCCACTTGGCGGTCCCGCCTTTTGCTGCCAGGTTTCCGCCACTTCATTTCAAGTCATTCAAATCCGGCATTTCGCCGAAGCTTTGTCAATGCTCATTTGATTGGTCCGCGGATCATTCCGCAGCCGTAGCCATCGAGGCCTCGTCCGGCAAGCCTAAGGCCCGTCGCATCGATTGGTGATAGTGGATCATGGCCGGCTCGTTGCGCCCGTAGACCACTTGCTTCTGTGCGCCCGAGGAGAAACCGAGCTGCATGCTGCGCCCCGCTGGAAAGTCCTCGGTCTGCACCACCTTGATGACGAGATCGAGATTGGCCTGCCAGTGGCGCAGCTCCTCCTCGGTAGCCGGCGCCTTGGGGACATAAAAGCCGGTCTCCATCACGGCCCGGTCTGGCCTGCCTTCGGTGGGAAAGACGCGGTGCACCTCCACGTGATCACCCTGCGTCACGAACAGCGTGTTGGGAAACAGGGCGTACACGGTAGCTGTGTTCCACATCAGATCCCACGTGTCCTCTGGCTGTCCCTTCAGGCGCTCGAGCTTGCGGCGCGGAAAGATCAGCCGGTGATTGGGGCCGAAGGCCTCGAAGTCGGTGACGTTGCCATGCAGGATATCGGTGAGCGAGTCACGATGGAGAAAGCCGATGTGGTAGCCCTCGTGGAACGTATCGACGAGGATCTTCCAGTTCATCGTCTCATTGATCGTGCGACGGTCGTAGAGGTGATAGGAGCCAAAGCCATAGGCGCCGAGCTCGGGTCCGAGGTCACCCAGCCATGGATCAATGTCGAAGGTCGTCGCGCCGTCGGCTGATGGCGACGGCAGCACCCAGACGAGACCGTGCTTCTCGCATAGAGGAAGCGGAGTAAGACCCGAACGCTCGGCCCGCATGCCGGGAAAGGCGCCCTCGTCGGGAATGCCTCTGATCTTGCCGTTCAGCTCATAAGTCCAGGCGTGGTAGGGACAGGAGAAGACGCGCGCCGATCCGCAGCCGTCGACGACCTTGGCGCCGCGGTGCCGGCAGACATTGAGAAATGCGCGGACCACATTATCCCTGCCCCGCACGATCAATATGGGTACGCCCGCGAAGTCGTCGGTGCGATAGTCGCCGGGCTTGGCCCACTCCGATGCGAAACCCATCAGCAGTGGATGGCGGCGAAAGAGAACGTCCTGCTCCTGCCGCAGACGCTCAGGATCGGTGTAGGCGCTGACCTCGTTGCGCCAGGGCGCGTCAGCCAGCGCGGTGCTCTTGGTGTCGACGTAGTGGAGCAGGCGTTTCAGCAGCTTGACTTGCAGACTGCGATCCATCCCGGCGCTCCCCAGTTCTCCACGGACCGCTCAATCGGCGGCTTGGGTCAAATCTGACAAAGGGTTGCCCCAACGGCAAGCCCGCCTGTTTGCAGATGCATGAGCTAGTGTCCCGATCGCGAAGTTCGTCAGCACTTGCCGCGAACTCTCAGCGAACTTCGCGATCGAAAAGGACACTAGCAAAATTTGGGATTCTAGTGTGGTTCAGGTTCCGAAGTTCGCCAACCGCCCAGCCGCGAGAAGCAGGCGAACTTTCAAACCACCACACTAGGCACCTTGACAGGGCTCGCTGACGGTTCGGATACTTCGCCAATCCACCATCTCGGCCGATGACGCGGTCCTGCCGCCTGCGGGCCCCACAACCCAAATTGCGCTCGAAGGAAACCAATCCATGAGCAAGACCCTGCGCGGGGCCGACATCGTTGCGCGCACGCTGGAGCAGCTGGGCACGCGCCACATCTTCAGCCTGTCGGGCAACCACATCATGTCGGTCTACGATGCGGTGCTGGAGACCCAGCTCGAAATTCTGCACACGCGGCATGAGGCGGCCTGCGTGCACATGGCCGATGCGTGGGGGCGGATGACGGGGGAGCCGGGTGTTGCCCTGGTCACCGGAGGACCGGGTCATGCCAACGCGGTGGGTGCGCTGTACACGGCGCTGGTTGCCGAGTCGCCGATGGTGCTGCTGTCGGGCCACGCCATGACGAGCGAGCTGGGCCGCGGCGGGTTTCAGGAAATCCGCCAGGCGGACATGGCGGCACCTGTGAGCAAAGCCTCATGGACCGCCACGTCCGCGGCACATCTCGGACGCGACGTAGCCGAGGCCATGCGCATCGCCACCACAGGCCGGCCAGGACCGGTGCACCTCAGCCTGCCCTCGGACTTGCTGGATGCGGAAGTCGCTGCCGATGCCATTGTCTGGCCTGAAGCGAAGACACGAGCCAGGCCTGCCGTATCTTTTGCCGATGCTGCCGCCGACGCGGTGCTCGATGCCATCTCTGCAGCCAAGCGACCGCTTCTCATCGCGGGTCCGCAACTGGCCAACGCCAGACGGCGCTCCCTCGTCTCTGCGCTGGAAGCGGCGACCAACGCGCCCGCTGTCATCATGGAAAGCGTGCGCGGCATCCGCGATGCCACGCTCGGGCGCTATGCGGAAATCCTCGGGCGCGCCGACTTGATCGTGCTGCTCGGCAAGCCGCTCGATTTCACGCTGCAGTGGGCCAGCTCGCCAACAGTGGATGCGAAATGCCAACTCATCGTCATCGATCCGGAAGCCGCGCTGATCGAGCGCGCGGTGAAAGAGAAGGGTAGGAGCCTCGCCCTCGCCTGCCTTGCCGACGCGGTGCCCGCGATCGAGGCGCTGGTGCGGCGTGCCGGGAAAAGGAAACCCGCCGACGGTGGCTGGCTGAAGGAGGCGCGCACTGCCATCGATAAGCGACCAACGGCGTGGGATGAACTCAAATCCACAACACGCGGCAAGCTACATGCAGTGGAGGTATTTCGCGCGCTCAGACCTTTCGTGGAGCGCGATCCCGATACCGTGTTGATCTGCGACGGCGGCGAGTTCGCGCAGTGGGCACAAGCTCTGCTGCCGGTATCCCGCCGGCTCATCAACGGTATTGCCGGAGCAATCGGGTCGGCTATTCCATTTGCCATCGGCGCGCGCTGCCACGAGCAGAGGGCACCGATCTTTGCGGTGCTGGGTGACGGAACGTTTGGGTTCCACATGTCGGAGTTCGATACGGCCGTACGCCACAACCGGCCGTTCGTCGCCATTGTCGGCAACGACGCGTGCTGGAACGCGGAGAGCCAGATCCAGCTGCGCGAGTACGGCCGCCAGCGCATGCACGGCTGCACGCTGCTGCCGACGCGCTATGATCAAGTTGTAGAAGCTCTGGGCGGGCATGGGGAGATGGTGGACAACATTGCCGATCTGCCGGGTGCCATCGAGCGTGCCTTGGCCAGCGGCAAGCCGGCGTGTGTCAACGTGATGATCGAGAGCATCGCCGCGCCGATCATGCGCAGCGCGTGATCGGGACGGGCACGACAGCTTCGAATAAACTGCGGCCATGACGATCCAACCTCCACGCCCGGGCGAGATCGCCCTGCCCTTCGATCCCGCCGCGCGCGGCGGCAATGCGCATGTGGTCTTCATTGGCTGCATTCGCACCAGCTGGACCTCACGCGCCGATGCACCGAAAAATCCGCGCGAGGCGCGCGAGCGCGGCGTGACAGCGCACATCGAATTGGATGAGCCCTACCGAGCGGGTCTCGATGGACTAGAACGGTTCTCACACGCCATCGTGCTCTACTGGATGCATCAGGCACGCCGCGATCTGATCGTGCAGTCACCCAAGCACAGTCCGGTGCCGCGCGGAGTATTCGGCCTGCGCTCACCACTCAGGCCGAACCCGGTCGCACTGGCTGTGGTGCGCCTCCTGTCGATCGACGCTGCAACGGGCCGGATCGAGATCGATGCCATTGACTGCCTCGACGGCACACCGCTTCTCGACATCAAGCCCTATCTGCCGAGCGTCGACTCCGTGCCGGACGCCACCGGGCGATGAGCAGCACTTGGCTCAGGTGCACACACAGCGTAGGCTTCAACAGGACAACTCGAGACGGGAGTGAAACGTGGCCACCTACACCTGGGACCATATCCATCTGCGCAGCCCCAACCCAGAGGCGACCGCCGCCTTCTACGAGCGCATGTTCGGCGCCGAAGTCATCCGGACGATGCAGGAAGGCAAGCCGCGCATCGATCTGAAGGTAGGCGGCGCCGACGTGTTCATTGCGCCGGTCACGCCGGGCGACGGCGTCAATTCGCCGCCGACCACGCCCTACCAGGGCCTCGACCACTTCGGACTTCAAAGTGAAGGGCATCGACGCCATCGTTGCCGACCTCAAGAAAAAGGGCGCTGAGTTCACGATGGAGCCGACCAGCGTCCGGCCGGGCGTGCGCATCGCATTCCTGCGCGGCCCGGAAGGCGTGTCGATCGAGCTGCTGGAGCGTAGCTAGCTCTCCCTGGGGGCCGGCTTCAACCAAACGACCGGGCGAGCTGGAATACGGCGAGCGACACTACGAGCACGCCGACCAGGGACATAAGCAGCCTCGGGGACACATAGCGCACAACATAGGCGCCGAACGGCGCCGCCAGGATGCCACCCAGCATCAGCGCGGCGATATGCTGTATGTGCGCCATCCCAAGCTCGATGAAGAAGGTCGTGGCCACCGCCACCGTGACAAAGAACTCAGCGGCGTTCACGGAGCCTATGACTTTGCGCGGCGCATGCCCCGATCCGATCAACGTCGATGACACCATCGGCCCCCAACCACCACCGCCGATGGCGTCGAGAAATCCACCGACCAGACCCAGCGGTGCGGCATAGGTCGCCTTCGCATCCTCATCGACTGGCGCGAGGCGGAAGGCGCGCATCAGGATCAGAATGCCCATGACCAGCAGATAAGCCGAGATAAACGGGCGGATAGCTCGGCCATCGATGTTCGAGAGCACGTAGGCGCCGATGACGCCGCCGAGAACGCCGGCTGCGCCCAGTGTGGTGAACAGCCGAGCGTTGATGTTGCGGTGAAACAGATGCGACAAACCGGACGCACCCGTCGTCGCCACCTCGGCCGTGTGCACGGCAGCACTCGCCTGTGCCGGTGGGATGCCAAGCGCAAGCAGAGCCGTGGTCGAGATCAGCCCAAAAGTCATCCCCAGCGCGCCATCGATGAGCTGCGCAAAAAACCCGATCCCGGCGATGACCAGGAGATCCGACATTAAGCCGTGGTCCTTCGCGCCGTTCGCGTTCGGCGCTCTCTACCGCTCGAAACGCTTGAACTTGATGCGGTGCGGCTCGACGGCGGCGTCACCAAGGCGCCGTTTCTTGTCCTCCTCGTAGTCCGCAAAGTTGCCCTCGAACCATTCGACGTGGCTGTCGCCTTCGAAGGCCAGAATGTGGGTGGCGATGCGGTCGAGGAAGAAGCGATCGTGGCTGATGACGACGGCACAGCCGGGGAAGTCCTCGAGCGCGGCTTCGAGCGCTGAAAGCGTCTCGGTGTCGAGATCGTTGGTGGGCTCGTCGAGCAGCAGGAGGTTGCCGCCCTCCTTCAGCATCTTGGCCAGATGCACGCGATTGCGCTCGCCGCCGGACAGCAGGCCAACCTTCTTTTGCTGGTCCGGACCCTTGAAGTTGAACCAGCCGACATAGGCGCGCGAGTTCACCTCCTTCTTGTCGCCGAGCTTCATCTGATCGAGGCCGGCGGAGATTTCCTCCCACACGGTCTTCTTGTCGTCGAGGTGATCGCGTGACTGGTCGACGTACGACAGCATGACGGTGTCGCCGAGGCGGATTGTGCCTTTGTCCGGCTTGTCCTGGCCGGTGATCATGCGGAACAGTGTGGTCTTGCCGGCGCCGTTGGGGCCGATGACACCGACGATGCCGCCAGGCGGCAGCTTGAAGGAGAGGTTGTCGATCAGCAGGCGGTCACCGAAGCCTTTCGATAGGCCCTCCACCTCCACCACCAAGCCGCCGAGGCGCGGTCCGGGCGCCATCTGGATCGTGGCCTTGCCCACGTCCTCGCGGCCCGCCTCCTCTGCCAGTTTATCATAAGCCTGGATGCGCGCCTTGGACTTGGCCTGGCGCGCCTTGGGCGAGGAGCGGATCCACTCCAGCTCGCGCCTGAGCGTGCGCTGCTTGGCTTCCTCTTGCCCCTTTTCGACCTCGAGGCGCTTGGCCTTCTGCTCGAGCCAGCTCGAATAGTTGCCTTTGTAGGGGACACCCTGGCCGCGATCGAGCTCCAAGGTCCACTCGGTGATGTTGTCGAGGAAGTAACGGTCATGCGTCACGATCATGATGCAGCCGGCGTACTCCTTGAGGTAACGCTCCAGCCAGGCGACGGATTCCGCATCGAGATGGTTGGTGGGCTCATCGAGCAGCAGAATGTCGGGCTTGGCGAGCAAAAGCTTGGTCAGCGCGACCCGCCGTTTCTCGCCACCGGAGAGCTTGGTGACTTCGGCATCGCCAGGCGGGCAGCGCAGCGCATCGAGCGCCTGCTCGACCTGGGCATCGAGATCCCACAGGCCCTGGCTGTCGATCTCGTCCTGCAGCTTGGCCATCTCGTCGGCCGTCTCGTCGGAGTAGTTGGCGGCGATCTCGTTGTAGCGGTCGACCAGCGCCTTCTTCTCCGCCACACCCTCCATGGCGTTGGCGAGCACGTCCTTGTCGGCGTCGAGCTGCGGCTCCTGCGGCAGATAGCCGACCTTGATGCCCTCAGCGGCCCAGGCTTCGCCCACAAAGTCTTCCAAGTCGCCGGCCATGATCTTGAGCAGCGTAGACTTGCCCGCGCCGTTCAGGCCCACGACGCCGATTTTGGCACCCGGATAGAACGACAGATTGATGTCCTTCAGCACCTGCTTGCCGCCCGGATAGGTCTTGGACAGGCGGTGCATGTGATAGACGTACTGTGGGTTCGCCACGGGCGCACTCCTCAAACTTGATGGAAGCGGGGATCGGCGCGCCTTGTAGCGCATACCGGCAGGGCGTCTCAAGGCCGACCATGCCGCGGCTCAACGCGGCGACCGCCAATCCGAGCCCGGTCCCATGAACTGCATACGTCGCTGAAACTGGCTTTCGTAGTCACGGTTGGCCCACGGTCCGCCGGCCGCAGCCGAGCCGGAGGCCGGCTCGAGTGGCCGCACGAGAAACAGTCCGGCGAGGAAGCCGCCGATGTGCGCCCACCAGGCAATGCCGCCCCCATCGCCCGGCAAGAACAGCTCGCTGGTGCCTTGCATGACCTGCATCAGGAACCAGATGCCGGCGAACAGCATGGCCGGGATGCTGAAAAACAGCGGGAAGATGATGATGGGCACCAGCACACGCACCCAGGCGTAGGGAAAGCGCACGGCATAGGCGCCGATGACACCAGCGATGGCGCCCGATGCACCAAGTGCGGGGATCGCAGAGAACGCGTTGAACACGGCATGCGCCACGCTGGCGATGATGCCGGCCGCCAGATACAGGGCCAGGAAACGCGCGGGGCCGAGACGATCCTCCAAGGCCGGCCCGAAGATGTAGAGGGTCCATAGATTGAGGATGATGTGCAGGAAGCCGCCGTGCATGAAGGTGTTGGTGAGAAACGGCGTTAGGTCGGCAGTCGACAAGCCATGGCGTGCAGCCCAGCCAGGGCTGAAATAGCGCAACGGGATCAGCGCGTGCTGTACGATGAAGGCCTCCAACTCGGGAGCGGTAAGGGTCAGCTGATAGGCGAACACACCGATATTGAGCGCAATGAGGGCCCAGACGACGACCGGCTCGCGCGTGCGCGCCACGCTGTCACGAAGGGGAAACATCGCTCCTAACGCCTTTACTCGAGCCAAACCACACGCAGGCAGATGGAGAACCCGGCACCGATCATCAAGGTCTCCAACGCTTCGCGAACCCTTGCGATCCGTCCCTGAGCAAATAACCCGTGATATAAACGGCTGTTGCAGCTACCGGTGACTGCCATGGCCGACAAGCATTTCGTCTACTTCGCCGACCCGATGTGCTCATGGTGCTACGGGTTTTCTCCGGTCATTACCACGCTGGCCGAGCGGTTTTCGGGCCGGCTGCCTGTCAGGCTCGTGATGGGTGGCCTCAGGGCGGGCAACACGCGTCCCATGCGCCCGCAGGACAAGGACTACATTCGCGGCGCTTGGACCCGCGTCGGCGAGGCTTCAGGTCAGCCCTTCGACTTCGCCTTCTTCGAGCGCGAAGGCTTCATTTACGACACCGAGCCTGCCTGCCGCGCGGTCGTGACCATGCGCCGGCTGCGACCCGACCGGGCGCTGGCGTTCATGGCCGCAATCCAGCGCGCTTTCTATGCCCGCAATCAGGACATCACGCAGACGGAGGTCTTGGCGGAGATTGCCGAGAGCGAAGCCGGCATCGACCGAGCGGCGTTCACGTCAGAATTTCTTACCGCTGACACACGCAACGAGACGTTCCGGGACTTCCTCACATCGCAGCAGGCGGGCGTAGAAGGTTTTCCCTGCCTGGTGGCAGGCAACGAGGCCGACGGCTACGCGCAGGTGACGAACGGCTTCCGGCCGATCGACGGTCTGCCCGAAGCGATCGAAAGCTGGCTGGCGCGGGGACCAAGTCGGTCCTGAATGCTCAGAACGCCACCCGGTTGTGCCCGCCCAACGGGCTTGTGCGGCGCGTGGCAGCTGGCCCAAACTACGGTCAGTCGACAACAAGGGAGCCAAGAACCTGGACATGCGCATCCGACTGCTTGGGACCGGCACACCAACACCTTCCTTGCGCCGGCAGTGCTCGGGCTATGTCGTCGAGGTCGGCTCGGATGTGCTGGTGTTCGATCACGGCTTTGGCGCGCACCACCGCCTGCTCGAGCTCGGCATCAAGGCCACCGACGTCACACACCTGTTCTTCACCCACCTGCACTACGACCACTGCGGGGACTACGCGCGCATAATCCTGACGCGCTGGGACCAGGGCGTCGGCGAGGTCGGGGACTTGAAGGTGTTCGGGCCGGCGCCGCTCGCACGCATGACGGAGCAGCTCTTCGGTGTCGGCGGTGTCTACGAGTCCGACCTCGTTGCGCGCACGAGCCACGGCTGCAGCCTCGGAATTTATGAGGCACGCGGCGGAGCGCTGCCTCGTCTGCGCCCGTCACCCGTCGTGCAGGAGCTGAAGCTCGGCGAGAGCGTTCGGCACGGCGAATGGTCCGTGGAGGTCGGCGATGCGCGGCACTTCCAGCCGTATCTGACGACCTTTGCCTTTCGCTTGAAGCATCAGGGCCTGACGTTCGTCTATTCGGGCGACAGCGGGCCGTGCCCGACGATGGAGGATTTTGCACGCGGCGCCGATGTGCTCGTGCACATGTGCCACTACCTGTCTGGCACGGCGCTCAACGGGCCCTTCGCCGAGTTGTGCATGGGCCACATGGAGTTGGCGCGGTTGGCGGAAGCCGCTCAGGTTCAGAACCTCGTGCTGACCCACATCACCGAGCAGTTCGACAAGCCGGGTGCACGCGAGCGGGCAATCGGCGAGATGGCCAAGGTCTACGGCGGGAACCTCTTCTTCGGGGAAGATCTAATGGAAATCCCCGTGACGCGGCCGACGCTGGCCAAGCTCATGTGACCGGCCCATCCCATGCACAGCAGGAGAATGACATGAAGTGCTTCAGGCTCGCCGCAGCGCTCGTGGTTGCGGTGTCGGGGTGGGGATCAGCTGAGCCCGCATCTGCCCAGAATACTGTCCGCATCGTCCAGCAATTCGGCATCTCGTACCTCCCGCTGCTGGTGGCGCTCGACGGCAAGCTCATCGAGAAACACGCCGGGCAGCTCGGCATTGCCGATGCCAAGGTCGAGGTCGCACGGCTCGCCAGCGGAGCCGCCGCCAACGATGCGATCATCTCGGGCAGCGTCAACCTCGCCATGGCGGGCCTGACGGTCATGCTCAACCTCCGCGACAAAGCGATGGCTCACGCACCAGTCAAGGGCATGATGGCGATTGCCGACTCCCCGATCTACTTCAACACTACGGATGCGCGCATTCAGTCGGTGAAAGACTTCGGCGAGAACGACCGCATCGCCATGACCGCTGGAAAAGGCACCCAGCATGCCGTCGTGTTGCAGATGGCCGCAGCAAAAACCTTCGGCTGGGAAAACAGGGAGAAGCTGGACTCGCTGGCCGTCGGCATCTCGCACCCCGATGGCGTGGCCGGCTTGCTGTCTGGCGGGGCGGCATTCAAGACCCACGCCACAACCGTTCCTTTCATCCAGATGGAGCTTGCCGCGTCGAATGTGCGCACCGTGATGACGTCCTACGACGTCATCGGGACCAAGCACACGCTGATCGTGGCCTACGCCGCCGAGAAATGGCGCAACGAAAATCCCAAGCTGTACGAGGCCACGTACCTCGCGCTGGTGGAGGCGCAGAAGATCATAGCCGCGAACAAGCGCGCCGCAGCCGAGCTGTTCTTGAAAGCGGAACCTTCGAAGCTGAGCCTGGACACGATCCAGAAGCTCATCGAGGACCCCAACATGCTCGACTTTGTGCCGCAACCGACAGGCGTGATGGCATACGCGGACTACATGAAACGATCCGGATTGTTGAACCACACGCTGACAAGCTGGAAGGACGCCTTCTTCGACAACGTGCACGCGCTGCCCGGCAACTGACGGACTTGTTGAAGGGCGCTGTGTTAGCCGCTGATGGTCGGAGCGCGAGCCGAGGGCACCGTCTGTCCGAGTTGGCGACCCGTGATCTCGTCCCCGGCATCGGGCGGCAAGCGCAGCATGGCCAGCGCTGTCAGTGCGGAAAGCACGCCGACAACGACAAACGCCACGGAAAAATCGGCGGCCAGCGGCTCGTGTCGGCCGTGCGCCCATTCGGATATCTCGAGCACCATGGCGCCGATGGCCACCCCAAAGCTCACCGATACCTGCTGTGCCACCGTCGACATGCCGGTGGCTGAGCCGATCTGACGCTGCTCGAGCTCAGCGTAGGTGATGGCGGACAGGCTCGTGAACTGCAGGGAGCGCGAGAAGCCCCCGACAAGCAGCACGAAGGAGATCAAGAGCGGCGGCGTCAACGCTGTCCAAGAGGCGTTGGCCAGCAGCAGAGACGAGGCAATCAGTCCGTTGACGATGAGCAGACGGCGGAAGCCGAAGCGATGCAGGAACCGATGCGCCAACGGCTTCATGGCAAGAGCGCCTATAGCGCCGGCAAATGTGATCAGACCCGAGCTGAAGGCGTCGAGGCCGAAGCCGAGCTGCAGCATCATAGGCAGCAGGAAGGCGCTCGCTCCCACACCGAGACGGAAGAGCGTTCCGCCGAGAATTCCGGCCTCGAAAGTCTTGAAGCGCAACAGGCGCAGGTCGAGCAGCGGACGCTCTACGCTGAAGGCATGCCGCACATAGGCATAAAGCGACAGGGCGCCGATGCTCAGGCACGCCAGCGACACCTCGGGAGGTGCGATGCGCCGACCGCTGACAGCGAGCCCGGCAACGAGGCCGCCCAGACCCAGCGCCGAGAGTGCGAAGCCTTTCACATCGAGCGGCGGCGTCTCCTGTTTGGTGTCAGGAATGAACAGCGTCGCCAAAACGATGCCGAGCACGCCGATCGGCAGGTTGACGAAGAAAATCCAGCGCCAGTCGGCGAAGGTGACGATGAAACCGCCGAGCGGCGGCCCCAGCATCGGACCGATAAGCGACGGCATGGCAAGAAAGGAGAGCGCGCGCACCAGCTCCGCTTTCGGCACCGCGCGCACCACGACCATGCGCCCCACCGGTACCATCATGGCGCCGCCCGCGCCCTGCACGGCGCGCCAGAGTACGAACTCGGCCAGCGAACGTGACGAGGCGCAGCCGATAGAAGCGGCCATGAACACGACGAGGGCAATGCGGAAGGTCGTGCAGGCTCCGACCCGGTCAGCCACCCAGCCGCTGGCCGGGATAAAGACAGCGAGGCTGACGAGGTAGGACGTGACGGCCAGCTTCAGCGAGATCGGATCGATGCCGAGGTCGCGCGCGATGGTGGGCAGCGCGGTGGCCAGAATCGTCGAGTTGGTATTCTCCATGAAAAGCGCGGTCGCAACGACCAGTGGGACAATGGGGAACTGCATCGCGTGCGCCTTGCGCGGCAGGAGTCACGAGCGGCGGCAAGCCACAAAAAAGAATAGTCCGGCGCTGTGCCGGACTCACCCTTTGTCGCGCCGCGAGGGGGAAACGAGCTGTGGGAATTGCAGAACGAGAAGATCGAGGCCCGAATCGCCGGTGGTGAGCGGCGGCGGCGGCTCCTCGCGTGAGAGAAAGATGGTCGACCACTTCGGCAACTCGTTGCCGTCGTGTACGGCGCTGCCACCGGCAACGAGAAGATACTGCCCGCCGCCTTCGCGCGGGTCCGGCAGGCCGCAAACCTTCTGCTTGGGGCCAACGCGCAGAACCCAGGCCGCCAGACCGTCTGCTTCCGCCTCGAATATGGTTTCGGTCTTCGAGCACGTTCGCGCCTTGCGCACGCTCTCGGACGCGAGCTCCACGCCGCTCGCCATACGGGTGCGCTGCGTGCCCTTGCGCAGTTTATCGAGCGCAGCGGGCACATATTTTGCACCAGGATCCCAGCGCTGGCGCAACGTGAAATAGCTCAAGCCCTCGACACCGGCGACGATGGGACCGTAGGGCGTGTGGCCGTTGGCATACTGCACAGCGAGCGGGGTGGCAGTTTTGGCCCCGAGCCGTCCACCGCCGGCAACGAAGACCTGAAACTGATTGGGCTCGTGGAAGTGGGCAGGCGTGACGGAGCCCGGCGGCTGAGTGACGAGGAAACCTTGCGGCAGGCCGTTGTCGTTGACCTCGTTGCCCTCCTGATAGTGGCCGCGCAAGGGCATGGCACCGACAAATTCACTCAACGTGTAGTTCTTGCCGTTCACGTGCACCTGCCGCTGGTTCCTCATGGCTTCGGTGGCAGATGTCACGAGCAGCATGCGAATCCTCCTGCAGCCGTTGTGCGTTCTTGGCACCAAGGCTCGGACGGCGTGTTCGCCGGTGCGGCCAAGCTCGATGCTTGGCGACCAATTTTAGGGCAAGGAGGGTGCGCCGCAAAGCCGCTTGTGCGGCTTCCTGGGCACAGCAGCTATGCCGCCCATGCAACCAACGGGGAATAGCGTTCAGGCCGCCGACAGCTTCTTCACGGCCGCCGACAGGGTGTGGCGGACCTTGTGCCAGCCCTTGGAGCCCTCGCTCGTCATCCAGTTCATCTGCAGGGAGCGCCGCTGCCCCTCGAACGGGTGATGGCCGTGCCAGCTGTTGTCCGATCGCTTGAAGACCAGAAGCGTGCCATCGTCGGGCGGCACCTCGGCCGCGAAGTTGTCCACGTCGTGACCGTCCTTGAGGATTCTCAAGCGGCCGCCCGGCTGCTGCCAGTTCTCGTTGAGATAGAGCAGGACCGTGATGATCTTGTCCTTCGAATCCGTATGGATTTGCCCATCCTTGGCACGCGTGTAGCCGCGCAGCGAATACATCTTCGGCTTCCCGTCGAGGTCCACCCCGAATTTGTCAGCGATCGCCGCTTCGAACTCGGGCCCATCGAGCTCGTCGATCACCTCTTTGATGGCCATGCTGGCGTCGAGCATTTCGAGGGGATAGCTGCCGCCCTTCTCGATGCGCGGATAAGTGGCGTTGATCCGGCCAACCATGGCGGGAGCGAGGAAGCCGGATACGATCGTGTACATATACGGCTCGGTCTCGACCTTGGCGGTCCTGAGCCTGTCGATTGCCAGATGGCCCATATTCCCCTCCTGCCGTCAGCGCCGATGCAGGCCCATCCCACCGACGAGGCCGCCCAGCATGCTCCGGCGCGCCAACCATCGCCGCTCGATCTCGCGGGCAATCTGCTGCGCCGAATCCAAAGGCGTGTATTCCCACCCGACAAGACTACTAACCGTTTCCGGCAGCGCCCGCGTCGCGCCATAGCGCCGCAACGCATCATGAAACCGACGAAACTTGGCCGAGCCGCCCGAAGGCTCGAACACCCACACCGGGCGTCCGGTCGCGCATGGCTCCCCCGTCATATTGACGCTGTCGGCGGTGACGATGAAATGGTCCGCGTGCGCCAGAAAGGCCGAATAAGGATTGTCGCCGGCACCATCCCAGATGAAGCGCGGAGCGCTTTCGGTGGCACGCGTGGCCGCAGTCAGGAGGCGCTGGTGGGTGCGGCGCGAGGATGTGATGAGAAAGCTTGCGCCGAGGCCAGCGAACGAACGTAGCGAAGTTTCGAAACGATCATCGTCGCCCTCGGTGAAACGATAGACGCCGTTCTTGCCGCCGAGCACGACCGCCACCCACGGCCGGGGCAGCGCCGCGATCCGGTCCGGCGGCAGCGCCTGTCTCAGCGCTGCCAGTCGCGCCGGAGAAAAGCTGTGCGGCGCGGTCAGTGTGGTGACGACATTGGCGCCGCGGCGGCGATCGTGCTCGGGCACCCAGATCAGGTCGGCGGTACGTGGACCGGTCTTGGGGTCTTGCAGGACGACAGTGTACGTCGCCATGCCGGCGTGGCGGCGCAGTGCGCGAATGTAGGGAATCGAGAGCCGGCCAGTCGCCAGCGCGATGGCTGGCCAAGGCGGCGAGAACGGACTTCCAGGTGCGCCGAAGCGATCCCCGGGATCGGCCGGTCCCCAGGGTGCAGCCACGCGCCAGATCCCGCGCGGACGCACCTCCTTCCACTCGGCGGCCAAGCCCAGGGCGTCGGCCACGCCGCGCACCTGCACCTGCATGCCGATCTTCTCGTCGGTGATGATCCAGGCCCTGGCGCCGGCAAGCGGCCTCTCCCTATTGAGATCATCCCGCATGCCAGCGGCGCGCCTCCCAGGCCTGCTGCCCCGAACGCCACCTATCAACGAAACAATCTTGCGTGGCCGGGGGCTCCAGCGTACCTCTCACCCGACCGCAGGCGCCGACCAGGCGTGGCGGAATGAGTTAGAGACTGCTGGCAGATATCCGCAATGCGCGCTCGCCTCGATGCTACCGATTGGCGCATCCTCAAAGAGCTGCAGGCGGATGGACGCATCACCAACGTGGCGCTGGCAGCCCGCGTGGGTCTATCCCCTCCCCCTTGTCTGCGGCGTGTGCAAGCGCTCGAGCAGTCCGGATTGATCAAGGGCTATCACGCAGCAATCGACGAGAAGATGGCCGGCTTCGAGGTTGTGGCCTACGCCATGGTGCGCCTGATCGCACAGGCCGAAGCAGACCTGCGCGCGTTCGAGAACCTCATCCTGACCTGGCCGCTGGTGCGCGAGGCCCACATGTTGTCGGGCGAAACCGACTACATGCTGAAGTGCGTGGCGCCGGACCTGACGAGCTTCCAGGATTTCGTGCTCAGCGAGTTGACGGCCGCACCCAACGTCGCCAGCGTCAAGACGGCCCTCACCATTCGCCAGGCCAAGAATGAGGCCGGCATACCTATCGGAGTGCCGCCGCCGGATCGCGATTGAGCGTGTGGGCGCAGAGCCGATCCTATTTGAACTCGATCTTCAGGATCTCGTAGGAGCGGGAACCCTTAGGTGTCGTGACCTCGGCCGAATTGCCCTTGGACTTGCCGATCAGCGCACGGGCAATGGGAGAGGAGATCGACACCTTTCCCTCGCGCACGTTGGCTTCCGTGTCGCCAACGATCTTGTACTTGACCTTCTCGCCGGAATCCTCGTCCTCGAGCGTGACGGTGGCCCCGAACTTGACGGTGCCGCCCGATAGCTTGGTGATGTCGATCACCTCGGCGCGCGACAGCTTGTCCTCGACCTCGGCCACGCGTGCCTCATTGAGACCTTGAGCCTCTTTGGCGGCATGGTATTCGGCATTTTCAGACAGATCGCCGTGCTCGCGGGCATCGGAAATCTGCTGGATGATGCGCGGGCGCTCCACGGACTTGAGGCGGTGAAGCTCCTCCTCGAGCTTCTTGAACCCCTCGATGGTCATCGGCACCTTTTCCATCGCCATCGCTCACGTCTCCTAGTCGGCCCGGCCCTCATGCCGGCGCCTTGCGTACAGTCTCACTCAGTCCCAGAGGCTTGGCCAGACCCTTGCCCACAAGTCTGGCCAGGGCACGGTTAGGATGCGCGGCTCACGTAGCTCTGCAGCGGCGCGACCTTCAAAGTATTGGCTTTCAGCGCCTTGATGGCTTCAGTCACCGCAACTGCGCCCGCTAAAGTTGTATAATAAGGAATGCGGTTCAGCAAGGCGGTCCGCCGGATGTCCTTGGAGTTCGCGAGCGCCTTGGCGCCTTCCGTGGTGTTGAACACGAGATGCACCTCGCCGTTCTTCATGACGTCGACGATGTGCGGCCGGCCCTCCAGAACCTTATTGACCTGCTCGCAGGGAATGCCGTGCGACTCCAAATGGCGTTTGGTGCCACGCGTGGCGATGATCCGAAATCCCATGTCGGACAGCTCCCGCGCCGCACCCAGGATCTTGTCCTTGTCGGCCTCGCGCACCGACACGAAGACGGTTCCCTCCTGTGGCAGCGTGGTGCCTGACCCGAGCTGGCTTTTGGCGAAAGCCAGCGCAAAGTCTCGATCAATGCCCATGACCTCGCCGGTCGAGCGCATCTCGGGGCCGAGGATAGTGTCGACACCCGGGAAACGGGCGAAGGGAAACACAACCTCCTTGACTGCGACGTGCCTGAAACGCTGTGGCTTGAGGCCGAAGCTCTTGAGCGGCACACCCGCCATGACGCGCGCGGCGATGCCGGCGATCGGCTGACCGATGACCTTGGCGACGAAGGGGACCGTCCGGCTCGCGCGCGGGTTGACCTCGAGGATGTAGATCTCACCGCCTTTGATCGCGTACTGCACGTTCATGAGCCCGACCACATTCAGCGCGCGCGCCAGATCGCGGGTCTGTTTCTCGAGGCGCACGACGATGGCCGAGTTGAGCGAATGGGCGGGAAGCGAGCAGGCGGAGTCGCCGGAATGTATCCCGGCCTCCTCGATGTGCTCCATGATTCCGGCGATGAAGGCGTCTTGGTTGTCGGAGAGACAATCGACATCCACCTCGGTGGCGTCCGACAGATAGCGGTCGATCAACAGCGGGCGCTTGTCGGACACGATGAGTTCTGATGGCCGGTCGAGCGTGGCGGATAGGCGCTGGATGTAGCGCTCGATCTCGCCGGAGTTGGCCACAATCTCCATGGCGCGACCGCCGAGCACATAGGATGGACGGATGACGATCGGATAGCCGATCCGTTCCGCGACCGCACGTGCCTCGGCAGGGCTCGCGGCAATGCCGCTCTCGGGCTGCTTCAGCCCGAGCTTTGTCACCAACGTCTTGAAGCGGTCGCGGTCCTCAGCCAGATCGATGTCGTCATAAGAGGTGCCGAGGATCGGCACGCCGGCCTCGGTCAACGGCTCGGCGAGCTTGAGCGGCGTCTGACCGCCGAACTGGACGATGACGCCCTTGAGATGTCCGCTGGATTGCTCCACGCGGATGATCTCGAGCACATCCTCCGCTGTCAGAGGCTCGAAATAGAGCCGGTCAGACGTGTCGTAGTCCGTCGACACGGTTTCCGGGTTGCAGTTGACCATGATGGTTTCGTAGCCCGCATCGCTCAGCGCGAAGCAGGCGTGGCAGCAGCAGTAGTCGAACTCGATGCCCTGGCCGATGCGGTTCGGGCCACCCCCGAGAATGACGATCTTGTTCTTGTCAGACGGTTGCGCCTCGCAGACCGGATCGGCTTTGTTTTCGCCCGTCTCCGACAGGACAAGCCCGCGCTCGTAGGTGGAATACATGTAGGCGGTGGGCGAGGCGAACTCGGCCGCGCAGGTGTCGATCCGCTTGAAGACCGGCCGGACGCCGAGCGCATGCCGACGGCTGCGCACCTCGGCCTCGGAAAGCGATGCAAGCTTCGCGAGGCGCGCGTCGGAGAAGCCCATGGCTTTCAGAGCTCGAAAGCTCGGAGCGGATGTGGGCAAGCCGTGCGCAAGCACGCGCCGCTCGGTGTCAATGATGGATTGGATGCGCGCAAGGAACCAGGGATCGATCCTGCAGGAAGCGTGGATCTGCTCATGCTCGACGCCGAGCCGCATGGCTTGCGCCACCTTGAGGATGCGGTCGGGCGTGGGGCGGCCGAGCTCGGCGCGAATGACGTTCTTGTCGTCCCCGGCGCCAAGCCCCTCGAAGGTCACATCATCGAGGCCGGAAAGCCCGGTCTCCAAGCTATGCAGGGCCTTCTGCAGGCTTTCCTCGAAGGTGCGGCCGATCGCCATCACCTCACCAACGGACTTCATCGACGTGGTGAGCGTCGCGTCGGCGCCGGGGAACTTCTCGAAAGCGAAACGCGGGATCTTGGTGACGACATAGTCGATGGTCGGCTCGAAGGAGGCCGGCGTGGCGCCGCCGGTGATATCGTTCTCCAGCTCATCGAGCGTGTAGCCGACTGCTAGCCTGGCCGCGACCTTGGCGATGGGAAAGCCGGTCGCTTTGGACGCGAGCGCAGATGAGCGCGACACGCGCGGGTTCATCTCGATGATGACGAGCCGGCCGTCGGTGGGGTTGACGGCGAACTGGACGTTGGAGCCGCCAGTCTCGACGCCAATCTCACGCAACACCGCAATCGAGGCGTTGCGCATGATCTGGTATTCCTTGTCGGTGAGCGTCAGCGCGGGCGCGACCGTGATCGAGTCGCCCGTGTGCACACCCATCGGATCGACGTTCTCGATCGAGCAGATGATGATGCAGTTGTCCGCGGTGTCGCGGACTACCTCCATCTCGAATTCCTTCCAGCCGAGCACGCTTTCCTCGACCAGAACCTGGCGCGTGGGAGAGGCATCAAGCCCGCGCTCGATGATCTCGAGGAACTCCTCGCGGTTGTAGGCGACGCCGCCGCCGGTGCCGCCGAGCGTGAAGGACGGGCGGATGATGGCTGGCAGCCCGACATGCTCGAGTGCGGCCAGCGCCTCCTCACGATTGTGTGCAAGCTTGGAGCGCGGCGTGGCGAGGCCGATACGCCCCATCGCGTCACGGAAGAGCTGGCGGTCCTCGGCCTTGTCGATGGCCTCGGCCTTGGCCCCGATCATCTCCACGCCAAAGGCGGCCAGAACGCCCTGCTTGTGCAGGGCCAGCGCCGTATTCAGTGCGGTCTGGCCGCCCATGGTCGGCAGCAGCGCGTCGGGCCGCTCCTTCTCGATGATCTTGGCAACGATCTCGGGAGTGATGGGCTCGACATAGGTTGCATCGGCCAGCTCCGGATCGGTCATGATCGTGGCCGGGTTGGAATTCACCAGAACGATGCGATAGCCCTCAGCCTTGAGCGCCTTACAGGCCTGGGTGCCGGAATAATCGAACTCGCAGGCCTGACCGATGACGATGGGACCCGCGCCGATGATGAGGATGGACTTGATATCTGTGCGCTTCGGCATGGGCGCGCTTCTTACTGCACTGCGACAGGCATGGCTATAGCCGGCAGGCCTAACCCACGTTCAGCTCACCCTCGTAATGAATCTCATTGGCGCGTTACCCATCAGCCCTTCTTTTGGGCACCCTGGCGCAAGGATTCGCAGGGATCGGAACGCTCAGCCCGGGGTGTAAGGATCACGAAATCAACCGCCGGACGGCCATTGGGATCACGCGGAACGTAGTCCTCTGGGTCGATCTTACCATCCTCAGCTTCGAGCATCATTACCGACGCTACTCTCTTGTCGGGTGCCCGCTGCCGCAGATACCAGGGCACAGCCCGATCAGTGCGGACATGTCCACCGCCAGCGACGAGGATGGCTGCACCATGTTTGTCGGCCGCTGTCAGCATGGCATCGGCGAAGGCCGCATCGCGGTAGCGTTGGGCGATGCTCATGGCGGGGATGGCAGCGTCGGGGGTCATGCCGCAATGGCTTCCCTTCAGCTCCGCGGTCAGGGCCGCCGACAGCGGCGCATCAAAGGGCGCATCGAGCATGATGCGCGCGCGCTCCTCCGCCGACAGCGAGGATGCTTCGCCACGCGCCACCGCGCGCACCTGATCGCGCGGCGGGTTGGCGGGATAGATCGCAACCTCCCGCAACACGGATTGGAACAGCCGCTGGAACTTCTCCTCTGGAGGCCATCCGCTCTTGCCCCAGTCGAGCAACCGAAACAGATCACTCGTCGTGGCAGACCCTCGCGCCTCGCGTTCCAGCTGATCGAAGCGTGCGAGCGCTTCTTTTTGATCCGTTCGAATGTGCTCGAAGACGACGGCTGCGAGCGGCTGTGATTTTGCCTGCTGCTCCCGCAGGCCCTTTATCTGAGCAATTGCCCAGCCTTGGAGAGCGTGAGCGTCCGTATTGTCGTGTACCTCGCCCAGCAAAACGAAGGTCGCTGCCATGAGCGCACGGATCAGGCTTTCATGGGCGATGAAGCCTGCCTGCTCTCGCGACCAGATTTTGCCGACAAGCGCATGATCACGTGAATGCGGGCTGACCCATTCGGTTGGAGGCGGGGAGACGCTTTGCGCACCTGCAGGCGCCGACCACGCCAACGGAAATGCGACAGCCAAACCGGCCGCTGCCCAGCATATGCGAGCGAGCCTCAACGTTCGGCCTTCCGCGTTTGCCCCTTCCTGTCGCGCATCAAATTCACGAAGCGCTCGAAGAGATAGTGGCTGTCCTCGGGGCCAGGCGAGGCCTCCGGGTGGTACTGCACGGAGAACACGGGCTTGCCTTTGATCTGCAGGCCGCAGTTGCTGCCGTCGAACAGCGACACGTGGGTTTCCTCCACGTTCTCAGGCAACGTCTCGCGATCGACGGCAAAGCCGTGGTTCATCGAGGTGATCTCGACCTTGCCGGTGGTGAAGTCCTTGACCGGGTGATTGGCGCCATGATGCCCTTGCTTCATCTTGCGCGTGCGCCCGCCGACAGCAAGGCCGAGCATCTGGTGGCCAAGGCAGATGCCGAACACGGGCAAGCCGCTGTCGATCAGCTTCTTGATCTCTGGGACTGCGTACTTGCCGGTCGCAGCCGGATCGCCGGGGCCGTTGGAGAGGAACACGCCGTCGGGCTTGCGCTCGAGAATCTCGTCGGCCTTGGCCGTGGCAGGCACGACGGTGACCTTGCAGCCGGCTGTGGCCAAACGGCGAAGGATGTTGCGCTTCAAGCCATAGTCCACGGCGACGACGTGAAATTCCGGGTTCTGCTGCCGGCCGTAGCCCTTGCCCCACACCCAGCCCATCTCGTCCCAGGTGTAGCTCTGTCCGCTGGTGACGTCCGGCACCAGATCCATCCCGTCGAGACCCGGCCAAGCTTTCGCCTCGGCCTTGAGCTTCGCCAGGTCGAACTTGGCCGACGGCTCATGCGCAATCACGGCATTCGGCATGCCGTGCTCGCGGATGCGCGCGGTGAGTGCGCGTGTGTCGATGCCAGTGATGCCGATGATGCCGCGCACCTTCAGCCAGACGTCCAGGTGCTCGGCGGCGCGGTAGTTCGACGGATCGGTGATGTCGGCGCGCAGCACGCAGCCGCGCACGCCCGAGCGCGACGCCAGATTGGACGTCTCCGTGTCCTCGACATTGGTGCCGACGTTTCCGATGTGCGGAAAGGTGAAGGTGATGATCTGCCCGGCGTAGGACGGGTCAGTCAGGATTTCCTGGTAGCCGGTCATAGCCGTGTTGAAACAGACCTCGCCCACGGCCGAGCCGGTGGCGCCTATTCCCGTTCCAGCGATGACGCTGCCGTCGGCCAGCACCAGACGCGCCGTATGCGGGGCATCGGACCAGGGTGCCGGCGTCGCGGAGGAAGTGCTCGCGGTGGTCATGGCATCGCCCAAACCTGTGATTTGGCGCGGAACCTAAGCGCCGAGGCCCTTGTGGTCAACGCTGCCACACGACTACATGACAGCTATTGCCGCAGACCGGAGACCAACGATGCGCGCGCGCCTGACCGAAGCCATGAAAGACGCCATGCGGGCGAAGGACCAGAAGCGGCTCACGACCGTGCGCATGATGCTCTCGGCCATCAAGGATCATGACCTGGGCATCAAGACGGTCGGCGGCAAGACGGGCGAGCCGGCCGGTGATGCGGAGATCACGCAGATCCTGGCGCGCATGATCAAGCAGCGGCGCGACTCAATCGAGGCTTACGAGAAGGCAGGACGCACCGAGCTGGCGCAGAACGAGAAGGACGAGATCGCGCTCATCGAGGAATTCCTCCCCAAGCAAATGGATGAGGCGGGGCTGGGTGCGGCTGTGGCCGCTGCGATCAAGGAGGCCGGCGCCCAGGGCCCGAAGGACATGGGCAAGGTGATGGGCGTGCTCAAGCAGCGCTTTGCCGGGCAGATGGACTTCGGCAAGGCGAGCGCGCTGGTGAAGGAGCTGTTGCAGTAGAGGCCAGACTGCAGCAACTCACCTGTTGATAACTGCATGAAGCGGTGAATCAAACGGTCTGTGCCCGCATTCTCGCGCCTTTCGCTGAGCACGGACCCGCGACTCACATTAACCCATAGGGCATGCGCTTCACGCCGCAATTCCTGGATGAGATTCGCAGCCGGCTTTCGGTCAGCCAGGTGGTGGCGCGCAAGGTGGCGCTCAAGAAGTCCGGCCGCGAGTACCGCGGGCTCTCGCCCTTCAAATCCGAGAAGACGCCGTCGTTCTTCGTCAACGACCAGAAGGGCTTCTATCACTGCTTCGCCTCGGGCGAGCACGGCGACATCTTCACCTTCGTAATGAAGACGGAGGGATTGTCCTTTCCCGAGGTGGTCGAGCGGCTGGCCTCCGAGGCCGGGGTCACCATGCCCAAGCCGGAACGCAGCGACGGCCGCGAGGCGGAACGGGCTGACGAAAGGACGCGGCTCTATGAGCTTGTTGAAGCGGCGGCAGCTTGGTTCGAAGCAAGACTGAAAGGGCCGGAAGGCCAAGAGGCGCGGCGCTACTTAGAGCGGCGTGGGCTGCGGCGTGAGACGATCGCCGAGTTTCGCCTGGGTTTCGCGCCGGTGAGCCGGTCCGCGCTGAAAGAGCATTTGGCCTCCAGCGGCTTCACTCCGCAGGAGATGGCCGCCTCGGGAATGCAGATCGCGGGCGAGGACATTCCCGTCCCCTACGACCGCTTTCGTAACCGCGTCATGTTTCCCATCCGCGACCTCAAGGGCCGGGTCATCGCCTTCGGCGGGCGTGCGCTCGATCCCGATGCGCCGGCGAAGTATCTGAACTCGCCGGAAACGCCGCTCTTCCATAAGGGCGACGTGCTGTTCAACGCCGCCAAGGCTCGGCAACTGGCGTTTGAGCGCGGCCGCATCATCGTGGTCGAAGGCTACATGGACGTTATTGCCCTGGCCGAAGCCGGGTTCGGAGAGACGGTGGCACCACTCGGGACGGCGCTGACGGAAGGGCAGCTGCAAGTGCTCTGGCGCATGGCACCCGAGCCGGTCCTCTGCTTCGACGGCGACAGCGCCGGCCGCAAGGCCGCCTTCCGGGCCGTCGACACCGCCCTGCCTCTCCTCAAGGCCGGCATGAGCTTGTCTTTCGGGTTCCTGCCCAACGGGCTCGATCCGGATGATCTCGTCCGGCAGGCGGGTCCCGAGGCCCTGTCGGATGTCCTGACCCAGGTCAAGCCGCTGGCGGATATCCTGTGGGAGCGCGAGTGGGCGGCGGGTCAGTGGACCACGCCCGAGCGGCGGGCCAACCTGGAGCGTCGCCTGTTCGCTCTGATCGATCGCATCGGCGATGCCGGGGTCAGAACCCAATACCAGCGCGAGATGCGCACCCGTCTGGCTGAGGTCTGGCGCATGGGTTCCGGACCACCCCAGCGGACTGGAAACAACGCCGGTGTAACCCATTCAAACCAGAGCCGCTGGGATGAACCGCGCCAGAGCTTTCAGGGCCGTCGGGAAGGCGCCCGGCGCGATAGAGGCAACCGGGGCACTGCCTTCCGGCCCGGGTTCCAGCCGCCGCCGCTTGGCTCCAGCTCCAGTCTAAAATCGAGCTCTCTCGTCGCAGCAGGCCAGGCGGAGCTGCCCCACCGGGAAGCCCTCCTGATGTGGACGCTCCTCAACCACCCCTGGCTCTTGGACGAGCATGCGGAGGCCATTGCCGCCCTCCCCCTGGCCTCCAAGGCCGCCGAACGGCTGCGGGACGCGGTGCTTTCGTTGCAGGTGGAGCATAATTTCCTTGACAGATCGCAGCTTCGGACCCATCTCACGGATCAAGGTCTGGCCAAGATCATTGCCCTCGTCGAGCGTGCGATCACGCATAAAGGCGACAAGTTCGCCGAACCAGAGGCAGATCGGGCCGCCGTTGAGACCGGTTGGCGTCATGCTCTTGCGCTTCATGAGAGGCAAGTAGGGTTGCGGCGCGCTTTGGCGATTGCCGAGCAGGCTTGGCTTGCAGAAGGCAGCGAGGAAGCATTGGCTCGGATTTGCGAGTTGCAGAGCCTGCTGAACCGGGGTGACGGCATGGAGACCTCTAGCGACGGGGTTATGGAGGGCGAAGGCAACCGCTGGTCGGCTTGAGTTCGAGGCCGGTCGCGGCATTGCGCGCTTTGGGGAATTGAGCCGGGCATCGCCGAGGAAACTCGGGGAGCCCCTTGAAGCTCGGATAGGTATCTATGCACGCAGTCGAGGCTCAGGCACGGTCGGGGAGGTTTTTGTCATCTCCTCGCGTCCCGGAGCGTGCTGCCGATGCCGATCGCGGCCTGTGGTCGGCAAACCTGCCGCCATGCGCGCCGAGCCACAGCCTGCAGATCCGTTTCGGAGAGGAAAAGACGCAATGAGCCGTTCCGCGCAGCCGCGCCCTGCATCCAATCGCAGGACCGAGACCATGCCGAGCAAGATCGAGGATGCTGCGCCCGCGGCCGAGCCCGTCGAGAAGGACAGCCCGCTGCTCGACCTTTCCGACCAGACCGTCAAGCGGCTGCTCAAGGTCGGCAAGACGCGCGGCTATGTCACCTATGACGAGCTGAATTCGGTGCTGCCCTCCGAGGAAGTGTCGTCCGAGCAGATCGAGGACACCATGTCCATGCTCTCCGACATGGGCATCAATGTCGTCGAAAGCGAGGAAGGCGAGGAGCCGGCGGCGGACGGCGCAGACGATGCGGGCCCAGACGAGGACGACGGGCGCGCCGTGGTGGCGCAGAGCCTGCCGGCCAAGACCGAGACGCGCGCCGAGCCGACGGAGCGGACGGACGATCCCGTGCGCATGTACCTGCGCGAGATGGGCTCGGTGGAGCTGCTGTCGCGCGAGGGCGAGATCGCCATCGCCAAGCGCATCGAGGCCGGCCGCGAGGCCATGATTGCGGGCCTGTGCGAAAGCCCGCTGACGTTCCAGGCCATCATCATCTGGCGCGACGAGCTGAACGACGGCAAGATTTTGCTGCGCGACATCATCGATCTGGAGGCCACCTACGAGGGACCCGAGGCCAAGGCGGTGCCGGCGGTCGTGCCGAACGGTCCTCCGCACGTGCCGCCGAGCGGCGCGCCGTCCTCGGTGCGCGAGGCCAACGGCGACGATGAGCTGAACGGCGAGACCCCGCCCGACGGCGAGATGGACGAGGACGACGAGTACGAGAACGCGCTTTCGCTCGCGGCCATGGAGGCCGAGCTCAAGCCCAAAGTGCTCGAGACCTTCGACAACATCGCCGCCACCTACAAGAAGCTGCGCAAGCAGCAGGACAAGAAGCTCGAGCAGCAGGTCGCCGGCGAGCAGGGCTCGCGCAAGGAGCAGAAGGCCTACGACAAGCTGCGCGAGGACATCATCAAGGACGTGAAGAGCCTCTCGCTCAACAACAACCGCATCGAGAGCCTGGTCGAGCAGCTCTACGCCATCAACAAGCGGCTGATCGGCCTCGAAGGCCGCCTCATGCGTCTCGCCGACAGCTTTGGCGTGCCGCGCTCGCAGTTCATCTCGGAATACTACGGCAACGAGCTCGACCAGACCTGGCTCGACCGCATGGGCAAGTGCGGCACCCGCTCGTGGGAGCGCCTGATCAAGAGCGATCGCGGCTCCATCGAGACCATTCGCGGCGACATCCACAATCTCGCCAGCGAGACGGGCCTGGAGATTTCCGAATACCGCCGCATCGTGCGCAACGTGCAGAAGGGCGAGCGCGAGGCGCGTCAGGCCAAGAAGGAGATGGTGGAGGCCAACCTGCGCCTCGTCATCTCTATCGCCAAGAAGTACACGAACCGCGGCCTGCAGTTCCTGGATCTCATCCAGGAAGGCAACATCGGCTTGATGAAGGCGGTGGACAAGTTCGAGTACCGGCGCGGCTACAAGTTCTCGACCTATGCCACGTGGTGGATCCGGCAGGCGATCACGCGCTCGATCGCCGACCAGGCGCGCACCATCCGCATCCCCGTGCACATGATCGAGACCATCAACAAGATCGTGCGCACCAGCCGCCAGATGCTGCACGAGATCGGCCGCGAGCCCACGCCCGAGGAGCTGGCCGAGAAGCTCGCCATGCCGATCGAGAAGGTGCGCAAGGTGCTGAAGATCGCCAAGGAGCCGATCAGCCTCGAGACGCCGATCGGCGACGAGGAGGATTCACACCTCGGCGACTTCATCGAGGACCGCAACGCAGTGCTGCCCATCGATGCGGCAATCCAGTCCAACCTGCGCGAGACGACGACGCGGGTGCTGGCCTCGCTCACCCCGCGCGAGGAGCGCGTGCTGCGCATGCGCTTCGGCATCGGCATGAACACGGACCACACGCTGGAGGAAGTCGGCCAGCAGTTCAGCGTGACGCGCGAGCGCATCCGCCAGATCGAGGCCAAGGCGCTGCGCAAATTGAAGCATCCGAGCCGAAGCCGGAAACTGCGGAGCTTTTTGGATAATTGATGAGTCCGCGTGGCCTTCTATGACGATCGCCGTCGTCTGGGCGGAGGAAGGCGGACTTTGGGCTGTCGCGGACACCCGAATTAGCACGGGGCGCCGAAGCGATAGCCCGCAAGTTCTCACTGATCATGGTCCAAAGATCCTGTTGCTCCCGGTCGTTATCCGACAGCCCGGACCTTCCGGTTTCTTTGACAACGTGAGTTTAGCAACGACCATTGGATTTGCTTTCGCTGGAGCCGTCCCGCCCGCGCTCGCTACTCACGCGCTGTGCAGCACCGTTCTACAGAGCCTGATATCATCGCCATCGACACCCCTGCCAACTCTTAGGGAAATTGTGGAGTTCGTTCGAAAAACAGCCGAGCGGTACATGAGGGATTGGTGTCTACTATCTCCGAACAGCGCGCCTTTTTCGGCGCTCGTCTTCGGATCGTCTTTTGCAGGCAATGAATTCGAGGTCTACCGAATATCGCCCACTCCCGAGTCTGTCTTTCCTATTACGGCCGTTCAGATTGATCCGTCATCTCCCATTGCAATCGGCAGCGCCGCACAGGCGTTCTATGACCGATTGAGAAGCATCGAGGAGCACGGGGAGCCATTTGGTCGACGCCTTCGGCTCCCTCTTGTTACGGTGGAAAACATGATCTCTGCGCAATCTCGCACCGACGTCGGAGGTGCAATTCAACTAGCTCGAGCAACCCCAATAGGAGTTAATCTTTATTCAAGATGTTCACCGGTCAATCCGGGAAAGCCGGAGGCGCAAATTACTTTCTTAGGGATCGACATTCGAGATTTGGAGCCCATTGGGCAATGCAGGGTCGGGATGCCAGGGCTCGCTTAAGCATCTCTGATTTCGCATTGACCGAGATAGACGAATTTATCGTCAAGCGCGGATGTGCTACTCTTTCAGCATGAACGAGCATCTCCGCCCTGCTTCCCTGCCTCATACCACCCAGGCGGCTGACGGCCTGCCCCGGCGGCGATTCAGCGTGGCCGAGATGCGGGCCATGGCGGAGGCCGGCATCCTCGATCCGGACGAGCGCTTCGAGCTGATCGGCGGGGAGGCGGTGCCGATGAACCCCAAGGGCATCCCGCACGAGCGGATCAAGGTGGCGCTGCTACGCTTCTGGATGCGGGCTGCACCCGACAATATCGGCGTCATACCGGAGACGACGTTCACGCTGTCGGACGACACGTTCCTGGAGCCCGACATCACCGTCTATCCCATTCCGCCAAGCCTCGAAGGACTGAATGGCTCAACCGCGCTGTTGTGCGTGGAGGTGTCGGATTCCTCGCTCGCTTACGACCGCGGGCGCAAGGCCGGCATCTACGCTTCATTCGGCGTGCGCGAGTACTGGTCGATCAACGCCACCACGCTGGAGACGCGGGTGTATCGCGATCCCGCACCGAACGGCTACGCGACGATACTCGAAAAAGCCGCAGGCGATCAGCTCGTACCGCTGCTCGTGCCATCGTTCCGCGTCACGCTCGGCGCGCTGGCTCTGCCTTGAGTGACATTGCTCGCTTTGTACGCTTCGCCCTTCCTGGCAACCGGACTATAGTCGCGCCTTATGACCAAAACCCAAACCATTGAACTCGACGAGGCAACGGTAGCGGCGCTGAAGGCGCGGGCGGACGAGCGCGGCATGACCGTGCCAGACCTCGTGGCGGAGTATCTACACGAAGATCGCATGCCGGCAGTCGCGGACGACGACCAGATCGCCGAGCTCGATCGGCGCTGGGCTGCCATCCAGGGCGGTGAGACCACAATCAAACATGAAAAAGTCGTGCGCTGGCTCGAGACCTGGGGCACTCCGGCCTTTAGTCCATGGCGCGACCAGTAGAGATTGAGTGGTCGCAAGCCGCGCTTGCCGATCTCGAACGCTTTGCGGCATTTCTCGAACAGCGGCACCCCGATCTTGCTCGTGACATTGCTCGCGAGATCATGACCAAGATACAGGTGCTCTCGGCATTTCCACGCTTGGGCCGCCCTCTGGCGGGACGTACAGAATACCGGCAACTCGTGCTGCAGGTGCTGAATGCTCCTTACGTCTTCCAGTATCGCTTCGACGGTGAGCGTCTCGTGATGCTCCGCATCTTCCACGGCCGCGAAGCGCGCGAGTAAGCCCCCTTGCCCACCACCCTCTACATCGATGCCGATGCCTGTCCCGTGAAGGACGAGGCGGTGCGCGTGGCGGAACGGCATGGGCTCGAGATCCATTTCGTCTCGAACGCGTGGATGCGGCTGCTCGAGGGACCGCTGATCAAGCGCGTGGTCGTGACCGATGGTCCCGATGCCGCGGACGACTGGATCGCGGAGCGCATAGCCAAAGGCGACATCGCGGTGACGGCGGACATTCCGCTGGCTGCGCGCTGCCTGAAGGCCGGTGCGCGCGTCATCAGCCCGACCGGCAGACCGTTCACGGAGGCCGGCATCGGCATGGCGCTGGCCATGCGCGATCTGTCGGCGCATCTGCGCGAGACCGGCGAGAGCAAGGGCTACAACGCCAGCTTCACGCGCAAGGACCGTTCGCAATTCCTGCAGGTGCTGGAGGAAGCCGTGCAAGCGGCGAAGCGCGAAAGCTAGAGCAGGATCGTTTCAGATGGAATTGCCTTGGCGTATCCATCTGGAGCGTGAATCCTGGCCTACACTCAGGAGTTTAGTGCGAGACGGAACGCGGCGCAGGATCGCGCGTTGTGAGCGCACTCGCGTCGACATCTGGCACCGATCTTGCTTAATTTCCATGCGACGCCGTCTTTCGAGGACCGTCCATGCAGATCCGCGCCGGCTATGAAATCGTCTACGAGTGCCCGCAGCCAACGCCGATGATTCTGATGCTGACAGTGCATCCCTCGCGGCAATCCGATCTCACCACGCCCCACCGCATCACGTTCGAGCCGGCCGTCACGGCGCACGACTATCTGGACTCGTTCGGCAATGCCTGCACGCGCATTGTCGCTCCGGCCGGGCGCATCGCCATCTCGAGCGACTTCGTCATCCAGGATCCGGGCGCGTCCGACCCGGTCGCGCCCGACGCGGCGCAGCTCGCCGTCGAGCAGCTCCCCGACGACGTGCTGATCTACCTGCTGGGCAGCCGCTATTGCGACACGGACCATCTGACCAACACGGCCTGGTCGCTGTTCGGCACCACGCCGATGGGCTGGGCGCGCGTGCAGGCGATCTGCGACTACGTGCACGAGCGGCTGAGCTTCGGCTATCACCATGCCTCGGCCTCGCGCACGGCCTGGGACGGCTTCAACGAGCAGCGCGGCGTGTGCCGCGACTTCGCGCATCTCGCCATCACGCTGTGCCGCTGCATGAACATCCCGGCGCGCTATTGCACCGGCTATCTGGGCGATATCGGCGTGCCGGCGGTGCCCGATCCGATGGACTTCAGCGCCTGGTTCGAGGTCTATCTCGGCGGCCGTTGGTACACCTTCGACGCGCGTCACAACAAGCCGCGCATCGGCCGCATCCTGGTGGCGCGCGGGCGGGACGCCACCGACGTGGCGCTGTCGACCGCATTCGGTACGGCGCGGCTGGCCGGCTTCAAGGTCGTCACCGACGAGATTGTGGCGTGATCGTGCCTTCGCATCTGCGAGGCGACGGGCCACAATAATCCTTGCGCGGACACAATCCCACCCTATAGCAGCGCCCCGTTACTCGAGGGGCATGGTGCCGCTCGATGTTGAGCGCGCCGGGGTATTCCCATCAGCGCGCGCCAGTATAGTTCGTGTGGGAGGAATGCATGTGGATCAGGGCCGTGTTTGGCGCGGTGCTGCTCGTGTTGATCAACTTCGTGGCCGGTGACGCCTTCGCTCAGCGCGATCGTGACCGCGACCGGGATCGGGACAGAGGACGCAGCGACTGGGAGCTGCTCGGCTCACGCACCGTCGGATTTCGCGTCGACCGCGATATTATCGAGGTGGGGCGGCGCGAGGGCCGCTTCTCGCGGATTGCTTTGGAGGTGCGGGAGAACGACGTCTACTTCATGGACCTCAAGGTCGTGTTCATGAACGGTGAAGTCCAGGACGTGCCGGTACGTGCACTGGTGCGCCCGGGCGAGCGATCGCGGCCACTGGACCTGCAAGGTGGCGATCGCGTCATTCGGCAGATTGAGCTCGTATACCGCTCACGGCCGGGCTTCGGCGGCCGCGCCGTCGTCAACGTCTACGGCGAGCACGGCGGCCGGTTCGGCGGCGGTCCCGGCGGCGGTGGTGGTGGTGGCGGCGACCGCTGGGAGGAGCTCGGCTGCAAGCGGGTCGGCTTCCTGATCGATCGCGACGTCATTCCGGTGGGACGCCAGGAAGGTCGTTTCCGTGCCATCAGGCTGCGCGTCGATGGCAATCGCGTGCACATGATGGATCTGAGAGTGGTCTACGCCAACGGTGATCCGGACGACATCCCCGTGCGCGACGAGATCCGGGCCGGCGGGCAGACCCGCCCTCTCGATCTCAGAGGCGAGCGGCGCTCAATACGCCAGATCGAGATGCTCTATCGCTCGCAGCCGAGCTTGCGGGGACAAGCCCGGATTTGCGTCGACGGACTGCACTAACAAGACTTGAAACCCAAGTTGCCGCCGGGACAAAGCGGCACGTCCACCAGGCTCTGCTGGACGTGCTCGCGCCCGGCGGGCAGCGGATTATCTCTTAGTCCCCAGAAAATCCTTCGACCAGCGCGCGTAGTCGTCAGCACGTGTGACGCGCTTGAATCAAATCAGCGGACGCAAGATTCTGCAGGTCCTTCGGCGCCACGCCGTCGCGCAGCGCCTTGAGAGTTGCGTAGATAGCCTGCACTGAAGCCTGAAACGGCTGATGCCCCTGCAGGCAGATACGCACGCCCTGCTTGGCCAGATAGGCGCGGTCGCTCAGCTCCGGCGTCGCCGTGCCGAGAATGATCGGCACCTTGAGATTGGGCGCGATCGTCTCCAGCTCCTTGCGCGTCTTCACACCGACCAGGAAGATCGCGTCAACGCCGACGGCCTCGTACGCCTTCGCGCGCCGGATCGTGTCCTCGATCCCCGTAATCTGGATCGCGCTCGTGCGCCCGGCGATGACGAGGTCCGGATCGCGCCGTCCCGCCAGCGCAGCCTGCATCTTGCCGACGCCCTCCTCGAGCGACAGGATCTGCTGCGCGTCTCCGGAACCGAACGCCTGCGGCAGCAGCGTATCCTCGATGGAGAGCCCTGCCACGCCGGCCGTCTCCAGCTCCTCCACGGTGCGCATGACGCTCAGCGCATTGCCGTAACCGTGGTCGGCATCGCACAAGAGCGGCAGCTCCGCCGCGCGATTGATGCGCAGCGCCTGCTGCGCGAACTCCGTCAGCGTCAGGGTGATGAGGTCGGGCGAGCCCAGCACCGTCAGCGAGGCGGTCGAGCCCGCGAACATCCCAACCTCGAAGCCGAGCTCCGCCGCGATCCGCGCCGAGATCGGATCGTGCACCGATCCTGGATGGATGCAGGCATCGCCCGACACGATGCCGCGAAATCTCTTACGGCGCTCACTCCAACGCGATGGCATGTCGTCTCCCCCGAAATAGCGATTAGTCCTTGGCGCGCTCGACGTATGACCCGTCGGCAGTCATGACGACGACGCGGGTGCCGGCCGAGATGTGTGGCGGCACCATGATGCGCTGGCCGTTGGAGAGCACCGCCGGCTTGTAGGACGACGACGCTGTCTGCCCCTTCACCACCGGGTCAGCTTCCACGATCTCGAACGTCACGCGCTGCGGCAGCTCGATGGAAACGGGCGTGCCCTCGTACAGCATCAAGGTGCAAGCCATGTTCTCCTGCAAGTAGACCGCCTGCTCGCCGATCAGATCCTTGGGCACCGTGATCTGGTCGTAGGTCTCGGGCTCCATGAAGGTGAAGCCGGTATCGTCCTCGTACAGATAGTTGTAGATCTTCTCATCGAGGTAAACGCGCTCGACTTGCTCGGTGGTGCGGTAGCGCTCGGTGATCTTGACGCCGTCGGCGATGCGGCGCATGTCGAGATGCGTCACCGGTGTGCCCTTGCCCGGATGGATGTTCTCCGCCTTCATGACGACGCAGAGCTTGCCGTCGATCTCGAGCACGTTGCCTTTGCGCACCGAGCTTGCGATAACCCTCGCCACGATGGAACCTCCGTGATTGCCGTCGCCGCAACAGCCGCCAATCGCGGGATCGGGACGGCAAGGCGCGAATTGTGGCCGGTTCATACCCGGCTTTCATGCGGCGGCCAAGGACCAACTGAATCTCGCCGTCCGCGCCAGCAAGCAAGTGAAACAGGCGACCGATGGCCACTCCCTCCCCCTGGTGGACACCGCATGTACATGCCGACCGGCGTGCGCTGCTGCTGGCACGCAATGCCATCAAGACGGCACTGCGAGCCTGGTTCCAGGATCAGGGTTTTATCGAGGTCGAAACCGCATGCTTGCAGGTCTCGCCCGGTAATGAGGCGCATCTGCATGCGTTTGCGACGCGCCTGATTGGAACCGATGGAACATCCACGCAGCTCTACCTGCACACCTCGCCCGAGTTCGCCTGCAAAAAGCTGCTGGCGGCAGGCGAGCCGCGCCTCTTCACGTTCGCTCCCGTGTTCCGCAATCGCGAGCAGGGCCGCCTGCATCATCCCGAGTTCACCATGCTGGAATGGTATCGTACGGGTGAGCCCTACACGCAGCTGATGCAGGACTGCGCCGACATCCTGCGCATCGTCAGCGAGACTACCGGCCATGCCACCTGGTCGTTCGATGGCCGCGAAATGAGTCCACGGAAGCCGCCCGACCGCATCACCGTTGCGCAGGCATTTGTCCGCCACGCAGATGTCTCCCTGCTGCACACTGACGGCATGATCGCAGACCGCACCGCGCTGGCGGCAGCCGCGCGAGCCAATGGCCTCCGCGTCGCCGATGACGACACCTGGGCCGACATCTTCAGCCGCATCGTTGCGCTGATCGAGACTGAACCTCGGCATCGGAGCAGCCACGATCCTCGACGAATACCCCGTCTCTGAAGCCGCACTCGCACGTCCCACGGCGCACGATGGGCGCGTGGCCGAGCGCTTCGAGCTGTACGCCTGCGGCATCGAACTGGCCAACGCCTTCGGCGAGCTGGTCGATCCGGTCGAGCAACGTCGCCGCTTCGAATTGGAGATGGCGGAGAAACAGCGCATCCATGGTGAGCGCTACCCCATCGACGAGGACTTTCCTCGCCGCGCTCGCGCACATGCCGTCGGCCAGCGGCGCAGCATTGGGCTTCGACCGCCTCGTCATGCTCGCAACCGGTGCCCAGCGCATCGAGCACGTGATCTGGACGCCCGTGGTGGAGACATGACACAGATCGCAAAAACCCTGCGCTCCATCGCCGACCTGCGTGAGGCGAGCCTCGTCGCAGTTCCCGACATCGCCGCGCTCGACGCCGTCGCTGCCCGCTACGCGATTGCCATAACCCCGGCCATGGTGCGCCTCATCGACCGCACCGACCCGGCCGACCCGATTGCGCGGCAGTTCGTGCCTGATGTGCGCGAGCTTAATCAGCGTTCGGAGGAACGCGCCGACCCGATCGGCGATCATGAGCACGAAGTTGTGCCCAGCGTGGTGCACCGCTACCCCGATCGTGTGCTGCTGAAGCTCACCCACGTCTGCCCGGTCTATTGCCGCTTCTGCTTTCGCCGCGAGATGGTCGGCCCCGGCGGCGTGCAAGCCCTCGCCGGCGCAGCGCTGGATCGTGCACTCGGCTACATCGGCGAACAGTCCGATATCTCAGAAGTCATTCTGACCGGCGGCGATCCTTTCATGCTGTCGCCGCGACGCATCGCCGAGGTGACGCAGCGACTCAGCGAGCATCCCGCACGTTCGCGTGCTACGCTGGCACACGCGCGTGCCGGTTGTCGATCCGATGCGCGTGACCGATGATCTGATCGCCGCACTGAAGCAAACAGACCGCGCCGTTTACATTGGCCTGCACACCAACCACCCGCGCGAGCTGACACCCGACGCCCGCGCCGCCATTGCGCACCTTGCCGATGCCGGTCTCGTCCTCGTCAGCCAGACCGTTCTGCTCAAGGGCGTCAACGACGATTCTACAACGCTGGCCGAGTTGTTCACTGAGCTTGTCGCGTTGCGTGTGAAGCCCTACTACCTGCACCATGCCGACTTGGCGCCCGGCACATCTCACTTCCGCACCACCATCGAGAAAGGCCAAGCGATCATGCGCGCGCTGCGTGGACGCATCTCTGGCTTGGCGCTACCGACCTACGTCCTCGACATCCCCGGTGGCTACGGCAAGGTTCCGGTGGGACCCGAATATCTAGATGCGGATGGACCGGCGCCCTCTGTCACCGATATCAGTGGCAAACGGCATACTTATCAGCCGAAGCCCTGACGGCGCTTACGTCACCTTCAACCGCCGGTGCGCGTTCATCGGGATCAGCTCCCGTACGCGCCTGATCTGCGCCGGATCGATATTCGCCGAGGCGAATCCGATCCCGTCCGAGACCTTGGCGACGATATGCCCCCATGGATCGGCGATCAGCGAATGCCCGTAGGACGGCCGCGCGCTGCCCTTGCCGTCGAGATAGTTGCCGTACTGCCCCGGCGCCACGATGTAGCACTGCGTCTCCACCGCCCGCGCGCGCAGCAGCAGGTCCCAGTGGTCCTTGCCGGTCTGCAATGTGAACGAGGACGGCACCATGATGATGTCGGCGCCGCGCTTGGCGAGCGTGATGTAGAGCTCGGCAAAGCGCATGTCGTAGCAAATGGTGCAACCGACCTTGAGCCCTTCCAGATCGTAGAGGACGATCGCCTCGCCGGGCTTGATCGTGTGACTCTCATTGTAGGGTGTTCCGTCGGGGGCGGTGATGTCGAACATATGGATCTTGCGGTAGCGCGCGACTTCATGGCCCTCGCGATTGAAGACGCAGGTCGTGTTGTAGACGCGCGCCTCGCCGGCGATCTTCTCGATCATGCTGCCGCCGTGCACCCAGATCTTGTGCGTACGTGCCAGCATCTGCAGCGCTTCATAAGCCGGCCCACCCGGAACTTCATCGGCGTTGACAAGCTTGTCGGCCGTCGGCCCTCCACGATAGTTCCACACCTCAGGCAGCACGACGACATCGGGCCGGTCGGCGGCAACAGCCTGCTCGATCAGGGCCCTGGCCTGGCCGATGTTCTTGGCCTTGTCGTGCACCGAGTTGGTCTGGATGACAGAGATCTTCATGGCGCAAGCCTTTAATACGCCCAGCATCTGCTATCGGCCACGGTAGAGCGCCGCAACGGGCCTGCAAAGCCCCTACTGCTTATCGAGAGCGATGGCCTCTCGCTTGCGTGACAAGATCGGCAGCAGCGGTGTGAGCAGGATCAGCGCCGCCAGCACTAGGCACACGGCGGAGATCGGCCGCTCCAGGAACGTCCAGAAATCACCACGCGAAAGAATGAGCGCCTTGCGCAGATTGTTCTCCAGCATCGGCCCGAGCACGAAGGCAAGCACCAGCGGCGCCGGCTCGTAACCGAACTTGCGCATGAGATAGCCCAGCGCACCGAACACGGTCATCACCAGCACATCGAACGCAGCATTGCCGGAGCTGAACACACCGACGACGCAGAACATCAGGATCAGTGGAAAGAGCAGGTTGTAGGGCACTTTAAGCACCTGCACCCACATGCCGATCAGCGGCATGTTGAGCACCAGCAGCATGATGTTGCCGATGTACATACTGGCGACGATGCCCCAGAACAGATTCGGGTTCTGCGTCATCATCAGGGGGCCAGGCTGCGTGCCGTGCACGATGAAAGCACCGAGCAGCAACGCCATGACGACGTTGGGCGGGATGCCGAGCGTCAGAAGCGGAATGAAGGCGCCGCCCGCCGCGGAGTTGTTGGCCGCCTCCGGGCCGGCCACACCCTCGATGGCGCCTTTGCCGAAGCGCTCCGGCGTCGCCGACATCTTCTTCTCGATAGCGTAGGACGCAAACGAGGCGATCACCGCGCCGCCACCCGGAAGGATGCCGAGAAAGAAGCCCAACACGGCACCGCGGATTAGCGCCCATTTGCTCGCCGCCCAGTCGGCAGCCGTGGGCAGCAAGCTGCCAATGCGGGCGGTGATCAGATTGCGCTCGAGCTTGGTCTCGAGGTTGTAGAGGATCTCGGCCACTCCGAAGAGACCCATCACCACCGGTACCAGCCCGACGCCGTCGAGCAGCTCCAGGCGCTCGAACGTCAGGCGCGGTGCGGCCGTGATCTGATCGATGCCGATCAGCCCGAGCACAATACCGACGCAGGCCATCAGCAGAGACTTGGCCATGGCGCCCTGCGTCATGAAACTCAGAATGGTGAGGCCGAGCACCATCAGCGAGAAATACTCGGCTGGTCCAAACGCAACCGCCACGCGCGCCAGCGTTGGCGCCACCAGCATCAGCATGATGACTGAGAACGTGCCGGCGATGAACGAGGCCATGGCGGCCATACCCAGAGCGGGACCAGCACGGCCCTGCTTGGCCATCTCGTGACCATCGAAGCAGGTGACCACTGAGGCGGCCTCACCCGGAATCCGGACCAGGATGGAGGTGGTCGAGCCACCGTACATGGAGCCGTAGTAGATGCCGGCCATCATGATGATGCCCGACTCCGGCGTGCCCGACAGCGTCACCGGCAGCAGCAGGGCCATGGCCGACACCGGGCCGATGCCCGGCAGCACGCCGACCAGCGTGCCGATGAAGACGCCGAGAAAGCAGTAGAGGAGATTGAGTGGTTGCAGCGCTACCGAGAAGCCCAGAAGAAGGCTGGAGAAGATGTCCATGCGCCTTCCTCAGTCAAACCAGCCGGCCAGCAGACCGGCGGGCAGCTGGATCCTCAGCCACTTGGTCATGGCCAGCCACACCAAGATCGGGGCCAATATCGCAACCGGCACCGCTTTCCACCACCCGACCGGATCGACGAACAGCATGAGCACGAGCAGCAGCGCGATGGCGCCCGGAATGAAACCCGACGCGCTCGAAGCCGAAGCCGAATACCAGCAACAGCCCGACCACCACCAGCACGCGGCCCCAGCGCACGCCGTCCCACAGCGACGCCAGGCTGGGTGATGGCCTGACGGCAGCAGGTACCGTCACCAGCAGCGATAGCGCCACCATCAGTAGGCCGATCCAGAACAGAGCGAAGCCGGAGCCCGGCTCATGCAACGTGCCGAGCCCGAGGTCTCGTCCGGCCCAGGCTACGTAGGCCCCGATGGCAAGCCAGAACAACCCTGCCCAAATCTGGGCCTTTGCAAGCATGCGTCCCCCTAATCCGTCTTCTTGGCGAGCCCGAGCCGCTCGATGACGGATTTCTGTTCTGTGACCTGCGCCATAACAAACCGCGCGTAGTCTTCGCTGTTCATATAACGATTGACGTAGTCGTAGCGTTTCTGAATCTCCATGGCCTTGGGGTCCGACATGGCCTCTTTGAAAGCGTCGTGCAGCTTCTTGACGATGGCTGGATCCATGCCCCTGGGGCCGGCAATGCCGAACGGACTGTCGAACACAAAGGGGTAGCCGAGTTCCTGCAATGTCGGCGTGTCGGGCAGCCGTGGATGGCGCCTCTCGGTCCAGATGCAGAGTACGCGCTCCTGGCCGGCATCGACGTGGGGCCACCAGCCCTGGCCCTCCGCAGCCGCCATCACATGGCCGCCGAGCAGCGCGGCATGAGTTCTCGGGGCCGCCCTTGAACGGCACCATCGTCCACTTGATGCCTTCCTGCCCCGCGATCTGCTCCATGCCGATATGCAGCGACGTCCCCGCGCCGGGCGACCCGTATGTGAGCTTGCCCGGGTTGGCACGCGCCCACTCGATCATGTCCTTGAAGGTCTTGAACGGGGAATCGGCACGCACGGTTACCCCGAACATGAACCCCGAGATGTGGATGATGTAGGTGAAATCGCTGATCGGGTCCCACGGCGCCTTCTGCATGAACGGCAGGCGGAACATGGTGATCGGAATATGCGAAATAGTGTACCCGTCCGGCTTTGCGGTCGCGGCCATTCCCGCGGGTCCGGCCGTGCCGCTAGCCCCGGTACGATTCTCGACCACGACTGGTTGGCCGAGCACCTTGCCGACCGCCTCACCCATTGCCCGATGCCACAAGTCGATGCCGGTGCCCGCGGGCCAGGACATGATGAGCGTGATGGGCTTGTTGGGGAAACCGGCCGCGGGTTGCGCGCACACCGACGCGGCGAACCCACCGGCCGAGAGTGCACCGACAGCTACAGCAGCAATGATGCGTTTCAGCATGACTGCGTTCCTGTATGCGAGAGCCCTAATCCTTGTCTTTTTTCAGTAAGCCGATGCGCTCGAGCGCAGCCCGCTCCTGAGCAATGACCTCATCGACATAGGCCACATAGTCCTGGCTGTTCTTGTAGCGGGGCACCATATCGTATCTGGCCAGCAGGTCGACCACTGCCCGCTCTTCAAGTGCTGCTTTGAACGCATCATGCAACTTTTTCACGTGTGCCGGGTCCATGCCTTTCGGGCCGGCAATGCCCCAGGGTGAGTCGAAGACGAAGGGATATCCGAGATCTTTGAGCGTCGGCACATTGGGATAGTTTGGGCTGCGCGCCTCCGTCCAAATCATCAGGACGCGCAGCGTCCCGGCCTCGACCAGCGGCCGCCATGCCGTCCCCTCTGCCGACAGCATCGTATGGCCGCCGACGACGGCAGCGGTCGAACTCGGCAGCCCCCTTGAACGGCACTTGGGTGAGCTGGATGCCATCTTTCGCTGCAATCTGCTCCATGCCGATGTGCAGTGACGTACCGGCCCCGGGGGTGCCGTAGGTTACCTTGCCAGGATTGGCTTTGGCATAGGCGACCACGTCACTCCATTGCTTGAAGGGCCCGTCGGCGCGGGTGATGATACCGAATGTGTAGCCGGTGAGATGGATGATGTATGTGAAGTCGCGCTTGGCGTCCCACGATGTCTTCTGCATCATCGGCAGGCGCTGCACGGTTACTGGCATCTGCGCCACTGTGTAGCCGTCTGGCTTTGCCGTCGCGGCCATCGCCGCCGGACCGAGCGTGCCGGACGCACCCGCCTTGTTCTCGACAATGATGGGCTGACCGAGGTGCTTGGCCGCTATGTCAGCCAGCGCGCGCACGGCGATATCGGTAGAGCCGCCGGCCGGCCACGGCACGATCACCGTCACCGGCTTCTCGGGATAAGCGGCTTGACTAGGAGCCGGGACGCCAATGATCGACGAGGCAAGGAGAACCGTTGCCGTTATCGATGCAAGACCACGCATGACACCCTCCCCAATACTATGGCGCCACTGCGGCATCGACGATACGCGCGTTGTTTCGGCCTCTATCTCCGCTGATGACGGAAGGAGACGGGCTTTGGCGCACATCGCACCACCGTGGCGTGTTGCGTTTCTAGTGTGATTCAGACCGAGAAATTCGCTCAGGAGATTTGCTCCGAGCACCGGCGAATTTCTCGATCATCACCCTAGTCCTTCTTCAAGAGCCCGATCATCTCCAATGCCGCCTTCTCCTGGGCAATGACATCACCGACGGACTTGGTGTAGTCGGCTGCGTTCAAGTAGCGTGGAAACATGTCGTACTTGCGCAGCATCTCGATCACTGCCGGATCCTCGAGCGCTAGCTTGAACGCGTCGTGCAGCTTCTGCACGTGTGCCGGGTCCATGCCCTTCGGGCCTGCCAGACCGAACGGGCTGTCGAACACGAAGGGATAGTCAAGCTCCTTGAGCGTCGGCGTGTCGGGCCAGTTCTTGCTACGCACGGGGGCCCAGATGTTCAACAGCCGGAGCTGACCCGCATCGACCAGCGGCTTCCAGCCCGTGGAATCAGCCTGCAGGTGTGTGTGCCCGCCCAACACCGCCGCATTTGTCTCCGCTCCGCCCTTGAAGGGCACCATGGTCAGCTTGATGCCGGCCTTGGCGGCGATCTGCTCCATGCCGATATGCAGCGTGGTGCCGGCACCGGGCGTGCCGTATGTGACCTTACCTGGATTTTCCTTGGCGTATTTGACCACGTCGGCCCAGGTCTTGAACTCGCCATCGGCCTTGGTCGTCACACCGAAGGTGTATCCCGTCAGGTGCACGATGTAGCTGAAGTCCTTGAGGGCGTCCCAGGTCACCTTCTGCATCAGCGGGAGGCGCTGCACGGTTATAGGTATCTGCGCGATCGTATAACCGTCAGGCTTGGCGCCAGCCACCATCGTGGCTGGTCCGAGCGTTCCCGATGCACCCGGTTTGTTGTCATAGATGAACGGCTGACCCAAGTGCTTCGATGCCGACTCGCCCATTGCGCGTACGGTCACGTCGGTCGATCCGCCGGCCGGCCAGGGAATGATCAGGGTGATGGGCTTGGAGGGATAATTCTGCGCCAGCGTGACGCCCGCCGACACCGAAAGAATGAAAGCAGCAAAGGCAACAATGGTTGCGCAACGCGCGGACCGCATGAATCTCCTCCCTGTAGCTTCGACGCGCTCAGATCGATTTTGTCGTTGGGCGCCAGAGTGAAGGCCGCTTTTGCTCTTGTCTAGCCGGATTTAAGCGATGGTCACGCCGCCATCGGCGACAATCACTTGGCCCGTGATGTAGGCCGCTGCCGGCGAGGCCAGGAACGCTGCGATGCCGCCGATATCATCGGGCTCACCGATGCGTCGCAACGGTGTCGTTTCAAGGCGCTTGGCGAGGTTGGCTGGGTTCTCCCACAGTGCCCTAGCGAAATCAGTCTTCACCAGGCCCGGCGCGATGGCATTCACGCGCACATTCTTCGGCCCCCACTCCACGGCGAGGCTGCGCGCCAGCGAGAAGTCTGCGGCCTTGGAGATACCGTAGGCGCCGAGCATGGAGCTGCCGCGAATGCCACCAATTGACGAGACGATGGTGATGCTGCCGCCACCACGCTCGGCCATGCCCGGGGCAGTGAGGTTCGCGAGCCACAGATTGCTCTTGATGTTGGACGCCATGATCTTGTCGAAGGCATCATCGCCGATGCCGGCAAGCGGCCCGAAATAAGGATTGATGGCGGCATTGCAGACGAGCGCGTCGACGCGACCGAGCTTGTCCAGCGTACCCTTGACCAGGGCCTCGACCTCCGGCTTGCGGCCGATGTTGCAGGGGATAACGATTGCCTCGCCACCACCCTTGCGGATGGCATCCGCTACCGCCTCGCAAGCATCCGCCTTGCGGCTCGACACGACCACCTTGGCGCCCATGGCCGCCATCGTCTCCGCAATCGAGCGGCCGATGCCCTTGCTCGAGCCGGTGATCACGGCGACCTGACCTTTGAGATCGAAAGGGTTCTTCATCACGCGTCCTCTCCTGCCGGTATCCTTACCCATAGGCTGGCCCTTGCCGAGCAAGTTGCCAAGCCCGGAGCGCACGCCTACCCTCGCGCCGAACCTGACACAGTGCCTCGCAACGGTGCCGAACCAGGAGGAGTCCCATGGACCTGCGCTTTACGGCCGACGAGATTGCCTTTCGCGACGAGGCCCGCAAGTTCTTCCGCACCGAGGTTCCGCTCGAGATTAGGCGCAAGGTCATCGAGGGGCGCAGCCTGACCAAACAGGATGTCGTCACCGCGCACAAGACGCTGCACAAGCGTGGCTGGGCCGTGCCCAACTGGCCGAAGGAATGGGGCGGCTGCGAGTGGACACCCGTGCAGCACTACCTCTATCAGGAGGAGATGCAGGCGGCCGGCGTGCCACCACCGCTCGGCTTCAACGTCTCCATGAACGGGCCGGTGCTGATCCAGTTCGGCACGGATGCGCAGAAGAAGCGCTTCCTGCCGCGCATGGCCGCACTGGATGACTGGTGGTGCCAGGGCTTTTCGGAGCCGGGGTCGGGCTCCGATCTCGCATCCCTCAAAACCAGCGCCGTTCGCCAGGGCGACCATTACATCGTCAACGGACAGAAGATCTGGACGACCGCCGCGCAGAACGCCGACTGGATCTTCTGTCTGGTGCGCACCGACACCGGCGCCAAGAAGCAGCTCGGCATCTCCTATCTGCTCTTCGACATGAAATCGGCCGGAGTCACCGTTCGGCCGATCCAAACCATGGACGGCAGCGCCGAGGTCAACGAGGTCTTCTTCGACAACGTGAAGGTGCCGGTCGAGAACCTGGTCGGCGAGGAGAACCGCGGCTGGGATTGCGCCAAGTTCCTGCTCGGCAACGAGCGCACGGGGATCGCCCGCGTGGGCTTATCGAAGATGCGCGTGCAGCGGATCAAGGAGCTGGCCGCACAGGTGCCGGCGGGCGACGGCATGCTGATGGACGACGAGCGCTTCCGCGAGAAAGTTGCGGCTGTCGAAGTTGAGCTCAAGGCGTTGGAGATGACGCAATTGCGCGTGCTCTCCGCCGAGCGCGGCAGCAGGAGCAACAAACCCAATCCCGCATCCTCGATCCTTAAGATCAAGGGCAGCGAGATCCAGCAAACGACGACCGAGCTGCTCTTGGAGGTCGCCGGCCCGCTGGCACTGCCCTTTGGCGAGGACGAGGCGTTCGGCCACAACGAGGCGTCCGTGCGGCCCGAGTGGGCAGCACCTCTGGCGCCGTCCTACTTCAACAACCGCAAGGTCTCGATCTACGGCGGCTCCAACGAGATCCAGCGCAACATCATTGCCAAGGCCGTGCTGGGGTTTTGAGCCTCTTCTCCCTCTCCCCGCAAGCGGGGAGAGGGTCGGGGTGAGGGGCAGGGGCATACTCAGAGTATGTGTCTGCCCCTCACCCTAACCCTCTCCCCATGAAGAATGGGGAGAGGGATCCATCTCTGCTCTCACACAGGACTTCAGAATGACCATCGAAACCTGGCTGGCATTCACAGCCGCAACGACAGTGCTCCTCATCATTCCCGGCCCGACCGTATTGCTCGTCGTCTCCTACGCCCTCGGTCAGGGCCTGCGCGCGGCACTGCCGATGGCACTGGGCGTGGCGCTCGGCGACTTCACGGCCATGACGCTGTCAATGCTGGGTGTCGGTGCGTTGCTCGCCACCTCGGCCACGCTGTTCACCGTTCTGAAGTGGATCGGCGCCGGCTATCTCATCTGGCTCGGCATCAAGCTCTGGCGCGCCGGCGGTATGCTCGATGCGAGCCCACGCACGGACGCCGCGTCCACCCTCAAGATGATGGCCCACGCCTGGATCGTGACCGCACTCAACCCCAAAGGCATCACCTTCTTCGTTGCCTTCCTGCCCCAGTTTCTCGATCCCGCGGGCGACTTCTGGAAACAGATGCTGGTTTTCGAGGCGACCTTCATCGTCCTGGCCTTCGCCAATGTTCTTGGCTACGCCCTGATCGCATCGCGCGCCCGCACTATGATGCGCAGCCCGCGCGCCATCGGCATCGTCAACCGCGTCGGCGGATCGCTGCTGATCGGCGCGGGAGTGGCTGCGGCGACCGCACGCGCGAGCCAATGACCCGACACAAGAGCGCGGTCCGAGGGAGGGGAACAGCCATGGATTTCGAGCTATCGGAGGAGCAACGGCTGCTCAAGGACAGCGTCGACGGCATCACGGCCGACCGCTACGCCGATTTGAAAACCCGCGCCGGCTACATGGCCAAGCCCGGCGGCTACAGCCGCGCCATCTGGAAGGAGTATGCCGATCTCGGTCTCCTCGCCATTCCGTTCGACGAGGCGCACGGGGGCCTCGATCAGGGCGTCGTGGAGACGATGCTAGTGATGGAGGCATTCGGCCGCACGCTCGCCATCGAGCCTTATCTCGCCACGGTCGTGCTCGGCGGCGGAATTCTGCGTCATGCTGGCACCGAGACGCAGAGAACCAAGCTGATACCCGACATGGTGTCAGGGCAGATCACGCTTACACTCGCGCATCAGGAAAAGCAGGCCCGCTTCGATCTCGCCGATGTGACCACATCCGCCAAGGCCGATGGCAAAGGCGGCTACACGCTCGAAGGCGAGAAGTGCGTTGCATTGCATGGCGACAGCGCCGACTGGCTGATCGTCACTGCGCGCGTCTCCGGTGATCGCCGCTCATCGGAAGGGATTGGCCTGTTCCTGGTGGATGCCAAGGCTCCCGGCTTGTCGCGGCGCGGCTATCCCACGCAGGATGGCCAGCGCGCGGCCGACGTTTCGCTTGCTGGTGTGCGCGTGAGTGCAGACGGCGTGATCGGCACACCGGGCCGAGGCTTTCCCGTTCTCGAGCGTGTCGTGCACGAGGCCATTGCCGCATTGGCGGCGGAGGCGGTGGGCGCCATGACCGCGCTACACGAATTGACCCTCGACTATCTCAAGACGCGCAAACAATTCGGCGTGCCGATCGGCTCGTTCCAGGTGTTGCAGCATCGCGCCGTGGATATGTTCACACATCTCGAGCAGGCACGCAGCATGGCCTACTACGCCACCATGATGGCGAGCGAGGAGAATGCCGACGAGCGGCGGCGCGCCATGTCCGCGGTGAAAGTTCAGATCGGCCGCTCCGCCCGCTTCGTCGGCCAGGAAGCCATCCAGCTCCACGGCGGCATCGGTATGACCATGGAGTACAAGGCCAGTCACTATTTCAAGCGCCTGACCATGATCGACATGATGTTCGGCAACGCCGACCATCACCTGCGCGAACTGGCTCGCGCCGGCGGCATCATCGCGGCGTGAAGCTACGGCACCTCAAGCACCACGCGGCCGCGTATCTTGCCGGCTAGAATATCGGGTGCTAGCGCGGGCGCGTCCTGCACCGGCCGCGTGATCGTCATGGCGTCGAGCTTGGCCAAGTCGAGATCGCGCGCGAGCCGGCTCCAGGCCTCAACGCGCTTCTCGCGCGGCGCCATCACACTATCGATGCCGGCGAGCGTTACGCTGCGCAGAATGAACGGCGCTACGGTTGTCGGCAGGTCCATGCCTTGCGCCAGGCCACAGGCCGCGACGCAGCCGCCGTACTTCGTCATGCTGATCGCGTTGGCGAGCGTATGGCTGCCGACCACATCGACGGCGCCGGCCCAGCGCTCCCGGCCGAGCGGCTTGGCCGGTCCCGACAGCTCAGCGCGATCAACGATCTCTTTGGCGCCAAGACTTTCCAGATACGACTTCTGGTCGGACCGTCCCGTGGACGCGACGACGTGATGGCCAAGCTTCGCCAGCAATGCAACAGCGACGCTACCGACACCACCCGCCGCCCCCGTGACAAGCACCGGACCTTTCGCCGATGTGACGCCAGCCTTCTCCAGCGCCAGCACTGCGAGCATAGCGGTATAGCCGGCCGTGCCGATGGCCATGGCCTGCGCTGCAGTGAACGTCTCCGGCTTCTTCACCAGCCAGTCGCCCTTGACTCGGGCCACCTGCGCGTAGCCACCTAGATGGGTCTCGCCCAGCCCCCAGCCGTTCAGGATTACTTGATCGCCCGGCTTGAGCCCCGCATGCGACGACGCCGTCACCGTGCCAGCGAAGTCGATGCCCGCCACCATCGGCCACCGGCGCACGACCGGGGCACGGCCAGTCAGCGCCAGGCCATCCTTGTAGTTCAAAGTCGAGTGGCTGACGCGGACGGTGACATCGCCGTCCATGAGATCGGCTTGAGCAAGCTCGGTCCAACGCACTTCGGGAGCTTTCTCGCCTTTGGTCAGGACCAACGCCTTGAACCGCTCCATGACCGACCTCCAAAACCGAGTGCGCGCTCGGGATAGGCCATTCACCATGTGGAGTCGAGTGGCAGCCTCAACACGACCACGCTCCGCGCTCTGGACTTCGAGCAGAGCTGAAAAGCCAGATCTCCAGAGAATCGTGGAATACGCTGATCTAGGCGACTACTAGCCGGACTTCGAACTATTTTTGAAATCTAGAGTGCGGCAAGTAGGCCCGCCACAACCTTCACCAAAGGATGTCTGCGGTCTTCTCAAATGCACCAATGAGAATCTACCACAAGAACTTGGTCATTATTCTCAGTTGCCCGCTCGCCGCACCATGACACAGCAATAAAGACACACTGAATAGATAAGGTTACAAGTAAAAGAACGAGAATATATTGCGGCGCAAAAACTTTTTCGCTTGGCAGACGAGCTAACCAAACCTTAATGTCCGTTCATCGGCGCGGGTCTCCCGCGTCGCCCCTGAAGAGCCAGTTGTGCTGGCTAAGGAGGCACGATGGAACTGAGGATGAGACTGAACGTGCTTGCCGCGATCATGTCTTTCGCATTCCTCGCTGCAATCGTGTTCGGGATGATCTGAAGCTCGGGATGCCATTCCGATCTTTGTGACCCCCATCCGCCCCGACCTGAGTACGGTCTGGGCCTAAGAAAAGGAAAGAGCCGCGGCCCCCAAGTCCGCGGCTCTTTTCTTTGGCCGGCCAGCTTAGCGTTTGATGAAATAGCCGAGCACGGCACCGATCAGTGGATAGACCGATGGGCGCAGCCCCGGCACGAGGCTGTCGACGAACACGACCACCGGCTCGACCAGCGTCAAGCCCGCGAAAATCAGCGCGAAGACGAGTGCCGACGTCAGCGTGCCGGTCGTAGGTGTCCCCACCCCCTGCAAGATCAGCGACCCGACGAATCCGACCACCGTCACCAGCAGCGCAACCACGACCGCAAAGACGAAGATATCGACCACACCGCCGAATTTCGGCAGATACCGGAGAATGTGCGGTGCGCCGAACCAGCCGACGCCCAACTGCACCAACAGCAGGATCAACCGTGCAAGCATGAGCTCTCCCCCAATCGTTGCTCGCCGACGAGGCGGCGATTCAGTCCCCGGCGCGAGACTAGCAGGGCCGGAAGCCTGGGGCGAGCGCGGACGCGACCAGAGCGGGATCGCTTCGGATTGAATCGCTTCGCCTGATCGAGCCGCCTCGAATCCTGCTCTGTTCCATAAATTTAGACTGCGATTCACGCTTCGCATGGAAGCCGATAGTGTTTCTATGCGAAGCGATCGCGCTCTAGATCTCGCGGCCGTCGCGATTAGCGGCTAGGAGTGAGCCCGCCATCTCAGTGAGACCAGGTCCCAGCCTTCATGACAGAATTGCCTCGCGTCACATCCCACATTCCCACCGTCGATCAGTATCTCGACGGCGGCTACGCCTCCGTGGTCGGCATGTCGTCACGCTTTGCCGCAACCGTCACTTGCGGCCTGATGCGCATCCAGTCTGAGCTGGCCGTACTGGGACCAGTGGCGGAGATCGGCACCTTCGAGGGCCGCTTCTTCATCGCCATGGCACACGCGCTGGCGCCCGGCGAGAAGGCACTGGGCATCGACCTCTTCGACTGGCCGAACCCGCAAGTCATCGATCGCTTCGAGGCCAACTGCGCCAAGCACGGCGTGCCGCCCGACCGCCGCATCACTTGGCGCGCCGACAGCCGCACCATGAAGCCGAAAGACCTGCTGGACAAACTCGGCGGCCAGCGCGTGCGCCTGTTTCATGTCGATGGCGAGCACTCACGTCACGCTCTGACGCGCGACCTCGAGTTGGCGACGGCCGTGCTTACCGATGGCGGTGTCATTGTGCTCGACGACATGCTGCACCCCGGCTATCCGACCTTGATGGTGGCCGTGCAGGAGTATCTGCAGAAGCACCCGGAAATGGTCGTGCTCTGCATCATCGACCGCGAGACCATCGTTGCGGCCACCAAGTTCGTGCTCTGCCAGGCTACATGGTTCAAGCGCTACGAGGAGAAGCTGCTCGCCGCATACAAGAACAACGTCTGGCCGCTGGGTGCCGACTTCGAGCCGCACTGGTGCCTGGTGCTGTCGCTGGATACGCGGCTCGCGGACATCGTTTGAAGCAAGTACGCCGTGCGGCGTTGACTGCGGCGCTTGTGTCCAGGCCAATCCGGCTGTCTAACTACGCCGGCAAAACAACCACAGCCTGGACCGCCCAATGCCCACCACCGCCGAGACACTTGCCGATTTCCTCATCGCCACTCGTTTTGAGGACTTGCCCGAGCAAACCATCGACTATGCAGCGATGATCATTGCCAGCACGCTTGCCAGCGCCGCCTGCGGCCGCCACATCGAGTCCGCCAAGGTCATCCGCGACATCGAGGTGGAGCGCGGCGGCCGGCCCGACGCCACTCTTTGGTTCGAGCCCACCATCAAGCTGCCGGTGGTCGGCGCGGCACGCGCCAACGCGCTCATGAGCGACGCCGCCGCCTCCGACGACAGCGACCTGCGCAACATCGTGCACGCCGGCACGCCGCTGACTGCCACCGCGCTGGCGATTGCCGAAAAGACCGGCGCTTCGGGCCGGGATGTGCTGGCAGCGATCGTGCTGGGCTACGAGGCGGCCGGGCGCATGGGGGAGGCCATCATCCCGCGCTTCGACTATCGTGGTCACCACGGCTGCATGGGCGCGGCGTTCGCGGCCACCGGCGCGGCCGTGCGGCTCCTCGGCCTCGATGCACGCCAGGCGGCACATGCCATCGTCCTGACGGCGACCTCCATCGGCGGCGTGACCCAGGCAGCGAACACCAGCGTGTCGCGGGAGTACCACGCGGGGGCCGTCACCATGGCCGGCATCGAGGCGGCCCAGGCCGCCAAGCACGGCTTCACCGGCGAGCTCGCGCTCCTCGAGATGGAGCGTGGCTTCTGCCAACTGTTCGGCGGCCCTGAGGCGGACGCCGCAGGCATCACCCGCGACCTAGGCAAGAGCTGGGACATCGTCACCGACATGGCCATCAAGCTGGTGCCCGGCGCACACCCCTATCACGCTCTGGCCGAGGCGGCGGCGAATGCAGCCCGTGAGGGCAATATCGCGCCAGGAGACATCGCCGCCATTGTCGTCTCGCGTCCCGGCTGGACCAAGCTGCCGGGGCCGCTGCATCCGGACGATCTGATCAGCATGGCCCACAGCCCGGCATTTTTCATCGCCGCCGCCGCCCACGACAAGCGCTTCGGCTGGGAGCATGCCGGGCCTGAGAAGATCGCAGAGCCGGGCATCCACGCTTTGATCGGCAAGGTGCGCCTCGGCCCGCAGCCGGCGGATGCGACCGGCTATCGGCAGGGTGCCACCGTGACCATCGAGACCACGGACGGCCGCAAGGTGACGAATACGGTACTGATTCCGAAAGGTGCCGCGAGCCTCGGCATCGACTGGGCCGACATCGATGCCAAGTATCGCGCGCTCGTTCCCAATGCGCCGCTGTCGAAGGAGAAGATCGACGCGAGCCTCGCGTCGATCAAAGGGCTGCGGTCGGCACGCAACGTCTCCGAGTTGATCAGCCTATTGGGCTAGGTCGGCGTGCTCCCCGGCTGTCCCCTCCAACGCGTCGATGGACGAGGCTCGGGCCGCAACGTCTCACTGGCGGGTTCCGCTGTTGATGAAGCTGCGCAGCAGCGAGTCGAACAGGTCGGCCGCCCTGGGACTGAGCGCCCGGTAGCTCTTCCACGGGCCGTCCTTGGCCACCTGCAGCCAGGCAGAATACTCCTCGAACGACAGCTCCTGCACCTTGACGCCCGCCTTGGTGAACACCTCGATCGCCTGCTCCTGGGCCTCGCGCTCGACTCGCTTCCAGAAAGATGTTGGAGGCTGCTGCTGCGTCCTCCAGGGCTTGCCGCTCGCCATCGCTCAGGCCGTCCCAGGCGCTCTTTGAGATGAGCACCGGCATGAACACGGTGAGCGTGCTGTAGCCCCCGACCGTCACGAATTTCGCGAACTCGTGGAACTTGAGACTCACGAGCAGCTCGAACGAGTTCTGCGCCACGTCGAGCTTGCCCGCCTCCATGGAGGGCCGAACCTCGGTCAACGGCATGGATGCGATCTTGGCGCCCGCCGCTGACAACATGTTGTTGAAGTCGTTGCCGCCGCCGCTGCGCGCGGTCAGCCCCTTGATGGTATCGGGGCCTGTCACGGCGTGGGCGCGGCTCGCCATGCCGCCGTCGAACCACCACCAAGTGAGGATGCGGAAGCCCTTCTCCTCGCACAGGTGCTGCAGCTTCTCCTCGAACTCCGAACCCTTGAGCAGGCTCGCTGCCTCGGCGTTCAACGGCACGCCCGGCAGGGTGACGACGGACAGCTCGGCTACTTTCGCTGAGGCATAGCCCATCGGAAGAATGGTCATCTCGATCTTGCCCTCGAGCATCGCCTCGTACTGCTCGGGCGGTGGGATCTTGAGCGACGAGTTCGGGAAGATCTTGATGGAGAGATCGGGCGCGCGTTTTTTCACTTCGGCGGCGAGCACCCGGGCAGCGCGATGGCGTGCATCGCTCTCGGGAAGCTGGTGTGACAACCGCAATTCGCGGGCGTCGGCCGGTCCCGCCGCCATCAGCAGTACCATCAGGGCAGCACAAATCACGCAAAGAAACGGCCTAGTCGACATCCCCTCAGCCCCTCGTTGACGATTGCGTCACGTTACGTTGCGCACAAAGACCCCGACGCAGTCCGCACAATGGTGACTGGCCGGGGTCTCTGGAAACGTAAGCGGAGAATTGAGGCTAAGCGGAGGCTGAGCCGCACGCCGCGCGCAGATCCCGCGCCACTGATGCGGCCAGGCTATGCCGCCGCCGGCTCCGCCGGAGCCGGATCGTAGTTCAGCACCGGCGCCAGCCAGCGCTCGCATTCCGCAATCGTCCAGCCCTTACGCCGCGCGTAGTCGGCAACCTGATCGCGCTCAACCTTCCCGACGCCGAAGTAGCGGCTCTCGGGATGTGAGAAATACAGGCCCGAGACCGACGCGCCCGGCCACATGGCAAAACTCTCGGTGAGCTGGATACCAGCCTGGTTCTCCGCATCGAGCAGGCGGAACAACGTCGCCTTCTCGGTGTGGTCGGGCTGTGCGGGATAGCCGGGCGCCGGCCGGATGCCACGATACTTCTCCAGGATCAGATCTTGGCTCGATAGCTTCTCGTCGGCCGCATAGCCCCACAACTCACGGCGCACGCGCTCGTGCATGCGCTCGGCGAAAGCTTCGGCAAAGCGGTCCGACAGCGCCTTAAGCATGATGCGGCCATAGTCGTCGGTCTTTTTCAGATGGCGATCCAGCGCCTGCTCCTCGCCTATCCCGGCTGTCACCGCGAAACCGCCGACGTAGTCCTGTTTGCCGCTCTCCGCGGGCGCCACGAAGTCGGCGAGCGCTATATGAGCCCGGTCGCGGCCCGGATCGCGCGCGATTTGCTGGCGCAGTGTGTGCAGCGTCGCGATCGGCGCACCGCTCATATCCGTATCGGATAGCGCGATATCGTCACCGGCTGCTTGAGCCGGCCAGAAACCTACGACCGCGCCGGCGGTCACCCAGCGCTCGGCAACCATCCGCTTGAGCATCGCCTGCGCATCGGCGAACAGCTTGCGCGCCGCATCGCCGACCTTGGCATCATCGAGAATTTTCGGATAGCGGCCGGCCAGCTCCCAAGTCTGGAAGAACGGGGTCCAGTCGATGTACGGCACGAGCTCAGCCAGGTCGTAGCCGGTGAAGGCGCGGGTGCCGAGGAATGAGGGCTTCGGCGGCGTATAGTCGCTCCAGTCGATCTTGAAGCTGTTACGCCGCGCATCCGCGAGCGTAATGCGGCGCTTGGAGCGCTCGTTCTTCACATGCGCTTCACGCACTTTGACGTATTCGGAACGGATACCGGAGAGGAACCCATCGCGCCCGGTGTCCGACAGCAGATTTGAGACGACACCCACTGCACGGCTCGCGTCCGTGACATAGATCGCCTGGCCCTTGGCATAGTTCGGGCTGATCTTGACGGCCGTGTGCACGCGGCTGGTCGTAGCGCCACCAATCAGCAGCGGCAGCTTGAAGTCCTGCCGCTCCATCTCGGCCGCCACGTGGCACATCTCGTCGAGTGACGGCGTAATGAGACCAGACAGGCCGATGATATCGGCCTTCTCCTTTTTCGCCCTCTCCAGGATCTTCGCCGCCGGCACCATGACACCGAGGTCGATCACCTCGTAGTTGTTGCACTGGAGCACGACGCCCACGATGTTCTTGCCGATGTCGTGCACGTCGCCCTTGACGGTCGCCATGATGACCTTGCCCGCTGCCGGCATGGCTTCGAGCCCCGACGCTTTCTTCTCGGCTTCGAGATAAGGTTGCAGATAAGCGACCGCCTGCTTCATCACCCGGGCCGACTTCACCACCTGCGGCAGGAACATCTTGCCCGCACCGAACAGGTCGCCGACCACGTTCATGCCGGCCATCAGCGGACCTTCGATGACATGCAGCGGCTTCTCGGCGGCGCCACGCGCCTCCTCCGTATCAGCCTCGATGAAGTCCGTAATGCCATGCACCAGGGCATGCTTGAGCCTCTCCTCCACGGACGCGTTGCGCCACGCGAGATCGGCTTCCTTCTTCTTCGCACCGTCGCCTTTATAACGCTGCGCGGCTTCCAACAGCCGGTCGGTGGCATCGGGCCGGCGGTTGAGGATCACGTCCTCGCACAGCGTGCGCAACTACCGGCTCGATGTCGTCGTAGACCGGGAGCTGCCCGGCGTTGACGATGGCCATGTCCATGCCGGCCTGGATGGCGTGGTAGAGGAACACCGAGTGCATGGCCTGGCGCACGCCCTCGTTGCCGCGGAACGAGAACGAGAGGTTCGAGACGCCGCCGGAGATGTGCGAATAGGGGCAGCTCTGCCGGATGCGGCGCGTCGCCTCGATGAAGGCGAGCCCGTAGCCGTTGTGCTCCTCGATGCCGGTGGCGACCGCGAAGATGTTGGGATCGAAAATGATGTCCTCGGGCGGAAAGCCGACCTTCTCCGTCAGCAGCTTGTAGGCGCGCTGGCAGATCTCGACCTTGCGGTTGGCGGTGTCGGCCTGGCCCTGCTCGTCGAACGCCATCACGACGACGGCGGCGCCGTAGCGCAGCACCTTGCGCGCGTGATCGAGAAAAGCCGCCTCGCCTTCCTTCATGGAGATCGAGTTGACGATGGCCTTGCCCTGCACGCACTTGAGACCGGCCTCGATCACGCTCCACTTGGAGCTGTCGATCATCAGCGGCACGCGCGCGATGTCGGGCTCGGTGGCGATGAGGTTGAGGAACGTGGTCATTGCCTTCTCGGAATCGAGCAGGCCCTCGTCCATGTTGACGTCGAGCACCTGCGCGCCGTTGGCGACCTGCTCGCGCGCCACTGCCAGCGCGGCCTGATAGTCGCCCGCCTCAATCAGCTTGCGGAACTTGGCCGAGCCGGTGACGTTTGTCCGCTCGCCAATGTTGATAAAGGTCGAGGCTGCGTTGGTCATGGTGGTTGCGCCGCTCACCCGTGCACGAACGGCTCGAGGCCGGAGAGCCGCATGCGCCGCTCGATGACCGGCATCTGGCGTGGGGGATACTTGGCGACGTGCTCGCGAATATGCGCGATGTGCTCCGGCGTCGAGCCGCAGCAGCCGCCGACGATGTTGATGATGCCCTCGCGTGCCCACGGCTCGATCTGGCAGGCCATATCGTGTGGCGTCTCGTCGTACTCGCCCATGGCGTTGGGCAGTCCGGCGTTGGGATGCGCCGACACATAGGTGTCGGCCACGGCGGCGATGTCGGCGAGGTACGGTCGCATCAGCTCGGCGCCCAGCGCGCAGTTGAGCCCGATGGAGAACGGCTTCAGATGCCGCATCGAGTACCAGAACGCCTCCGCCGTCTGCCCCGACAGCGTGCGGCCGGAACGGTCCGTGATGGTGCCCGAGATCATGATGGGTAGCTCGACGCCCATCGCGTCGAACACCTCGAGCACGGCCACGCCCGCCGCCTTGGCGTTGAGCGTGTCGAAGATGGTCTCAATCAAGATGATGTCTGCACCGCCTTCGATCAGGCCACGCGCCTGTTCCGCATAGGCCTCGCGCAATTCGTCGAATGAGATGTTGCGGAAGCCCGGATTGTTGACGTCAGGCGAGATGGATGCCGTCCGATTGGTCGGACCGATGGCGCCAGCGACAAAACGGGGCTGCTTGGGCGTTTTCTTCGACCACTTGTCGGCCGCCTCACGCGCCAGGCGCGCGGCCGCGACATTGATTTCGTAGCTCAGCGCCTCCATGCCGTAGTCCGCCATCGAGATGCACTGCGCGTTGAACGTGTTGGTCTCGATGATGTCCGCGCCGGCAGCGAGATAGTCCTCGTGGATCTGCTCGATGAGGCGCGGCTGCGTCAGGCAGAGCAGATCGTTGTTGCCGGCCACGTCGCGTGGCCAGTCGGCGAAGCGCGGGCCGCGATAACCGGCCTCGTCCAGCTTGTGGCGCTGGATCATGGTTCCCATGGCGCCATCGATGATGAGGATGCGCCTGGCGACGACTTCTTTCAAAGCCGCGATGCGCCTCTGGCGAGCGATGTCAGTCATCAGGCGGCGGCTCCATCTTGTGCTGACACCCCGGCAACCGGCCGCAAGCCGAGAAGATGGCAGATCGCATAGACGAGATCGGCCCGGTTCAACGTGTAAAAATGAAACTGACGAATGCCGCGGTCGACGAGGTCCATGACCTGCTCGGCAGCGATCGCGGCTGCTACCAGATGCGAGGTTTGCGGGTCGCTATCCAGGCCCTCGAAGCGGCGCGCAAGCCAGTCCGGCACGTGCGCACCGGTGCGGCTGGCAAAGCCTGCCACCTGCTTGAAATTGTGGATAGGCACGATGCCCGGGACCACCGGCACCGTGATGCCCTTGGCACGCACACGGTCGAGATAGCGCAGGAACGCCGCGTTCTCGAAGAAAAACTGCGTGATGGCGCGATTGGCGCCGGCATCGATCTTGGCCTTGAGATTGTCGATATCGGCCTCGACCGACGGGCTGTCGGGATGCTTCTCGGGATAAGCCGCAACCGAGATCTCGAACTTGGCGAGACGTTTCAGGCCGCCGACCAGATCGGCAGCATTACATACCCGTTCGCATGCGGCTCGAACTTCGTGCCCGGACCAGCCAGCGGATCGCCACGCAGCGCCACGACATGGCGCACGCCGGCCTGCCAGTACGCGCGTGCCACCTCGTCCACCTCGCCGCGCGTCGCCTGCACGCAGGTGAGATGCGCCGCCGGAATGACCATGGTCTCGCGCACGATGCGCGAAACGGTGGTGTGCGTGCGCTCGCGCGTCGACCCACCCGCACCATAGGTGACGGAAACGAAGTCGGGTCGCATCGGCTCGAGGCGGCGGATGGACGTCCACAGTGTCTCCTCCATCTTCTCGTTCTTGGGCGGGAAGAACTCGAAGGAGACGGCGATGTCGCCGCCGCTCATCTGACGGCTGGTACGTTCCGTAGCCTGGGCCATCAGGCAGCCTCCACGGTGGACCTGGCCGCTCGCGCGGCCTTCGCCGGCACACCCGCACGGCGCGCCAGCCACATGGCAACCGTCAGCTTCTGCGTACCGGCATCGGCGGGAGGCGCCAGCTCCTGTACATCGACTGCTTCCAGTCCGCACTCGACGAGCCACTCCGCAACACTGTCGCGCGCAAACCCGAGCCGCTCGTGCGCGAACGAGTGGCGCAGGAACTCCAGCTCGTGCGGTGCGAAGTCGACGATCAGCAGGCGTCCGCCGGGCGCCAGGATGCGGGCAGCCTCGCGCACCGCCTGCACTGGCTCGGACAAGAAATGCAGCACCTGGTGCATGACGACGGCGTCGGCTGCACCGTCCGGCAGGTTGAGGTGGTAGAGATCGCCGTGCCGCACCTGGGCGTGGGTGGTTCCGGCCTTGTCCAACTTGCCGCGCGCATAGGCGAGCATGGAGTGGTTGATGTCGAGCCCGAGCCCGCGCTCGAACGTGTCCGCGAACAGCTCCAGACAGCGGCCGGTGCCGGTGCCGAGGTCTACGAACAGATCGAACGGCCCCCGGCCGATGGCCTCGCGCATGGCACGCTCGACCTCGCCTTCGGCCACATGCAACGAGCGAATGCGGTCCCATTCGGCAGCGTGCTCGCGAAAATAGTCCTGCGCCGCAGCCTCGCGCTCGCGCTTGACGGCGTCCCAGCGCTGGCGGTCACGCACCAGCTGGGTATCCCGGACGTCGACGGCATCCAGGAGGCCACGCAGGAGGTCACCCGGCACCCCGTCATCGATGATCTGGAAATAGACCCAGCTCCCGTCACGCAGCCGCTTGATGAGGCCAGCCTCGGCCAGCAGCTTCAGATGCCGGCTGATGCGCGGCTGGCTTTGGCCCAGGATGCGCGTCAGGTCTTTGACGTTGAGCTCTCCGCCCGCGAGCAGCATGAGGATGCGCAGGCGGGTCGGCTCGGCCGCCGCCTTCAGCATCGACAACACTGCGCGGGGCTCGAGCAACGGGGTCACCGGCATCCTCCAACATGCCCGCATAACATATAAAGATATGTTTATGTGTCAAGAGTTGCCGATAAACTGAACCAATTCCTCCTCCTGCGCGTCTTGAGCATGCAGCGCGAGGGCCGGTAGCCGAACATCGTTAAGGCTCGGGTAAGCGCATTTGCATAGGTTCGCGTGGTTTGACCCGGGGCAGGGGTAATATTTATGCATGTAAGCTTCGATACTATTGTGCCGGCGCAACTTCCGGAGCGGCTCCCCATCCAGATCAAACAATCGACCTCGCGAACCAGCATCGCCTTAAAGTTGCTGCTGCTTCTGCCGGCCCTGGTCATCGTTGCTGTTCCGCTGGCGCTGCTGGCCGCACACGCCGTGGCCGAACCCACTGCTTTGAATTTCCTAGCGAATCATCCCCTCACCACGGTGCAAATCACCTTGGCGGTCGCCTTCTGCACTCTGCTGTTCGTGCGTCCGTTGCAACGGCTTCTGGCCCGGGCCGGGGCAACCCGGCTAATCGATATCTCCAGCGATACGGTATCGGTAACGGAGCGCGGCCCATTCCGGACATGCACTTGGTCTGCGCCGCTGGCGAGCTACCGCGGCGTTGCCCATCATGTGCGCACGAGCCTGTCGGGCGTGCGCCATGAGATGATTTTGATACACCCCGATCCGACCCGGCACGTGCTGCTGGCCGCCAGCGACAAGATTTCGGCCAATACCCTTGCGCGAACAGCCGCTCTGCTCGGCTTGTCCGAGGTTCATGCCCGCGAACTCTACAGCTTCGAGCGGTGGTCTCCCGAGCCAGTTGCCACCACGCCAGCCCCACACCTGATGCCCGCCCAGACCTAAAAGCACCTTCCCGCGGCTTCTCTGGCACCTTGCTTGCACGAACGGGTTCTTCAGCACTGCCCGTACTTGCACCCTTGTGAATTGGGTTAACAACGCCACAGCGCCGCCTTGAACCAACAGCAGATTTACGCGTCGCGCGTATTGATTTTGACGGAACATGCTGGTGCGTGCTCCATTGCGGCGCAAGAGCGCGGGCAGGAAGGCTGAGCAGGCCAGAACCGACACTAAGAAGAGGGATCTTGCATGAGCGGTGAGTTGTATTTGCGGGACGGCGGACGCCAGGGCTATGGCTTTGCTCTAGCTGTTCTTGCGTGGCTCGCTGTCAGCCTGATGCCGACACCGGCGGCTGCCGACCCTGCCGTCCAGTTCGTCCAGAGGATGGCCAATGAGCTGCATGTAGCGGCTCGATCCCGCTCGCCACAGCTCATTTCCAGCGTAATCCAGAGATATGGCGATGTATCTCATATCGGCAGCTACTCGCTGGGCACCTATCGCGCCCAGCTCACGGCCACCGACCGCCAGCCCTATCTTACGGGCATCGTGCGCTTCCTCGGACGCTATGCCGCCAACGAGGCGCCCAAGTACCAGGTAGCAAGCTATCAGATTCTGTCGCCCAGCATGCAAGGCGCCAACGGCCTGATGGTCGACAGCAAAATCACTCTGAAAGATGGAACCACCTACGAGGTGCGCTGGTTGCTGTCGAAATACGGCAATACCTATCGCGTACGCGACGCCATGGTGTTCGGCTTTTGGATGACTCCGTTTCTCAAGAAGCTCTTCGAGAACTATGTCGGCGAGAACGGCGGTAACGTGAAGGCCCTGGTGGCAGTCCTGAACCGCTAGCGCGCATCTGCCACACCGGCCGCCGCAGCCCCGTGTCGTAGGGCAGCGCAATCAGGCGCTGGACGTTGGGTCTTGGTTTCGCTTAGAACTCGCGACCTCGTCGCCGCCCTTGACGGAACCGCGGCATCCACCCATTTGCGGCAGCCATGACCTCCACACCCGAACGGCCGCTCCGGCCCCTGCCTCAGCTGATCTTCGGCTCGCGCTGGCTCCAGCTTCCCCTCTATGTCGGACTGATCATTGCCCAGTGCGTGTATGTCGTGCTGTTCCTGAAGGAACTCTGGCATCTCGTTCTACATGCCACCAGCTTCAGCGAGCAGCAGATCATGCTGGTCGTGCTCGGCCTAATCGACGTAGTGATGATCTCCAACTTGCTAGTGATGGTCATCGTCGGCGGCTACGAGACGTTCGTCTCGCGGCTCAGGCTGCAAGGGCATCCCGACCAGCCCGAATGGCTCGACCACGTCAACGCCAGCGTCCTCAAGATCAAGCTGGCCATGGCCATCATCGGCATCTCCTCGATCCATCTGCTGCGCACCTTCATCGAGGCTGGCAACCTCGGGACACCAACGATCAAACTTCACCGAGTCCGGGATCATGTGGCAGACCATCATCCATTGCGTCTTCATCCTGTCGGCGATTGGCATTGCCTATGTCGATCGCCTGGCCCAGCCGGGCATGCACGCCTCCGCCAAGGCCAAGCAGGTGCATGCTTGAAGACCTCGGGCTCCTGCGCTGCATCCTGATTGACAGCTCCGGCAATTGCCGGCGTTGATACGCCCGCGGCCCATACGACGCGAGGACGTGACGGCACATGACAGCTTGGCGCGTGGGCGTCGACTCCGGTGGCACCTTCACCGACATCTGCATCGCCGACGCCGATACCGGCGCCATCCGCGTGTGGAAAGTGCCGAGCACCCCCGACGATCCCTCGCAGGCGATCGCCGACGGCGTGCTCGAAGGGCTGTCTGAAACCGGTGCCGGCAAACCGCAGGAGGTCGTCTATTTCGGTCACGGCACCACCGTTGCCACCAATGCCCTGATCCAGCATCGCGGCGCACCGACCGGCCTGATCACCACGCAAGGTTTCCGTGATCTGCTGGAGATCGGACGCCAGCGCCGCCCCCATCTCTACGACTTGCAGTGCGACAAGCCTCCCCTGCTCGTCAGGCGGCATCTCAGGATCGAGGTGCCGGAGCGCCTGCGGTATGATGGGCGCATCGAGACCCCAATCGATGAGGATGCAGTACGCACCGCCGCGCACACACTCAAGAGTGCAGGCGTGCAGTCGGTCGCCGTCACTTTCCTCTATGCCTACATCGACCCGCGCCACGAGGCGCGTGTGCGGGCCATTCTGGCCGAGGAATTTCCCGAGGCCTTCGTCACCTGCTCACATGAGGTGGCGCCGGAGTTTCGCGAGTTCGAGCGCCTTTCGACCACCGTGGTCAACGCCTACCTCGGTCCGGTCATGGCGCGCTACATCGAGCGGCTCGGCCCGCGGCTCGATGCGGCAGGTTTGAGCGGCCCGCGCCACATCACCCAGTCGAACGGTGGGGTCATGTCGTTTGCAACGGCGCGCGAGCAGGCCGTGCGCACGGTGCTCTCGGGACCTGCCACCGGTGTGGTGGGCGCTATGAAAGTGGCCGCGCTCTCCGGCTTCTCCGACATCATCACCTTCGACATGGGCGGCACCTCGACCGACGTGTCCCTGATCGAGAACGGCCGATCCAAACTCGCCGGCGAGATGGAAGTGCACGGCTATCCGCTCAAGACGCCGATGCTCGACATCCACACCGTCGGCGCCGGCGGCGGCTCCATCGCTCACCTCGATGCTGGCGGACACTTGAAGGTCGGCCCGCGCAGCGCCGGCAGCGTGCCCGGTCCGGTCTGCTACGGCCTCGGCAACATCGAAGCCACCGTCACCGACGCCAATGTCGTGTTGCAGACTTTGAACCCGGAATATCTCCTGGCCGGGCGCATGCGCATCGACCGAGCCAAGGCAGAGGCGGCCGTCGCAGCGTTGGCGGATCGCCTCGGCCTCGATGTCATGGCGGCCGCGCAAGGCATCGTCAGCGTGGTCACAGCCAACATGGCCAAGGCCATTCGCCTGATCTCGGTCCAGCGCGGCCACGATCCGCGCGACTATACGCTCGTGGCCTTCGGCGGCGCTGGGCCACTGCACGCCGCACGACTTGCGCGCGAGCTGGACATTCCACGCATTCTGGTGCCGCGCAATCCAGGCATCCTGTGCGCGCTCGGCCTGCTGATGACCGACCTGCAGACCAACTACGCGCAGACACGATTGCTGCCCGTGACGCCCGCGTCGATTGCGACCATGGCCGAAGTGTTTGCGGACCTCGAAGGACGGGCCCGAACGTGGTTCGAGAGCGAAACCATCGCCGTCAAAGACCAGCACATCCGGCGTTCACTCGACATGCGCTACAAGGGCCAGAACCACGAGCTCTCGATTGCAGTGCCGAATGGCAAAGTCGGTGAAACCTTGCTGGCAGAGCTACGCCAGGGTTTCGAGCGCCAGCACGAGCAGATGTACGGCTACGCCGCACCGGAGGAGCCCATCGAGGCCGTCACATTCCGCATCGAGGCCATCGGCGCCGTACGTCAGGCGCGCATCGAGCCGCGCACAGCAGCCGGCTACCCGCTCGGGGATGCTCTCATGGTCAAGCGCGACGTATGGCTGGCCGAGAGCGGCAGATTCGTGTCCTGTCCTGTCTACGACCGCGAAAAGCTCGGCCCCCGTCACCGCATCGAGGGGCCGGCCATCATCGAGCAAATGGATGCGACGACCTTTGTTCTGCCGGGTCAGACCGCGACCGTGGATGCGTATCTGAACATGATCCTCGAGGGCTGATCGACGGCGCGCCACTCGCCGGCGTAGACTTCTTCGCAAACATGGCTGGAGAGGACGCGCCCATGAAGGTCGAACGCATCGAGACGCTGCACTGTGACGCCGGCTGGCGGAACTACCACTTCGTCAAGCTGACCACCGACAGCGGCATCATCGGCTGGAGCGAGTTCGACGAGGGCTTCGGCTCGCCAGGCGTGGGCACCGTTATCGAGCGCCTTGCCTCGCGCGTCATCGGTCAGCCGGCAAGCGCGCACGAGCGCATCTACGCCGAGCTCTACTGCGCCACACGGCCCGCAGCCGGTGGCGTCGTCGCCGAGGCTCTGGGCGCCATCGAGAACGCGCTACTCGATGCCAAAGCCAAGTCGCTCGGGCGTCCCCTGTTACGAGCTGCTGGGCGGCAAGGTGCGCGACCGCATTCGCCTCTACTGGTCGCACTGCGCCACCTGGCGCATCAATCATCCGACCTTCTACAAGCCCGCCATCACCGACCTCGACGGCGTCAAGGCCATGGGCCGGGAGGTGCGCGAGAAGGGCTTCTCCGCGCTCAAAACCAACATCTTCATCTACGAGGAGGGGCAGAAGAACCCACGCGGCTGGCGTCCTGGCTTCGGCTCGCCGTTCTATCCCGAGCTCAACGTGGACCGGAACGTGCTGCGCAATCTGCGCATGCACCTCGAAGCGTTTCGCGACGGCGCTGGCCCGGATGTGGACCTGCTGCTCGATCTCAACTTCAACGCCAAGACCGAAGGCTATCTCAAAATCCTGCGCGAGATCGCTGACATCCCGATGTTCTGGGTCGAGATCGACAGCTATTCACCAGAAGCGCTGGGCTACATCCGCCGCCAGAGCCCGCACCCGATCTCATCCTGCGAGACGCTGCTGGGCCTGCGCGAGTTCCTGCCCTACTTCCGCGAGCAGGCCATGGACGTGGCCATCGTCGACACGCCCTGGAACGGCGTGTGGCAATCCATGAAGATCGCGGCCGCGGCCGAGGCGCACGAGGTCAACGTCGCCCCACACAACTTCTACGGCCACCTGTGCACCATGCAGAATGCGCACTTCGCCGCCGCCGTGCCGAACCTGCGCATCATGGAGATCGACATCGACCGCCTGCCCTGGGACCACGAGCTGTTCACGACGCTGCCGAAGATCGAGGACGGCCATCTGGTTATGACCGATGCGCCGGGGTGGGGCTGCGATCCGAACGAGGAGGCCATCCGCGCCCGCCCGCCGAAGACGCAAGCCGGCCTGCTTAACTACGGGAGGAAGAGCTGAGGACAATCACCTCGACCCTCTCTCCGCTAGCGGGGAGAGGGACATCTCACCACCTCAACCCTTGTCCTTCTCATAGCGCGCCTTGGTCTCCGCGTTCATCGGGTAGAGGCCCGGTAGCGCGGCGCCCTTGTCCACCTCGCGCATGATCCAGGCCTCCATGCGCTCCTGCTCGGGGCCGGCAGCAACCAGTTCATCGACGAGCGCCGCTGGAATGAGCACGGCGCCGTCGTCGTCGACCACCACCACGTCATCGGGAAACACGGCCACGCCGCCGCAGGCGATGGGCTGCTGCCAGCCGACGAACGTCAGCCCCGCAACCGACGGCGGTGCCGCCCCGCCCTGACACCACACCGGCAGCTTGGTGCCGAGCACGCCCGCCACATCACGCACGACGCCGTCCGTCACGAGGCCCGCCACGCCGCGCTGTTTCATGCGCGCGCACAGGATGTCGCCGAAGATGCCGGCATCGGTCACGCCCATGGCGTCCACCACGGCAATGCACCCGGCCGGCATGGCCTCGATGGCGGCCCGCGTCGAGTGGGCGAGGACCAGGACTCCGGTGTCGCCAGATCCTCGCGCGACGGCACGAACCGCAGCGTGAAGGCGCGTCCCACCAGCCGCGGCTGACCCGCCGTCAGCGGACGCGTGCCACGCATCCACACATTGCGCAGCCCTTTCTTCAGCAGGATTGTGGTGACTGTCGCGGTCGAGACCGTTGAAAGAATCTCGACAGTCTTTGCAGGCAGGGACATCAGTATCTCCGGACGTGACTATGAGAACGCATGTTGCTTCGGAAAGACGAGCACGTCATCCCGCGCTTGAGCCAAATGGGCGATCAGGCCCGGCTTTGACCTGAGACACGCTTGGTCAAAGTCCACAGCCACAAGCCTACCGGCCACAGCACTGCAGCGATGGTCATGGCAGCCAGCACGGCGGCCACTGGCCGACTGAAGAACGGCAGGATGCTGCCGTCGGACTTGATCAGCGAGGTCACGAAGTTCTGCTCCACCATGGTGCCCATGACGATGCCGAGCACCATGGCGGCGACCGGATAGCCGTTGCGCTCCATGACGAAGCCGATGACGCCGAAGGCGGCGACCGTCAGCACGGCAAACAGGTTGTTGCCGGTCGCGAACGAGCCGACGGCACATAACAGCACGATTACCGGCATTACCGACGCACGCGGCGCCCGCAACACCTTGCTGGCGATCCGGATCATAATGATGCCGAGCGGGATCATGATGATGTTGGCCAGGATGAAGATGATATAGAGCGCATACATGCTGGAGGCACGCTCGGTGAACAGCGTCGGGCCCGGATTGAGCCCCTTCATGTACAGCACACCGATGGCGATGGCGGTGATGGTGTCGCCCGGAATACCGAACAGCAGCGACGGCACCCAGCCCGAGGCGAGGCTCGCGTTGTTGCTGGCGCCGGCCTCGATCAAGCCTTCCGGATGCCCGGTGCCGAACTTCTCCGGCGTCTTGGAGAAGCGCTTGGACATGGAGTAGCTGACCCAGGCCGCCATGTCCGCTCCGGCGCCTGGTAGCACGCCGATTATTATGCCGACGATATTGCCGCGCACCTGCGGCTTTACGTATTTGCGTGTGAGCTCGAGCTGGCCCTTGAGAATGCTGCCGAAGCGCCGGTAAAGCATCTTCGGTGGCTCGGGCGACAGCATCGCGCGCATCACCTCCGACACAGCGAACACACCAACCAGCGCCGGGATCGGCTCGATGCCGCCGAGCAGATCCGTGAGGCCGAAGGTGAACCGTGGCGTACCGGCCGGATTCTCGATGCCGATGCAGGCGACCAACAAACCGAGCAGCATGCTGGCTATGGCTTTGACCGGCGAGGAACGCGCCACCAGCGTCGCGCACATGAGGCCGAGAAAAGCCAGCCAGAAGTATTCGTAGGTCGAGAAGTTGAGCGCCATCTCGGCCAGCGGGGGAGCCAGCAGCATCAACGACAGCGTGCCGGCGATGCCGCCCAGCGCGCTGAACCACAGACCGATGCCGAGCGCCATCTCGGGCTGGCCGTTGCGTGTCATGGCGTAGGCCTCGTCCGTATAGGCGGCGGACGCGGGCGTACCCGGAATGCGGAGCAGCGCACCGGGGATGTCGCCGGAGAAAATGGCCATGGCCGAGGCAGTGATGATGGTGGCCACTGCGGCGATGGGCGACAGATAGAACGTCACCGGCACCAGCAGCGCCGTGGCCATGGTGGCGGACAGGCCGGGCAGCGAGCCGACCACGAGGCCGTAGATCGCCGCTAGAAGGATCGCGAGCAGCACATCCGTCTGCAACACGAGTGCGAAGGCCTCGACAATTGTGCTCATGCGCGTCTCACCAGGGCGTGGGCAACAGGCCCGGCGGCAGAGGCACGCGCAGCAGCTTGCCGAAGGCCAGGGAGACGAAGATCGGGGCGGCGATCGCCAGCGGCACCGCCAGGACCCATCTGGCGCCCAGCGCGCGCGCCGCCGTGAGCACCATAGCCGCCGCCGTCAGCAGGAACCCGAGACGATCGACGGCCAGGACGTAGAAGATCAGCAACGCGGGCGGAATAAGCGCCTTGAGGCCTTTCATCCAACCACTCGGCTGCACTGCGTCCGCAATCTGATTGGAATGCGCCGCCAGATCAGCCTCCGCCTCGTCCTCGAAGTGGCGGCCAATGCCGAGCGCGATAAGCGCCCCACAGAAACAAAGGCCAACGCCGACAACCAGCGGAAATACGTTGGGACCGACCTGCTGCCCGGGCACAGGTGGCAGCTTAGAGCCGGCATAGGCGGCAAGGCCGCCAAGGCCGATGAGGAAAAGTCCCGTGGTCCGATCAGAAAGTTGCATGTGCGCAAAACTCAAGAGCGCTCGGGATCGAACGCCCTGCGCTCACCCAAAGGAAACGCGGGATCGCGCCGATGCGGTCCCGCATATCGTCGTCAGCCTTTGGCGAGACCAGCAGCCTTCATCGCCACGCCCATGGCCTTGTTACCCTCGTCCATGAACTTGGCGAAGCCAGCGGCGTCCGCCCACTTCACGCCGAAGCCTCGGCTGGCCATGAACTCGCGAAACTCCGCTGACTCGTTGACCTTCTTGAACGCCGCCGTGAGCGCATCGGCAATATCCTTCGGCAGTCCCTTCGGACCCGCCATGCCGCGCCAGGCGCCGGTGGTGTAGTCGATGCCCATGGCTTCCTTGAGCGTCGGCACGTCCTTGAAGGCGGGATTGCGCTCGGCCGCCATCACAGCAAGGCTGCGTGCCTTGCCCGCCTCGATGATGGCCCGCGCCTCCGGCACTGAGCAGGTCACGAGATCGGTCCCGCCGGCCGCCAGGTCCTGCATGGCCGGCGCCGCGCCGTTGGAGGGCACCCACGCCACGTGATCGGGCTTGAGCCCCATAGCGGTCAGCCAGCCGACCAGCGCCAGATGCCAGATGCCGCCCTGACCTGTGCCCGAAGCCTTGAATTTTCCAGCCGGCGCGGCCTTGATCGCGTCGGCCAGTTCCTTGACCGTCTTGTACGGGCTGTCACCCTTCACCTGGATGCCCGGCGGGTCCTCGTTCATGAGCGCCAGCGGCGTGTAGCTGTCAGGCTTGAGATCGGTAAGCCCCTGCCAATGCATCATCGAGATCTCGACCGTCATCAGGCCGAGCGTGTAGCCGTCCGGCGCCGCCGTGGCGATGGCAGAGTGTCCGACGACGCCCGAGCCGCCGGTGCGATTGACGACATTGAATGGCTGCTTGAGTTCCTTTTCCATGATGGCGGCAATGATACGCGCGGTGGCATCCGTGCCGCCGCCGGCGCCCCAGGGACAGACGATGGTGACGGGACGATTGGGGTAGGCACCTTGTGCGGATGCCAGACCAAGACCGAGGGAGGCAGCCGTGCCCGTGGCGGCACCAGCCGCCAACAGCTGGCGGCGTGTGAACTGGGTCATCTGAGTTTCCTCCATTCCAAGACAGAATGCTTTTGAGACGAGACCATGCCTATTTCGCCGAGTGGGCTCGCTTCGTCATCCCACCGCGTCGAGCACGGCGCCGATCGCCTTGCCCACCTCCGCGATCGGCTCCATGCCGTCGACGGATCGCAGACTGCCCTTGCAGAAGTAGTAGCCCGTCAGCGGTGCGGTATCGCGGTAGTAGGCCATCAGGCGCGTCGACACCGTTTCCGCGTTGTCGTCGGCGCGGCGCGTGAACTCTTCGGCACCGCAGACATCGCAGATGCCGCGTACCTTCGGCCGCTTGAAGCGGTCGTGGTAGCCCTCGCCGCACTTGGCGCAGGTGTAGCGGCCGATGATCCGCTCGACGAGGCGGTTGTAATCGACCTTGAGCTCGATCACGACATCCATCTTGCGGTGCTTGTCGGCCAGCATGGCATCGAGCGCCGCAGCTTGCAGCAACGTGCGCGGGAAGCCGTCGAGGATAAAGCCGTTCTTGCAGTCCGGCTGGTCGATGCGCTCAGAGATGATGCGGATGACGATGTCGTCGGACACCAGCTCGCCGCGGTCCATGATGGATTTGACGCGCAGGCCCACCTCGGTGCCGGCCTTGGCGGCAGCGCGCAGCATATCGCCCGTGGAAAGCTGGATGAGCCCGCGCTTGGTCTCGATCTCCTTGGCCTGCGTACCCTTGCCCGCCCCCGGAGGCCCCAGCAGGATCAGGTTCATCGACGGCCTCGCGTCGCACCCCTGAGCTTGGCCTTCTTGATCAGCCCTTCGTACTGATGGGCGAGCAGATGGCTCTGCACTTGCGCTACCGTGTCCATGGTCACGCTGACGGCGATCAGCAGCGAGGTGCCGCCGAAGTAGAACGGCACGGCGGCATACGAGATCAGCAGTTCCGGCAACACGCAGACAACGGACAGATAGATAGCGCCCACCACCGTGATGCGAGTCAGCACATAGTCGATGTACTCGGCGGTCTTCACGCCCGGCCGGATGCCGGGCAGGAAGCCGCCGAACTTACGCAGGTTGTCGGCGGTATCGGCCGCGTTGAACACTACCGCCGTATAGAAGAACGTGAAGAACACGATCATCGCCACGTAGACCAGGATATGCAGCGGCTGGCCGCGCCCGAGCGAGGCGACGATGGCGTTGAGCCACTCGGGCCCCTGCCCCTGCATGAACTGCGCCGCCGTGATCGGCAGCAGCAGCAGGGACGATGCGAAGATCGGCGGAATGACGCCCGACGAGTTGAGCTTCAAGGGCAGGTGCGAGGCCTCGCCCTGAAACATGCGGTTACCGACCTGTCGCTTGGGATACTGGATCAGCAGGCGCCGCTGCGCGCGCTCCATGAAAACGATGGCGGCGACCGTCGCCAGCATCAGCGCCAGCAGCGCCAGCAGCAGGATCGCGCTCATGGCGCCCGTGCGCGACAGCTCGAACAGACCCACGATCGCGCTCGGCAGACCGGCAACGATGCCCGCGAAGATGATGAGCGACGTGCCGTTGCCGACCCCGCGGGCGGTGATCTGCTCGCCGAGCCACATCAGGAACATGGTGCCGCCCACCAGCGTGATCACCGTGGAGATGCGGAAGAACCAGCCCGGCTCGATGACGACGTTGCCGATCGAAGCACGCGAGCCCTCCAGGCCGATGGAGATGCCATACGCCTGGAACGCGGCCAGCACCACCGTCAGATAGCGCGTGTATTGGTTGATCTGCTTGCGGCCCTGCTCGCCCTCTTTCTTCAGCGCCTCCAGCGTCGGCGACACCGACGTCATGAGCTGCATGATGATCGAGGCCGAGATGTACGGCATGATATTGAGGGCGAAGATCGCCATGCGCTCGATGGCGCCGCCGGCGAACAGGTTCACCATGCCGAGGATACCGCCGGCGTTCTGCTTGAACGTCTCGGCAAACGCCGCCGGGTTGATGCCAGGAATCGGGATGAACGTGCCGAGGCGATAGACGAGCAGCGCCGCCAGCGTGAACCAGAGGCGCTTCTTCAGGTCCTCCGCCTTGGCAAAGGCGCCAAAGTTGAGATTCGAGGCCAGTTGTTCGGCGGCTGAGACCATTATTCACGCTCCAGGGAGCTCGCGACGCCTCGGACAAACCGGCCGCCACGACAGAAGATGGCGGCTGGACCAGCCGGATGCAACCGGGATGAGGCGCCTGTCTGCATCCTAGTGTCCCGATCGCGAAGTTCGTCGGATCTCGCGGCAACCGTTGAACGAACTTCGCGATCGAAAGGACACTAGCAAGCCTATGATTCTAGTGTGGTTCAGATCGAGAAATTCGCTTGGAGACATGCCGCAAACACCGGCGAATTTCTCGATCATCACACTAGACACTCATGCGGCCGCGCAGCGCCGGCAACTCATTCCTCAGCGGCGGCGGGCTTCTTCTTTTCGGATTTTGCCTTTTTGGCCGCGGTCTTGGCTCGCTTGGCTTCATCCGCTGCCAGAACTTTCCGCTCGATCAGCGTGATTTTACCGCCGATCTTCTCGATCGCAGCCCGCGCGGAAGCCGTGACATGATCGACCGTGAGGTCCAGCTTGGCCTTCAGCTCGCCATCGCCCAGCACACGCACGCCGTCGAGCGCGCGCCGCAGCACGCCGCCGGCCACCAGCGTCGTCACATTGACCGGCTTGCCGGCATCGAGATGACCGGCGTCGATCGCGGCCTGCAGCCGCGCCAGGCTGATCTCGTTGAACCGGCGCCGGTCCATGGAGCGGAAGCCGCGCTTTGGGAGACGGCGATGCAAGGGCATCTGGCCGCCCTCGAAGCCGCCGATGGCGACGCCCGTCCGCGCGGTCTGGCCCTTGCCGCCACGCCCGCCGGTCTTGCCGATGCCCGACCCGATGCCCCGGCCAATTCGTAGCCGCACTTTGCTAGCGCCGGGGATGTCCTTGATCTCATTGAGCCGCATGGAACTATGTCTCTCTCAAGCTCGGAACGGTCAGGCCTTGTCGTCGACAATGCGCACGAGGTGGCTGACCTTGTGAATCATGCCGCGCACCTCGGGAGTATCGGTAAGCGTGCGCCGCCGGTGCATCTTGTTGAGGCCGAGGCCGATCAGCGTCCGGCGCTGCCTGTCCGGCTTCCGGCTGGGGCTCGCCACCTGCTCGACCGTGATGGTCTTGCCCGATTTCTTGTCTGCCATGTCATGTCACCCTGCAGCAGCGTGCACCGACCTTGCTCAAGCCGGGCTCGCGCCCTCTCCTTGTGCGGCCTCCGGGGCCTCCGTTGTCTCGCCGGCCGCGTCCCGCCTGCGCGCCACGATCTCGCTCACCTTCTTGCCGCGGCGCGTGGCGACGCCGCGCGGGTTCTCCTGCGCCTTCAGCGCATCGAAGGTCGCGCGCACCATGTTGTACGGGTTGGTGCTACCGAGCGACTTGGCGACCACATCGCGCACGCCCAGCATCTCGAATACGGCACGCATGGGACCGCCGGCGATAATGCCTGTTCCTGGCGGCGCCGAGCGCAGCACTACTTTGCCGGCTCCGTGGCGTCCACGGCTGTCGTGATGCAGCGTGCGCTTGTCGCGCATGGGGACGCGCAAAAGCGAGCGGCGCGCGGCCTCAGTCGCTTTGCGGATCGCCTCCGGCACCTCGCGTGCCTTGCCATGGCCGAACCCGACCTGCCCCTGCTGGTCGCCTACCACCACGAGCGCGGCGAAGCCGAAGCGCTTGCCGCCCTTCACCACCTTGGCGACGCGGTTGATGTGCACGAGCTTGTCGGCGAAGTCGCTCTTGCGATCATCGCCGCCGCGGTCCCGGTCTCTCTGCGGATTGCGTGCCACGCGTGACGTCCTTTCCTAGAAGCTGAGCCCGCCTTCGCGGGCCGCATCCGCAAGCGCCTTGATGCGCCCGTGGAACATGTAGCCGCCGCGGTCGAAGATCACCTTGGTGACGCCCGCCTGCAGCGCGCGCTCGGCAATCAGCTTGCCGACGTTGGCGGCGGCCGCCTTGTCGGCGCCCGACTTGATCTGGCCCTTGAGGGCCTTGTCGATGCTGGAGGCAGCCGCAACCGTCTGCCCCTTGGCGTCGTCGATCACCTGGGCATAGATGTGCTTGGACGAGCGGAAAACCGACAGCCGTGGCTTGCCATCGGCGGCCTTGGTGAGGGTCCGGCGTACCCGCAGGCGCCGCCGCTGAAACTGTTTGTCGTGTGCGCTCATGGCGAACCTCGTTACTTCTTCTTGCCCTCTTTGCGCAGGATGTATTCGCCCTGGTAGCGCACACCCTTGCCCTGGTAGGGCTCCGGCGGTCTGAAGCCGCGCAACTCCGCGGCAACCTGACCGACCTTCTGCTTGTCGATACCGGAGATCTGGATCTGCTCCTGCTTTGCGCCCGCCAGCTTGATATCGACGCCGGCCGGGATCTTGTAGTTGATCTCGTGACTGAAACCGAGCTGCAACGTCAGGTCCTTGCCCTTCATCTGCGCCCGGAAGCCGACGCCCTGAATCTCGAGCGTCTGGGCATACCCGGTGACGACGCCCTTGATCTGGTTGTCGATCAGCGTGCGCGACATGCCCCACATGCTGCGGGCGCGCTTGGTATCCTCGCGCGGCGCCACCGTGACCCCGGTGGCCGTCTTCTCCACCTTGATCTCCTCGGGCAGCGTCACCGACAACTCGCCTTTAGGGCCCTTGACCTTGATGGTCTGCCCCACGACAGCGGCCTCTACGTTGGCCGGTACGGGCACGGGGCGTTTTCCGATGCGCGACATGGCGCAGTTTCCTCTTCCAACAGGCGGGACACTCAGCCCCGGCTAGAACACGTCACACAAGATCTCGCCGCCGACTTTCTCCTCGCGGGCGCGCGTATCCGACATCACGCCCTTGGGCGTCGACAGGATCGCGACGCCGAGCCCGTTGCTCACGGTCGGCAGATCCCTGAGCTGCGAGTAGACGCGGCGGCCCGGCTTGGAGATCCGCTTGATCGCTCGGATCGCCGGCTGGCCGTTCAGATACTTGAGCTCGATCTCGAGCTCGCTCTGCCCGTTCTTGTGGTCGACGCGCGTATAGCCGCGGATATAGCCCTCCTCGGCCAGCACGTCGAGCACATGCGCGCGCAGGTTCGAGGCGGGCGTGACCACCTTCGGCCGGCGCCGGAGCTGGGCGTTGCGGATGCGGCTTAGCATGTCGCCCAGGGGATCGTTGATCGCCATTTACGTCTTTCCTCCTACCAGCTCGACTTCACCATGCCGGGGATCAACCCCTGGCTGGCGAGCTCGCGGAGCTGGTTGCGGCAAATTCTGAGCTTGCGGTAGTAGGCGCGGGAGCGCCCCGTGATCTCGCAACGGTTCCTGATGCGCGTCGCCGAGGAGTTGCGCGGCAACTGCGCCAGCTTCAAGCGCGCAGCAAACCGCTCTTCCGCCGGTTTCGAGCGGTCCTTGGCAAGCTCCTTAAGCTTCTTGCGCTTGGCGGCAAATTGCGCCACCAGCTTCCGGCGCCGGTTGTTCTTTTCGACTGAACTCGTCTTAGCCATCTGTCATCTCCCAAGACCCACTTATCGGTGTCTGCCGAGGTTGGGCCCTAGCTGCGGAAAGGAAAGTTGAAGCCGCGCAACAATTCGCGCGCCTCGTCGTCGTTACCGGCGGTCGTGCACACGATCACGTCCATGCCCCGAACCTCGTCGACCTTGTCGTAGTCGATCTCGGGAAACACGATGTGCTCGCGCAGACCCAGCGCATAGTTGCCGCGGCCGTCGAAGCTCTTCGGATTGAGGCCGCGGAAATCCTTGACGCGCGGCAGGGCGATGGTGACCAGGCGATCCAGAAACTCGTACATGCGGTCGCCGCGAAGCGTCACCTTGGCGCCGATCGGCATGTTCTCGCGCAGCTTGTAGGTGGCGATCGACTTGCGCGCCCGCGTGATGACCGGGCGCTGGCCGGAAATCAGCGCCAGATCGCCTGCTGCGTTGTCGACTTTCTTGCGGTCGTTGACAGCCTCGCCCACGCCCATGTTGAGGACGATCTTGTCGAGGCGCGGCACTTGCATGTGGTTCTTGTAGCCGAACCGCTTGGTCAGCTCGTCGCGCACCACCTTCTCGTACTGCAACTTCATGCGCGGCTTGTAGTCCTTGGGGCGCGGCGTTCTGGGAGCCGCCGGCGCAGCCTTGGCCGCGGCTTTGCCGTCACCCTTGCCGCGCGCTGCGGCTTCGCCCTTGCCCTTGGGCGACCCACCCGCAGGCTTCTCGCCCTTGCCGCCCTTGGGCTGCTTGGCGGCCTTGTCTGCCTTCTTCTCTTCGTCGGCCATGGTCACTTCCTCTCAGGAATGACTTCGCCGGAGCGCTTGGCAAAGCGCACCTTCTTGCCATCCTCCAGGAACTTGAAGCCGACGCGGGTCGGCTTGCCGTCCTTCGGGTCCTCGAGCGCAAGATTCGACAGGTTGATCGGCCCCTCTTTGGAGACGATGCCGCTTTCCTGCGCGGCGGTCTGCTTCTGGTGCCGGCGTACGATGTTCACGCCGCGCACCAGCGCACGCTTCTCTTGCGGCATGACGCGGACAACCTCCCCGTGCTTGCCCTTGTCACGGCCAGCAAGCACGATGACGTGGTCGCCTTTCTTGATCTTTGCCGACGGCATTACAGCACCTCCGGCGCGAGGCTGACGATCTTCATGTGGTTCCTGGCGCGCAGCTCGCGCGTGACGGGCCCAAAGATGCGCGTGCCGACGGGCTCGCCCTGTGGGTTGATGAGCACCGCGGCGTTGCGGTCGAAGCGGATCAGCGAGCCGTCGGCACGGCGCACGCCCTTGGCCGTGCGCACGACTACCGCCTTCATCACTTGGCCCTTCTTGACGCGCCCGCGCGGGATCGCTTCCTTGACTGTCACCACGATGGTGTCACCGATGGTGGCGTACTTGCGCTTGGAGCCGCCCAGCACTTTGATGCACTGGACACGGCGCGCGCCGGAGTTGTCGGCGACATCGAGGTTCGATTCCATCTGGATCATCGGTCGATCCTTACATCCATTGCATCGTTACACGGCACGCTGCCAAGGTGCCGCTAAGCCGGCGTCTTGAGCACCACCCAGTGCTTGCTCCTCGAGATCGGCTTGCTCTCCTCGATCCGCACCTTGTCGCCCACCTTGAAGGAATTTTCCTCATCGTGGGCGTGATACTTCTTGGAGCGCCGCACCGTCTTCTTGAACAGCGGATGCGTGAACCGCCGCTCCACTTCTACCACCACGGTCTTGTCGTTCTTGTCCGACACGACCACGCCCTGCAAAACACGCTTCGGCATTTCCTGTCCTCTCGCCTTCAGCGGCCCGACTGCGCCACGCCGCCCCGCTTCTGCCGGGCAACGGTCATCACACGCGCGATGTCGCGGCGCACCGCACGCACGCGCGCTGTGTTCTCGAGCTGTCCAGACGCCGCCTGGAAGCGCAGGTTGAACCTTTCCTTCCTCAGCTTCACCAGCTCATCCTCGAGCTGGTCGGGCGTGAGGTCCTTGAATTTGTCGATCGCCGCCATGGCCGTCCTCTCGAATCCCTAGTCCGTCACAGCAGCCGCGTAACGACGCGCGTCCTGATCGGCAGCTTGGCTGCCCCGAGCAGCAGCGCCTCGCGTGCGATCTGATCCGTAACGCCGTCGATCTCGAACATGATGCGTCCGGGCTTGACGCGGCAGGCCCACAATTCCGGGCTGCCCTTGCCCGAGCCCATGCGCACCTCGGCCGGCTTCTTGGTCACCGGCAGATCCGGGAAGATGCGGATCCACACGCGCCCGGCGCGCTTCATGTGGCGCGTGATGGCCCGCCGCGCCGCCTCGATCTGGCGCGCGGTCAGACGCTCCGGCTCCACGGCCTTGAGGCCGTGCGATCCGAAGTTGAGCGTGAAACCACCCTTCGCCTGGCCGTGAATGCGACCTTTGAAGGCCTTGCGGAACTTGCTTCGCTTTGGTTGCAGCATGGTCGTTCAGTCCTTGAGCTCCTTCAGGCGCGCTCGGAGGCACGCTCGCGCTCGCCGCGGTCGCCGTCGCGGCGACGGCCACCACCGCCACCTTCCTGCGCCTCTGCCGCACGCTTCTCAGCGGCCATCGGGTCGTGCTCCATGATCTCGCCTTTGAAGATCCAGACCTTGACGCCGATGATGCCGTAGGCCGTGCGGGCCACGCCGTAGCCGAAGTCTATGTCGGCACGCAGCGTGTGCAGCGGCACGCGGCCTTCGCGATACCACTCCATGCGCGCGATCTCGGCGCCGCCGAGTCGCCCGGAAACGTTGATGCGAATGCCGAGTGCGCCGAGGCGCAGGGCCGACTGCACCGAGCGTTTCATGGCGCGGCGGAAGGCGACGCGCCGCTCGAGCTGCTGGGCGATGGTCTCGGCCACCAGCACTGCATCGATCTCGGGCTTCCTCACCTCGACGATATTGAGGTGCACCTCCGAGGATGTGAGCCTCGCCAGCTGGCCGCGCAGCTTCTCGATGTCCGCACCCTTCTTGCCGATGAGAATGCCCGGCCGGGCCGTGTGCACGGTGACGCGGCACTTCTTGTGCGGGCGCTCGATCACCACCTTGGAGATGCCGGCCTGGCGCTGCATCTCGAGGATGTGGTCCCGGATGGCCATATCCTCGTGCAGCAGGCGGCCGTACTCGGCGCGGCCGGCGAACCAGCGGCTGTCCCAGGTGCGATTGATGCCAACGCGCAGGCCGACGGGATTGACCTTATGACCCATTACGCTTGCTCCTCGGCTGCGGCCGTGCTGTCGCTCTTGGCCGCCTTCTCGCGCACCACAACGGTGATTTGCGAGAATGGCTTCATAATCTTGCCCGAGCGGCCGCGGCCGCGGGCATGAAAACGCTTCATGACTAGGTTCTTTCCGACCCAGGCCTCGGCAACGACCAGATCGTTCACATCGAGGCCGTGGTTGTTCTCCGCGTTGGCGACGGCGCTCATGACACACTTTCTCACGTCCTGAGCGATGCGCTTGCGCGAGAACTCGAGCTCGGCAATGGCCTTGTCCACCTTCTTGCCGCGGATCAAAGCGGCGACAAGGTTCAGCTTCTGAGGCGAGACCCTCAAATTTCTCGCCACAGCCATGGCCTCGGTGTCCGCCAGAGTCCGCTCCCGTTTCGGCTTGCCCATGCTACTTCCTCACGGCCTTGCGGTCGCCGCTGTGGCCATGGAACGTCCGTGTCGGCGCGAACTCGCCGAACTTATGGCCGACCATGTCCTCGTTGACCGACACCGGAATGTGCTTGTGTCCATTGTGGACGCCAAACGTCAGACCGACGAACTGCGGCAGGATCGTCGAGCGCCGCGACCATGTCCTGATGATCTCGTTGCGGCCCCCTCCGCGCACCTTCTCCGCCTTCTTGAGAAGGTGGCCGTCGACGAACGGACCTTTCCAAACCGAGCGTGCCATACCGTGCGTGCTCCTTTAAGTCCGCTACTTCTTCGCCTGACGCGGGCGAATGATGAACTTCTGGGTCGTCTTGTTCTTGCGTGTCTTGTAGCCCTTGGTCGGCTTGCCCCAGGGCGTCGCCCAGTGCTTGCCGCCCTTGGTGCGCCCGCCGTTCGGGTGATCGACCGGGTTCATGGCGGTGGAGCGCACCGTGGGACGCACACCCTGCCAGCGCGTGCGACCGGCCTTGCCGATCGAGATATTGGCGTGGTCGGGATTGGACACGGCACCGACCGTTGCCATGCACTCCTGGCGCACGCGCCGCGTCTCGCCCGAGTTGAGCTTCAGGATGGCCCAGCCGGCGTCACGCCCGACGAGCTGCACATAGGAGCCCGCCGAGCGGGCGATTTGTCCACCGCGGCCCTGCTTCAGCTCGACATTGTGCACGATGGTGCCGATCGGCATGGAGGCCAACGGCATGGCGTTGCCGGGCTTCACGTCGACCTTCTCGCCCGACACGACCCTGTCGCCCACAGCAAGCCGCTGCGGCGCCAGGATGTAGGCGAATTGGCCGTCCTCGTACTTGAGCAGGGCTAGAAAGGCGGTGCGGTTCGGATCGTACTCGAGCCGCTCCACCGTCGCCTCGAGGTCGAACTTGCGACGGCGGAAATCGACCAGGCGATAAGCCTGTTTGTGACCGCCGCCGATGTGCCGCATGGTCGTGCGGCCATGATTGTTGCGCCCGCCGGTCTTGGACTTGCCCTCGACCAGCATCTTGACGGGTGCGCCCTTCCACAGATGGCTCTTGTCCACCAGCACGAGCTGGCGCAGGCCGGGAGAGGTGGGGCGGTATGTTTTCAGTGCCATCGCGCTGCTCCTAGAGGCCTGTCGTGACGTCGATGGAGTGGCCTTCCTCAAGCGTGACGATCGCCTTCTTGGTATCGCTCTGGCGTGCGATGATACCGCGGAAGGCCTTCTTCTTGCCCTTGCGCACGAGCGTGTTGACGGCCTTGACCTTGACGTTGAAGAGTTGCTCGATCGCCGCCTTGATATCCGGTTTCGAGGCCCTGCCCGCCACCTTGAAAATGACCTGATTGGCCTCCGAGGCGAGCGTGGCCTTCTCGGTGATGACCGGTGATTTGATCACGTCGTAGGCGTTCATCTTGCTCATTTGAACCGCGCCTCCAGCGCTTCGACGGCGGCCTTGGTCAGCACCAGCTTTCTGCGGCGCAGGATGTCATAGACGTTGATGCCCTGGATCGGCAGCACATCGATGTTGGGGATGTTGCGCGCGGCGCGGGCGAAGCCGGGCTCGAGCTCAGAGCCATCGATGAAGAGGGCATTGGTAAGGCCCAGCTTCTCGAAACGCTGCCGTAGCCCCTTGGTCTTACCGTCCGAGGACTCCGCCTTGTCGAGCAGCACGAGCTCGCCCGCCTTGGCTTTGGCAGAGAGCGCATGGCGCAGCGCCAGGGCACGCACCTTCTTGGGCATGCCGATCTCATGGCTGCGCGGCTTGGGACCGAATGCCTTGCCGCCGCCGCGAAACTGCGGCGCCGACTTGTCGCCATGGCGGGCGCCGCCCGTGCCCTTCTGCTTGTACATCTTCTTGCCGGTGACCGAGACCTCGGACCGGTCCTGGGCATGGTGCGTGCCGGCCATGCGCTTCAGCGTCTGCCAGCGAACCATGCGCTGCAGCAGGTCGGAGCGCGGCTCGAGATTGAAAATCTCGTCCTTGAGCTCGAGCGATCCGGCCGCAGCCGCATCGAGTGTAGTGACATCGGCCCGCATCACGCCTGCTCCTTGTTGGGAGCAGCGGCTCCCTCCGCGCCGGCCGACTTGCGGAACGCGCCAGGCTTGGGCGCATCCTTCGGCAGCGGCTTCTTGACGGCATCGCGCACCAGGACCCAGCCGCCCTTGGCTCCGGGCACCGCGCCGCGCACCAGCAGCAGCCCGCGGCCCGGATCGGTGTCAACCACCTCCAGGTTCAGCGTGGTAACGCGCTCCGAGCCCATCTGGCCCGCCATCTTCTTACCCTTGAACACCTTGCCCGGATCCTGGCGCTGGCCGGTCGAGCCGTGGCTGCGGTGCACGAGCGAAACGCCGTGCGTCGCCCTGAGACCCCCGAAGTTCCAGCGCTTCATGGCGCCTTGGAAACCCTTGCCCTGGTTGGTGCCGGTCACATCGACGAGCTGGCCCTTGACGAAATGGTCAGCGGTGATGGTGGCGCCGACCTCGATCAGGTTGTCGGCCGACACGCGAAACTCCACCACCTTGCGCTTGGGCTCCATGGAGATGCGCGCAAAACCCTCGCGCTCGGCCTTCGTGAGCCGGTTCGGCTTGCGCTTGCCGGCGCCGAGCTGGACGGCCGTATAGCCGTTCTTGTCGTCCGTGCGGTGGGCCAAGACCTGCACGTTGTCGAGCTTCAGAACTGTCACGGGGATATGCTCGCCCGCGTCGGTGAAAACGCGGGTCATCCCGATCTTCTGCGCAATTACTCCGGAACGCATGTTTTGCATTCCCTTCCTGAAGGGGCCTCCGCACGCGCTCTCGCGCAGCCGGGAGGCACTCCTGAACCTCTAGAGCTTGATCTCCACGTCCACGCCCGCCGCCAGATCGAGCTTCATCAGAGCATCGACGGTCTGCGGGGTGGGATCGACGATATCTAGCAGCCGCTTGTGCGTGCGCATCTCGAACTGCTCGCGGCTTTTCTTGTCGATGTGCGGCGAGCGGTTGACGGTAAAGCGCTCGATGCGCGTCGGCAGCGGGATCGGCCCGCGCACCTCCGCACCGGTGCGTTTGGCGGTGTTTACGATCTCACGCGTCGACGCATCGAGGATGCGATGGTCGAACGCCTTGAGTCGGATGCGGATGTTCTGGCCGTTCATGACTTTAACTCTCTAAACGAGAGAAGCGCCCGGCTTGGGCGCTTCCTCAGACCCCGACTATTCGATGATTTTGGTGACGACGCCGGCACCCACCGTGCGACCGCCCTCGCGGATCGCAAAGCGCACCTTCTCCTCCATCGCAATCGGCTGGATCAGGTCGACCGTGAACTCCGCATTGTCCCCAGGCATCACCATCTCCGTGCCCTGCTTCAGAGTGACGATCCCCGTCACGTCCGTCGTGCGGAAGTAAAACTGCGGACGGTAATTATTGAAGAACGGCGTGTGCCGCCCGCCCTCCTCCTTGGTCAGGATGTAGGCCTCCGCCATGAACTTCTTGTGCGGCTTGACCGACCCGGGCTTGGCCAGCACCTGGCCCCGCTCCACAGCCTCCTTGTCGATGCCGCGCAGCAGGCAGCCGACGTTGTCACCGGCCTCGCCCGCATCCAGCAGCTTGCGGAACATCTCAACGCCCGTCACAACCGTCTTCTGCGTGTCCTTCAGGCCGACGATCTCGGCCTCCTCCCCCACCTTGATCATGCCCCGCTCGATGCGGCCCGTCACAACCGTGCCGCGGCCCGAGATCGAGAACACGTCCTCGATCGGCATCAAAAACGGCTTGTCCTTGGCCCGCTCAGGCAGCGGAATGTAGTTGTCCAGCGCATTGTAGAGCTGCAGGATCGCCTCGTCCGCCAACGGCCCCTTCTCACCCTTCAGCGCCAGCAGTGCCGCACCACGGATCACAGGCACATCGTCGCCCGGGAACTGGTACTGCTTCAGGAGCTCGCGCACCTCCAGCTCCACCAGGTCCAAAAGCTCCTGGTCGTCCACCACATCGCACTTGTTCAAAAACACAACGATGTAGGGCACGCCCACCTGCCGCGCCAACAGGATGTGCTCGCGCGTCTGCGGCATCGGACCGTCAACCGCCGACACCACCAGGATGGCCCCGTCCATCTGCGCCGCACCCGTGATCATGTTCTTCACGTAGTCCGCATGCCCAGGGCAGTCCACGTGCGCGTAGTGCCGCTTCTCCGTCGAATACTCCACATGCGAGGTCGCAATCGTCAGGATCTTCGTCGGATCACGACGACCCTGGCTCTCCGACGCCTTCGCCACCTGGTCATACGATACCGCGTTCGCCGTCCAACCCTTGTCCGCTGACACCTTCGTCAATGCCGCCGTCAGCGTCGTCTTGCCGTGGTCAACATGCCCAATCGTCCCCACGTTGCAGTGCGGCTTGTTCCGGTCAAACTTCTCCTTCGCCATATCGGCTCTCCTTATGCAACTAGGACGTCATGCCGCCTGCTCAATCGCAGGCTCACGCGTATTTGGCCTTTACTTCTTCCGCAACGTTGCGCGGCACTTCCGCATAGTGGGCGAACTGCATCGTGTAGGATGCACGCCCCTGGCTCATGGACCGCAGCTGACTGACGTAGCCGAACATGTTCGCCAGCGGCACGTGGGCGCGCACCACGGTGGCGTTGCCGCGCATCTCCTGATTGCGGATCTGACCGCGGCGGCTGTTGATGTCACCGATGACGTTCCCGACGAAGTCGCCGGGCGTCACCACTTCGACATCCATCACCGGCTCGAGCAGCTTGACGCCGGCCTTCTGGCAGCCTTCGCGCATCGCCTGGCGGGACGCGATCTCGAAGGCGATCGCGGAACTGTCGACCTCGTGGAAGGCGCCGTCGTACAGCGTCACCTCCATGTCCACCATCGGGAAGCCGATGAGGACGCCGGTGTCCCAGACGCTCTGCACGCCCTTCTCGACGCCGGGGATGTACTCCTTGGGCACCGCGCCGCCGACGATCTCAGTCTCGAACTCGTTGCCCTTGCCGGGCTCCCGCGGCTGAAGCCGCAACTTGACTCGCGCAAACTGGCCGGTTCCGCCCGTCTGCTTTTTGTGCGTGTAGTCGATCTCAGTCGGACGCGCGAGCGTCTCCCGGTAGGCGACCTGCGGAGCGCCGACGTTCACCTCCACGCCATGCGTGCGCTTCAGGATGTCGACCTTGATCTCCAGATGCAGCTCGCCCATGCCCTTGATGATGGTCTCGCCGCTCTCCTGGTCGCTCGTGACCCGGAAGGACGGGTCCTCGGTCGCGAGCTTGGCCAGCGCCACACCCATCTTCTCGACATCGGCCTTGGTCCTGGGCTCGATCTTCATCTCGATAACGGGGTTAGGGAACTCCATCTTCTCGAGCAGGACCTGCTTGTTGGGGTCCGACAGCGTCTCGCCGGTGCGCGTATCCTTGAGACCCAGCAGCGCGACGATGTCGCCGGCGTAGGCTTCCTTGATCTCCTCGCGGTTGTTGGCGTGCATCAGAAGGATGCGCCCGACGCGCTCGCGCTTGTTGCGCGTGGTGTTGGTGACCTGCATGCCGCTGTCGAGCTTGCCCGAATAGATGCGGCAGAAGGTGAGCACGCCATAGGGGTCGTCCATGATCTTGAAGGCGAGCATGGACATCGGCTCGTCGTCCGACGGCCTGCGCACGGTCGGCTCGCCGCTCTTGACGTCGATGCCGGTAAAGGCCTCGCGGTCGGCGGGTGACGGCAGGTAGTCGACGACGGCATCGAGCAGCGGCTGCACGCCCTTGTTCTTGAAGGCGGAGCCGCACAGCATCGGGTAGAACGCGCGCGTGACGGTCGCCTTGCGGATGCAGCGCTTCAAGGTCGCGACATCGGGCTCCTTGCCGTCGAGATAGGCGGCAAGCGCCTCATCCTCCATCTCGACCGCGGCCTCGATCATGGCGGCGCGATATTCGGTCGCGCGATCCTGCAGATCGGCTGGAATATCGGTCTCGACAAACTTGGCGCCCTTGTCGTCGCCTTCCCAGACGATGGCCTTCATATTGATCAGATCAACCACGCCCCGGAAGCTTTGCTCCTGGCCGATCGGCAGCTGCAGCGGCACGGTGCGCGCACCGAGCTTTTCCTTGATGTCGGCAACGCACATGTAGAAGTCGGCGCCCGTCTTATCCATCTTGTTGGCGAAGATGATGCGCGGCACGGCGTACTTGTCGCCCTGGCGCCAGACGGTCTCGGTTTGCGGCTCCACACCCTGGTTGCTGTCGAGCACGCACACGGCGCCGTCCAGCACACGCAGCGAGCGCTCGACCTCGATGGTGAAATCGACGTGGCCGGGCGTATCGATGATGTTGAGACGCTTGCCGGCCCAAAAACACGTGGTGGCCGCCGACGTGATGGTGATGCCGCGCTCCTGCTCCTGCTCCATGAAGTCCATGGTGGCGGCGCCGTCGTGCACCTCTCCGATCTTGTGGCTCTTGCCCGTATAATAGAGGATGCGCTCGGTCGTAGTGGTCTTGCCGGCATCGATGTGAGCCATGATGCCGAAGTTGCGGTAGTCCGCGATTAGATATTCACGGGCCATGGAGGTTCTCGAATTTTTCGTTACCAGCGGTAATGCGAGAAAGCTCGGTTCGCATCCGCCATCTTGTGGGTGTCTTCACGCTTCTTCACCGCAGTGCCGCGGTTGTTGGCGGCGTCGAGCAGCTCGCCCGACAGCCGTTCCTCCATCGTATTCTCGTTGCGGGCGCGCGCCGCCGTGATGATCCAACGGATGGCCAGCGCCTGGCGCCGCTCGGTCCGCACCTCGACCGGCACCTGGTAGGTGGCGCCGCCGACGCGGCGCGAGCGCACCTCGACGGCCGGCATGACATTCTCGAGCGCCTGATGGAACATCGGCAGCGGATCGCTCTTGGCCCTGCTCTGGATGCGATCGAGCGCGCCGTAGACGATCGTTTCGGCCACCGACTTCTTCCCTTCGCGCATGATCGAGTTCATGAACTTGGACACGACGAGATCTCCGAACTTTGGATCCGGATTGATCTCCCGCTTCTCAGCCCTGTGCCGACGCGACATCTCTCGTTTTCCTTGCCATCAGCCTGTGGCGAACACTGAACCTGGTCTTGACCCACACTCGGAGCGCCGTCCTCGGAACGCCCCAAATGCAAAGAGGCCGCTTACTTCGGCCTCTTAGCTCCATACTTGGAGCGTCTCTGTTTGCGATCAGCGACGCCTTGCGTGTCGAGGACGCCGCGGATGATGTGATAGCGCACGCCCGGAAGGTCTTTGACGCGGCCGCCGCGGATCATGACCACGGAGTGCTCTTGCAGATTGTGACCCTCGCCGGGGATGTAGCCGATCACCTCGAAACCGTTCGTCAGCCGCACCTTGGCGACCTTGCGCAAGGCAGAGTTCGGCTTCTTCGGCGTCGTTGTATAGACGCGCGTACACACGCCGCGCTTCTGCGGGCAGGCCTCCATGGCCGGCACCTTGTTGCGCTCTTTCGGCTTCACCCGCGGTTTGCGGATCAGCTGCTGTATCGTCGGCATGCGCCTCTTTCCAAACCGTTGCCGCCACGCTCACGCGTGCGCGACGTTGACGGGCCGCGCCACTCCAAGCTTGCGGAGCGGCCGGCCCGAATAACCAGAGGATCTTGCGGCCCGCTCGCGGAGCCCCAAGATCTTGGCCCGAAAATTGTCCTCTGCTTTGTGACGCCAGTGTTTAGGCGATCGGCGGCGCTTCAATAGCGTCGCGTGCTTGGCCTACGACCTGCCGTGAGAGTGCGCGGAAAATATACAGATTGGTTGATGAGGTCAACACCCTCTCCGTGCCGCAACGAAAAATTTCCGCGCGGCACAGAAGACGAGAGAATGCGGCCACTTGTGGGGCAAGTGGCCGCTTTTGGCCATGTCTATTCCGCCGCTTCTTCAGTGGCGCGCCGCCGGCGGCGTATGGGGGCCGCGCCCTCGCTCTCCGCAGGCGCAGTCAGCGCCTTCTCAGCCGCCAGCCTGGCGTTCTCCTTGGCGATGAGATCGTCACGCTTGGCCGCAATCTTGCGCAGGCGGCGCAGCATGCCGCCGGTGCCGGCCGGGATCAGGCGGCCGACGATGACGTTCTCCTTTAGGCCCTCGAGAGTGTCGACCTTGCCGTTCACGGCAGCGTCAGTTAGCACACGCGTCGTCTCCTGGAACGAGGCCGCGGAGATGAAGCTGCGCGTCTGCAGGGACGCCTTCGTGATGCCGAGCAGAACCGGCTTGGCCGTAGCCATCCGCTTGCCCGCCTTGTCGAGCGCGATATTGCTCTCGTCGAACTCGGACTTGTCGATCTGCTCGCCCTTCAGGTATTCGCTCTCGCCGGCGTCCTCAATCTCCACCTTCTGCAGCATCTGCCGGACGATCACCTCGATGTGCTTGTCGTTGATCGTCACGCCCTGCAGCCGGTAGACGTCCTGGATCTCCTTGATCAGGTACTTGGCGAGCTCCTCCACGCCCTTGATCGCCAGGATGTCGTGCGGCGCAGGATGCCCGTCGTAGACGAACTCGCCCTTTTCGATGCGGTCGCCATGTTGCACCGCGAGGCTCTTGCCACGCGGGATCAAGTATTCCACAGGCGCCTGCTGATCGTCCTCCGGCTTGATGGTGATGCGCTGCTTGTTCTTGTAGTCCTTGCCGAACTCGACCGTGCCCGAGGTCTCCGCGATGATGGCGTGATCCTTCGGACGGCGCGCCTCGAACAGCTCCGCCACGCGCGGCAGACCGCCGGTGATGTCGCCCGACTTGGCCGATGCAGTGGGAACACGCGCCAGCACGTCGCCGGCCTTCACCTTCTGACCGGAATCGACGGACAAAACGGCCTCTACCGGCAGCAGATAGCGGGCATCGCCGCCGCGTGCGAGCTTGATGGGCTTGCCGCCCTTGGAGTCTTTCACAAGCACCGCGGGCTTCAGATTTTGGCCACGCGGGGACGCGCGCCAGTCGACTACCACGCGATTGGTGGTGCCCTTCACCTCGTCGGTTTGCTCCTTGACCGACACGCCGTCGACCATGTCCTCGAAGTCGATGACGCCATCGCTCTCGGTGATGATGGGCCGGGTGTAGGGATCCCATTGCGCCAGACGGGTGCCGCGCTTGACACTATCGCCTTCGTCCACATGCAGACGCGCGCCATAGACGATCTTGTGCGAAGCCAGCTCCTTGCCGCCCTGGTCGACGATCACCACCGACATGGTGCGCCCCATGGCGATGAGACGACCTTGGCTATCCTTGCCGATGTTGCGGTTCTTGACCTTCACCTTGCCGTTGAAGTTCGACTCGATGAAGGACTGGTCGACCGTCTGCGCCACGCCGCCGATGTGGAAGGTGCGCATGGTGAGCTGGGTGCCCGGCTCACCGATCGACTGCGCTGCGATCACGCCGACTGCTTCACCGATGTTGACCGGCGTGCCACGCGCAAGGTCGCGACCGTAGCACTTCCCGCATACGCCTACCTCGGTCTCGCAGGTCAGCACCGACCTGATGCGGACCTCCTGCACCTCGGCCTGCCCGATGATCTCGGCCTCGGCCTCGCCGATCAACTCACCACCTTTGACCAAGACCTTCTTGGTGGCCGGCGCCACGATGTCCTCGGCCGCGGTGCGGCCAAGAACGCGAGCGGCGAGCGAGACGATGACCTCGCCCGCGTCCACAACGGCCTGCACAGCGATGCCGTGATCGGTTCCGCAGTCCTCCTCGGTGATGATGCAGTCCTGCGCCACGTCGACGAGGCGACGCGTGAGATAGCCGGAGTTGGCCGTCTTGAGCGCCGTGTCCGCCAAGCCCTTGCGGGCGCCGTGTGTCGAGTTGAAATACTCGAGCACCGAGAGCCCTTCCTTGAAGTTGGAGATGATCGGCGTCTCGATGATCTCGCCCGACGGCTTGGTCATCAGTCCGCGCATGCCGGCGAGCTGCTTCATCTGCGCCGGGGAGCCGCGCGCACCGGAGTGGCTCATCATGTAGATCGAGTTGACGGGCTTCTCGCGGCCAGTCTTGCCGTCCTTCTGTGCGGCGGAGATGCGGTCCATCATCTCCTTGGCGATCTGGTCGGTGCACTTGGACCAGGCATCGACCACCTTGTTGTACTTCTCCAGCTGGGTGATGAGGCCGTCGTTGTACTGCTGCTCGAACTCGCGCACGAGCTCGGTTGTCTGGTCGACGATTTTCTCCTTGGTGTCCGGGATCACCATATCGTCCTTGCCGAACGAGATCCCGGCCTTGAACGCGTGATAGAAGCCGAGCCCCATGATGCGGTCGCAGAAGATCACCGTCTCCTTCTGACCGCAGTCGCGATAAACGGCATCGATCAGGCCGGAGATCGCCTTCTTCGTGAGAAGCTGGTTGACCAACCCGAACTTGACGCCGGGCTTCTTCGGCAACAGCTCACCAAGCATCAGACGGCCCGGCGTGGTCTCATGCACCTCCAAGACCTCGTTGCCGTCCGCATCGATGCTGACGGCGCGGCCCTTGACCTTGGCGTGCAGCGACACTGCGCCCGACTCGAGCGCGTGATGCACCTCCGACATGGAGCCGAGCATCATGCCCTCGCCCGGCTCCTTCTCCCGCATGATGGAGAGGTAGTAGAGGCCGAGCACGATGTCCTGGCTCGGCACGATGATGGGCGAGCCGTTGGCCGGGTGCAGGATGTTGTTGGTCGACATCATCAGCACGCGTGCCTCGAGCTGCGCCTCGAGCGACAGCGGCACGTGCACCGCCATCTGGTCGCCGTCGAAGTCGGCGTTGAAGGCCGCGCACACCAGCGGGTGAAGCTGGATGGCCTTGCCCTCAATCAGCACCGGCTCGAAGGCTTGGATGCCGAGACGGTGCAGCGTGGGCGCGCGGTTCAGCATAACGGGATGCTCGCGGATGACCTCGTCGAGCACGTCCCAGACCTCGCCCTTCTCCTTCTCGACGAGCTTCTTGGCCTGCTTCACGGTGGCCGCCTGGCCGAGCGTCTGCAGCCGCGCGTAGATGAACGGCTTGAACAGCTCGAGCGCCATCTTCTTGGGCAGGCCGCACTGGTGCAGCTTGAGCTCGGGCCCGACCACGATCACCGAGCGCCCCGAGTAATCGACGCGCTTGCCAAGCAGGTTCTGCCGGAAACGGCCCTGCTTGCCCTTCAACATGTCGGCCAGCGACTTCAGCGGACGCTTGTTGGCGCCGGTGATAACGCGGCCGCGACGGCCGTTGTCGAACAGCGCATCGACGGATTCCTGCAGCATCCGCTTCTCGTTGCGGATGATGATGTCGGGAGCGCGCAGCTCGATCAGCCGCTTCAAGCGGTTGTTGCGGTTGATGACGCGGCGATAGAGATCGTTGAGGTCGGACGTGGCGAAGCGGCCGCCATCAAGCGGCACCAGCGGCCGCAGCTCCGGTGGGATCACCGGCACCACGGTCAGAATCATCCACTCGGGCCGGTTGCCGGACTCCAGGAATGCCTCGATCACCTTGAGCCGCTTGGCGAGCTTCTTGGGCTTTAGCTCCGTCGTCGCCTCGGCGATCTCCTGGCGGATCTCGTCCTGGATCTTCTTCAGGTCCATGCCGATCAGGATTTCGCGGATGGCCTCCGCGCCGATGCCGGCGGTGAAGCTGTCGGGCCCGTGCTCCTCTATGGCCTGGTTGTACTGCTCCTCCGACAGGAGCTGCTTCTCCTTGAACGGCGATACGCCGGGCTCGACAACGATGTAATTCTCGAAATAGAGGACCCGCTCCAGGTCCTTGAGCGTCATGTCGAGCAACAGGCCGATGCGCGATGGCAGCGACTTCAGGAACCAGATGTGAGCAACGGGCGCGGCCAGCTCGATATGCCCCATGCGCTCGCGGCGCACCTTGGCCAGCGTCACCTCGACGCCGCACTTCTCGCAGATCAGGCCCTTGTACTTCATGCGCTTGTACTTGCCGCACAAGCACTCGTAGTCCTTGATGGGACCGAAGATGCGGGCGCAGAACAGGCCGTCCCGCTCCGGCTTGAAGGTGCGGTAGTTGATGGTCTCGGGCTTCTTGATCTCGCCGAACGACCAGGAGTGGATGTCCTCCGGGCTGGCGATCGAGATGCGGATGCGGTCGAACGTCGGCAGTTGGGCCTGCTGCTTGAAGAGGTTGGTGATCTCGTTCATCGGCTCTCTCTTCTCGAGGGGACGCGAGGGGCCAGGCGTCCCTTCAATTCCATCGCTTAGGCTTCTCCCCTGCGTGCGGGGAGAAGGAGAAATCACTCGGCCGCCGACGGAAGCTGCGGCCGCGACGGCGTCGGCTGCTCCCCGGAAGCGGTTTGCGTCTCGCTGTTG